>NZ_JBFAXH010000043.1:0-1141 GCF_040680755.1 Nocardia sp. NPDC051990 | reverse complement strand
CCTTGTCGAGGTTGTCCGGTGTCAGCCAGTCGATGTCGTCGGGCAGTTGTGCACGCACCGACGGCACGGTCAGACCGATAGCCGCTTTCGAATCGTTCATCATGTAAGTGATGCGATCAGCCGGGTAGGTCGGATCGATCGGCAGAAAAGCAGCACCCGATTTGGTCACCGCCCACACCGCGAGAACCGAATCCACCGAACGCGGCATACCGATCGCGACGATATCCTCCGGACCGACACCCCGGTGAATAAGCAACCGCGCCAACCGGTTCGAACGCTCATCCAACTCCCGATAACTCAACTGCTGCCCATCGAACACGATCGCCGTCGCATCAGGATCCCGCGCGACCGCCGCACTCAACAGATCAGCCAAAGTGGTGGGCGCCACCGTCGGCGCACCCGAACGTGTCAACAGATCCGCCCGTTCAGCAGGCTCGAGCACCTCGATCGCCCCGACCGCAACCATCGGATCAGCGGCAACCGACTCCAAAACCCGAATCCACCGACGCACAAGAGAATCAACGGTCCCCGCATCGAACAAATCCGTGGCATAGGTGACCGACACCGTCATATCACCACTGTCGCGATCTTCCGACAACACGAACTGCAGGTCGAAACGAGACACCTCGGAAGCCAAATCGACCACCGACACCGCCAAACCAGGCAACTCGAGCTCGACTCGTTCCAGATTCTGGAACGCCAACAGCACCTGGAACAACGGATGCCGGGACTGGGATCGCTGCACAACGAGCTGATCCACCAACTGCTCGAACGGAACATCAGCATGCTCGAAAGCATCCAGATCGACCTGCCTGACCCGGCCGAGCAGATCCGTGAACGACTCATCCAGATCGATGTCGGTCCGCAACACCAAAGTATTGACGAACATGCCGATCACGTCGTCGAGCGCGGCAGCGCCGCGTCCGGCGATCGGCGTACCGACCGCAATATCGGTAGTGCCACTCAACCGCGCAAGCAGGACCGCCAACGCACCATGGATCACCATGAACAACGACGAACTCCGCCGCCGCGCAAAGCTTTCCAACATCCGCACCAACCCGGCATCCACCCGATAACCAACCGTCGCACCCCGATGAGACATCAGCACCGGCCGCGGCCGATCGACCGGCAAAGACAACTC
>NZ_JBFAXH010000042.1:0-1240 GCF_040680755.1 Nocardia sp. NPDC051990 | reverse complement strand
GTGGGCGGTAGACGGCGGTGGCCGCAGCTGGCCTCGCCAGGTCGGCGACGTCGCGCACGATCTAGCCATATGGTTGCAACGGCAAGGACATCACCTCGGCGTGCGGACAGCGGTGATGCTCATGCATGAGCACGCTCAACTTGAATCGCCCCGGGTTTGGTGCTCACCTTCTTTCTTGGGAAGGATGGGCAGACCATGCCATCGAAGTACGACGAAGCGACCAAGGCCAAGGCTGTGCGGCTGGTCGTTGATCACCGTGACGACTACGCCAGTGAGTGGGCGGCGATGAAGGCGGTCTCGGCCCGGTTGGGGATGACCGCGGAGACGCTGCGCAAATGGGTGCGGCAGGCCGCGATCGACGCTGGTGAGGCCGAGGGGGTCTCGACGGATACGGCGCGCGAGATCCGCGAGTTGAAGCGTAAGAACGTCGAGCTCGAGCAGACGATCGAAATCCTCAAGGCTGCAACGAGTTTCTTCGTGCGGGAGAGCGACCCGCGACACCGTTAGTTTGCGCGTTCATCGCCGAGCATCGGGCTCGGTTCGGGGTCGCTCCGATCTGCCGTGCGCTTTCCGCGCACGGTGTCAAGATTGCCCCGAGAACCTTCTATGCCTGGCTGTCGCGGTCGCCGTCGAAACGCCGGTTGTGGGACACCGCAATTACCGAGATCCTGGCTGGCTACTACGAACCCGACGAGAACGGCCGTCGAAAACCCGAATCGCTCTACGGTGCGGAGAAGATGTGGGGCCACCTTCAACGGGAGGGCGTTCCGGTCGCCAGATGCACTGTGGAGCGGTTGATGCGGGTCAACGGGTGGAAGGGTGTGGTGCGGCGCAAGGCGATTCGCACTACCGAGGCCGATCCGGCCAGGTCGCGAGCGGCGGATCTGGTCGACCGGAACTTCCGGGTTCCGGCCCCGAATTTGCTGGTCGTCGCCGATTTCACCTACGTGCGGTTGGCCAGCGGCGGGTTCGTCTATACCGCGTTCGTCATCGACGCGTACGCGGGGCGGATCGTGGGCTGGGAATGCTCGACCAGCAAACAGACCGCTTTCGTGGAATCGGCCATCCGGCAGGCCGCGGCGTTGCGTGCCCGTCAAGGGCGGCCCTGGACCGGGTCCACGATTCATCATTCGGACGCCGGGTCGCAAGGCGAATTCAACTGGTCGAAGCAACATTTCGTTGTTGAAGCGATTGTAGATGCTGTTCCATCGCCTCGGCCGGAGTGCGCCACCCAAGGACC
>NZ_JBFAXH010000041.1:0-1459 GCF_040680755.1 Nocardia sp. NPDC051990 | reverse complement strand
CAAGGCGAATTCAACTGGTCGAAGCAACATTTCGTTGTTGAAGCGATTGTAGATGCTGTTCCATCGCCTCGGCCGGAGTGCGCCACCCAAGGACCTTCCGCGGTCGCGTGTTGAGTGCGTGAGCGACCGCCGCCAAGTCCCGCTTACTCCACCGTGACAGGTCGGTGCCCTTCGGAAAGTACTGGCGCAGAAGGCCATTCGTGTTCTCATTGGTCCCGCGCTGCCATGGGCTATGTGGATCAGCGAAGTAGACCGCGACACCAGTCTGGGCCGTCAGTTCCGCATGGGCAGACAGTTCTTTTCCCCGGTCCCAGGTCAGCGACTTCACCATGTTCGTCGGCAGCTTTGCCAGTGCCGTCGAGAGGGCCTTGTTCGTCGACGCGGCTCCGTAACCGCTCAGTGCTGGACCATTCTTGACCGGGGCGCTGGTCGCCCATCCTCGTTCGCGGGGCAGGTGAACCAGCATCGTGTATCGAGTGCTCCGATCGACGAGGGTGGCGATCGCGGAGCGTTCGGCGCCGATGATGAGGTCACCCTCCCAGTGCCCGGCGACCTTGCGATCGTTCGCCTCGGCGGGGCGTTCGCTGATCAACACATCCGGGGTCACGTGCGCCCAGGCCACGCGTTTCGAGCGGGCCCGAGGCATCCGCAACGAGCGACCGGTCCGCAGGTTCAAGATCAGTTCACGACTGAGTCCGCCTCGGCCCTCGATATAGAGTGCCTGGTAGATGGCTTCGTGGCTGATCCGCATCGACTCGTCGTCGGGGAAGTCGATGCGCAGTCGCTTGGCGATCTGCTCGGGACTCCATGCCTGCACCCACGCGCGGTCGGCGCGGTGGGGTTTGTTGCGGCCGGTCCAGGTGCGCGTCGTCGGGCCTTTGACGGTGTTGCCGCGCTCGTCGATGATCGGTTCGGACAGGCGCGCCTGGACGTAGTTGCGCAGTCGCGGGTTGTTGACGAGTTTGGCGGTCTTGGGCCGGCGGGCGAACAGTTCGGCCTTCCATTGCGCCACCGACGCGCGGTAATGCAGTTTCCCGCTGCGCGTTGCGGCGTTGCGTCGCAACTCCCGCGAAATTGTCGATGGGCTGCGGCCGAGCACCCGCGCGATCTGGCGCACGCCGTTGCCCTGGGCTTTGAGCAGCGCGATCTCCTCGCGTTCGGCGAAGCGCAGGTAGCGGCCGCCGGGACGAGGCCACGAGTACGGTGACATCCCGCCAGCATCTCGGAACCATCGACTGCCCTTGACAGGCGATACCTCTACTGCGACACCGGCTTCCGCTGGAAGCATGCCCTCGGCGATCTTGTCCCAGAACAGGCGCTCCACCGAACGCTGCGTCCCGGGAGCGCCCGGCGACCGCATCGGAGCTCGCCCGGTTACCTCCCGCATCCAGTCCGATGGCCTTCCCATAACACCCTCCATGACCTCGGGTGTTGCGTCCACCGGTTGAGCCTGAGCAAT
>NZ_JBFAXH010000040.1:0-2040 GCF_040680755.1 Nocardia sp. NPDC051990 | reverse complement strand
GCTCCGACGTCCACGGCCGCGCAGAAGGCGATCCAGGTCGCCTTGTCCAAACGTGGCGTGCCGTATGTGTGGGGTGCCACAGGTCCGAATTCCTTCGACTGCTCCGGGCTGATGCAATACGCCGCGGCCCAGGCGGGTGTGAAGATCCCACGTGTGTCCCAGGACCAGTATCAACAGCTGCCGAAGGTCAATCCGGCCGATATCCGCGCCGGCGACCTGATCTTCCCCGACGCCCAATTCAACAACGGGAATCCTGGTCACGTCATGATGTACATCGGAAACGGCCAATGTGTCGAGGCCCCGCGTACCGGTGATGTCGTGAAAGTGGTCAATCTGCCGCGTGGTTATCACGCCACCCGCCCCGCGTACCCATGATGTCGTGAAAGTGGTCGATCTGCCGCGTGGTTATCACGCCACCTGCTGGTCTCGACAGTCGATCGCCGACCTCATCGTCGGCTCAGTAGCCGACGTAATGGCCGCCTTGGTGCATAGCCTGGATGCCCGGCACATTGCTGACCGAACCGTAGCGGTCGATGGCGTACCGCACGCCCGCGATGATGTTGTCGACCGGATTCCAGATATCGCGGTGGCCGGGCAGCGCGTAGGCGTTGAAGGTGGGGTCGATGGTCTGCATCAGGCCCTTGGACGGAGTTCCCTTGGCGGCGTTGCTGTCCCAGAGATTGATCGCATTCGGATCGCCCGCGGATTCGTGCTGGATGATCGCGGCGATATCGGCGGGATTGATGTGTCGGGTGTCGTAGCCATTGGCAGCCAAGACGCGCAAGGCGTCGTTGATCCACTGACCCGTGCGACCGGACGGGCGGGTGCGGGGCGGACCTGCGCTGGATCCGCCGGTACTCGGCTGGGCCCGACGCGGCGGCTGCCGGGTCGGGCGCGCGTTCCGCAGGAATTGGTCGGCCAGTGCGGCAACCTTGTCCGCGGTAATCGCCGCGGCGGCCTGTCCCTGCCCGAGCACGGTGCCCGCGCGGTGTAAGGCATTGCTGAGTGTGCTGATCAGCATTTGCCGCCCGGCGGTGGTATCCGCGACGCCGCCGAGTGCGGTCATGGCCGTATTCACCTCGGCGACAATGCCGTCGATGGCCGCCCGGCCCTGAATGGTGCTATCGGCGGCGCCACCCAGCAGGCGGCCGAGTTCGGCGTTCAAGGACTGCGTCGATTGCGCGCGGCGGCCGGTATCGAGATTGTTGGCCGCGTACTGTGATCCCGATTCGCCGGGCCAAGAGGTCGGTTGTCCGGAGCCGAGCGCGGGCGGTGCGTACGGCTGACCGGTATCGGCGCTGGGGTCGGCCCTGCCGTACTGGGCGGCAATGGATGTCAGCGCGCCGAGCGCCGCCGCCGCGTATGGTGCGCTGGAGCCGAATCCGGCGAGTGCGTCGGGGCGGGTGGCGGGCGATCCGGTTGCCGCGGTAGCCGATTCGGCACTCGGTGCTGCCGCCGGAGCGCGCCCGCCCGCGGTGGTGGCAGGCTGCTGTGCGAGAGGGGCCGGTATTCCGGTCGGCGCCCGTGGCGCAGTCCCTCGTGTCGCGTTTCGGCGCGGTGCGGATGTCGTTGTGCCGGGCCGGGTCTCGTGCGCGTCGAGGCTCGGATCCGGTGTGTCCCGCTGCGGCGGTGGCATCAGTAGGGCTTGTACGGTAGGCCGTACCGTACCGCCTTGACGCCTGGCACACGGTGGACCGAGCCGTATCGGCTTATCGCGTAGCGGACCCCGGCGACGATATTGTCGACCGGATTGTAAATGTTCTTGTGCCCGGGCGCGGCGTACTGGTTGAACGTCGGGCCGATGGTCTGCATGAGCCCGATCGAGGGTGTTCCCGCGGCGGCATTGCTATCCCAATTGTTGACGGCATTGGGATTGCCGCCCGATTCGTGCTGGATGATGATCGCGATGTCCTGTGGATCAATTTTGCTGATGTCGTAGCCCAACTGCTGCAGCACGGCCAGTGCTTGCTTGATCCAGGTACCGACGGTACCGCCGGGCAGCTGGCCGCCGGGCAGGCGGCCGCCGGGCAGCTGGCTCTT
>NZ_JBFAXH010000039.1:0-2202 GCF_040680755.1 Nocardia sp. NPDC051990 | reverse complement strand
ATCCGCACCAACCCGGCATCCACCCGATAACCAACCGTCGCACCCCGATGAGACATCAGCACCGGCCGCGGCCGATCGACCGGCAAAGACAACTCCTCGGGAACACCGTCGAGGGTTTCGGTCCAGTATCGGATCTGCTGGGCGCTCAACGATTCCGGGTCGTCGGGCGAGCCGAGGGTAGCTCGTTGCCATAGTGCGTAGTCCGCATACTGGACAGGCAGCGGCGTCCACGATGGGACTTCACCACGAATCCGTGCGGTGTACGCAGTTGTCACGTCGCGGGCCAGGGGTGTCATGGAGAAGCCGTCCGCGACGATGTGATGCACCACGACGGCCAGCACATATTCGGATTCCTCGCCGCCGACCGCACGGAACAATCGGGCACGCACCGGCACCTGGGCGCTCACGTCGAAACCCTCGGCGACGAATTCGGTTACCGTTGCGATCAACTGGCTCGGCAGAACCGGTACCGGAGTCAGTTCGTGGTCTACGTCGTCGGCGGATTCGATCAGCTGGATCAGCATTCCGTCGTGGTCCGGGTACCGCGTTCGCAAAGACTCGTGTCTGCGCAGCACGTCGACCATGGCCAAGCGCAGGGCAGCGACATCCACCTCGCCGCGCAGCCGAATGGCGATCGGCATGTTGTACGCCCCAGCGCCGGGTTCGTACTGATTGAGGAACCACATCCGTTGTTGGGCCGGCGCCAACGGCACGAGCTCGGGGCGCGGCCCAGCGATCAACGGTGGACGTTGTCGTCCCGTGCCGGCATGTCGCGCTACCTGGGTTGCGAGCGCCGCTACCGTGGACGCCTCGAACAACAGCCGCACCGGAACCTCGGTTTCCAGCGCGGCCCCGAGTCGCGTCGCAACCCGGGTCGCGACCAAACTGTCTCCGCCCATATCGAAGAACGAGTCGTCGAGACCGACCGTGTCGATACCCAGTACATCGGTGAACACTTGGGCGATCGTGTGTTCCATCGGTGTCTCAGGCGCCCGGAACGGTTTGCTATCGGTGTGTACCGGCTTCGGTAAGGCCTTGCGGTCGAGTTTGCCCACCGGCGTCAACGGAATACGGTCCAACAGCATGATCGAAGACGGCACCATATACGACGGCAACCGCCGAGCAAGATATTCGGTCAAAGCCGCAGTATCGACCGAATGATCCGGCGCGGCAACAACATACGAAACCAACGACTCGCCCCCCGAATCGCTGCGGTAGCCGATGGTGGTGACGAAACCAACGGTCTCATGAGCGGCGAGTGCCGCATCGATCTCACCGAGTTCGATGCGTAGGCCCCGAATTTTCACCTGGAAATCAGAACGTCCGAGATGCTGGACCGCCCCACCAGTCGTCCACCGAACCACATCCCCCGTCCGATACATACGCTCACCGGGCATCCAGGGGCACGCTACGAAACGCTCGGCCGTCACATCTGACCGACGATGATATCCACGGGCCAGTGCAGCACCCGCGATATACAACTCACCCGCCACACCGACCGGTACCGGTTGTAGCCGCTGATCCAACACCCATTCCGAGATACCGCGAATCGGGCCACCGATCGTAACCAACTCACCCGCCACCAACGGAGTGCCCTGATTCGTCATGATCGTCGCCTCGGTCGGACCGTAAGCATTGAAGAACTCACGACCGCCGCGCACCCAGCGTCGCACCAGCTCCGGCGGGCAAGCATCACCGGCAGAAACGACGACTCGCAGGTCGTCGAGCCCGTCCGGATCCACCGAAGCCAACGCTCCCGGCGTGATCACGGCATGGGTCACCCGCTCGCGGCGCAGCAGTTCGGCCAGCTCCGCGCCACCGTAGATGCCGGGCATGACGATCACCATCGTGGCGCCGGCGCCCACCGCAAGTAGCAGCTCCCAGACCGAGGCATCGAAGCTCGGCGATGCGAAATGCAGGGTCCGCGAAACCGCGGTCACCGCATAGCGTTCCCGCTGTTCGGACCCGAGCGCGGCCAATCCGGCATGCGTCACGGTCACGGCCTTCGGCATACCCGTGGAGCCGGAGGTATAGATCAGATAGGCCGGATGCTGCGGCCGTAGCGAGGTTGTGCGTTCGGGATCGGAGATCGGCTGGGCACCGAAGTCCTTGTCGAGGTTGTCCGGTGTCAGCCAGTCGATGTCGTCGGGCAGTTGTGCACGCACCGACGGCACGGTCAGACCGATAGCCGCTTTCGAATCG
>NZ_JBFAXH010000038.1:0-4328 GCF_040680755.1 Nocardia sp. NPDC051990 | reverse complement strand
TCGCTGGAGTGGGCCACCACCTGCCCGCCGCCGCGGCACAACTTCTACGAGCTGCCGCGCATCCGGTCCGAACGACCCGCCTTCGAGCTGCACTATCCGCATATGGTCGACCGCATGCGCGCCGAATTGCACGTCGGTTGGGGCGCGGGCGCCAAACGTGCCGCGGCGGTCGCGGAACGGCAGGCGCAGGCACCCACGTCGGAGTCCTGACGCTGATCTACCGCACCCCGGCGGATACCGTGTCCGGCCGGTTACCTGCCGAACATCGCGGTTGAACAGCGGCGGCGCCGAATAGTGCGACATAAGTGAAGACGTCATCGTGCAGATTGACCAGCGGCACGAACAACAGCGCGGCGAACGGCGTGTAGACGAATTCCCAGACGCCCCGGGTGCGGCTGAGCAGGGGCGTGTCGTAGATGGAAACGCCGTCGACCACCCGCTGCCCGGCGATCTGATAGACGCTCAGATGCATCATCATCTGCATCGCTTCGCGGACCTGGTGGATGTAGTACACACCGGCGACGATCCCGAGGACCGAGATCACCCAGAACGCGGCGGTGGGGATGGCGCGGCGTTCGGGCTCGGTCGGTGCCACGGACAGCGCCGCCGCATTCTCGATCGTCGATACCGGCACGCTCATCTCCCAGCGATCGGGGTCCGGACTCGCCGCCCCACCGTAGTGGCATCGCGCGTGCGGCGCACGCCGCCCCGATTCAGCGCCGCGGCCGGATATTCGCCCGTACCGCGGCGATATCCGGATAGCCGTTCACCGCCATGAGCAGATCGGCTTCCGCCAGAATCATCCGCAGCACGTGCACCAGACCCGAAACCCCGCCCAGCGCAAGGCCGTACACATAGGGACGGCCGATGCCGACCATCGTCGCACCCAAGCCGAGCGCCTTGATCACATCGGTGCCCGAGCGCACACCGGAATCGAACAACACCGGCACCCGGTCGGCGACGGCTTCGACCACCTCGGGCAGCGTCTCCAATGCGCTCAGCCCGCCATTGGCTTGGCGCCCACCGTGATTCGAGCAGAAAATGCCGTCCACTCCGGCATCGATCGCGCGGCGCGCGTCGTCGGGATGGGAAATGCCCTTGAGGATGATCGGCAGTTCGGTCAGGGATCGAAGCCATTCGAGATCGTCCCAGGTGAGCGGATTTCCGAAGGTTTGCACCCAGTGCAGCACGATGGACCGCGGATCGTCCGAGCCGACCATTTGCTGGAAAACAGGATCGGAGGTGTAGTTCTTCAACACATGCCCGCGCAACTGCGGGAAGTTCCCGGTCGACAGATCTTGCGGCCGCCAGCCCGGAATCCAGGTGTCCAAAGTGACCGTGATGCCGCGATATCCGGCGGCCTCGGCTCGGCTCACCAGACTCGCGGCGAGGTCGCGATTCTTGGGTGTGTACAGCTGGAAGAAGCTCGGCGTCGCACCCGCGTGGCCGATGACTTCCTCCAGCGGATCCGCCATGAGCGTCGAGAAGACCGCGGGCACACCGGATTTCGCCGCTGCCTCGGCGACCGCGATATCGCCGTGCCGATCGCCGACCAACCCGATCACGCCGACCGGGGACATAAAGATCGGGCTGGGGAAGGTGAGTCCCCAAGCCTGGACCGATAGATCGCGCTGGGTCGCACCGACGAGCATCCGTGGGACCACACCCCAGTCCTCGAAGGCCTCGACATTGCGCCGCTGGGTCAGTTCGTCACCGGCTCCGCCCGCGATATAGGAGTACAGCGAGGTGGGCAGTGCGGCCGTGGCCTTCGCCTCGAGGGTCGCATAATCCATCGGGAACTCCGGCGCATTTCCGCTGAGAGCCGCGAAGTAGATCTCGTTCTGATAGTCCGCGAACGCCACTGTTCCGCCCTTCGGTGGGGGTCGATCGGAGGGTTAACCTCCGCCTGCCGGAATATTAGAACCTGCGCATCGAGGTCCGACGGCTATACCTGCCGTAGCGCGAGTAACCCGCTGGAGCGCCGGGTAATCCGGAAAGCTGCTGACAGATTGTGAGAACCGCCGTGAATCTCGAGTACCTCGATAGTCCCCATGACCACGACCTGCTGCTGGCCAGTCAGATCAACAGCCGTCCGCTACGCCGCTTGGTGCAACTGGCGCTCGGCCTGTCCACCGAGTCCATGGACCTGCTCACGGCACTCACCGACCGATTACGAACCGCGGAAGGCGCGCTGGCCGATCCGGCGACCAGCGGCGAGTTCTAGACCGGCACCGCCTCGATACGGACTCGATGGCGCACCGCGCAATAATCTCACGATGAATCCAGCACTTGGTGCTGAGCGTGAAGCGCGGTTCGGTTCGCCTGCGCACCTTCAACTTCCGGTACACCCGTAACCACACCGGCGCCGTGTCTATACGCATCGCCGAGCCGAACCATATGAAATCGCGTCGATTCGGCAGCAGGCGCTATAGCTTGTGCGGCAGAGCGATTGGATATCCGACAGCCACCGTACTAGTCGGGGGTGGGGAGGCCGAAGACGCGGGTGGCGTTGCCGGAGAGGAAGAGGGTGCGGCATTCGTCGTCCAGGGCGAGGTCGTCGAGGCCCGCCAGGGCGTGTTGGGGCGGGATCATCGGGTAGTTGGTGCCGAAGAGGACTTTGCCGCGGCCGTGGGACTTCAGGTACGCAACCAGCTCCGGTGGGTACCTGCGCACCGTGTAGGCCGAGGTGTCGATGTAGACATTCGGGTATTTCGTTGCCATCGCGATCATTTCGGTGGTCCAGGGATAGCCGATATGTCCGCCCACGATGACCAGTTCCGGGAATTCCAGCGCGACGTCGTCGAGATAGGGAATCGGGCGGCCGGTTTCGGAGGTGCGCAGCGGGCCGGTGTGCCCGACCTGCGTACAGAACGGGATGCCCAGGTCGACGCATTCGGCGTAGAGCGGATAGTAGCGCCGGTCGTTCGGCGGCAGACCCCACAGCCACGGCACGATCCGCAGCGCCTTCATCCCCAACTCGTTGACCGCACGTCGGAGTTCGCGCACCGCGCCCATCGGCTTGCGCAGATCCACCGATGCGACGCCGACCAGGCGACCACCGGATTCGGCCACGAATCCGGCCACCTCGTCATTGGAGATCAGCGCGCCCTCCGGTCCATACCAGGCGCTGATCAACGCGGTATCGACACCGCCCGCGTCCATGGCGGCGAGCGTCGTGGAGACCGGCGGCGGCTGGTCCGGGATGGTGTCGCCGGTCCATCGGCGCAGCGAGTCCAGCATTTCGTGTTGCAGCAGCCGTGCCGTCGGATGCTGGGCCCACGCATCGATGATCGTCATCACGTCACTGTATGACGCCTCAGATAATGAAGGGAATCAATGCCTTTCGATCGGCCGGATAATCGGCGAACTTCTCGCGGTACCACTTGTGTGTCGCGAAGGCGCGTGGCACCAGGTTCCCCGCGGTGATCAGGAAGATCACCACACCCGCCAGGGACCAGGTGAGCAGGGCGAACCCGGCCCAGGCGATCAGCTCGCCGAGATAGGCGGGGCTGGTGACGAAACGGAAGCCCGCACCGTACGGAATCCGGTATTCGGCCGCACCCGGATTGTCCTTATCGCGTAGATTGCGCACGATCGATTCGGAGCGGACCAGCAGCGCGAAGCCGCCGAGGTAGCCGACCAGACCGATCAGGAAGCGCGGATCGATCAGCCAGTCGGTACCGTATTGGTGCAGGTAGTCGTGGCTGAAGAGGGCGCCGTTGAGGTAGCCGTGCAGAGCGGTGACGAACATGCCCGCGGCGATCACCGAGATATTGAAGCTGCTGCGTTTGCCGGGCACCTGGCGGATCGACAGTGGGAAGAACCAGCCGCGGTTGCCGTAGTGCAGCACCCAGATCGCGGCGAGCACCAACGCGGTCGGCTCGAACCGGTTCGGACCGGTCAGATAGAACACCGCGAAGACCACCGTCGCCGGGATCTCCATCAACCACCAGCCGAGCTTCGGGTTCAGGTTGAAGCCGATCTTGGTGGCGCCGAACCGACCGTAGGGACTCTGCGCGAAGAGGCCGCCGATCAGTACGAATGCCGCGAAGGCGAAGCCGATCGTCAGCACGGTGTCATAGGCGGTGTTGCCGGTATACCAGTCCATAGGAGTCCTTGTCGAGCTGGGCGCCGAGCAGTTCTCACCGAACTCCCGGCGCCGAAATTAGAACATGTTCTACCATGTGACGCAGCAACTAGGAGGAATCTCAATGACGATGTCAAGCTGCGACTGGGGCTCCGGTGACGCTCGGGGGCTTGGTGTCGAAGGGCCGGTTGTCGTGCAGCAGTGCCCACAGCACGTCGACCAATCGCCGGGCCAACGCTAG
>NZ_JBFAXH010000037.1:0-5245 GCF_040680755.1 Nocardia sp. NPDC051990 | reverse complement strand
GAAGGGTTGCGTGTGTTGTTTCAGATACCGCACAGTGGACGCGTAGCTTCTTCGTTGGTAAGTCCTCGGCCTATTAGTACCAGTCACCTACACCCGTTACCGGGCTTCCAGTTCCGGCCTATCAACCCCATGGTCTATAGGGGGCCTTAACCACTCGAGGTGGTGAGAAACCTCATCTTGGAACAGGCTTCCCGCTTAGATGCTTTCAGCGGTTATCCCTTCCGAACGTAGCCAACCAGCAGTGCCCCTGGCGGGACAACTGGCACACCAGAGGTTCGTCCGTCCCGGTCCTCTCGTACTAGGGACAGCCTTCCTCAAGTTTCTGACGCGCGCGGCGGATAGAGACCGAACTGTCTCACGACGTTCTAAACCCAGCTCGCGTGCCGCTTTAATGGGCGAACAGCCCAACCCTTGGGACCTACTCCAGCCCCAGGATGCGACGAGCCGACATCGAGGTGCCAAACCATCCCGTCGATATGGACTCTTGGGGAAGATCAGCCTGTTATCCCCGGGGTACCTTTTATCCGTTGAGCGACACCGCTTCCACATGCCGGTGCCGGATCACTAGTCCCGACTTTCGTCCCTGCTCGAGCTGTCACTCTCACAGTCAAGCTCCCTTGTGCACTTGCACTCGACACCTGATTGCCAACCAGGCTGAGGGAACCTTTGGGCGCCTCCGTTACATTTTAGGAGGCAACCGCCCCAGTTAAACTACCCACCAGGCACTGTCCCTGAACCAGATCATGGCCCGAGGTTAGAGGTCCAATACGATCAGAGTGGTATTTCAACGACGACTCCACGAATACTGGCGTACCCGCTTCACAGTCTCCCACCTATCCTACACAAACCGTACCGAACACCAATACCAAGCTATAGTGAAGGTCCCGGGGTCTTTTCGTCCTGCCGCGCGTAACGAGCATCTTTACTCGTAATGCAATTTCGCCGAGTCTGTGGTTGAGACAGCAGAGAAGTCGTTACGCCATTCGTGCAGGTCGGAACTTACCCGACAAGGAATTTCGCTACCTTAGGATGGTTATAGTTACCACCGCCGTTTACCGGGGCTTAAATTCTCAGCTTCGCACCCGAAGGCGCTAACCGGTCCTCTTAACCTTCCGGCACCGGGCAGGCGTCAGTCCGTATACATCGTCTTACGACTTCGCACGGACCTGTGTTTTTAGTAAACAGTCGCTTCTCTCTGGTCTCTGCGACCCAACCCAGCTTCGAGAGCAAGTCTCTACACCAGATCAGGTCCCCCTTCTCCCGAAGTTACGGGGGCATTTTGCCGAGTTCCTTAACCACAGTTCTCTCGATCGCCTCAGTATTCTCTACCTGACCACCTGTGTCGGTTTGGGGTACGGGCCGTGTACCAACTCACTAGAGGCTTTTCTCGGCAGCATAGGATCACTGAATTCACCTCAATCGGCTACGCATCACCTCTCAGGCACATGCTGTGCGGATTTACCTACACAACGCCCTACAGGCTTACACCAGTACAACCACTGACTGGCCCAGCTACCTTCCTGCGTCACCCCATCGCTTGACTACTACAGCCAGGATCGTGCGCAGCCACTTCCAGCCTCCCGAAGGAGGTCCATCCGCTTTTGGGCACTTAGCACAACTGATTCGCCATTGGGCGCGGATACACGGGTACGGGAATATCAACCCGTTGTCCATCGACTACGCCTGTCGGCCTCGCCTTAGGTCCCGACTCACCCTGGGCGGATTAACCTGGCCCAGGAACCCTTGGTCATTCGGCGGACGAGTTTCTCACTCGTCTTTCGCTACTCATGCCTGCATTCTCACTCGCACAGCCTCCACAACTAGGTCACCCCGCTGCTTCCACGGCTGCACGACGCTCCCCTACCCATCCACACCACTACACAACCCCCCGCAGGAGGAAGTGGGTGTCATGTGTGAATGCCGCGGCTTCGGCGGTGTACTTGAGCCCCGCTACATTGTCGGCGCAGAATCACTTGACCAGTGAGCTATTACGCACTCTTTCAAGGGTGGCTGCTTCTAAGCCAACCTCCTGGTTGTCTTCGCGACTCCACATCCTTTTCCACTTAGTACACGCTTAGGGGCCTTAGCCGGCGATCTGGGCTGTTTCCCTCTCGACTACGAAGCTTATCCCCCGCAGTCTCACTGCCACGCTCTCACACACCGGCATTCGGAGTTTGGCTGATTTCGGTAAGCTTGTAGGCCCCCTAGACCATCCAGTAGCTCTACCTCCGGCGTGAAACACGTGACGCTGCACCTAAATGCATTTCGGGGAGAACCAGCTATCACGGAGTTTGATTGGCCTTTCACCCCTACCCACAGCTCATCCCCTCAGTTTTCAACCTAAGTGGGTTCGGGCCTCCACGACGTCTTACCGTCGCTTCACCCTGGCCATGGGTAGATCACTCCGCTTCGGGTCTAGAACACGCGACTCAAACGCCCTATTCGGACTCGCTTTCGCTACGGCTACCCCACACGGGTTAACCTCGCCACATGCCACTAACTCGCAGGCTCATTCTTCAAAAGGCACGCCATCACCCACCCACCCAAAGGTGGCGCAGGCCCTGACGGATTGTAAGCGCACGGTTTCAGGTACTATTTCACTCCCCTCCCGGGGTACTTTTCACCTTTCCCTCACGGTACTAGTCCGCTATCGGTCACCAGGGAGTATTCAGGCTTACCGGGTGGTCCCGGCAGATTCACAGCAGATTTCACGGGCCCGCTGCTACTCGGGCACCCACTACAACAGAGCACACATTTTCACCTACCGGGCTATCACCGTCTACGGCGGGCCGTTCCAGACCACTTCGACTAACATGTACTTTTCTGACTGTCGCTCGACTCGGCAGAATCAAGAAAGTGAGCCCCACTACCCCAGCTAGACAACGACTGCCGTCTATCACATCTAACTGGTTTAGCCTCATCCGCTTTCGCTCGCCACTACTCACGGAATCACTGTTGTTTTCTCTTCCTGTGGGTACTGAGATGTTTCACTTCCCCACGTTCCCTCCACACACCCTATATATTCAGGCGCGGGTAACACGACATCACTCGTGCTGGGTTTCCCCATTCGGAAATCCTCGGATCTCAGCTCGGTTGACAGCTCCCCGAGGCTTATCGCAGCCTCCTACGTCCTTCATCGGCTCCTGGTGCCAAGGCATCCACCGTACGCTCTTAAACACTTACTAACAAAGATGCTCGCGTCCACTGTGCAGTTCTCAAACAACACACAAGACCAAACCCTGACTCAGCACCAGCCGAGAATCCGAAAACCCTCGCGGTATGACTGAAGATCCAGCCTCGTCGTTATCTTGCCTGGAAAGAACGTCTGTTCTCTCAGGACCCAACAGTGTGTCGATATATCCACCACCAACCCATCAGGCGACAGATTGATACGTGATGAAACCTGCCAGCGTTCCACCCATGAGCGTCCGCAGCTCTACATACGAGAACTAAACGGTCTCTGGCATCCACGTTTACCATCCCCGACTCTTCGGGGTGCGATGCAGAAGTGCTCCTTAGAAAGGAGGTGATCCAGCCGCACCTTCCGGTACGGCTACCTTGTTACGACTTCGTCCCAATCGCCAATCCCACCTTCGACGGCTCCCTCCCACAAGGGGTTAGGCCACCGGCTTCGGGTGTTACCGACTTTCATGACGTGACGGGCGGTGTGTACAAGGCCCGGGAACGTATTCACCGCAGCGTTGCTGATCTGCGATTACTAGCGACTCCAACTTCACGGGGTCGAGTTGCAGACCCCGATCCGAACTGAGACCGGCTTTAAGGGATTCGCTCCACCTCACGATATCGCAGCCCTCTGTACCGGCCATTGTAGCATGTGTGAAGCCCTGGACATAAGGGGCATGATGACTTGACGTCGTCCCCACCTTCCTCCGAGTTGACCCCGGCAGTCTCTCACGAGTCCCCGCCATAACGCGCTGGCAACATAAGATAAGGGTTGCGCTCGTTGCGGGACTTAACCCAACATCTCACGACACGAGCTGACGACAGCCATGCACCACCTGTACACCAACCACAAGGGGGCATCCATCTCTGGATGTTTCTGGTGTATGTCAAACCCAGGTAAGGTTCTTCGCGTTGCATCGAATTAATCCACATGCTCCGCCGCTTGTGCGGGCCCCCGTCAATTCCTTTGAGTTTTAGCCTTGCGGCCGTACTCCCCAGGCGGGGTACTTAATGCGTTAGCTACGGCACGGATCCCGTGGAAGGAAACCCACACCTAGTACCCACCGTTTACGGCGTGGACTACCAGGGTATCTAATCCTGTTCGCTACCCACGCTTTCGCTTCTCAGCGTCAGTTACTTCCCAGAGACCCGCCTTCGCCACCGGTGTTCCTCCTGATATCTGCGCATTTCACCGCTACACCAGGAATTCCAGTCTCCCCTGAAGTACTCTAGTCCGCCCGTATCGACCGCAAGCTGGCAGTTGAGCCGCCAGTTTTCACGATCGACGCGACGAACCGCCTACAAGCTCTTTACGCCCAGTAATTCCGGACAACGCTCGCACCCTACGTATTACCGCGGCTGCTGGCACGTAGTTGGCCGGTGCTTCTTCTACAGGTACCGTCACTCACGCTTCGTCCCTGTCGAAAGAGGTTTACAACCCGAAGGCCGTCATCCCTCACGCGGCGTCGCTGCATCAGGCTTCCGCCCATTGTGCAATATTCCCCACTGCTGCCTCCCGTAGGAGTCTGGGCCGTGTCTCAGTCCCAGTGTGGCCGGTCACCCTCTCAGGTCGGCTACCCGTCGTCGCCTTGGTAGGCCATTACCCCACCAACAAGCTGATAGGCCGCGGGCCCATCCTGCACCGATAAATCTTTCCACCACAAGACATGCATCCCATGGTCATATCCGGTATTAGACCCAGTTTCCCAAGCTTATCCCGAAGTACAGGGCAGATCACCCACGTGTTACTCACCCGTTCGCCGCTCGTGTACCCCGAAGGGCCTTACCGCTCGACTTGCATGTGTTAAGCACGCCGCCAGCGTTCGTCCTGAGCCAGGATCAAACTCTCCGTTGAAGACTCACAACCACACCCCCAAAAGGGTGCAATCAGAAGAATTAACCAGAGTCCGAAAACCTTGGCAAAACCAAACACCAGCAAAAAAATTTGCTGACTAAAATGCCCGACCCCAACACACGGGGGTATGAGAGGCCGGAACCAAAAAACATTTGGCACTGACATTCATCGACACACTATTGAGTTCTCAAAGAACACACGCACACA
>NZ_JBFAXH010000036.1:0-8444 GCF_040680755.1 Nocardia sp. NPDC051990 | reverse complement strand
CTCGTGATCTGGGACTGCTCCGAACAACCCGGTCGCCGAACACGCGACTATGGCGCGTTCGGTCCATTCCGGTTCGACCGCAACCAATACGACGACGCTCTGCGGGACCTGAGTAGGCCCATCAGCTCAGGGATCGCGTGAACACGATTCGCCGCATGTCTCGCTGCTCGCATCTCGCAATGCACTGACGACATTCGCTACTGCCGCGACCCGCACGTTCTGACCGGCACGCGAACGGACGCTGCGCGCAATCCTGAAGGCCGCGGGTGTCGTGGCAGTCAACGAAGACATGGAAGTCCAGCAACGACCCGGCGTTCATCGAGAAGATGAACCGGGTCCTGAACCTCTACGACAATCCGCCCGCCGACGGCCGGGTGATCTGCGTGGACGAGTTCGGGCCGTTGAATCTGCTGCCCCGAGCAGGCCGCAGCTGGTTCGCCGCTGGTCGGCCGAAACGGTTGCGGGCGATCTACCACCGCACCCAGGGGGTCCGGCATATGTTCGGTGCCCCGGACTTGCGGACCGGCCAGCTGTACTGAGTTCCGCGACTTTGCGGTCGGGTCAAAGGTCCGGAGTCCGGATCACCGACCCAACGTTGCTCGACGCGGCACTAGCGGATCTCCAACTGATAGGTGATCTCGACCCAGAAGCCGCCCGGCTCGTATTCGCCACCGAAGGTGAGGACGTAGTCGCCACGCGCGAGATCATCGAGACGGCCCCACAGACCCCAAGCTTTGGCCTTGAACCGGCCGGTGTGACCGAAGGGACCGCCCGCTGCCGCCGTGATCCGGAATGCCTTGTCGTTGGTCACTGCTCGCACGGGCAGTGGGACTCCGTTCAATGCGGCGTGACCGGACGCCGCGGGCGCCACCGGCACCTCGCCACGCGCGAAAAATCCGTCCGGAACCTTCTGGAACATGTTGAAAGCCGGAAAGAAGATCGGCCGGCCGTGCGGAATCGTGCACCGCCGCTCGACTCGCCCACCGAAGGTGCCTGCCAGGAACCAGACATCCGTTGGCTGATCGATCCAGGCGAACTCTCCGGTCTCGTCCACTACCGGATTTTTGGCGTTCGGCACAGACATCGCCCACTGCCACCAACGAGCTGCCAGCTCGACGTCGCTACTCGCCATTTCTCTACCCCATACAACTATCGACGCGAAGAAGAGTGCGAACCACGCCGGATCGCCCTCTTCCGAAGTGGACTTGGAGGAGGGTATACGAACCGGCCGGTCTGCGCTGCTCCACACCACCCCCCGGGTGACGGTTACAGCATCAACCTTTCCGGACACGGCACCAGTCGCTCGTAGCCAACACACTCTGTTGCCGCTTATCACGCGATTACGGACGTCGTCGACGGGTTTTGCTTTGCTGCTGCAGGTCTGGTGGCCGGGAACCCGAGGCTTACTTCGCTGGTTGTGGTTTGGAGCCGTTGTGCGTGCGTTTGTCGCGGAGACAGGACAGAGTGCGATCAGCCTTCGATCTCGCCCAGCCAGCATTTGGCGGCGGCCCGCCGTTTGCGATCTTGGAGATCGGCTTCGAGTTGGTCGAGGCGGTGCTTGTACCCCACGAATCAGGCGATCTGCCAACAGCACTGACCACGCAGCTGCTCAAAGGCTGATCGGACGAAGGGAACGGAGAAGCCTTCGACAGCAGAGCTCCCGGGCCGTACGTTGATTACAAGACGGATGCAATGGGAGGAACTGCGATGCGTGTTGATGTCGAATTCACCAGTGGCGCAGTGACCTTGCGGGGTTGGCTGTATCGGCCCGAGCAGGCGTCGGGCGTCGTCCCGCTGGTGGTGCAGGGGTGTCGGAGATACGCGGCGCAGGAACGCTTCCGGGGCGTAGGACTGGAATTTATCGATGCTGGAGAGGGTGACCTCGTTGCGCCAGGTCGGGACCTGCGGGCCGTTGGCCATCAACCAGTGTTTTGACGGCATAAATGCCACAATTTTGTGTCCGGAGGGGGTATCGACCAGTACGCCAACCTCCTGCAACACCGAAAACTGCTGGTCATCGGCACATAGCGGTGGCGTGACGGTTCTGGATCGGTCGGCGCAGGTTCGTGCCCCCGGCGGGGCACACCGGACATGGGAACGGGGACGACCTACGGTTTTCGGGCGGACGACTGGTGATCGAAGCCGATTACCATCTGTAGGCGGAACCCCCTGACGTCTCGTTCGTATCGCCGTCGCCGTCGCCGGGTTCATCCGCCCGGGACCTACGTCGTCGTAGCGGCCAGTCGAACGGTACCGTGCCGGATGGACGAATTCCCTTCTACCGCAGCGAATTCTGCTACATTGCATCAGCGGGACACCGACGGGCGCGATGGGGGAACACATGGAACACAGCGACGAGTGGGACACTCTGGTCGAGCGCATTTCCGAGAACAGTTACGGCGTGCATATCGAGCCAAACAAGATCAGCCTCAAGGTCGAGGACGCCGAAGAGGACTGGGACGCCCCGGACGTCGTGATCAGACGAGCGGGCGAGGAATGGATCCAGATCGACAGGCCGTTCGCCAGGGCCGACAAGGTCGATCTCCGGGCCGTACTCACCAAGGTCGGCAGCACAGGCACAATCGGCGGGCTCGTCGTGGTGGGCGAGGACATCATGCTCCGACACGCGCTCCTACTCGCCGATGCCCTCGAACCCGACGACGACTACGACGACGCCTTCCAGTATGAGCGACCATTGGACGGCATCGTCAACGCGGCCAGGTTGCTGGGGCGGCAGCTCGCTGGGCACGACGACGACTTCTGACCGGCACCGCGGCGGGCCGCGACCAGTCTGACGCCAAATGAAGGACGCCACGCTGCGCGTGTATCCCGGTGCACCCCACGGCATATTCGGCACAGGTCTTGGTTATCGATCCGGGCCCGATACGACTTGGACGTCGGGCCGATCGCGGCGGTGAAGTCGATTGGGCCGAAAGGGATCGACCGTCGCCGCCGCGCGTGAACACCCCGAGGCCGTTGCGAACACCGGAATCGACGACGCCGCGGCGCATTTCGCCGCCATCATCGAAACTCTGCCGGGCACCAAACCGAAACGGCGGCCATATGCCCACACGACGCCTGGTCCAACGGCCGATGTGTAAACCAAACCGAATGAAATCCGTTAGGTTGGTCGAGAAACTGCCACGTCAACAAGTGTGCTCCCCGCGCACGTGGGGATGATCCGTCCCTGGTGCCCTTGCTGCGTGATATGGGGGTGTACTCCTCGTGCACGCGGTGATGACCGGGGGCGTCACGAATCACGTTGTTATATCTGTGATTCCGGATCGACCATCTTTGTCTTACCGATCTTGAACAGGTCGTCGTTGCCGAGCCGGAATGCATAGATGTATGCCATGAGAACGATCCCTCCCTGGAACCCAGGCCGAACACAAAAGGCGGCCATCCACACCGCCATGAACAATCGCGAGTGTGACACACGGCACCGACACGAAATCAGCTGTCACACAAGGGAAAACAAACTGAATGCCATGTCACGCACCGTGACGTCATCGGGTGGTAGGACAGTCAGCACGCAGGACGCGCCATCACTGCTGTCGTTGTAGAACCTCGTCTGTATGCAGGTCATCCCCTGGGCGGCCAACGGCGCCTCGGTCAGCGCACGAACGGTCTGGTCCGTGAGGTTGGAATCCCGTGGAAGCACCACATCGATGGTGAATTCGAAACGGTCCGCGTCGCGGGCCATCGCGAGCATGTCTTCGGGATAGGGGTAGTTCGCTGCCCAGGCCGATCGAAAGACGCCTACGGCGCTGGGAGATAGCTGATCGAGATCATCGCCGTCGGTCCGGCAATGCCGTCAGTGCTTGCGATGGCATGTCCCAGCGCCTCGGCGAGTTCCCCGGCGGTGATGTCCTGGAGTTCTTCCAACTTCCCAGGTGCAGATTCATTGGGCTCATACTCAACGAGTACGTGGTCGCTCGCATCGAGCAACACGCGCCTGTCGCTATCCCATCGAATTCTTGCGTTGTCCGTCATCGGGAACGAGGCTGATCCTTCGTGCGGCGGCAGATGAATTGACCATCGTAAACGTCAACTACCGGCACTCGTGCGAGTTTCTCCGAGACGGCCGGTGGCCTCCTTCGTGCGTACGTCAGCGCAGCGAGTCGGTGGTTCTTATGATCTTCATTTCTTCCTCCATCAGGTGATGGCCGAGATCGCTCGGCCTGCTCGAACTCCCAGAGATTGAAATGCGAAGCGCCCCAACCCAAGCCGGGCTGGAGCGCTTCCGCTGTATCTACATGGTTGGTTAGTCTTGCGCGGACCAGTCGTGTCCGCGCTTCCAGAGATCTGTTCCTGTGCCGCCGCGATCAGGTCAGCAGACCTCGGTTACCGTGCCGCGTAACCGCCACACGTGATCGCGGCTGGGGGGATGATCGCAATCGCCTTCGCCTCATCGACGGCGATCAGCAGGACCGCCTAGTACTGCAACGGCACTCGAGTGGTCAGTTGAGAGGGTGGCCTCGTCTCCGGTAGTGGCTGAGCCGAGCTTGGTGATGTCGTCGGCGGGACGGACGGCGCATCGGTCTGGCCTGCCCACGTAACATGGCTGCTCTGGCCTCAGCTGCATTATGGTGGCAAGCACGCGGCTCGCGATGTTCGGCTGCGCTGAGTCGTGATCACCACCGCATGGCGCTGAAGTCGATCGGTTGGGGGCGGAGGGCTTTGACACGTTCGGCCAGGCCTCGCATCCGGAGCGCCATCTCGCTTGCCGGAAGCTGTCGGCGATCCCCATGACCGGGCAGCAGCCATTCGAAACTAAGATCGGCCGATCGTGTCAGCGACTCGGCCAGTACTTCGACCGAATACCATGTGACGCTCTCGGCGATTTCGATGTCTCCGGTGGTGCGGGACCAGTAAACGCTGTCCCCGCTGAAACAGTATCGGTCGTCGACTATATAAAGCACACTTCCCTCGGTGTGACCCGGAAACGGATGCGCCATTACGCCGTCGACGATCTCCACGGGCTCGGCTCCCCGTATTATCTGATCGGCATCCGGGGCTGAATCGAGATCACCCTCGTGAATCCACAGTCGAGCCCCGAATCGGTCTGCGTAGCGCCGGCCATGCGCGGCGTGATCACGGTGGGTCAGTAGAACGTCCGTCACCACGCCGAGTTCCTCGTATCGGGTTGCCAGCGACTCGCTCCAGCGTGGCGTATCGACCATGAGGTTGCCGCCGCGGCGTCGCAGTAGATAGGAGTTGGCGCCCGCGGTGTGCGATGAGTTGTGGCCACACAGGTAGACCCCCTCATCCAGGCGCATGGGGAACGGATCGAACGCCGCTTTCAGTGGCGCGTTCTCGCGCCGAACGGACCGGGTTTGACAGGCGAATGCGGCTGCCGCCAGCGCCTGTTCCTCGGCTTCGTCGCGCGGTTGACGCAGAATTTCGGAGCGGCCATCGACCTCGCCGATCAAGCCGGGCGCCAATTGCCGGGACACATCGCAGTTCACGCAGCGATCGTCTACGAACCAGGACATTTGTAGAACTCCCTCCTTGGTGCGACGCAGCTACGGCCGCACTTTTTCAGGAGTACCAACCATGGCGCGGAAATTTCAAGCCTTGACTTATTTCTAAAAGCCTATCTGCGGATTCCATCGACAATTCAATATTGATGCCGCAACGGCAGCTGAGTGAGCTGGTGGTAAATGTGATCTATGGTGTTGGATCGTGTTGTGGCCGAGTTGGATTCGTTGATGTCGAGGATTGGGGGTCGGTTCACGCGTTCGGAGCCGCGGGCTCGGGCGCGGAATACGTGGCCGGGTTGACTGCGGGTCTGGAGCGTGGGCGGTCTGGCGTACGCGTCGAAGGCGCCGCCGACGACAACACCAAGCCCAGCTCAGCCACTACCGGAGACGAGGCCACCCCCTCAACTGACCACCCGAGTGCCGTTGCAGTACTAAGGGGCTACTGCGAGTTCCTGGTTCGGCAGAGCGACCGCTATCGTCGAGTTCTGGAAACGACGAGAAAGGGCGGGTCGATGGGGCGAATCGCGCAGCAGCGCCCCGCCGCCACCCCGGCATCGGCGGGTCAGGTGGCGCGGCGGGGAGCCATTCTGCGGGCGGCTGCCCAACTCGGTGCCGAAGCGGAGTTCGATCGGGTGCAGATGGCCGATCTCGCCAATCGGGCGGGCGTGGCGTTGGGCACGCTCTACCGTTACTTCCCCACCAAGACCGAGGTGTTCGCGACCCTGTTCCAGGAACAGATCGCCACTTTCGTCGTCGACCGATGGCAGCCGCACGAAGGCGGTGATGTCCTGGAGCACATCGGGCGCAACTTGGCCGCACTGAACACGGCACTGTTGCGCAGCCCTCGGCTGTGCTCGGCGATGCTGCGCGCCACCGCCGCCGCCTATATGTGCCAGCCGCCACCGGAGCGGTTGTGGTTGGAATCGGAATCGGCACTGACACAGGTGATTCTGGACACGCTGGGAATCGAGCAGCCCAGCTCGGCCGATCACAGCACCACGCTGCTGCTGATCTACAGCTGGTGGGGCGTGCTCACCTCGAGTCTGAGCAGGCGCATGTCTCCCGAACGCGCTGAACGTGAACTGTGCCGTGCGGCCTCGCTGATCCTGGCCGACCAGAGTCACTGAGATCGACCAACGCAATCCAGACCGAATATCGCTGCGGGTCTTGACATCTCCCTAAAACTAGAATTAATTCTAGTCTAGACGTGGTTGCCCCACGCCGACCGTCTGGAGAGGTGAAAGACATGACGCACAAGGTCTTGGAGCAGGTGGAAGCGCTGGGCGACCGGCTGGCCGCCACCGCGGCCGACAGCGAAGCGCTCGGGCGGTTGTCCGACGACAGCGTCGCCCTCATCCGCGAAGCCGGGGTGATGCGACTGCTGCAACCCACCGACTTCGGCGGGTACGCGGCCCATCCGCGCGTTTTCGCCGAAACCGTTATGGCGGTGGCCCAGCGATGCGGTTCGACCGGATGGGTCTGCGGCGTCGGCGGCGTGCACCCGTGGGAGATGGGCCTGATGGACCGGCGCCTGCAACAGGAAGTGTGGGGCGAGAACCCCGACACCTGGATCGCCTCGCCCTATGCCGCCCAAGGGATCGCAACACCGGTCGACGGCGGTTATCGGCTGCGCGGGCGCTGGAGCTTCTCCTCCGGCACCGATCATTGTGACTGGATCTTCCTCGGCGCCACCCTCGGCGACGCCGACGGTCATCCCGCCGAACCGCGCACCACCCTGCACGTGGTGCTACCCCGCGCCGACTACGACATTGTCGAGGACACGTGGGACGTCATCGGCCTGTGCGGCACCGGCAGCAAGGACATCCTCGTCCAGGACGCTTTCGTCCCCGCCTACCGGTCCGTCGACGCGCAGGACATGACCGAGGGAACGCGGGCCTCGGTCGTCAGTCGCGACGAAACCCTCTATCGGTTGCCGTTCTGGGCCATGTTCCCCCTCGGCATCACCGCCGCGGTCATCGGCATCGCTGAGGGCGCGCTCGCCGTGCACCTGGCCTATCAGCGTGACCGCACCACCATGACCGGCGTCCGTATCACCGAGGACCCCTACACCCTGTCTGCGATCTCCGAAGCCGCCGCCGAGATCGCCGCCTCCCGCGCCCAGCTACTCGACGGCATCGAGCGCCTCTACGAGCTCACCGACACTGGCATGACCGTCACCTTCGCCGATCGCGCCGTGACCCGACGCAACCAGATTCGGTGCGCTTGGCGTGCGGTGGCCGCTGTCGACGAAATCTTCGCCCGCTCCGGGGGAAACGCGGTCCGCCGCAGCAATCCTGTGCAACGGTTCTGGCGCGACGCCCACACGGGTCTGCAACACGCCATCCACACCCCTGGACTGATCTACCACGCCACCGCGCTCACCAGCATGGGCATCGAACCCCAACCGCGACAACGGATCATGATCTGAGTTCTGGGATGTATTCCCGTTCATCGAGGTAGGTTTCCAGCGCCGCCGACGCACTGTGATCAGCGTAAGGCGTTTTGTGTCAAGCAGTTTGGGGCGGTGCCCTGGTCTGTCGCCTGCCCGGCATAGCGTTAATCGGGATCCTGATATTTCCCGGACTTTCAGCGGGTGTGATCGGCTTTGGAGCAGTAATCGCCGAACGCGCATCGGGCATACGGGGCTGGGTACTGGTTAACCACCCCAACACCGACACACCGCTGGCAACCGACCGGGACACCAGCACATCATCGCCGCGCCGCGCACCGAACTCGACGCCAGGGACAAAGAGATCACCAAACTCGAAACCACAGTGGCACAGCCGAAAATCACCATCGAACTGCTCTATGGGCACCTCGACACCGTTGCCGAATAGCCCTCCTAGCCCGCGTCACCGCCGTCGGTGGCGGTGCGGGCCAGCCGCCGCGACAGCGGCAGCAGAATCAGCAGGCTGACGATGGCCACCACGACCACCATGACTACCACGCTGGGATCGGTGA
>NZ_JBFAXH010000035.1:0-9313 GCF_040680755.1 Nocardia sp. NPDC051990 | reverse complement strand
GACCCCCGGCAGTAGCAGGGGCAGCACCAGCGGTAGGTAGCCCACGGTGATGACCATCAGCACGACCATCAACGCCACCGCGAATGCGAGATCTCGCTTGGCGGCGGCAGCAAGGGGATCCGGACGGCCGCACTACCCGTACTGTACTCAGTTCGCGGTGGCTGCTCGTGTTTTCCGCGGCCGGGGATGACAGTCGGTGTCCATGGTGGTCTGCTGGTTGTTGAATCCGCAGGAGCACCAGGGATCCTGGCTGAATGGGTCCTGTTCGTCGTGTTCCAGCCCAGGAACGGGAGGACCTCGGTCGACGTCACCCCGCCGGCGTTTGACCGTCGGTGGTGTGACCGCCTATCCCGCTGCCGTCACCTTTGGTGATGTGGCCGGTGGATGCGCGATCGACGGAGTCGTCGGACGCGCCGACGTCGTCGGCGTCGGGGGCTTGGTCGTCTTCGGCGCCGTGGTCGTCGTAGACCGCGTCGATGTGGTCGTCGGCGACTTGGGTGTTGTGGACACCTCCGGCGACGTGGATGTCGGGGTCGAACTCGCCGGAATCGTGGTCGTTGTGGTGCTTGTCGGCACCGTCGTCGTGGTGCTGGTCGGCGCCGTTGTCATGGTGGTTGTCACTGTGGTGGTCGGCACTGTGGTGGTCGCCGTGTCGGAGGTGACGGTGATGGTCGACGGATCAGCCGACACCGTCACCGTGCTCGGATCGGCTGTCACCGTGACCGTCGACGTATCCGTCGGAGGCATGGCGACGGTCACCGTGGATATCGAGGTCGAGGCGACCGTACCCGGGTCCTGCACGCTGGACGTGGCCTGGACCGAAAGGCTCGCCGTGACAGAGAAACTCGCGCTCACCGACACAATCGTCGAGTTCGCAGCCGAGGCACCCGTCGTCATGGCTGTCGTCGATTCCGTCGCAGTGGCCGTGCCGGTACCGGGGTCGGTGGAATCGGCGGCCGGTTGGGCGGTCCCGGTTTCGGTAGCCGTGTCGGTGCCCGAGACGTCGCCCGGTACGGGGACCTCGCTCGGTGCGTCCGATTCCGTGCTCGTGTTCGTCACGCTGGTCTGAATTCGGACGGCGCTGTAGTCGTCCGAGAATGCCTCCGCATTGTTCGCCCACACCGGCGGGCTCGAATCCGCCCGTACTATGAGCGTTATCCCGATCGCGGTGGTTACCAACGCAGTTACCACACCCGCACGCGACATCTGCCGCCGGAACCGATCGGCCGATGGCCCCCCGGCCGGCCGACCGCACCACCGCAGAGTCCGAGGCCGAGGTTCAGCATTGATGTCCGGCTCTGCCACTCGGTCTTCGCTGTTGTCGACGGATTGCATCCAACTACTACTTTCTTCCTCGAGATGTGCCGACCGCTGGGAACCGGTGACGACACTTCGGATGGCATGGCCTGTGAAATCGGTGACCACACCACCTTCACCACTCGAAAACAAGCCCGAGGGGCGGACATTGGATTCCGGCGGTTCTGCCGAACACCGAGGCGCGAGCAGTACGGTGTCGCCTCGCCGAACAGCTCGAGCGGGGTATCCATGAATTAGGGTTTTACCGAGAAGAGCAGTGCGCAGACACCGCGTATCCAAACTTCCACAGCAAAGTCTGGACACTGAATCTCGAAGCGCCTCGGATTTCTCTCATGCAAGACTTCGTGATCGAGGTTTTCAGGGTCTCGGGTAGGGATCCACGTCACGCAGCCGTTGCCGGTGGATTCGTTGCAGTTCGCCCGCACGGGTGAGAAAGTCGGCGATTATTTCGAGTCCGGCGGAGTCGTACGAGTTCAGCAACATCTTGTAGGCCTCGACGATCATGGGTATGACGAGTTCCTGTACGCGATGGGCCGCGAGTTCGGTGGCCATCACAATCACGCGACGACGATCGGTCGGGTGCAGCGAGCGGGCGATGTAGCCCTGCTTCTCCAGCCGGTTGAGCATGATCGTGACGCCGGCAGCGGTGAGGCCGAGCCGTTCGGCCAGCATTCCCGGCGTCGTAGACTTCTCGTCCTCGAGCAGGACGATCTCCAGTGCACGCCGATCGGTCCCGTTCACGCCCAGCACTCTGATCAATTCGCGGACCAGATCGTCGACGGTTCCGTGATAGAACTCCAGGGCCCTTTTGAGCTCGACCGAGATCCGGGCGGGTTCGGTTGTTCTCGGGTACACAGGCTTTCCCTCGATCACTTGAAACATGAAACCGCTCAGCAGAAGTCACCGATCAGGGCGTGCTCAGTTGCCGAGCGCCCGATTCCGTCGGGGAGTCAGGGAGTTCGGTGGACTCGATGAATGCCGCAGGCCGCGGTAGCGCAGCGCGGATCGAGGGTAGCCGGGGAATCACGAGTGCGCGCCATCGTTTTCCCTGCGTGTGGTAGGGATCGCCGCCGGGCGTTTGAAGCGGGCATGTGGGCTCCTGTCAATCGATTGGCCGACAGCACGAACCGCGGCTGACGAACATCACGAAAGCGGGCACCGCTCCGGTCGTCGAAGCGACCGTGGCTGTGTCGGATATGCACTGTACGACACAGCGGCCGATGCGATACTGTGCATCGTATTATTCGGTCGAAGTGGCTGCCACTACACTAAATCCGAAGCGGGGCAACCACTATCAGGAGCAGCGGTCACCCGGTCGGGCTCGGGTGAGACCTGGACCAGGCTGATGGCACAACCCGGTCCAGGCATGTTCACCACAGGCCGCCGGCGCGGACACCGACCATCACGCCGTGGCGCCTGTCCGCAGGCTCAGCTGACAGTTGTGGTGGTGAGGGTCGGGGACGGGGACGGGTAGCACGAGGTCGCGACATTGCCGGCCAATACGACGTTGGTCGTCATGGTCATGCCGGGACTGGTGTAGCTGGTCCCCGCGTACTTGCTGGTGATCGGCGTTCCGGCGGTGCCGGCGGTGACGTTGACGGTCACCGCCGGCGGAATGAAGCTGGTGCCGCCGGCGATCGGACCCGGTACGGTCAGAACGACATCCCCACCCGACGTGGAGACGGTGCCAGCCACGGTACCCCCGGAGGCGGTAGCCGAGACCAATGTCGAATTCGCCGGAGTCGGAATGGTCATCTTCAGGTTGCTGATGTTGTTCACCTTGAAACCGGAAGCCTTACTGGGAACCGCCGATTCACCTGGTGTGATGGTGATGGCCACCGCGGAACCCGACGCCGCCGAGCTCGGCGCGGTGCCGGTGACCGATGTGGTCATGCTCGAGGTTTGGCTGATACCGGCGACCGTGCCCTTGCAGCTCCAGTTCACGCTGATAGGGGTGGCATTTGCCGGCGCAGCCAAACAAAAGACGGTAGCGACGGCCACCGGAGCGATAACGCCGGCACGAAGCAGGAATGAGGTCGATCTCATGGCTATCTCCAGGAAATGTTGAGTAACGGTACGACGGGACGTCGAACCCCGAAATGGGGTGTTTAAAACATATCCTGTTCTCATCTTTCTGTGGTCGAAATCGCCAATCTCGGCGTGCTGAAAATATCATTGTCCGCTATTAGATATTCACTCTGGATAGTTAATTCCGGCAAGGTTTTCTACATGGACCGATGTTGTCTTTGTCGCGTATCGGCGAGTCCGTCGCAGTATGGATAATCCTGCAATTCGCTCGAATATGAGCCCCGACCTGAGATTATATCTACTTCTGCCGATCGCCAGCTTTCATATGGTTACCTTTCGCGGCATTCTCTCACCCACCGGCGCAGTCGAGCGACGTCGTATGCCTTGTCGAGCGACGTGGGTCGAAACGGCCGCTCAGACCGGGTATGCACCCACGATGACCAGCAGTTTTCCGGTTGTCCATGGTTTGTGTGTCCCGCCGGGAGATCCGTTGAGGTTCCAAGCTCATGACTTCCGCAGGATATTCGTCACCGACGCCATCTTGAACGGCCTGCCCCCACACATCGCCCAGATCATTTGCGGCCACAAAACCATCGACACCACCATGAGCTACAAGGCCGTCTACCCGGCCGAGACGATCGAGGCACATCGAGCGTTCATCGCCCGCCGCCGGGCCACACGCCCCAGCGAGGAATACCGCACGCCCACCGATGCCGAATGAGATGCGTTCCTCGCGCACTTCGAAAAACGCAAAGTCTCGGTCGGAACGTGCGCCCGAGCATTTGCCACGGCCTGCGTCCATGAGCACGCCTGTGTCAGATGCTCGCTCCTCAGGTCGGACCCCGCCCAGCGAGCCCGGGTCGAAGAGATCCACGACAACCTCGAAGCCCGCATCATCGAAGCCAAACGCGAAGGCTGGCTCGGCGGAGTTGAGGGCCTGCAAGTCAGTTATGCCGGCGTCAAGGACAAGCTCGCCCAGATAGACGCCACGCTCAGTCGAACGGCGACAGAAACCGAGCTCGGCATCCCGACGTTCGGGTCCATCTCCGGACGAGCCTCTGCCCCATGACATCCCGACCATCGCCGAGAAAACCTCGGCGTGGTTCGGCACACCTCGATCGGCCTTGAAGAGACTGTGGCCGTTTCGAACTGCGCACTATGCGGCAATGTAGTGCGTTCTCGACCCCCTGCGGTTGGCGCGGGCACGCAGGGGGCGGACGTTGCGGTGGATTTGTTACTGCGAAGGTGGCAGTGCTGGCGTTAGGACACCACCCAGCGTGATTGTTATGAGTTAGCTGATGCACGATAGTTTCGGTATGTCGGAAAGCGGCGAACATGACGCCCACGAGACGGGCGGTGGTGGGCGTCCTGGTTGGCGAGGCCGGTTTCGGCGACAGACCTCCGGGACCGCAGGAGGTCAGCCCGGTGCGCCGGCGCGGGAGTGGGTCGCACGGGTGGGCTGGCTGCTGCTGGTGGTCGCTGTAGTACTCGGGATCGTGGTGCCGGTTGGGCAATTGCTCGTGCTCGTACCGATTTCCCGGACACATCCGCTGTTGAAGGTTTTGGTGGTGCAGAGGATCGTCATCGTCGTCGGCAATCTGCGTAACATGCTGCGCGTCAGTCCGGCAGCCAGTGCAGCTCGTGTGCCAGGTTTTTGGCGACGGTACGGATGCGGCGGTGTAGTGGTGACTGCACGCGCGGGAGGACCAGGTGGATGGTCAAGGTGGGTGCGCCCTGCAGCGGTCGCCACGTGAGACCGGCCGGTTGTGTCGTGACCGCGACTTCACCGGCCGGAGCGAGGGTGAGCCCGTCGCGCAGGTCGCGCTGAGACATGTCGAAAGAGACTGCGGGCGTGTGGAATCGGGGGCTCGACCGGGTGTTGCGGAACAGTGCGGACAGCTGATCGTGGATCACGGGATTGGCCGTACGGTCGGGGAGTCGTAGCGGATACGCGGCCGCATCGGCGATCTCGATCTCCGGATGTTCGGCCAGCGGATGATGCTGTGCCAATTGGACCCCGACGCGCACACGCCGCAGCAGGAACCGGCGCACGCCACGACCCGGCTGTTCACCGCGGGTGATCCCCGCATCGATGCGGCCGTCGGCGACCGCGGGGGAGATCTCCGGTGTCGCCATCGGGACCGCGCCGACCTCGAGTCCCGGGCTGCTGCGAATGAGCCTGTCCACCAGGGCCGGTGCCGTCTCGGCCCCCGCGCTGAGGCTGTATCCGATGCGCAGCGTGCCCAGTTCACCGGCCCCCGCATTCCGGGCGGTGTCCCATGCCCGGTCCAGCGCCGCCAGCGCGGGCGGCGCGGACTCCGCCAAAGCCGCACCGGCCGTGGTCAATACGACGCTACGCGTGTTACGAACCAGCAGGCTCGTACCGAGTTCCGCCTCCAATCGGCGAACCCGGGCGCTGAGTGCCGGCTGCGCGATACCGATCCGTGCGGCCGCGCGGGTGAAGTTCAACTCCTGCGCCAGCACCAGAAAGTACCTCAGGCTCACCGTATCCGGCGCCACATGCCCTCCCTGCCGATTGATAACGATCCGTTCTGAGTCTATCCCGTCCCGGTCTTTCCCTCGACCACACATCAAGCCCTAACCTGCGCATATGACGATTCAACCGACCGCGGTAGATGCAGGAGGCAGTCATGCATAAATTGGTGGTCCTCTATCCCAAGCCCGCCGACCCTGACCACTTCCGCGACTACTACGTGAACAACCACCTTCCGCTGGTCATGAATTGGCCCGGCCTGCTTGCGTGGCGCTACAGCTTCGACGTGGCGGCGACCAACGGAGAGCCGTCGTATTTCGCGGTCTTCGAAGCCGACTTCACTGACGCCGCCGCCATGGCCGCGGCGCGGGCGTCGTCGCACGGCCAGCGGGCGGCCGCCGATGTCGTCAACTACGCCACCGGCGGTGTGGTCGTCATCGACTATCCGGTGCAGGACGGCACCAGCTGAGGCGGGACGGCACGCTCCGGGACGCGTTCGGCCGGCCGATGCGGCCAGGTCCGGCTATCGGCGGAACGCCGTTCCCGGTTGCCGGTTCGTTGAGCGTCAAAGGTGGGCCGATGTTCTGGCCCCAGTATGAGGACGCTCGCGCACTTCTCGAAGCTGGAGCGCGGACCTTGCGCGACAACCCCATCGGCTACGACCCCGAGGATTTGGGCGGGCGCAGCCGCCGAGTTCGACCTTGCGCTTGTCGAAGTGCTCCTCGAAGTCGGTCCACTCTGCGGGTGTCACGTCGCGGTATTCGTCGGCCAGTCGCATCTGCCGCCGGTCTAATGACCGGTTCGGTGCAGCTACCCCGAATCGGTGCCGGGACAGCACGTCCTCGATGCGGGCGGGCCGGATCAACACCTATACCGCAGTCGACCCCACGGCGTCTGCTGGTAGGACGTGAAGTCGTCCAAATGACGGTCGAACTCCGACAATGCCCCTGCCTCCCGCCTACAGTTGTTGCCCGTGGAGGTGCCCCGACCTGAAACGTCCCTGCATCGACTGCCAATTGCCCCGAATCAGATCCAGTAGCGTCGGATCAGCGTCCCGTCACTCCACGGCTCAACCGATTCCAGTGTGCCGCCGCAGGATTCGATGATCCGGCGGCTTCCATCGTTGCCGTTGTCGCACGTGACGAACACACGCTCGACACCCATCCGGCGCGCGAGGTCCAGACTCTGCTGCAGGATAGCGCGGCCGTGGCCTCGGCGTCGGTGTTCGGCGAGGACGGCGTAGCCGATGTGTCCGCCTCTGCGAGCCAGGTAGTCGTTGAGCGTGTGCCGGATGTCGGCGCGGCCCACGATTTCGTCGTTGACGGTGGCGATCAGAAACGTGGCGGGAACGATACCCTCTGGCAAGTTGCGGCCCTGACGGTAGTCCTCGAGCACGTCGAGGTACTGCTTCCAGTCCATCGCAGGTTCCAGACCGAGAGCGAAGTCGAAGTCGTCCTCGGCAGCCATCACCTGGTGGGCTGCTCGTACGACCTTCTCGTCGCCCATGCGAGGGGAGCGCAGAATCACGTTACCGATGCTGAAACCGTTGACGGACATGGCAGAACAGTAAAGTCCACGCGATTGCGGAGTCGATCGCTTTTCCCTCCGGCAGATCAAGGTTCACTACCACGACAGGCGGCTGGTCTGCGACGCCCACAGGGCGAGGCCCGCGCGGTCCACGAGCCGGATGTTCTACGCAACCCCCCGCAGAGGCGCGAGAGCACGTGAAAGAATTGACCGGGCAGCTACTTCAGCTCGACGAACTCGCCGAAGCCGTGGAATACCACCAAAGCGCCACCGTTGCCCGAAACGCGAGCCCGACGTAAACGGGCTGGCCCATCATTACAACCGGCCCGGTCGCTGGGGCAGCACATGGCGACTCTGGAAAGGGTTGGCGGGGTTTGGAATTCGAGTCATATGCGATCGATAACGTTGAACCTGTTTCCAGCGGTTCGCATTGCACACTTCCAGCGATACCAGTCGGACGTTCATCTTCCGACCGGCCGCGACATCGGCGGCGGTAAGTTGACCGGGAATCGTCGATCTACCGTATGAGACCAGTCCGACATGGGGAGCTCCCCAGATGGGCGCCGCAGCAACCGAACTCATCGCGCGAGCCGTCATCGGTTCAGTCGACGGGCCCGTCGCCGACCTGCGGCCCTGTGCGCTCAAAGACGCACTTGCCGCTGACCACGCCAACACATTCTGGCGACGGTGGAACCGCTGAACTCTTCGGAAAGCGTCCTTCGATATGACATCAGCGGTGCACAAATCGCGTTGTCACATCTGTGATTCCGGATCGATCGTCTCCGTTGAACTCAAACGACAACAGCGGACTTCGAGCGGCTGACCTCGACGTTGGGAGATCGATTCAGTTCACGGCGCGTTCGAACCATCCGCCGGGTGCGAAATCCGGAACCACGCGCGGCAGCTCGCGCGACTTGGCCTCGCTGTCTACAGGCCACAGCACTTCGGCGCGCTCGGCGGAACGCCGGAACGCCTCGGTGTCGAGCTCGACGCGTTGCTCGGCGATCCCGGCCGCGGGCCAGGCGACGATCACTGTCAGCGGTCCGGGCGGTGGCAGCGGTGTCAGGTAGTAGGTGGTGGCGCTGAATCCATCGCTCGCACTACTGCCGCCGCTCATCAGGATCGCGGTGTCCGCGTCGTCGTCGAGGCGCCAGCGATCGATATTGGTCGCTGTACGTCCGTCGCAGAATTCGACACCGACCAGAAACTGGTCCTTGACGCCACCGGGATAGCCATGGAAGCCGCTGAGCGCCGAATGATCGCTTCCCTGCTGGACATACAGGTGCAACGACAACTCGATTCCCTCGCGGTAGGCGCGAGCGCCGACCAACGCCGCGACGACATCCTCGGTGCGCACCAATACCCGCTCAACCGGAATCGCTACTGGCATCTCATTCGATGGTCTCGTGCGTACACGGGTCACAGGGACGGTGCTATCTGCGCTTGGTTGTGTCGAAGCCGGTCCGCTCAATATCTCTCTCCTCGTTGTGGGTGTCGTTTGGTTGAACAGCAATGGCCCGCGCGCCGTGGCGGTGGGCTGGTCCCGGCAGCTTTAGCCCGTAACCGTCCGGCCGACATTCCGAGTGGCCCTGGAACACGGGGCCGAAAGCTTTGGCGGCTGGAGTGCGACCGGATTACCGTGCTCGGCGTCGACTGGCGTGGAAGTGATGGTCACGCTCGATCAAGGCGACAATGTTCTCGCACGTATCCTGGCTCAGTGGTGTCGCGAGACCACCGAGAATAGTGTCGGTGAGTTGCAGGGGATCGGATCCGACGAAATCCACGGCAGGGGTGACGCATTCGGCAAGTTGAGCGTGCTCATGCATGAGCATCACCGCTGTCCGCACGCCGGGGTGATGTCCTTGCCGTTGCAACCATATGGCTAGATCGTGCGCGACGTCGCCGACCTGGCGAGGCCAGCTGCGGCCACCGCCGTCTACCGCCCAC
>NZ_JBFAXH010000034.1:0-24642 GCF_040680755.1 Nocardia sp. NPDC051990 | reverse complement strand
CCTCCCGAGCCACAACAGAGGCAAACAGTCATCAGCTACACCCCACCGCCCTGGGCATCCAGGGCATCAACCCCAGACACTACAAACTTAGGGAAACCGTCATGCGATCGTCATGTGCGATTATCTGGTGTGGTGGATCCGGTGACCCTCGTCCGGGCCAGAATGGCGCGTATTACATCGGGTGTCGCGAAACCGGAGAAGGGATCGCAGTTCCTGTGTTCTGCCGCATATGCGATGTGGCAGGAACTGCCGACCAGTCACAGAAATACCGACGGCGCCTGTAATGAGCCCATCGTCGAGTGTATTCTGCAAAGAATTGCCGCCGACGAGAACCTGCATATGGCGCTGAAGGTCGAGTGTCAACCAGGGAGCGTGGTGATGGTCGCACAGACGTTGTCGCGCAGGAGTTTCGGGGCGGTGTCGAGTGGGATGTCATACCAGAGATCGAGTTCCAGTCGATTCCCGGCACCGATCGTCACCTCGGTGGATTGACGTTTGATGGCCATGGCATCGTTGCTGACCGGATGCGCGGTGCCCGCGGCGTCGTCGAGTTCGTAGTCGCTGGTGCGGGTCGTGTGAAATGTGTTGTCGGCATTGGCAATCGCCACTCGGATCCGAACGAACTGCCCCTTGGGCAGCCATTCGGCATGCGTGCCGAAAATATAGCCGTGGCCCAGTTCGACGACGAGCGCGGTCAGCTCCAATTTCGAACAGTCCGCCGGTGTACGGACGTACTCGGTAGTGGTAATGGTCGGTGTGCTCGGCGTCGGTGTCGGGTCGGCGCAGGCGGCGAGTGGGAGAAGTAAGAGCGCAAGTAGCTGACGCACCCGTTTCATGCTAGAACCCGAATCACCCTGATGTGCACGTATTGTGGACCGGAACCGATGGGATGGCAATGCATGGCGGTCGTCTGACCAGCCGCGCCCAGGGATGCCGATCAGGTTCGGGGGGCGGTGATTTCGAGTTCTCGGAGGTTGGGGCGCGGGGTTGGAGTTGTCAGTTCGAGGCGGATGTAGCGGGTGGGGAGGGAGCCGTTGGTGGGGTCGGGGAGATGGTGAATGTGGTCGGGGTGGGTGCGGTCCGGTGGGGGAGGATGCGGTCGATGGGGGTTTCGTGGCCGAGGTCGACCGACGAGGACAGCCGCGAACGCGATACCCAATGGAATGGTGGTGCGATGCTCGCATGGCGGAACAACGGCGTGCGTGCCGAGCCGATCCGCACAATCGGCGCGGTGGGCATTCGGATGTCCGGATCGATCCGGCGTGCGTGCGACCTGTGAACGTTCAGCAAACTTCAGGACGGCGGCCGAAGATGCTGGTTCACTACTAGAAGGCAGTGTGATCTGCATCATCTCGGGTGGGATCGTCACGCCCGCCCGCGACCCCAGGCAACCGACGAGTGAACGGAGATACCGATGCCTGTTCGAAGCACACCGTGGTCCGAGGGCACCCCGTGTTGGGTCGACTGTCAGGTCGACGACCCGGTGAAGGCGAGCGAGTTCTATGCCGGTCTGTTCGGCTGGACTATCGAAAGCGGCGGGGATGAGGCCGGCGGATATCTGATGGGATCGAAGGGCAGGAACGCTGTAGCCGGAATCGGTCCCAAGCCGCAGGCGGGCATGCCTTCGGTGTGGACGACCTACCTCGCCGCCGACGATGTCGACGCGATCGCCGAGCAGGTGGCCGAGGCCGGCGGCCAGGTGGCCATGCCCCCGTTCGACGTGCTCGACGCCGGGCGCATGTTCATCGGGGTCGACACCGTCGGCGCGATATTCGGCGTCTGGCAGGCCGGCGCGCATAACGGCGCCGCCGTCTACAACGAGCACGGCGCCTACTGCTGGAACGAATTGCACACCCGGCAGCTGGCGACCGCGAAGAAGTTCTATGCCGACGTCTTCGGCTATACCTACGCCGATATCGGCGACGGCAAGAACATGATCTACGCGATGTTCACCCCGCGCGGTGGCGACGAGCCCGCGGGCGGCATGAACGACGACACCGTGATGCCCGGCGAGCCCGTGCCCAGCCACTGGCTGGCCTGGTTCCAGTTCGACGACGTCGACGCCGGGGCGGAGCGGGCCGTCGAACTCGGGGCGACGGTGCTGATGCCCGCCACCGACTCGCCCGCGGGGCGGATGGCGATCGTCGCGGCGCCGCAGGGCGAGGTATTCGGGATCATCGACACCAATGTGATGGTGGGCGATATGCCGCAGTAGTGAGTGTCGCAGCAGCCGTCACAGGGCCCCGCCGCGGCGGGGCCCTGTGGTCAGCGCTGAAACAGACGTCGGATACACGTACGGATGCCGACCGCGTCGCGAGGTACTGGAGCAACGGTTTCGGCGGTCGCCTCGGCCGAGGTCGCCTGAGCGAATCGCACGTGCAGTTGTTCGCGGACCTGGTCCGAAGTGTAGGCACGGCGACGGCGCTCAGCGCGCACGACCACCACACCGGTCGCGACCACACCGGCCGCACCCGCCAATCCCACTGTCTTCCACCACCTCATACCGCATACGCTACGTCCATGACGGGGACGAGCATCAGTCTCGATCGGGCGCTCGAGCTCACCAGAACCGGCGACATCTGGCTGTTCCGTGGCCATTCGGCGGCCGACCGGGCGATTCGGATGACGACGAACAGTCCGGTGAACCATGTCGGTATGTCGGTGGTGCTCGACGATCTGCCCGCGTTGATCTGGCATGCGGAGCTCGGCCGATCTCTGCCCGATATGTGGTCGGGCGTCGCGCACCGCGGCGTCCAGTTACACAACCTGCGTGACGCGGTAATGGTGTGGGCATACCGCTATGGTCAGCAGGCCTGGTTGCGCCAATTGAACTGTCCGGCAACGCGGGAGATGGAAGACAGCTTGCTGCGCACCATCGCTCGACTCGACGGCACCCCGTTTCCCTCCACCGCCGCTCTCGCCGGACGCTGGCTACGCGGCCGCGCACGCCTGCCCCGTCGCCGATCGCGCCGAGCAGCTGTCCAGGAGTTGGAGAGCGCGTACTGCGCGGAGATCGTGGCGGCGACCTACCAGTCGATGGGATTGCTGCCGCAACACCGAAGCCCCAACTGGTACGACCCCGGGAGCTTCTGGAGCGGCGACGGACTGCAGCTGAGTCGCGGCTACGAACTGGGTGGCGAAATAGCCGTGCAAACACCCGCCCCGCCGAACGCCTGACCGGCGAACTTCACACCGCGCCATTGCCGGTGCTCGGGCTGTTGTGGTCGTAACACGGATAGCTCAGAATAATTGCGTGGATCTGTCCACGCAGTCCCACACCCTTCCAGAGCGCATCGCACGCGGTGTTGCCCGCGGGACTTCGCTACTACCTGTCGGTGTGAAGCGCCTCATCGCGGGCAAACCGATCCGCGTCGACGACCAAGAGCTCGACCTGGACGCCCAAGCAGGCGTGCGATTGCTGAACCTCGTGGTCACCAAGTCCTTCGACCGCTTGCCCGTCGAGGAAGCCCGTGCTCAGGCCACGTCGGAGGCCTGGGTTTTCGGTGACGAACTACCGGTCGAAACCGTGCACGACATAACCATTCCAGGCCCGGCCGGCGAGATTCCCGCCCGGCTGTACCGCCCGTCCGGGATCGATGGCCCGGCCGCGGCATTGGTGTACTACCACGGCGGGGGATGGGTACTCGGCGATCTCAGCGCCAGCGATTCGGTCGCCCGCTACCTCGCCCGGTACGCGTCCCTGATGGTGATCGCCGTCGACTATCGACTGGCACCTGAGCATCCCTTTCCGGCCGGCTTGGACGATGCGCTCGCCGCATTCGCTCATATCGCGGCCAACGCGTTCGAATTCGGCATCGACGCCCATGCGATCGGTGTCGGCGGTGAGAGCTCGGGCGGCAACCTGGCCGCGGTCATCGCACAGCAGACCGCGCTGGCCGCGCGGAAGTCACCGACGCCGGTCCCGGCATTTCAACTGCTTTTCATGCCGATCACGGATGTGTCCACCAAACATGGGTCCTATCGGCTCTTCGGTGACGGCTACTTCCTCACCGAGGCCGTCATGGACTGGTACAAGAACCACTACTTGACCGACCTGGCATTGGTGACCGACCCGCGCGTTTCGCCGCTACTGCAAGATGATCTCTCGGGTGTGGCACCGGCATACATCGCGGTCGCGGGATTCGACGTGTTGCGGGACGAAGGCGAAGCGTACGCAAGGAAACTCGCCGCGGCCGGGGTGCCGACCGCGATTCGTCGCCACCCCGGGGTGATACACAGCCTCGTGAACGCCACCGGTATCAGCCCAATCGCCAGGGAAGTATTGCTGGAAGCGTCGGGTGCCCTACGCATGGGCCTCACCGCGCTCGCGGGCCTACCCGACGGAGCACCGAAGACACCCTCCTGAACACCCGTGGATGTCGGCGATGGGGGCTCGTTATGTCGTATCCCTGGGTTCACCTTCCGCACCGGCGGCGAGAATATGCGCTGCTCGAAACCACGCATCGAGTTCTATCGAGAACTCCTCGACCGCCTCGGCGCTCGCGCCGGGGTGGATGGTCACCCCGATCAGCGATTCCGGTGCGCGCGTGGCCGATCCGATCGAGGACTACACGGCCGATCGGACTTCGGTACTGGCGCGCGTAACCGGATATCCGAAGCGCGGACAGTCCACGCAGATGGTAGCCAGAAAGGCGCGGACAATCGCGGAAGCACCCGAATCACGCCAAACCTACCTGTGTGACAGCGACGTTCGGCTCTCGTTCTTGATCCGACGATTCACCCCCGCTCGAGTCTATGCGCGGCTCGTTGGCCGCTACTACTGCTTTTGGCAGGAGCGTTCGCGGGCGGTACCGGTAGTATCACCACGGTCGAACGGGCGCCCGAGGAAGCGGGGGCTTGTCCGGCACGTGCCGTTCGCTGGATGGTTTTCGCAGTAGCCCATCCGCCGACGACACGGCAGGAGAGGCAGTGATGACCAACCGATAGGGGCAGGCGATGGCACCGGCTCTGAGATGTCTTGTCTGGGAACTGGACAACACCCTCTGGGATGGTGTCGTCTGCGACGCGACCAGCGGCGCACCACGCCCCAGTGCCCTGCGCACCTTGCGGAAGCTCAGCGAGCGCGGCATCTGGCATGCCGTTGCCAGCCGTAGCGACCGCTACCTCACCCTCAACAAGCTCTACCGGCACGGGCTCTACGACACGTTCTCGGCGATCGAGATCGGCTGGGGCCGCAAATCGGCGTCGGTATTGCGGATCGCACACACCCTCGGCCTGGAATTGGACACCATCGGGTTCATCGATGCCGAACCGGTGGAGCGGGCCGAGGTAACCCGGGCGCTCCCGCGCGTGCGCTGCTATGCCGCCCGCAATGCCGATGTGCTGCCCGCACTTCCTGACTTCCGCCCGGTGTTGCGCACGGGTCCGTCGCCTACGCCGCCTATGGGCTTCGCGAGCGTTCGAGGCTAGCGCGCCCCGTGGGCGGGAATAAAGACCTTCGGCGGCATCGCTCGAGTAGCTCCGGTGCGGGAATTGTCGCTATTCTCTGAGCGTGTCGGCGGTCATGCCCGGACCAACGGCGATGAATCCCTGGCGGTTCGTCGTCGGATTCGGTGTGGTCAGTCTGCTCGCCGATATCGTGTACGAGGGCGCTCGCGCGGTCACCGGCCCGTACCTGGCCTCGCTCGGCGCGAGCGCTGTTCTGGTGGGTGTGATCACCGGTGCGGGTGAGGCATTCGCGCTCGCCGGTCGTTTGGTGAGCGGCGCGCTGACCGATCGGACGCGCGCCTACTGGCCGCTGGCGTTCGGCGGCTACACCCTGACCGTCGCCTCGGTTCCGCTGCTCGGGTTGGCGACCGGGCTGTGGTCGGCCGGGGTGCTCGTCATCGCGGAGCGGGCTGGTAAGGCGGCGCGCAGTCCTGCGAAGGATGTGCTGATATCGCATGCGGCGGCGGCTGTCGGTCGAGGTCGTGGGTTCGCGGTACACGAGGCACTCGACCAGATCGGTGCGCTGGTCGGGCCGCTCGTCGTCGCGGGGATACTTGTGCTTTCGGCGGGCGACTTGCGCCCTGCGTTCTACGCACTGGCGATACCCGGTGTCGCCGTCTTGGTGGCGTTGGCGCGGTTGTGGGCCCGCGTGCCGAATCCGGCCGCATACGAACCGGCGGTGCGCACAACCGAAACCGCAACGGTGCCAACCAGATTGTCGTCGCAATTCTGGACTTACCTGACCTTCGCGGCCGCGACGACGGCAGGTTTCGCCGGCTTCGGCCTGCTCGCCTTCCACCTGGCCACCCACCAAGTCGTCCCGGTGGCGGTCATCCCGGTTGTCTACGCCGCGGCAATGGCCGTCGATGCCATCGCCGCCCTGCTCACCGGCTGGTGCTACGACCGCCTCGGTGTCCGAATCCTCATAGCGGTGCCGGTACTGACGGCCCTCATCCCGCCACTCGCCTTTCAGGACAATGCGATTCCCGCAGTCGTGGGCGCATTGCTCTGGGGTGCCGTGCTCGGCGTGCAAGAATCGACACTCCGCGCCACCGTCGCCGACTTGGTCCCGGCGCATCGACGCGGTGCCGCCTACGGTGTTTTCGCCGCCGGTTCGGGCCTGGCCGCCTTCGCCGGATCCGCGCTGTTGGGCTTGCTCTACACCCGTTCCCTGACCGCCGTCGTCAGCGTCACCGCTGCCATACAACTGGTGGCGCTGCTCGTCTTCGTCGGCGGAGGAACATTCGGCGCCAGGGTGAAGCGCGGCGCGACCGCGCTGTAGGCCGCGGTCGATGGCGAGTCCGAACGGCCTGGCGGCGATCGAATCGCGGGCCTGTCCGCGTGGTCGGCAGCGGTGCGGATGCAGGCGGGGAATGATGTGGCCATGGTGAATGATCCGAACGGTCCCGATATCAAGCCGCGCAGTCGCGACGTCACCGATGGCCTGGAGAAGACGGCTGCGCGCGGCATGCTGCGGGCGGTGGGCATGGACGACAGCGACTGGGGCAAGTCGCAGATCGGCGTGGCCTCCTCGTGGAACGAGATCACGCCGTGCAATCTGTCGCTGGACCGGCTTGCCACGGCGTGCAAGGAGGGAGTATTCGCGGGCGGCGGGTATCCGATGGAGTTCGGGACCATTTCGGTCTCCGATGGCATTTCCATGGGGCACGAGGGCATGCATTTCTCGCTGGTATCGCGGGAGGTCATCGCCGACAGTGTGGAAACCGTGATGCAGGCCGAGCGGCTTGACGGTTCGGTGCTGCTGGCCGGATGCGATAAATCCCTGCCGGGGATGCTGATGGCGGCGGCGCGGCTGAACTTGGCGAGTGTGTTCCTGTACGCGGGCTCGATCCTGCCCGGCATCGCGAAACTCAGCGACGGCAGCGAGCGCGAAGTGACGATCATCGATGCGTTCGAGGCGGTCGGCGCCTGTTCGCGCGGTTTGATGAGTCGCGCGGATGTGGACGCCATCGAACGGGCTATCTGTCCTGGTGAAGGCGCGTGCGGCGGCATGTACACCGCAAACACTATGGCGAGCGCGGCCGAGGCATTGGGTATGTCGCTGCCCGGCAGTGCGGCACCGCCCGCGACCGATCGGCGCCGCGACGGTTACGCGCGGCGCAGCGGTGCGGCGGTGGTGGAACTGCTGCGGCGGGGGATCACGACGGCCGACATCCTCACCAAGGAGGCCTTCGAGAACGCCATCGCGGTGGTGATGGCATTCGGCGGGTCCACCAATGCGGTACTGCATCTACTCGCGATCGCGCACGACGCGAAAGTCGAGCTGGAACTGGCGGACTTCGCTCGCATCGGCCGCCGGGTGCCGCATCTCGCGGATGTGAAACCCTTCGGGCGGCACGTGATGACCGACGTCGACCGGATCGGCGGCGTGCCGGTGATGATGAAGGCACTGCTGGACGCCGGGCTGCTGCACGGCGATTGCCTGACCGTCACCGGTCGCACGGTCGCGGAGAACCTGGCGACCATCGCGCCACCGGATCCGGACGGAAAGGTGGTGCGGGCCATGGCTTCTCCGATCCACCCGACCGGTGGTATCACCATCCTCGCCGGATCGCTCGCGCCCGGCGGCGCGGTGGTCAAATCGGCAGGTTTCGATTCCGACGTATTCACCGGTACGGCACGGGTTTTCGATCGCGAGCGGGCGGCGATGGATGCGCTCGAGGACGGCACGATCGCGGCGCGCGATGTGGTGGTCATCCGCTACGAAGGGCCAAAGGGCGGTCCCGGTATGCGCGAGATGCTCGCGATCACTGCGGCCATCAAGGGTGCGGGCCTCGGCAAGGACGTGCTGCTGCTCACCGATGGGCGTTTCTCCGGCGGCACCACCGGTCTCTGCGTCGGCCATATCGCTCCCGAGGCGGTTGATGGTGGGCCGATCGCGTTCGTGCACGACGGTGACCAGATCCGCCTCGATGTCGCCGCGGGCACCCTCGACCTGCTCATCGCCCCCGAAGAACTCGACCGCCGCCGCGACGGCTGGAAACCCTTGCCGCCGCGCTACACCCGCGGCGTGCTCGCCAAATATTCGAAGCTGGTCGGCTCGGCATCGTTCGGGGCTGTCTGCGATTGAAGTAAGAGCATTCGGTCGCCACGCTTGACACCCGCACCGGAGGGCGCAGTCGTCGGTATCGCCGCGTAGCGGGATGCGGACTCATCTCTGGTGGCCTGGATCACCGCCGGCTCAGGGCAATTCGGGGAGCACGTCGATATCGAGCTGCCGCAGGCGAGCGGGATCGGCGATCACCTCGTAGCTCGCGATTCGGTGGTCCTCGACCCGGACCACAAGTGCGAGTAGCAGTTTGCCGCGCGGAGCGACAATGATGCCGACCGCGCCATCGACCAGCGCGAGCGTGGCGACCTGGGAGCGGCGGCGCAGGATGACGGTCTCGCGTGCGACCGCTTGCGCGCCGCGTGCGACCGGCGCCATCCCGGCAGGCAGCGCGGCCGGATCGGCCGTACGCACCACATCGGGCGCCAGGACGGCGAGCAGTGCGTCGAGATCACCGTTGCGGGCGGCGGCGAGGAAGGCGTCCACGACCTGCCGCTGTTCGGCGAGTTCGGCGGTGGTTGCGGTCGCATCGCCGTGCGCGCGAGATCGGGCGCGGCTGGCGAGCTTCTTGGTGGCGGCACTGGTGCGCCCGACGATCGGCGCGATCTGATCGAATGGCACGGCGAACATATCGTGCAACACGAACGCGACCCGTTCATCGGGACCGAGCGTATCCAGCACCACCAGTAGCGCGCGTCCGACCGCATCGATCAGCAGCGCTTCGCTTTCCGGATCGCGGTTGTGGGCGGCCTCACTGCCGCCGGCTGCCTGGTCCTCTACTTCCTCGGCGCAGAGATCGCCATCATCCGAGCCAAGTGGTACACCGACCTCGCCTACCCCCTGCCTTACCTGATCCTGTCCGCAGCGTCCCTCGCCCTGTTCGCCTACGCCTGATCGGTCAATGCGCACTGTGCCGACGATCCTGCCGCCCGCGATCTGCTGGATCAGCTCGTCCACCTATGGGGGAGCGATCGGTCGAGCCGGGCGGTTCGGCATTCCATGCGGCACAGCGCTTTATGCGCACATGCATCAAATGCGATATTGCACGGCATGCCATTTTGCGCCCAACTTTGCGGTGCCGCTGCCCGGGACCACGGATTCCTTGTCCGCTCGGTGCATTCCCGCATGGAGTCCGGCGGATCCGACCCGGCTCTACGCCCGATCGCAAGCGGCATCGAGCGCATTCGCCTACGACACCACGCTGACCCGGTGGATGAACTGAGCCGCCTGTCGCCGATGAATACGCGCCGTGCATGGGTGTGTCCGCGGATTCGGATGGTCTCGTCGACGAGCCGCGCACAATGGAGAGTGGACCGCCGACTAGCGTCTCGACAAGCTCGGGGAGCGGGATGGTCCGGATCGCATGGCGCCGCGTGGCGCACTTATCTGACCAGGCCCGTTACCGAATATGTATTGCCCTGGAATATTTAGCCAAGCTAACATGTTACTGAATACAGGCGTCTTCAATCTGCAGGAAAGACCGACGGTCGGCATGCGACCGAAGGAGGCTGGCATGATTATCGATACGCGTATGGAATCGGTCATGAGCCGCATCGCCGACCTGTATGCCACCTATCCGGACATTCGCGACGCGCGACCGATACCGGAGACTTCCGCCGCGATCCGAGAACCTGGAATGCGGCCATCACAGATCGTGGCGACGGTCATGGCGGCCTACGCCGATCGCCCCGCGCTCGGGCATCGGGTCCTCGAACCCATCACGGACGAGTCGGGACGGTGCACGCTGCGACCGCTGCCCGAATTCGCGACCATCACCTACGGCGAGTTGTGGGCGCGCGTCGGTGCGATCGCCGCAGCCTGGCAGCACAATCCCGACAACCCCATCGAAGCAGGCGACTTCATCGCCACATTCGGCTTCACCAGCGGCGACTACGCCACGCTCGATCTGGCGTGCCTGTATCTCGGCGCGGTCGCTGTACCGCTGCAGGCCGGCGCCGCGCCGAAGCAATTGTCCGCGATCCTGGCCGAGACCGCACCGCGTATCCTCGCCGCCACCCCCGAAAACCTCGCTACCGCAGTGGAATGCGTCCTCGCCGGACCAGCGCCGGAACGCCTCGTGGTCTTCGACTACCACCCTGAGGACGATGATCAGCGCGCCGCATTCGAATCCGCTCGCAGTCGCCTGGCGAACACTCCGATTGTGGTGGAATCGCTGGAGTCGGTTCTCGAACGCGGTCGTACCCTGCCGTCCGCACCGCTGTTCGTACCCGACGACGACGCCTTGGAACTGCTGATCTACACCTCCGGCAGCACCGGAACTCCCAAGGGCGCCATGTACACCAGCCGGTTGGTGGCCGCGATGTGGATGGCCCAGCCCGAGGTCGCGGGAATCAGCCTGAACTACATGCCGATGAGCCATGTAGCCGGACGTCTATCGCTCTACGGAGTGCTGGCCCGTGGCGGCACCGCGTATTTCACGGCCAAGAGCGATATTTCCACGCTGTTCGAGGATTTCGGGCTCGTCCGGCCGTCCGAGGTGTTCTTCGTGCCACGCGTGTGCGATATGGTCTTCCAGCGTTATCAGAGCGAAATGGAACGTCGTTCGGAGCCTGGTATCGACCGCGCCGAACTCGACCGTGCGGTGAAAACCGAATTGCGCGAGGACTTCCTGGGCGGCCGATTCACCTCGGCCATTGTCGGCAGTGCGCCGCTGGCCGCCGAGATGAAAACCTTCATGGAGTCGGTGCTCGAGATGGACCTGCACGATGGCTACGGTTCGACCGAGGCCGGCGGCGCCGTCATGGTCGACCATATGATCCGCCGTCCACCCGTGCTCGACTACAAGCTGGTGGACGTGCCGGAGCTGGGATACTTCGGTACCGACCAGCCGCATCCGCGCGGTGAGCTGCTGCTCAAGACCACCACCATGATTCCCGGGTACTTCAAGCGTCCCGAGGTCACCGCGGAGATCTTCGATGCGGACGGTTTCTACCGGACGGGCGACATCGTTGCCGAGTTCGCCCCCGATGAACTCGTCTACCTCGACCGCCGCAATAATGTGCTGAAGCTGTCCCAAGGCGAATTCGTCGCGGTCGCGCGCCTGGAAGCCGTCTATGCCAGCAGCCCGCTGCTCGAGCAGATCTTCGTATACGGCAGCAGTGAACGCGCCTATCTGCTCGCGGTCGTCGTCCCGACCGAGGAGACATTGCACCTCGCCGACCCCAAAGCGGCACTGAGTGATTCGCTACAGCGAATCGCCAAGGAGGCCGATCTCGAGTCATATGAGATCCCCCGTGATTTCCTCATCGAAACCGAACGTTTCACCACCGAAAACGGGCTGCTCACCGGCATCGGCAAGTTGTTGCGTCCCAAACTGATCGAGCGCTACGGCGAGCGGCTGCAGCAGCTCTATACCGAACTGGCCGAAGGACAAACGAACGAACTGCTCGCACTACGTCGCGAAGCCGCCGACTTGCCGGTTCTGGAAACCGTGAGCCGAGCCGCGCGGGCCTTGCTCGGTTGTGCGACAACCGATCTGCGACCGGATGCGCATTTCACCGATCTGGGCGGCGATTCCCTGTCCGCGCTGTCGTTTTCGAATCTGCTCCGCGATATCGTAGCCGTCGACGTGCCGGTGGGCGTTATCGTCAGCCCGGCCAACGGGTTGCGGGAGTTGGCAGAGTACATCGAGTCGGCGCAGGGCGGTGGCGCGATCCGGCCCACCTTCGCCGCGGTCCACACGCACGCCGGACTCGCACGTGCCGATGAACTGACACTCGACAAGTTCATCGACCCGCAAACACTGTCCGCCGCAACGACTCTCCCGCACACGACCGAGACTCGGACGGTGCTGCTGACAGGTGCCAACGGTTACCTCGGCCGCTTCCTGTGCTTGGAATGGCTGGAGCGACTGGACAAGTCGGGCGGCACGCTCATCTGCATCATCCGAGGCAAAGACGCCGCGGCAGCGCGGGAACGGCTCGAAGCGGCTTTTGACAGCGGTGATCCGGAGCTGCTGCGGCACTATCGCGAGCTAGCCGCCCGCCGCCTCGAAGTGCTGCCTGGCGATATCGGCGAACCGAATCTCGGCCTGGACGATGCGACCTGGCATCGGCTGGCCGATACCGTCGATATGATCGTGCACCCCGCCGCACTGGTCAACCATGTCCTGCCGTACGACCAGCTGTTCGGACCCAATGTGGTCGGTACCGCGGAAATCATCCGCCTGGCCATAAGCTCGCGGATCAAGCCCGTAACGTATCTGTCCACCGTGGCCGTCGCCGCCCAGATCCCGCCAGCGTCCTTCGAGGAGGACGGCGATATCCGGGAACTCAGCCCAACGCGCGCCATCGACGACAGCTACGCCAATGGCTACGGCAACAGCAAATGGGCGGCGGAGGTCCTGCTGCGGGAGGCGCACGATCTGTGCGGACTTCCGGTCGCTGTCTTCCGATCCGATATGATCCTGGCGCACAGCCGATTCGGCGGCCAGCTCAACGTTCCGGACATGTTCACCCGACTGCTGCTCAGCCTCGTGGCCACCGGCATCGCCCCGTACTCCTTCTACGAGACCGATGCCGACGGCAAACGCCAACGCGCACACTACGACGGGCTGCCCGTCGATTTCACCGCAGCGGCGATCACCACCATCGGCACCGAGGCGCGCACCGATTTCCGCACCTTCGACGTCCTCAATCCGCATGACGACGGCATCTCCCTCGACGAATTCGTCGACTGGCTCATCGAATCCGGCCATCCCATCCGGCGGATCGATGACTATCAGGAATGGTTGCGCCGATTCGAAACCGCGCTGCGCGGGCTTCCCGAGAAACAGCGCCAGGCCTCGCTGCTACCGCTACTGCACGCCTATAGCCGACCCGATCGGCCGATCCGTGGCGCCGCGCTCCCGGCAAGCGGTTTCACCGCGGCCGTGCGAGCAGCGAAAATCGGTGCCGAACAAGATATTCCGCATCTGACGCCCCCACTCGTCGAGAAGTATGTCAGCGATCTGCGGTTGCGTGGACTGCTGTAGTCAGCTGAGCTCGAGAATACTGATGGTGAGTCGGGTGGCGTAGTCGACCACCTGATCGCGATTGGCCTCGACATCGCCGTCGAGCCAATCGAGGAACAGTGCGACGAGCGCGCCTGATATCGCGCTGACCGGCAGCGGTACCCGGCCCGGTGCGGAGGTGAAGCGCGCGGCCTGCTCCGGTGCGAGTTGGGCGGCGACGAGCGTGACGAAGGCGGGCAGTGCGTCGGTACCGCGAGCGCGCAGTGTGTCATCGGCCAGGGTTTCGCGAAACATGATCCGCCCGCGGCGCGGATCATCCGCGAAATACTGCGCCGCGGCGTCGAAAGCCGCTCGGGCACGGGCGGTTTCATCGACGGGGGCATCGCTCAGCCGGGTGGCGACGGCATCGACGAGGCCCTGTGCGGTCTGGTCGTAGATCTCGATGAGCAGGGCTTCACGATCGGCGAAGTTCTCGTAGAAGTAGCGCAGGCTCAGGCCCGCTGCACGGCACACCGCCCGCATCGTGGTCGCCGCCGCCCCCTCGCCGCCGAGCAGCGCGTAGCCGGCGCGCACGAGTTGCTCGCGGCGCTCGGCGGCGCGGCTGGCCATGGTGCTGCCGCGCCAGGTGGTGGCGGACGAACTCACGGTTTGGATCATGTCATGCGCCGCTGGACTCGCCGCGCTGGCGTTGTTCCAGCTTGCGCAGCAGCGCCCGCAGTTGCTCGTCGGTGCTGAGGTACTGGTCCATCAGCACATTGATGGCGCCGCGCAGCAGGGAGTAGGGCTCCCAGACCCGGGGTGCGATGGTGCGTGGGGCCCGGTGCGCGATGCCATCGGCGATGGCCAGCGCGGCCTGAGCGGCGCTGATGCGCTGGTTGAGCGGCCAGGGCAGCTTGGCGTCGGCGGCGCGGCCGAATTCGTCGTTGTCGAGCGTGTGGTGGGTCATGGCGGTGTCGACGATGCCGAAATAGGCGACCCCGGCCGTGGCGCCGGAGGCGGCGAGTTCGACCCGCAGTGCGCGGCCCAGCTGTTCTACACCGGCCTTGCTGATCATGTATGGGGACCCGCCCATACCGGGCGCGAATGCCGCGCAGGAGGAGACCACAACGACGTGTCCGCCGGTGACGACGATATCGTCGAGGGCCGGTCGGACGGTATTGAAGACGCCGGTCAGGTTGACCCCGATGACCCGGTCGAAATCGGCGGGGTCCATGGTGCGCAGCGTGGCGGGCGTCGGGGGGATGCCGGCATTGGCGACCACGAGATCGATGCGGCCGAAGCGGTCACGGATTGCCGCCATCGCGGCGACCATACTGTCGCGGTCGGCGACATCGGCGTACAGCGGGACCGCACGCGACCCCAATCGCGATGCGGTAGTGCGGACCTTGGCCTCATCCAGGTCGAGCATGACGACCCGGGCGCGGCGACGGTGCAAGATCTGCGCCAGTTCCGCACCGATGCCGCGTGCGGCGCCGGTGATCACCACCACCTTGTCGGCCACGTCGAAGGTGTCATCGGTCGGCAGCAGCCGCAGCAAGTTCATGATGCCTCGATCAGGTAGGCGTCGGAATCGAATCGCATGGTGCGCCTGGCGTATTCGAAGCTCCAGTTCGGATACAGCCCGGCATTGTGCCGACCGTCGGCGGTCTGGTAGTAGCTGCGGCAGCCGCCGGTGACCCATACCGTGTCTCGGCTGCGTTGCTCCATCTCCTCGACGAAGTCCCGCTGTACCTGCGGACGCACCTCGATACGACGAAGTCCTTTGTCGCGCATATTCTTTACCGCGTCGACGATGTAACGGATCTGGGCCTCGATCATGAAGATCGCCGACTGGTTTCCGGCCGCGCCGAATGGGCCGAGGGTGGTGAAGAAGTTCGGGAATCCGGTGACGGTGGTGCCGAGATAGCTTTGTGGGCGTTCGCGATACAGTTGTGCGAGGGTGCGCCCCGCGGTGTCGTGTGCCGCCTCGAATATCCGTGGCGGCACACCGAATCCGGTGCCCCAGATGATTGTGTCGACCTCGTGTTCGGTGCCGTCGACCGTGACGATCGATCGCTGCCGGACCTCCGCGATCCCGGCGGTCTCCACCTCGACATTGGGCTTGGACAGCGCGGGATAGTAGGCGTCGGAGAAGATCGCGCGTTTACAGCCGATCATGTAATCGGGCGTCAGCTTCCGGCGCAGTCGCGGATCGGGAACCTGCCGAAGCAGCTGCAATCGACCCAGCGCCTCGAACGGATGGCGGAACCGCTTGTCCACGAATCCGACCAGCCCGAACCCCTCGATGCCGGTGAAGTACGCGGCGCGGATCATTTTGCCCAGCAAGGGCATTCGGCGCAGGAGCGTGCGCTCGACGGTGCTGGTCGCCCAATCCATGCGCGGCACGATCCACGGCGCCGAACGCTGGAACACCGTGAGGCGTGCCACGATGGGCTGGATCTCCGGGATGAACTGCACCGCGGACGCGCCGGTGCCGATCACCGCGACCCGCTCACCGGTCAGCTCGTGGTCGTGATCCCAGTGCAGCGAATGGAATTGGGTGCCGGTGAAATTCGCGATCCCGGGCAGGCGGGGGATCTGTGCTTCGCTGAACGGTCCGATCGCCGAAACCAGTACATCGGCGGTCAGTGACCCTCGCCCGGTACGGATGCACCACCGTCCAGCGGCCTCGTCCCACCCGGTGTCGAGTACTTCCGTGTCGTACCGAATATGTTGCGGTACATCGTATTTATTCGCCACACCGCGCAAGTAGTCGAGGATCTCCGGCTGGGTGCCGTAGCGGCGCGACCAATTCGGGTTCGGGGCGAAGGAATACGAATACAACATCGAAGGCACGTCGCACGCACAGCCCGGATAGGTGTTGGCGCTCCAGGTGCCACCGAGGTCGGAACCGCGTTCGAGGATGACGAAGTCGCGGAACCCGGCCTCGCGCAGCTTCACCGCCAACCCGATACCCGCGAACCCGGCCCCGATGACAACGATCGGCACATGGTCGGGTCGCGTCGTCGGCTGGTCCATCTGCACTCCTGCGGACGAGTCCGCACTCGAAAGCATTGGAATCGGTCGATTCCAATGGAATCAGATGATTCCTTTACGGTGGGTCAGGTGTCAAGGCCGAGCGGTGTCATCGCAGCTCAACGGGTCGGATCGAGGGCTCCGCGCTCGGTTCCACAGCGGGCCGCGCGTGGATGGACAGCGTGTGCGTATGCGTAGGCAGTCGCCGAAGTTCGCAGGTCGGTGTGTCAGTCCGCGACCATGCGAACTGTCCGCATCGAGCTGTCGGCGGCGTCGACGCCGAGGATTCGCCGCACCCGGTCGTCCGCGGCCGGCGGGGTGAGATCGTATTCATGGTATTCGGCCAGGGCATCGCGTAAAGGAGCTCCGGCATGGTCCACATTGCCGACCTACGCAGGGCGCGCGGCAAACGGCCCGTCGGCGGGTTTGCCCGTGGCGCGCTGGTCGGCCTTCGGAGGAAGATGTGTAGTACTCCGCCGCAGAAATGAGGTGCGCGATGGGAAAGCTGGATCAGAATGCGATCGATCTGCTGACCGCCCAGCATGAGCAGATCCGGCGCCTGCTCGACAAGTTGAAGTCGGGCCAGGACGATAAGCGGGAACTGTTCGCCGAGCTGGTGCGCCTGCTCGCGGTGCACGAAACCGCCGAGGAGGAGGTTGTGCACTCGGTGGCGCGGCGCGCGTCCTTCGGCGCCGACGACATCATCAGGCCCAGATTGGCCGAGGAGAACGCGGTGAAGCACGCGCTGGCCGAACTGTACGACTTGGGCGTCGACCATCCCGATTTCGATGCCAAGCTCGCCGAATTCGCCGATAAGGTCACCGAGCATGCCGCACATGAGGAGACCGAGGAATTCCCCTTCCTGCGCAAACAGTTCTCGGTGAACCAACTCGAACGCTGGGCCGGCATGGTGCGCGCCGCCGAGAAGCTCGCCCCGACCCGACCGCATCCGCACGCGGGTGAGACCGGCCTGGCGAACCTCGTGACGAGCCCGCCGCTGGCCGTATTCGATCGAGTGCGCGACGCCCTGCGCGACATGCGCTCGCACTGAAACTATTACTGGCAGCAGCTGGATACCGGTGCGGTGCGGGTGGTGGGGACACCGAGTTCGGCGGCGACTGCGGTGATCGCGGCGACGCCGACGGTGTGGTACCGATCGACGAGATCGGTCATGTATGGAAGGGGTCGACGAGTCCGACGTCGTTTTCCTGGTTCAGTGGGCCGTCTGGAGCCAGTCCTGATAGTGCGTGGGTGCCAGGTATGCGTCCGGTCCTGCGGTGAGTACATCGCCGGTGACGGCTGCGAACATGCCAGCCTTGTCGTCGGTGATCACGGTGCGACTGTCGTGCTCGGCCGCCAGGGTGAGTCTGCCGAGTTCGTCGAGAGGGAAGACGTCCGGACCGGCGACGTTGCGGATCCCTTGTAGTGGGGCGCCGGTGGCAACCTCGACGACCGCGTCGACGACGTCCGCGGCGGCCATCGGCTGGATCGGGGTCGCGGGCAGGCGGACGGTGTCGCTGTCGGAGGTCCAGGACAAGGTCGCGTCCATGAACTCGAAGAACTGGGTTGCGCGCACGATGGAGTACGGCGTCGGACCACGCCGGAGCAGGTCCTCCTGCAGGGTCTTGGCTCGGTAATAGCCCAGTTCGGGCACCTGGTCCACACCGACGATCGAGAGGACGACCTGGTGCCCGACACCGGCACGCTCTCCTGCCGCGAGCAGATTGTTCATGGAGGTGCGAAAGAAGTCCACCGACGCCTCGTCGAAGGTCGGCGAGTTCGCCACGTTGACCACGACGTCGGCGCCCGCCAGCGCCTTGTCCAAGCCCTTCCCGGTGATCAGGTCGACACCGGTGGACGGTGCCGCGGGGACGGCCTCATGTCCGGCTGCGATCAGCTTCTGGACAACTTGTGAGCCTATCCGTCCGGTACCGCCGATGACTACGAGCTTCATGGTTTCCCCTTTCAAGGCGTGCCACCGGGCATGCCGGAGGTTCTTCATACAGGTCGATTGCCTTGATGTCCGAAGTCCTGTGCACTGCGGCGGCCCAAACCTCCTTTCTCCCGCGTCCGTGGCACTAGTAGTCGGCTACCCTGCATCCCACCAGCAAAACAGTGATCGAATGTGCCTGTCGGAGACTGATGAAATTCGGACTCCGACTGCGCGACTCCACGGCACGTCGTTGACCGCGAACGACAGTTCGTCGCCGAGGCCGGGCACGAGTTAGCGGTTCGGCCGGTGACATCGCACCTCGGTGGTGGCCACCGGATCGCGCCCGGCGTCGCCGCAACCGAGGCGGCAGGCCGCGATCCCGACCACCGAACAGGAGGTGCGACCGGAGTACGCCGGAAAGGGGCAATGAGGTCTGACTGCGCTGGTCAACAGGTTTGCGCGGCAGCGGCGAGCGAGAGAAGCCAGGCTCAACTCCGAAGCTAGGGCCAGGCGCCAACTGGGTCCTGTAGCGGGTCAGCCGCGTCGGCGGGGGCTGGACAGCGTTTCGGTGGCTTGGTGGACGGCGGTGAGGCCGGGTTTGACGTAGCGCTGTACCGATCGCAGGGATTTGTGGCCGGTCTTGGCCATGATGACGTTGGCGGAGACGTTGGCCTCGCCGAGATGGGTGGCCGAGGAGTGGCGGAGTTGGTGCAGTCGTAGCCCGTTGCTGTAGTGGGCGAGCAGGGTGCGGGCGCGGTCGTAGCCGAGTCGGGTGTGGCCGGTTTCGGGGCAGATGTCGCGTGGGTCGGTGGTGGCGTGGCGGTGCGGGCCGGGCCGGTGTTCGGACAGGAACAGTGGCCCGCGTTCACGTCCGGCGATCAGGCGGGGCAGCAGGTGGGCGGTGTCGGTGCCCCAGGTGATCCACATGATGTCGCCGCCTTTGGCGGTGATCTTGGCTTGCTTGTTGGGTAGGTCTAGATCCTCGATGTTCAGCGCGAGCACCGCGCTGGCGCGGCTGGCGGACTCATACAGCATCCGCCACAGCGTCTTTTCCCGCAGCGGTGCGTCGCGGCGACGGCAGAGCCGGTCGATGCGGGCGCGGGAGACGGCCTTGGTGTCGTCGTTGTTCTCGCGCTGCCGCTCCACCGAGCTGGGCAGCGCGGGGCTGGCCCAGTGTTGTTTGTTCGCGCACCAGGCCAGCCAGGAGCCGACCGCGGCGCGGTTGCGGTTCCAGGTCGCCGGCTTGGTCTGGCCCCACAGTTCGGTGAGCGCGTCGCCGATCTCGGTGTCGTCCACGTCGGCGAGTTTGCGGCCGGGACCGATCGCCTCGGCGGTCCGGTCGAGCGCGTTTGTGTAGGCGCGCAATGTGTTCGCGTTGCTCTTGATCTTCGGGGTGTCGAGGAAGGCGTCGATGGCGGCGCGCACCGTCGGTCCGCCGGTCTGGGGGGTTGGGCATCGCCGGGGTTGCAAGTTGGTCACCGTTGCCGCCATGATCCGCCTTGCTCGATCGACCTACCGGATAACGTGCACGAGTCGTGCAGTCAGCGGTGCGGTGTTCGCGCTGGTCGCCGCTCCTCGCTGTGGTTCAGGCTACCGGATAATGGGCTGTTATCCGGTAGGTGCGGCGACAGGTGCGTTGTCAGACGGTTTGTAGATCCGGAGAAAGGCGTGTATCGCACTGGCGACGAGGGCGTCGATGTCTGTGTCAGTGAGGGGGAGGGTGCCGAAGAACGAGAGGCCCTGCGGTGGGTTGCAGACCAGGGCGGTGAGGTGGCGTGCGGCTTCGTCGACGTCGTCGATGTCGAGGAGTCCTTGGTCAGCGATCCGGCGGAGATGTTCGCTGAGCGTTCGTCGGCTCTGGTCGGCTCCGGTGCGGCGCCAGGTATCGACTGCGTGCGGGAAGTGGGTGGCCTCGGCGATGACGAGCCGGAGCAGGGCTGCGTGCTCAGGGAACAAGACCGTCATGTGCACCCAATCGTGGCTGAAGGCGATCAGATCACGTTCCAGATCGCTGATGGTCCCCAGATGCCGTTCGGCGATCTCGGCGAACCGGTTGGTGACCGGTGCGATGGTCTCCTCGATGACCGACAGGAACAGTTGCTCCTTGTCGGCGTAGTGGTTGTAGATGGTCCGTTTCGAGACCCCGGCGGTAGCCGCGATGGTATCGACGCTGGAACGCGCGAAGCCCTCCCGTAGAAAGACCTCTTGGGCGGCCCGGATGATGGCCTGGCGTTTCTCGGCCAGCAGGCCGCGGGCGCCGAGCGCTTGTTGTGTCATGAACGGCTCCTTATGAGGCGCGTGCGTGCACTGATCAGTTTACATAGGTAGTCTGCACCGTGTAGTTTACACTCGTGATCAGCTTGTTTTCTCGTCGAGTCGTTTTCTGCGCCCGGCCTTCCCATCGGAAGGCCGGGCGGTGACACCGGCGATTCATGACCCGGACGCTGCCATGAGCGCCGGGCCTGGCCGGCTGGATCCTGCACTGCTCAAGCTTGCGGGCATCGTGGTGGCGGGCGCGCTGGCCTCCTTGCTGGACACCACGATCCTCAGTGTCGCGATCACCGGTCTCGGCCGTCAGTTCGATGCTTCCCTGCCGACGCTCCAGTGGGTTGCGAGCGCCTACCTGCTGGCGATGGCGGTGGCAATCCCTCTCACGGGCTGGTCGGTGGAACGGTTCGGCGCCAAGACAATGTGGATGTCTGCTCTGGCGGTCTTCGTTGTCGCCTCGATGTTGTGCGGTCTGGCCTGGTCGATCGGAAGCCTGATCGTCTTCCGCGTAGCGCAGGGCCTGGCCGGTGGGATGATCTTGCCGCTGGCGCAGACCATCCTGGCCCAGGCGGCCGGGCAGTCCCGCTTCGGCCGCGTTATGGCGCTCGTGGCCATCCCGGGGCAGTTGGCGCCGATCATCGGTCCTGTCCTGGGCGGCGCGCTCATCGACGGTGCGGGCTGGCGGTGGGTGTTCTACATCAACGTGCCGATCGTCGGTCTGGCCTTGCTGCTCGCCTGGCGTGGCATGCCGCGCGAACGCCCGGCTGGACGCCCGCCGCTGGACGTCATCGGGCTGGCGCTGCTCTCGCCAGCACTGGCGGCACTGATCTTTGGCCTGTCGCAGACCGGCCGGGGCATCGGCAACGCAAGCGTCATTGCCAGCCTCGTCATCGGCATCACCCTGACCGGGGCGTTCACCTGGCACGCCTTACGAGCAAGGATCACCCCTCTGCTCGACCTCTCGCTCCTCGGCATCCGCTCGTATGGGCTCGTCGCGATCCTGACGTTCCTATCCGGGGCTTCGATCTTCGGTCCCATGTTCCTGCTGCCCCTGTACTACCAGCGGGTCCATGGCCTGTCGGCCGCCGAGGCCGGTCTCATGCTCTCCCCGCAAGGGCTGGGCACCGCGCTATCGCTGCTGATCGCAGGACGGCTCAACGACCGCGTCGGCCCTCGCCCGGTCGTCCTGGCCGGTCTGGCCGTGACCGTCATGGCCACCATCCCCCTCACCTGGTCCGGAACCGGAGACCTCGTGCAGATCATCACACTTCTGGTACGGGGGATGGGTCTGGGTGCTGCGGGGATCGCCATGATGGCTGGCGCCTACCAGGGGCTGCACCGCGATCAGATCCCCGGTGCGACTGGTCTGACCAGCGTCATCCAACGCATCGGCGGGTCGTTCGGCACCGCCGTCCTGGCCGTCATCCTGCAACGCGCCAGTACCGGCGTCACAACACCCTCCGGCCTGGCCGGCGCGTTCGGTGACACGTTCTGGTGGACAGTCGGATTCGCCCTCATCGCCCTCATCCCGGCCTGGCTATTGCCCCGCACGACAACTCGATGACTCTCGTAAGGAAACCTGATCATGCTCCGTATCGCCATCATCGTCGCGAGCACCCGCCAGGGACGCTTCGGCGACACCGTCGCCCGCTGGTTCACCGACCAGGCGCAACAGCGTGCAGACCTCGACCTGGACGTCATCGACCTGCGCGACGTGCCGCTGCGGCCGGTGCAGCAGCCACCGTTCGACTGCGACGACCCAGCGGTGCACGCCCTGGCCGCCCGCATCGACGCCGCAGACGGGTTCGTGGTCATCACCCCGGAGTACAACCACGGCTACCCCGCCGCACTCAAACTCGCCATCGACTCCGTCTACCACCCATGGAAGGCCAAGCCGGTCGCATTCGTCTCCTACGGAGGGATCGCCGGCGGCCTGCGGGCCGTGGAGCAACTGCGGCTGGTCTTCGCCGAACTGCACGCCGTGACAATTCGCGACACCGTGAGCTTCCACATGGCCCACAACCAGTTCGACGAACACGGCGTTCCACATGACCCGGACGACGTGAACAAGGCCGCGAAGACCCTCCTCGACCGGCTCACCTGGTGGACCCGCGTCCTGCACGAGGCACGCGCAACTCAGCCGTACGGCTGCTGACCCATCACCGCCGATGAAGAGACAGCGAACCGAAAGAGATAGATCGGTCATGGCCCGAGCAATGGTGTTTTCCGCCTACGGACCCCCGTCGGTCCTGCACCAGATCGACGTCGACGCGCCGCAGGCGGGGCCCGGGCAGGTCCGGGTCCGGGTCAAGACAGCCGGTGTCAACCCCGTGGACTACAAGATGCGCCGCGGCGACTTCGCCGACATCGCTCCCGCGCGTTTCCCACAGACCCTGGGAAACGAGTTCGCGGGCGTGGTCGACCAGGTAGGCAACGGTGTGACGGAACTTGCGGACGGCAGCCAGGTGCTCGGGTTCACCTCAGCCGCCGCCTACGCCGAGTACGTCGTCGTAGGCGCTGACCAAATCACGGCCAAACCGGCCGGCATGCCATGGGAGGCCGCCGGTGCCCTATCGGCCGCCGGCCAGACCGCCTACAACGCCCTACGCGAGCTCCGCGTCGCCACCGGAGAAACGTTGCTGATCCACGGGGCCAGCGGCGGAGTGGGCACCATGGCGGTGCAGCTCGCCCGATCGGCCGGCGTCATTGTGGTCGGCACCGCTAGCCCGGCCAATCACGACCACCTCGGCTCCCTCGGCGCGATCCCGATCGCCTACGGAGACGGGCTCATCGCGCGGGCGCGGGCACTGACTCCGAACGGAATCGACGCCGCCCTCGACCTCGCCGGCGGCGAGGCCATCACCGCCTCCATCGCACTGGTCACCGACAAAGACCGCATCGGCACCACCGTCGACGCCGAAGCCGCCCAGAAATTCGGAATCCGGCGACTCCGCGGCGCCCGCTCCACACAGACCCTGGCCACACTCGCCGACCTCCACACAAAAGGCGAGCTGCAGATCTTGATCTCGGCGACCTACCCTCTTGACCAAGCCGCAGCTGCACATCATGACCTCGAGACCGGTCACGTCCGCGGCAAGATCGTGCTGACCACCGACTGAACTGACAGCCCCGGTGCGAATGTCAGGCTGTTCCGGTGGGGAACAGGGCTCGCGGTTCGAGGTCCAGGCGGGTGACCGGCTCCCCGTCGGGTGGGGTGAGGTTGAGTACCCAGTCGCCGAAGCGGCGGATCGTGCGCGTGATGTAGGGGGTGATGGTCGCCAGGTCATCGGGATCGACCGGATGCCCTTCAGCCGCAAGCGCGTTCGCGGCATCGGTGATGTCCAGGGCGGTGGAGTAGATCGCGCAATTGGCGACCAGCTCGTTGAACTTCACCACCCGTTCCTGATGGTCGGGGTCGTTGTGGCCGATCAGCTTCCCACCGAACATCAGCCACGCCGCGAACCCGTGGAACGCCTCCACCCGGTTGGTTATCGCCGTGATCTGCTGGCGCAGTTCGGGTTCGGACAGAAACCGCAGCAGCGTGATCGTCCTGATGACGCGACCCAATTCCCGGAATGCCTTGTACAGGCGGTTCTTGCGGGAATGGTTACCGAGCCGGCGCAGCAGCGTCACCGACGACAATCGTCCTTCCCGGATCGAGATCCCGGTCCGCAGCAGATCTTCCCAATGTTTCTCGATGAGGTCCCAGTCGATGACGTGGTCACCGAACAGCGCATCTACCCATCCGCAGCGAAACCCTAAACGACCAGCCCGATCGCCGCGACCGAACCAGCGTCGTCAGCGTCCATTGCCCCTTTCTGACGTACTCCGGTCGCACCTCAACAGCCGAAGACCCCGCCCGGCCGCAAGGGCCGAACGGGGTCGGGTGTCCCCAGCGAACGCCACTGGGATCTTCCCCACTACCTACTTCGCCGG
>NZ_JBFAXH010000033.1:0-29354 GCF_040680755.1 Nocardia sp. NPDC051990 | reverse complement strand
GCTCGCCCGGTTACCTCCCGCATCCAGTCCGATGGCCTTCCCATAACACCCTCCATGACCTCGGGTGTTGCGTCCACCGGTTGAGCCTGAGCAATTCACTTCCTGGGCCTTCACCGACCGGGCCCGTAAGTCCGGGCTGGTGCCCTCGATGGGGTCGATCGGCGACTGCTACGACAACGCCGTTATCGAATCCTTTTGGGGCAGAATGCAAACCGAGCTGCTGAACCGGCAGCGGTGGAGAACCAGAATCGAGCTGGCAAACGCGATCTTCGAATACCTGGAGATCTTCCACAACCGTCGCCGCCGTCATTCGGCCCTCGGTATGCGATCTCCGATCGAGTACGAGATGATGCAGTCATCCATCCAACCCGTGGCCTGAAGTCCAGTATGACGACTCCACGAAACCCGGGGAACATCACCGCGTTGCCGACCCATTCGGACAGGGTCGCGGTAAATGGCGCCAGCGCGGCGAAAGCGACTTCGCCCGCGGCGGTTTCGATGGCGAGTCCTCGGAGTTCCTCCAGGATCTTGTGGTGTGCCTCGTCGAGGTGGTGGGCGTACTCACCGCAGGCATCGCCAAGTGTTTGGCATGCATCGGCCAACGCGGTGAAGTCCGCTTGCCGGGTCCGGCAGGTGCTGGCGGCGATCTCGATCTCGGGTGACTGTTGGTTGTTGAGGAGCTCGACAGCCTGCGGGGCCCGACCGGCGATGGTTCGGTAGTCGGCTGCTGCGGTGTGCCATGCGGTCTTGGCGGCGTTCAGTTGGTCCTGGTGACCGTTCGGCCAGGCGAACCCGACAGCGTCCTTGAGTATCGACCATCCGAACGGCTCAGGGATTCCGTCTCCGGCCGCTGAGGGCGTCGATTCTGGGAGGCAAGGATCCGTCGACAGCTGAAGTGCGGTGGGCGGTTGTTGATCGGCCAGGTTCGCACCAGTCTCGGCGACCTGGTGGTTGAAGGCTCCCGCAACGATCATGTTCCTGGTCTGGCCGCACGCGGTCGCCAATTTGGATGAGGTCGAGATCGCAAGTCCGACGGCTTCGTCGTATCCAGTGGCCCATTGACCGCCGACGCTGTCGCTGCCAGCCATCCCTGCATATGCGGTGAGCACCGTGACCAGCGCGGAGTGGGTGGTCACGGTGTCGGTGGACATCTGGCCGAAGATCTCACCGGCAGAGGTGTATTCCTCGTTGCGGTGAACAATGAGCGGTACTGTCGGCGTCATTGCGGCCACATCTGCACGTTCGCTTCCACCGCGGCTGTGTAGTTCGTGTGCGCTCGGCGGGCCACCTCACGCAATTCGTCGAGGTTCTCCCGCATTTCTGCAGCGCCCGCCATCCAACGGTCATGCGCGGCGCGTTGCGCCTCGGCCGCCCGGCTCGACCACGTCAGATGCAAATCGGCGATGTGCTGGTCGACTTCTCGCAGCCAGCCCTCGACATCTGCTCCGAACTTCGCCATCGCCGCGATGGCTTCGTCGAGCTGCTGGAGGTTGACCCGATAGCTGTAGTCGTCCGCCATCAGCTACACCTGTCCCCCGAATTGGGTGATCGAATCACGATTGGCGCTATCCCGGAACTCGTAACGGTTAGCGGCATCAGCAAGGTTCGTGGCAGTGCTCTCCAGCGCAGCAACGATCTCGTCGGCACCGTGCTTCCACTCGATCCACGATTCGTCGTACGCGCTCGCTGCTTTTCCCCGCCAGCCGTCGGCAAGCAGTTCGCGACCGACCGTGTCGTCGAGTTGCTTGAGCTGTTCCCGGATGACCTGAGCCTTCCCGGTGGCAAACCGAGATGCGTCGCGTAGTCGATTCGGGTCGACTTCGAGTTCCTCCGACATCTCGCCTCCCTCGTCGTACAGTCCGCCCCCTGCACTATAGGGTGCACGAACTTTCACCCGGTTCCGCCGATGTTTGGTCGCCGCGCGGATTGACGGACGGGACACGTATGACGACCGAGTCGTATGGAATCGGCTCAAATATATTGCGGGAGGTTTGAGTTCGGCGGTCCTGCGACGCGCTTTCGGGCGGTGAGCATAGCCTGGGGGCAGGTGCAATCGAGGTACCTCGGCTGCTACGAGGCAAGAGCCACCGACCCAAGACTCAGATGATGCGACCGAGCGCGAGGCCGGGCATCTCCAAATACCCGACGCAAGGGGGAAGGGAGTGCTTCCGAACCCCCTTCTCCACCAGGCCGATCCGCTAACCCACGACCTCGACCACACACATGCGCCGAGCACCAAACAATCGATTACCAGGCATTTTCATAGCGTTCGAACCGAAAGGGGAACATTCCCCCGCCTTGACCGAAAACGATTGTCAACACCAACTGGCGATTCCGGTCAACATCCCAGCCAACAAATCCTGTTGACGAAACGGGCCGCAGAACAGAGAAAACACCCTCTGACCTGCGGCTCTACTGCACTACCTCTGTGGGCGAAGGGGGACTTGAACCCCTGACACCACTCAGGAGTTCGTGATGTCTCGTGATTCCCGCTAGGTCCCACTCCTGGGCAGAACGAGCAGGTGGTGATCTCCCCAAAAGGAAGCACAAACGGGCCGCGGGCTCCAGGAGTGGGTGTGCGGCCTGCCCGACACGCTTGGCATGCTCGTCACCACCGGCAGCGAGGATTTCCTCATCCACGTCGCTGTTCCCGATAACGACAGTCTGTACGCCTACGTGATCGACAACCTCACCGAAAGACCCGAAGTCGCCGATGTCCGCACTTCCATTGTCTACGAACATGTCCGCAACACTCGGATCGCCCCCGCATCCGAACCTGGCTCCCGCCGCCGGAATCCGTAACCGGCCGATCTCCGTGGGGCAGGCACGACGTGCTCGGAGTTCTGCTTCACCCGGCGCGCGGCTAGGGCACCAGCAGATACCACTCCGCGAATGGGCCCTGGATCGGCCATGTGTCGGCCATGATCTTTGCCGGACCCATCCCCACCCACAGGTCCACGGTCACGGTGTCGCCCGGCGCCGCATCGGTGTGCACATACACATCTTGCGCCCGCGCACCCGCTGAGCCCACCCATCCCAACATCACGTGATTGCCGCACGGCCCGCGCTGATAACCCAGTGGTGTCACGTGCGCCAGCACGTGGCCGGGCAGATTCGGCGCGGCCTCCACCGCCACGCCAATTGCCCCAGTACAGAAATTCGCATCCCCGAAGGTGTAGAGGGTGGTGCCGAGCGGCGCCCATTGCGGTAGCGGATCCGCCTGGGCTGGCGTCGCCTGCATTCCGCACACCAACGCACCGATCCCTGCCGATAGCACGACCCCCGCCGCCGCTCGCCGTACTGTCATCAGTCGATGTCCTTCCCGCGTAACAACACTCGCGGCCGTACTACCCGCTCTAACAATATAGCCCGGACGGATCTGCATGACATCGCGACGTCTGGCCGAAAGTCGTTCCGCCAGTTAGCGTATCGAACCAGCAATGGAAAGCCACCGCCACCTATCCGGACCCGCAGCAGGATGGCCCCACCGCGAAGCTCGAATCCGTTCTGACAGCGCTGGATTGGCACCCTGGTGACCTGCTGTCGTGGCGGATTACCGGAGGGCTGATCGTGATCACCCGTCCCGGTTTCGGTCGCCGCGGGGTCACCGAGCACGGGCATCTGGCGTTACCTGCCCAGACGCGGCGCGGTGCGGGTATCCAGCATCACGACAGGGTGCTGTTGGCCGCCGATCCCGATCAAGGCCTGCTGGTGGTGTTTCCGCCGCGTGTCCTCGACGAGATGGCCGCACGCCGCTTCCGCGAGGGGGTGGACCGATGAACGCCCGCAGTGACGCCGATGTCGCTGCGGTCCGGATGATGATGGACCGGCTCAACCTCACCGTCTCCGAACTCGGCGAAGACAGCCGTAGTGGTGCCGCGAACGTTCCGACTTTCGCCGAATACATTCCCCTCGTGCGGGCCAGCATGCCCGCGGGCCGCACCCGCGACCAGTACCAGACGTACTGGACGAAGATCCTCGCTCAACCGGGATGGGCCGAACGGCGCTTGAACGAGCCGACCCCCGCGCAGTTGCAGGCGCTGTGTGAGGCGATCAGAACCGAGCGACTGATCCGCCGCAACGGACGAGACGGACGTGACGTCGTCCGCCCGTCATCGACACACCGCGCCGGATCTACACCCACGCCGAAGACAGGGCCGATATCTGCCCTGGGTCATCACCCACGGCATCTCCATCCACTGGCTGCGCCACACAACAACCACCTGGGTCGAGCGCCGCTACGGCGGCGCGATCGCACGCGAGTTCGCCCGCCACGCGGTAGGCGCAGCCGGACCCACCGGCATCTACACCACCGCAACAATCACGCCGTGTACCAGTCCTGCGATTCCGGGTTTCGATGCCGTACAGCCCATTCCACACCGTAGGAAACGGGAGCGGCACCTGGCGCCGCCGCCCGCAGCGTGGCAGCCGATGGCCAACCCTCATGACGTCAGATCGAGACCGGTCCGGCTGCGTAATTCGTCGAGGGAGATCCCGTAGGCCGACCGCACCCGCACCCGTTCGCGCTCGAGCTCGAAGACCCCGTAGTCGCTGTAGACGCGGCTGACGCAACGGCGTCCGGTCAGTGGGTAGGTGCATTTCTCCACCAGCTTCGAGATGCCGTCGCGGGTGAACAGAGACATCATGACGAAGACTTGCTCGGCGCCGATGGCAAGGTCCATCGCACCGCCGACAGCGGGGATGGCGTCGGGGGCGCCAGTGTGCCAGTTGGCGAGGTCGCCGGTATGCGAGACCTGGAAGGCGCCGAGCACGCACACGTCGAGATGGCCGCCTCGCATCATGGCGAAGGAGTCGGCGTGATGGAAGTAGGAGGCGCCCAGCGTCTCGACGACCGGGACCTTCCCCGCGTTGATCAGATCGGGGTCTACCTCGCCGCCGACGGCGGCGCGGCCCATGCCGAGCATGCCATTTTCGGTGTGCAGGATGACACCCTGCTCAGGCGCGAGATAGTCGGCCACCATAGTGGGCTGGCCGATGCCCAGATTGACGAACGCGCCGCGCGGGATGTCGGCGGCGACCAGCGCGGCCAGCTCGTGCTTGTCCAGCGGTCCGCGGTCGGTATGTTCGGTGCTCGTCGTGCGGCTCATCACGCAGCTCCTTCCTGGGCCGGTTCGGGCACGCCGGCCAGATGCACCACCCGGTCTACGAAGATGGCGGGGGTAACGATGTTCTCCGGGTCGAGCGCGCCGGTATCGACGACCTCGCCGACCTGGACGATTGTAGTGTTCGCGGCGGTGGCCATCACAGGGCCGAAGTTGCGAGCTGTCTTGCGGTACACGAGGTTTCCCATACGATCGGCGCGATGGGCTTTGATGAGCGCGAAGTCGCCGCGAATGGGGTACTCGAGTACGTAGTCGCGGCCGTCGATGGTGCGCTGCTCCTTACCTTCGGCCAGAGTGGTGCCGACACCGGTGGGCGTGAAGAACGCGCCGATGCCCGCACCCGCGGCGCGCAGCCGCTCGGCGAGGTTGCCCTGAGGCACCACCTCGAGTTCGATGCGGCCGGAACGGTAGAGCTCGTCGAAGACCCACGAATCGCGCTGGCGCGGGAACGAACAGACGATCTTGCGGACATTACCGGTGGCCAGCAGTGCCGCCAGCCCGTTGTCGCCGTTGCCGGCATTGTTGTTGACCACGGTGAGGTCGGTCGCGCCGTGTCGGCGCAGCGCGTCGATGAGCTCCATCGGCTGCCCAGCGGTGCCGAAGCCACCGATCAGCACCGTCGCGCCGTCAGGGATGTCGGCAACGGCTGCATCCGCGTCGGTCAGATGGGCGATGGTCACACGGTCTCCTCGTTCTCCAGTACGACGGCCAGGCCCTGGCCGACGCCGATGCAAATCGCAGCAACGCCCCAGCGGTGGCCGTCGGCGCGTAGTGCGGCGGCGAGGGTGCCGAGGAGGCGACCGCCGGACGCGCCGAGCGGGTGGCCGAGGGCGATCGCGCCGCCCTTGGTGTTGACGATCTCCGGATCGACCTTCCAGGCGTCGAGGCAGATCAGCGACTGCACCGCGAACGCCTCGTTGAGCTCGACCGCGCCGACATCGGACCAGCTGATACCTGCCCGTGCCAGCGCCTTTTCGGCGGCCTCGACCGGGGCGTAGCCGAAGCGGTGCGGTTCGACAGCGTGGGTGCCGCGCGCAGCGATGCGGACCAGCGGGTCACGGCCGATGCGGTCCGCGGCGGCCGCCGACCCGAGCAGTACAGCCGAAGCGCCGTCGCTCAGCGGCGATGCGTTACCCGCGGTGATCGTGCCGTTCTTGCGAAACGACGGCCTCAGTCCGGCTAGAGCCTGCGTGGTCGAATCGGGGCGTATGCCCTCGTCTCGGGCCAGGTCGGTCCCTGGGACGCCTATGACCAGATCGTTGTAGAACCCGGCTTCCCACGCCGCGTGGGCGAGCCGGTGGGAGCGGGCCGCGAACTCGTCCTGGCGCTCGCGGGAGACGCCGTGGATCTCGCACAGCTGCTCGTTGGACTCACCGAGCGAGGCCGTCCACTCCTTCGGCATCGCCGGATTGACCAGCCGCCAGCCCAGGGTGGTGGAAACCAGCTCGGTGTTGCCCGCCGGGTATGCGCGCGAAGGCTTGGGCAGCACCCACGGAGCGCGGGTCATCGACTCGACGCCGCCGGTGAGGACGATGTCAGCGTCACCGGTCTCGATGGTGCGCGAGCCGATCATGGCGGCGTCGAGCGAAGAGCCGCACAGCCGGTTGACGGTGGTGCCTGGCACCGTGACCGGCAGGTCGGCCAACAGGGCAGCCATGCGGGCGACGTTGCGGTTCTCCTCTCCCGCGCCGTTGGCATTGCCGAGCACGACCTCGTCGATCGCGGCCGGGTCCAGGCCGGTGCGGTCGACCACCGCCCGCAACGTCGCCGCGGCGAGGTCGTCGGGGCGCGTTTCGGCGAACGCGCCGCCGAAGCGCGCGAACGGTGTCCGCACCGCGTCGTATACATAGACCTGCGGGGTGCCGGTCATCGAGCGTTCCCTCCTTCGGGTTCGCAGGTCAACGTCTGCTGCGCGATGCGGAACGCGGTGTTCGCGTCCGGCACCCCGCAGTAGATCGCCGACTGCAGGAGAACTTCTTTGATCTCGTCGTCGGTCAGGCCGTTGGTGCGGGCCGCGCGCAGATGCATCTCCAGTTCCTCGTGGTGGCCGCGAGCGATCAGCGCGGTGATCACGATCATCGACCGGCTGCGGCGGTCCAGCCCCGGCCTGGTCCAGATGCCGCCCCAGGCGTAGTCGGTGATGAACTCCTGGAATTCACGGGTCAGGTCGGTGGCGACGGCGGTGGCGCGGTCGACGTGGGTGTTGCCGAGGACTGCGCGGCGCACGGCCATGCCCGCTGCACGCCGGTCGTCCACAGTGAATGCCTGCGGCGGGGCGCCTTTCGCGGTATCGGGCCAGACGGCCGGGCCGGTACCCACTATCGCTGGGGCCGCCGGGGAATCGGTCACAGCGATGGCGGCGGGACCGGACTCGAATCCCGCGGCCTGGCGAATGACTCGAGCGGTGTCGGCGGGCGCTTCTGCGGGCGCGAGGTGGGCGACCCGCTCGAGGACGACCAGCCGACCGTCGCCGACCCCATGCGCCAGTTCGGCCATGGCGGCGACCGTGGTGACGAGATCATAGGCGCCGGCGAGGGCGAGGATCGGTGTGTCGATCCGGTCGAGGTCGGCACGCACGTCGAAGGTCGCCAGCGCATCGCAGACCGCGGCGTAACCGGCCGCGTCGGCATCGGCGAGCGAATGCAGCAGCGCACCGGCGACGTCGGGGTGCTGATCGACGAAACCGGGGGCAAACCAGCGTTTGGCCGAGCCGTCGACCATGACCGGGGTTCCCGCGGAGCGGACCAGCGCGGCCCGGTCCCGCCACATCGCCTCGTCGCCGATGCGGGCCGCGGTGCAGGCAAGGACGGCGGTGGTGATCCGGTCCGGGTTGTCGAGGAGCAGTTGCAGGCCAACCGCACCGCCGATCGAGTCGCCCGCGTAGTGGAAACCGCCACTGGGTTCACCGCGCTCGGCGAGTACGCCGTCGACGAGGGCCTGCACGCCCTCGGCGAGTTCGGCCACGGTGAATTCATCCGCTATCTCGGCGCGATTGTGCCCGTGCCCGGGCAGATCCCAGGCCACGACATGGAAGTGGTCGCCCAGTAGTTCGGCCGTGGTCGACCAGAGGGTGACAGCCGAGGTGCCCAGTGAGGGGCCGCAGACCAGCAGTGGCAGGGCGGCGGAACCGGCCAGCTGCACGCCGGTCACGGTCGGGATCGTCATTGTGCTCCTTCGGAACGGGTGCGGGACCGGCATCCAGAACGAGCCCGGCCGAGAATCTCGTCGATCAGCGCGTCGGTGCTGCCGAGGTAATGGCTCGGGTCGAAGTCCGGTTCGGGAGAACTGTCGACCAGACGGGCGAGGCTACGCTGTTCGGCGAGCAGGCCGGAGGCCGCGGACTGCACGAGCCGGGCCATGCGGCCGGTGTCGACATGCAGCCCGGCCAGCAGTTCTGCCATCTGGTCGGCGGCGGTGAGCGCATGCCGGGCGAGCTGGACCAGCGGCGTCCACTCGGTGTGCCATGCGCCGTCGGGGCGCTCGTCCACTGCCGACGCGGCGGCGAGATGAAGCTGGACGGACAGCCCGGGAGCTGTCAGTGCGGCGCGGCGGATCAGCACGGACAGGATCGGGTTGGCCTTCTGCGGCATCGTCGAGGAGCCGCCGCGCCCGTTGCCCGCGGGTTCGGCGAGTTCAGCGATCTCGGGGCGGACGCGCACCAACACGTCACCCGCGATGTGACCCCAGGCGTCGAGCGCCCGGGTGAGGGCATCGGCGAGGCGGGTGAGCGGGGTGCGGACGGTGTGCCACGGCGGTGCCCAGGGCAGTCCGAGCCGGACGGCCGCGGCGCGGGCCAGTGCGACCGGGTCACCCCTCCCCTCGGTGAGCCGCACCAGCTCGGCTGCCGCGGCGAGCGTTCCCGCTGCGCCGCCGATCTGAACCGGCAGCCGATCGCGCGCGTCGCGCAGGTCGTCGCGGGCCTCGAGCACGCCGTGCAGCCACTGGGCCGCCATGAGCCCGAAGGTGACCGGGACGGCATGCTGGGTCAGGGTGCGGCCGGCCATCAGGTCGGCACGGTGCCGGTCGGCGAGTCCGGCCAGCACGTCGACCTGCCTGTCGATCCCCGTGAGCACAGCGGCCGCGGTCTCGCGCAGGCCGAGCACGAGCGCGGTGTCGAGCACGTCCTGACTGGTCAGGCCGCGGTGCAGCCAGCGGGCGGCCTCGGGGTGGGTGTCGGAATGCCATTCGCGAAGCAGTTTCACGAGCGGGATCACCGGGTTGCCACCCGGCTCGGCAGCCTCGACCAGGTCGGTCAGGTCGATGGCATCGACCTGACCGCCCAAATCGATCGCCGCCTCTGCTGGGGCGATCTCCGCCTCGGCGAGAACTGCCAGCCAAGCGGTTTCGACCCGAACCATCGCGCGGACCACCTCCATGTCGGAGAGGTGGTCTCCGGCACGGTCGTCACCCGGCCAGAGCAGAGCGGGCATCAGTGTTCCCCGTACTCGACGAAGACGGTCTCGCCGGGGCCCTGCAGCCGGATGTCGAAAACAAAGCCGTGTTCGTCGGGCCGGGCGATGAGAGTGGCGCGCCGCTCCTCGGGCACCGTCGACAGCAGCGGGTCGGCGGCGACGGCGTCTGTGTCGAGCGGCAGATAGGCGCGGGTGAACAGTCGGTGCAGCAGGCCGCGGGCGAACACAGTGATCAGGAAGAACGGCGCGCGGTCCGGATCGGTCGCGCCGGGGCGCAACGTGGTGAAGCTGTAGTGGCCGGTGTCGTCGACCGGGGTGCGGGCGAAGCCTGTGAAGGTCCACCCGTCGCGGGCCCGGGAGCCCTGCACCTGCGGCACCTTCCCGTTCTCGTCGGCCTGCCACAATTCGATGAGGGCGTCGGGTACCGGCATCCCGGCCCCGTCGAACACGGTGCCGTGCAAGTGGATCGCCCGGGGATGGCCGGCAGGAACCAGCTCGGCGCCGCCGTCGAACGGCAGCGCGTAACCGAAGAACGGGCCGACCGTCTGGCCCGGGGTGGGCGCGAGCGTGCTCATGCGGATTCCTCCGTCGGGGTGCGGCGGCTGCCGGTGAGCACGATGTCCCAACGGTAGCCGGTGGCCCACTCGTGGCGGGTCACGTCGTGGTCGTAGGTCGCGACCAGCCGGGCGCGGGCAGTCTGGTCGACGATCGACTGATAGATCGGGTCGAGCGAGAACAGCGGGTCGCCGGGGAAGTACATCTGCGTGACGAGGCGCTGGGTGAAATCGGTGCCGAACAGCGAGAAGTGGATGTGCGCGGGCCGCCAGGCGTTGTGGTGGTTCTTCCACGGGTAGGGGCCGGGTTTGATGGTGGTGAAGCAGTAGCGACCATCGTCGTCGGTGAGGGTGCGCCCGACGCCGGTGAAGTTCGGGTCGATGGGCGCCGGATGCTGGTCGCGCTTGTGGATATAGCGACCGGCGGCGTTGGCCTGCCAGATCTCCACGAGTTGGTTGCGCACCGGACGGCCCTCGCCGTCGAGTACCCGGCCGGTCACCACGATTCGTTCGCCAAGGGGGGCACCGCCGTCCTGGATGGTCAGGTCCGACTCGAGCCGGGACACGTCACGGTGGCCGAATACCGGAGCGAACAATTCGATCGTTTCCGGATCGGCATGGTGCGGGTCCTTGGTCGGGTGGCGCAGCAGGCTACTGCGGTAGGGCGCATAGTCCAGACGGGGCTGGGTTTCGACAGCCCCGGCGGCGGCGTATTCCACGCTGATCGCGGCTATCTCGGCATTGATGTCGGTCTGGCTCGCCGACGCCGAGTCCGGGTCTGTCAGCGGCGTGACGGGCGTCTGCTGGGTCTGGGGCACGGCCGTACCATAAGCCGGGCCATGCCCGACAGACTTGCGACCACTTCCGCTGAACGGAAGGCTGTTCGTATGGCAGGCAACTCCACCCGGCCGGGTCTCTCGGTGACAAGTCGCGCATTGGCGATCCTCGCCGCATTCGACCAGCGCCACCGTCGGCTCACCCTCACCGAACTCGCGGCTCGCGCCGAGCTGCCGTTGCCGACCGCGCACCGGTTGGTCGGCGAACTCGTCGCCTGGGGCGCACTGAGCCGCACCGAGTCCGGGAACTACGTGATCGGGCGCAGACTCTGGGATATCGGACTGCTCGCCCCAGTGCAGTCGGGGCTGCGCCAGATTGCCTCGCCCTACCTGCACGATCTCTACGGCGCGACGCTGGCCACGGTGCATCTCGCTGTGCGCGACGGCCGCCAGGTGCTCTACGTCGACCGGCTCTCCGGTCACGCCTCGGTGCCGGTGGTCAGCTCGATCGGCTCGCGACTGCCCCTGCACGCGACCGGGGTCGGCAAGGCGCTGCTGGCCCATGCCCCCGCCCAGATCCGGTCGGCGGTGCTGGCCGACCTGCCGAGGATCACCCGATACACGGTGAACCAGCCGGGCGTGCTCTGTCGCCAGCTCGACAGGGTGCGCGAGGACGACTACGCCACCACGGTCGAGGAGATGAGCCTCGGCGCCTGCTCGGTTGCCGTCCCGATCCGCGCGCACGGCGACGTGGTGGCGGCGCTCGGCGTCGTCGTGCCCAGCCTCGACCGCGACCAGGCGCGGCTGGTCAGCGCCTTGCAGGTCGCCGCGCGCGGCATCGGCCGCAGCATCCCAGGACCACTCTCCGATTGACCTCGGTTTCGCTGAACGGAAGTAGACGATGGCCGCGGCCGGTCTCGCGGCCCCAGAATTCGGCCATGTCCTCCCCCACCCAGAGCCGTACTCAGATCGCCATCGTCGGCGCGGGCCCCGCCGGGCTCATGCTCTCCCACCTGCTGGCCCGCGTCGGAATCGACTCGGTAGCGGTCGATGTGCGCAGCCGCCGTGAGATCGAAGAGACCCATCGGGCGGGCATCCTGGAGCAGGACTCTGTCGACCTGCTCGTCGACACCGGCGTGTCCGACCGGGTGCATCGCGACGGCTACCGCCACGACGGCATCGAACTGGCCTTTGGCGGCGGCGGTCACCGGATCGACTTCCAGGGCCTGGTCGGCGCCTCGACCCAGCTCTACCCGCAGACCGACGTTTTCATGGACCTCGCCGACGCCCGGCAGCGCGACGACGGTGACGTCCGTTTCGGCGTTACCGACGTGTCGGTCGACGACTTGGCCACCGACGCCCCGGTCCTACGGTTCACCGACGCCGACGGGAGCGCCCAAGAGATCCGTGCTGATTTCCTCATCGGTGCGGACGGCTCCCGCAGCCTGTGCCGGCACATGGTGCCTGCCGACCGGCGCAGCCAATACTTCCGCGAGTACCCCTTCGCCTGGTTCGGCATCCTCGCCGAAGCGTCACCGAGCGCGCCGGAGCTGATCTACAACCACTCTCCGCGCGGCTTCGCCCTGATCAGTCAACGCACCGATCGCCTGCAGCGCATGTACTTCCAATGCGACCCGTCGGAGAACGTCGACGACTGGCCGCAGGACCGGATCTGGGAGGAACTGCAGACCCGCGTCGGCGCCAACGGCTACAAGCTCGTCGAGGGCCCGATCACCGCCAAGTCCGTGCTGCCGTTCCGCAGCTTCGTGCAGGAGCCGATGCACTACGGCAGGCTGGTACTCGCTGGTGATTCCGCGCACACCGTCCCGCCGACCGGCGCGAAGGGGCTCAACCTGGCGCTTGCCGATGTCCGAGTGCTCGCCGAGGAACTCGAACGGGCACTCGCGGCGAACGACACCGCTCCCCTGGCGACCTACAGCGAGCGCGCGCTCGCCCGGGTATGGAAGGCGCAACACTTCTCCTACTGGATGACCACGATGCTGCATACCCCACGCGAGGCCACCCCGTTCGATGTGCGCAGGCAGGAGGGGGAGCTGGCCGCGGTGACCGACTCGGTTGCCGGGTCCACCTTCCTCGCCGAGGCCTACACCGGCTGGCCGGGACGGCGGTGACGATCATGCCTGCGCCCCGGCAGCTCCCCGACCTGAACCACCTCGGTCACGACGTCACCGACCACCTCCCCGACCCCGCCACCGTGCCGGGCACCACAGGCTTCCGCCCGGAGGACGACGTGGTGTGGCGCAGCGCCGTCGAATACCTGCGTGTGCGCAGCAACGACAGCCACACCGCCTACTCCTACGGCCTGGCCGCCGCGCTGTGCGATCTGCACCCTGAGGCCGATCGAGACGTCGTCATGCCGGCGATCATCCTGCACGACACCGGCTGGTCGCAGGTTCCCGAAGGCGAGGTGCTCGAGGCCATCCGCCCAGGCGGCGGTCGCCATGATCTCGTCCTGCGGCACGAGAAGGAGGGCGCCGCGATCGCCACCGAGATCTTGACCGAGCTCGGTCACCCGTCGGCGAAGATCGACGAGATCGTCATGATCATCGACGGGCACGACTCCCGTACCGTGGCGCTCGGGCTCAATGATTCATTGGTCAAGGACGCCGACAAACTTTGGCGGCTGACCCCGCATGGCGTGGACACTGTAATGGACTGGTTCGGTCTCACCCGGCCGCAGGCACACGTGCTGATCGGCAGCCGGGTACACGGCCATCTGTTCACGACCGCGGCCCGGACCATGGCCAGGGCCTTCGCCGCAATCGCAACGATCGACAGTACGATCCAACGGACCGCGCTCGGCTGACAACCGTGCTCGACCGGCAGCACGTCCGCGACTACGGTCCGTCACGATCCGAGGAGGCGCGATGCGCGGTGACGGCCGAACGGTGACCTCGAAGGCGCTGGCGTTGCTCGGCGCCTTCGAGAGCGGACCGAATGCGCTGTCGCTCAGCGACCTGGCCGAGTTCGCCGACCTACCGCTGCCTACGGCGCACCGGCTGGTCGGCGAACTCGTCGAATGGGGGGCGCTCGAGCGCGATGACCAGGGCCGATATAGCATCGGCCTGCGTCTGTGGACGGTGGCGCAGAACGCAGGTCGTCATTTGCGCGACACCGCCCGCCCCTACCTACAGGACCTGTTCTCACTGACCCACGAGACCGCCCACATCGCGATCCGCGACGGCGACGAGGCGCTCTACATCGACCGCATCTACGGCTCGACCCGCGTTCCACGCGCCTCGCGGGTCGGCGGCCGCCTGCCGCTGCACGCCACCGCTGTCGGCAAGGTGCTGCTCGCATACGAAGAGGACTGGGTACGCGACGCCTATCTCGCACACCGGCTCGAGGCGGCCACCAGGCACACCCATGTCAATCCCGGCCGACTGGCCGCCGAACTCCGCAGAGTTCGCGACGAGGGCTACGCGACTACCCAGGAGGAGGTCAGAGCAGGTTCGTGCTCGGTAGCCGTGCCGGTGCGGCTGGACCCCCACCCGGCCGCGATCGGTCTTGTGATGCTGTCCACTCACGGTGCGACCATGACGCGCCATCTGCCGATCCTGCGCGGTATTGCGCACCGTATCGAGGTCGCCGCTAGCCGACCCCAGCCGAGCCTTGCCCGGATTCCCCGGCGCTCCCCACGGCGATCCTGATCAGGAGCAGAGTATGACTCGCTTCCGTCTAACGGAAGTGGCACATGGACCGGCGAAGTGACGCGGGCCACTATGACGTGGTTGTCACACGACGACGCGCGACACACGACAGGAGACGGGATGACGTCGAGCCCGACCCAAGCCGACCCGGCAACCGGGTGCCCGGTCCACCACGGATACCAGCCGTTCGCCCAAACCGATCCATTCCCAGCCTATGCCGCCCTGCGCGCCGAAGAGCCGGTGATGTTCGACGAGCGCATCGGTTACTGGGTGGTGAGCCGGTACGACGACATCAAGGCCGTATTCGACGACTGGGAGAGCTTCTCGTCGGAGAACGCGCAGGCGCCGGTGCGTGAACGCGGCCCGCAGGCCAAGCAGATCATGGAGGACGGCGGCTTCACCGCCTACTCCGGCCTGTCCGCCCGGATTCCTCCCGAGCACACCCGGATCCGCAAGGTCGCCGCCAAAGCATTCACCCCGCGCCGGTACAAGGTGCTCGAGCCACAGATCCGCGCCAATGTCGTCCGGTTGCTCGAGACCATGCTGGCCCGCCCGCAGCGGCGCGGCGATCTGGTCCGTGACCTGGCCTACGACGTGCCCACCATCACGATCCTGACGTTGATCGGCGCGGACGTGACCAAGATCGACACCTTCAAGCGCTGGTCGGACTCCCGCGCCGCGATGACCTGGGGCGATCTGACCAACGAGGAACAGATCCCGCACGCGCATAACCTCGTCGAGTACTGGGCCGAATGTCGCAGGCTGGTGGCCGAGGGCCACGAGACCCAGCCGGACAGCCTGGTCGGCGACATGATCCGCATGCAGGCCGCGGGCGACCCGATCAGTGACCACGAGATCGCCTCGCTGTGCTATTCGCTGCTGTTCGCCGGCCACGAGACCACTACCACGCTGATCTCGAACGCCCTGCGTGTGCTGCTGTCCTACCCCGACCAGTGGCGTCAGCTCGTCGAGGACCCCAGCCGTATCCCCCGTGCTGTCGACGAGGTGCTGCGCTACAGCCCCTCCATCGTGGGCTGGCGACGGCGGGCGCTGCGCGACACCGAGATCGGTGGCGTGGCCATTCCGAAGGGCGCCGACATTCTGCTGCTCATGGGTTCGGCCAACCGCGACGAATCCCGGTTCGACAACGGCGAGGAGTTCGATATTTCCCGTCCCAACGCCCGCGAGCACCTGGCCTTCGGCTATGGCATCCACTACTGCCTCGGCAACATGCTGGCCAAACTTCAGGCCAAGATCGCGCTCGAAGAGGTCGTCCGCCTCGCTCCCGGCCTCCGCATCACCGACGCCGCCAACATCCGCTTCGGCGACAACCTCTCCTTCCGCGCCCCCACCGCGGTACCGGTCATCTGGGAGGACTGACCCTGTGAACGACTACATCGTCTTCTTCGACAGCGGCCACGAGCCTGCCCTCGAACTGCTCGGCGGCAAGTGCGCCTCGCTGGTCTCGATGACCACAGCGGGCATGCCCGTTCCACCCGGATTCGCCGTCACCACCGCCGCTTTCGACCACTTCGTCGATGGCACCGGCCTGCGGGAGGAGATCCGTACCAAGCTGGCCGAGATCGACCCGGACGACGTCGCATGCGTCGAGCGCGTCTCGGGGCAGATCCGCGCGGCCATCGAGGCCCGCGAGGTGCCCGAAGACATGCGGGGCACGGTCCGCGCCGCCTACGACCAGCTCATGTCGCGCTTCGCCGACGAGGTGCCGGTCGCCGTCCGTTCCTCCGCGACTGCCGAGGACCTGCCCGACGCCAGTTTCGCCGGCCAGCAGGACACCTACTTGTGGCTCACGGGCTACGACAGTGTGCATGAGCACCTGCGCCGTTGCTGGGCTTCCCTCTATACCAGCCGCGCCATCATCTACCGCCTGCGCAATGGGATCTCCGAAGCAGACCTGTCGATGGCTGTCGCGGTACAGAAGATGGTCAACGCCCGCGCCGCCGGCGTCGCCATGACCCTCGACCCCGCCAACGGCGACCGCTCCAAGATCGTCGTCGATGCCTCGTGGGGCGTCGGGGAAATGGTGGTGTCGGGTCAGGTGACACCGGACAATATCCTGCTCGACAAGGTCATGCTGACGGTCGTGCGCCAGCACATCGGCGACAAGCACGTCGAACTCGTGCCCGATCCCGCCACCGGCTCGCTCGTCGAGCGCGATGTCGCGGCAGATCGCCGCGCCATGCGCTGCCTCACCGACGACCAACTGCTCGCCGTCGCCGCCATGGCCAAGCGTGCTGAGAAGCACTACCGCTGCCCGCAGGACATCGAATGGGCGCTCGACGCCGATCTGCCAGACGGCGAGAACCTCCTGCTGCTGCAGTCGCGCCCGGAGACGGTGCACTCGGCAAACCCTACGACGGCGGCCTTGGCGAAGGCCGCCGCCCCGAAGCCCACTGCCCTGGGCATGACCAGCTTCTCCTTCACCGGCCTCGCCGCTCTCAGCGAGCGCTGAACTCTCGCAAAGGAACCCGAATGACCACCGAGCAGACAATGAAGTCTTTCCCGAAGCCCTCCGAGATCGAGGTGCCTGCCGGGGCGGAGGGCTGGGAGCAGCTCTACCCGTACAACCTCGTCTTCGACAACGCCCCCGGTGGCGACGAAAAGTTCTGGTTCTGTGACAGCCAGCACTGGCCCACGGTCTTCAAGCCCTTCGAGACCATCGGCGGCGAGTTCGCGGTCAAATGCCTCGGCCAGTACAACACCAGGCACCTGCTGATCCCACCGGCCAACGGTATCGAGTTCAAGATCCACCTCGGCTACTTGTATATGAGCCCCGTCGCCGTGCCCGACGACCAGATCGCCGCCCGTGTACCGGAATTCGAGCGTCGCGCCGGACACTACTTCCAGAACTGGGACAGCCTGCTCGAGGCCTGGCACGCCAAGGTACGCGCCACCATCGACGAGATGGAGGAGCTCGAGTTCGCCGCGCTGCCCGATGCCGTGCCTTTCGACGACATCGTCTCCGGCAAGGCCATGGACGGCTCTCAAGTGCTGATGGAGAACTACGACCGCCTCATCGCCCTGCTCTATCGCAACTGGCAGTACCACTTCGAGTTCCTCAACCTCGGCTACCTGGCCTACCTCGAATTCTTCGGCTTCTGCAAAGAAGCCTTCCCCGGCATCCCCGACCAGGCCATCGCCAAGATGGTGCAGGGCGTGGATATGGAGCTGTTCCGCCCCGACGACGAGCTGAAGAATCTCGCGACCAGGGCGGTGGGAATGGGCCTGCAGGCCGCCTTCGCGAACACCGACGACGTGGAGGGCACCCTGCGCGCAGTCCGCGAGGCAGGCGGCGAGGAATGGCTGACCGCCTACGAGTCCGCGCAGGACCCCTGGTTCAACTTCACCGTCGGAAACGGCTTCTACGGCCACGACAAGTACTGGAAAGAACACCAGGAGATCCCGCTTGGCTACATCAAGGACTACATCCGCCGCCTCGACCAGGGCCAGGACATCGTGCGCCCGGTCGAGGAGCTGAGCGCCGAGAAGGAACGGATCGTCGAGGAGTACCGCGACCTGCTCGACGGCGAGCTGCGCGAGCAGTTCGATGCCAAGCTTGCCCTGGCCGTCACCGCCTACCCCTACGTCGAGAACCACAACTTCTACATCGAGCACTGGACGATGGGTGTGTTCTGGCGCAAGGTCCGCGAGCTGGCCCGGGTCTTCACTGACGCAGGTTTCTGGTTCGACCCCGCCGACATGCTGTACCTCAACCGCAACGAGGTTCGCGACGCGATCTTCGACCTGGTCACCGGCTGGGCGGTCGGCGCGGAGTCCACCGGCCCGCACTACTGGCCCGCCGAGATCGAGCGCCGCCGCGGCATCATCGACGCGCTGAACACCCGCCGCCCGCAGCCCGCCCTGAACACGCCGCCCGCCGAGATCACCGAACCATTCACGATGATGCTCTACGGCATCACCACCGAGCAGGTGCAGCAGTGGCTGGCCGGCGAGGTGAACGAGGATGGCGCGATCACCGGTATGGCTGCCTCGCCCGGCATCGTGGAGGGCATCGCACGCGTGGTCACCTCTGCCGATCACCTCTCCGAGGTGCAGGAAGGTGAGATCCTCGTCGCCACAATCACCGCGCCCTCATGGGGCCCGATCTTCGGCAAGATCAAGGCGACCGTCACCGATATCGGCGGCATGATGAGCCACGCCGCCATCGTCTGCCGCGAATACGCTCTGCCCGCCGTCACCGGGACCGGCTCGGCGTCCACCGTGATCCGCACCGGCCAGCGCATCCGTGTCGATGGCAACACCGGCCGCGTCGAGATCCTGGAGAGCTGAGCCCATGTCGACCACCGAACACCAGGCCGCCCGCACCGTACTCGTCACCGGCGCGGCGGGCGGCCTAGGCCGGGCCTTCGCCCTTGGCTTCGCCGACCGAGGCTATCGGGTCGCGGTTGCCGACCTCGACGCCGACGGCGCAGCCGAGACCGCCCGCCTGATCGAGAAGATCGGCGTCGACGCCTGGCACGGCCGAGTCGACGTTACCGATCCGCACGCCACCGTCGAACTCGCCTCCCAGGTTGCCGGATTCGGCGGCGGCAGGATCGACGTACTGGTCAACAACGCCGCCGTCTACGGCACGGTCACCCGCTCCCCGCTCGAGGACATCGACCCCGCCGAATGGGATGTGGTGATGGCGGTCAATCTCAAGGGTCCATGGCTGATGACCCGCGCGGTCAGCCCGCACATGCCCGAGGGCGGCCGCGTCGTCAACCTGTCATCGGCCACCGTTTACAGCGGCTCGGAGCAGTGGGCCCACTATGTGGCCTCCAAGGGCGGCGTCATCGCTCTGACTCGAGTGATGGCCAAGGAACTCGGACGCCGCGGCATCACCGTCAACGCCATCGCGCCCGGCTTCACCCTCACCGAGGCCAGTCGCGGCCTGATGGACGACGCAGAGTCCTACGGTGTCGACCGCGGTGCGCTGCGGCGCTCCAGCCAGCCCGAAGACATAGTCGGCGCCGCCCTCTACTTCGCCGGCACCGACAGCGGCTTCGTCACCGGACAAACTCTGGTCGTCGACGGCGGCCGCCAGTTCATCTGAGACCGTAGGAGGAACAACATGCCCCAGGTCACCTACACCGACCACACCGGCCAGTCCCGCACCATCGACGCCACCGTCGGCGACTCCGTCATGGAGACCGCCGTGCGCAACGGCGTCCCCGGCATCGTCGCCGAATGCGGCGGTTCGCTGTCCTGCGCCACCTGCCACGTCTACGTCGACCGGGCCGACGCCGACGATTTGCCGCCCATGGGCGAGATGGAGGACGAGATGCTCTGGGGAACAGCCGAGGACCGGCGCGAGTGTTCCCGTCTGTCCTGCCAGCTCAGGGTCACTGAGGGCCGCGACCTACATGTGACCACCCCGACGACCCAGGTGTGATCCGGAATGAATCACGGACTGCTGATCATCGGCTCCTCCCAGGCAGGAGTCGCGCTGGCCACCTCGCTGCGCGCCCTCGGCTACGACGACCCGATCACCCTGCTCGGCGACGAGAACCATCGCCCCTACCAGCGCCCCGCCCTGTCCAAGGAGTGGCTGCAGGGCGAGATCACCAACGAGTCGTTGATGTTTCGTTCCCGGGAGTATTGGGCCGAGCACCGCATCGACGTTGTCAAGAACGAACGGATCATCCGTATCGACAAGCGTGACAACGGTTTCGGCGTTGCCTACTCCATGTCCGGTGCGGAATTCCCGTTCGACCGCCTCGCCTTGGCCGTCGGCGCGCGCCCCCGCAGGCTGTTGCTCGACGGCGTCGACCTTCCCGGCGTGCTGTATCTGCGCAACGCCGATGACGCCCTCGAACTCAAGGCCCGCGTCCCCGACGTGCACAACGTCGTCGTGATCGGCGGCGGGTTCATCGGCATCGAGGCCGCGGCGTCGCTGAACGCCATGGGCCGCAACGTCACCCTGCTCGAGGCCGCTCCGCGCCTGGTCGCCCGCGCCGTCGGTGAACAGATCTCGGCCTACCTACTCGATCATCACCGTGCCACCGGTATCGAGATCGTGCTCGACGCCGCCGTCCGCCGCATCGTGCCCCGCGGTGACCGCGTCGGCGGCGTCGAACTCGCCGACGGCCGCGTGGTGCCAGCCGACCTGGTACTTGTCGGCGTGGGAGTCATCCCCAACACCGAACTCGCCGAATCCATCGGCTTGGACTGCGATAACGGCGTCCGCGTCGACGCCACCGCGCTGGCCTCCGACGGCATCACCGTTGCCGTTGGCGACTGCGCCAACCTGCCCAACCCTCTACCCGGCACCCCTGCAGGAGACCGCGTCCGCTTCGAAAGCGTCAACCACGCCATCGAGCAGGCAAAGGTCGCCGCCTACGCCATTACCGGCCGCCGCGAGGAATATGCGGGCATCCCTTGGTTCTGGTCGAACCAGGGCAAGATCAAACTGCAGATCGCCGGCCTGTCCTCCGGCCACGACCGCACCGTCGTCCGCTCGGACCCCGAGCACGGCAAGTTCTCGGTGCTCTACTACCGCGGCGATCACATCCTGGCCGCCGACTGCATCAACCATCCACTGGACTTCTTGGCGGTCCGCACTGCCCTCGCCAAGGGCCAATCCATCCCGTATGCCGCCGCCGCCGACCCATCCGTCCAGCTCAAGTCAGTGACGGTCGATCCATCGACCCTGGTCGCGGCCGACTGAGAAGGGGAACCCATGCCCACCGCCCTGCCTGCCGAGCGCCCGATTGCCGCCCCAGGCCCCATCGACACCTCGCCCATCACCCTGACGCCTCCCCTCGGCGTAGACCTCGATCCCGTGTGGAAAGCCGTCGTCCCCGAGACCCGCGCCCGCTCGAACGACATCCACCTGCCCATCTCGCTCGCCTACGCCGAGCGTCTCTGCAACGCCTTCCCACACGCCGATCGCCAACTGGTGCGCATAGCGATCCAGTTGCACGACACCGGCTGGGGCCGCGTCGACGAGGAACGTATCCTCTCCGAAGGTTTCTCCGGCGAATGGCGCAAGGCCGAGATCCGTTTCGAGCACGAACGCCAAGGCTGCCTCATTGCCCGCGAGGTGCTGCCGCCGCTGGGCTACTGCCACGAATTCGTAGAGCAGGTCTGCGCCATCATCGACGGCCACGACACCCGCCTCGAAGCCCATACGCTGGAAGACGCCCTCGTCCGCGACGCCGATCGGCTCTGGCGCTTCGACCATGCCGGCATCGCGCTTGCCTCCGGCTGGTTCCACATGGACCCCGCCCATTACACCGACCGGCTCGAAGCCCAGATCATCCCCGAGTTGTCGACCGAACCCGCGATCGCCATGGCGACCGCCGACCTCGAGCGCTCTCGGGCGCTGTTGAAGACGGCGGTAATCCGTTGAGCACCACACACATTCAGCCGGTACATGATCGACCGCAGCCGCGCTGGACCTACGTCGAGGACTATTACCGCGACGGGGCTTGGACGCCATCGACAAGCGCGGCCCGAGTGCCCCTCGCCGATCCCGCCACCGGCAGGGAGTGGGGGGCGGCCCCCGACTGCTCGCCGGAGGATGTCGACGCCGCACTGTGCGCCGCCGATCGTGCGTTTCGTCGTGGCCCGTGGCCCCGGACCACCCCGTCCGAGCGCGCCGCGTTGCTATTGCGCATTGCCGACGAGGTAGAGGCGAGTGCCACCGAGATGGCCGTCGTCAACACGCTCGAAAACGGGTCGCCCATCACCGAGACCCGCAGTGCGGCAGCCAATGCGGCGGCCATCTTCAGACACGTCGCTGGGCTCGCTTCGTGGCTCGAATCCGAAGACGTCCGCCCCTTCCCGGTAGGTCTGTCGGAGACCGTCGTCCGCAAAGACCCCGTGGGGCCCTGCGTGCTGATCGCACCGTGGAACTTTCCGATCAATCTCATGGTCGTCAAACTCGCTCCCGCCCTGCTCGCCGGCTGCACGGTCGTCATGAAGCCCGCACCGAGCACGTCATTGTCCATCCGGTTCATCGTCGAGGCCTGCGCTGCCGCGGGGGTTCCAGCCGGGGTGATCAATCTGGTCACCGGCGGAGGGGCAGTCGGCGACCGGCTCGTTCGCCATCGGCTGACCGACAAAGTCGCGTTCACCGGGTCGACGCCCGTGGGCCGACGGATCGCCGCCACATGCGGTGAATTGCTCCGGCCGGTCACCCTCGAACTCGGCGGCAAGTCGTCCGCGATCGTCTTGCCCGATGCCGACCTCGAGCAATTCTCGGCTGTGCTGATCCGCACCTGCCTACGCAACACCGGTCAGACCTGCTACATCTCCACCAGGATTCTCGCACCATCGTCGCGGTACGACGAAGTGGTCGATGTGGTGACACGGACCGTCGCCGCAGCTCCACAAGGTGATCCGTTCGACGAGCGCTCTGTCTTCGGGCCGATGGCTTCGGAGGCTCAATTCGACATCGTCCGTGGCTATCTCGAATCCGCTCATAAGGAAGGGGCTCGCGCGACCATCGGTGGTCGGCCCGCGCCCAGCCATGGCGGATGGTTCATCGAGCCGACCGTCTTCGCCGACGTCACTCCGGAGATGCGGATCGCGCGGGAGGAGATCTTCGGGCCCGTCATCAGTGTCCTGCGGTACGACACCGTTGACGAGGCCGTCGCATTGGCCAACGATACGGCGTTCGGACTGGGCGGTGTTGTGTTCTCCTCCGACCCTGTTGCCGCACAGGAGGTTGCAGAACGGATGGACACCGGCTCCGTGGGAGTGAACTTCTTCGCGTCCAACCACAATGCGCCCTTCGGTGGGCGCCACGACTCCGGACTCGGGGTCGAGTACGGGATCGAAGGCTTGTCGCAATACCTCACCTACAAATCGATCCATCGCCGCGCGGATTGAGAAGAAACACAATGGATTACGGGCGTGAACCCAGCGACGTGAGCAATTCGTTCATTCCATCCTGTCTACGCGCCGGCTAGCTCGAGTCTTAACCTGTGCGCAACCGATCGTCGACCGCGACGCACTGATAAACAATGCCGGTGTTGCCGGTCCCTGACCAAGCCAGCAGCCCGGATCGGTCGAACTCGACATAGTCCGTATGGTGTTCGCCACCAACGTCTTCGGCATTGTCGCCGTCACCGAAACAATGCTGCCGCTGCGCAGCGGCAGCCGTCGCAATCAGAAACCGCCGCAGCCCGTCAGTCCCCAGGAGTTCGAGTTGTCTCATGATCACCGCTAGGTCCGCCTATAGATAGTAATCGGCTTCGATCACCGGTCGCCTGCCCGAGAACCGCGGGTCGTTCCCGTTCCCATGTCCGGTGTGCTCGACCGGGGGCACGAACCTGCGGCAACCGGACCAGAACCGTCACGCCACCGCTATTTCCCGATGACCAGCAGTTTTCGGTGTTGCAGGAGGTTGGCGTACTGGCCGATACCCCCTCCGGACACAGTAAAACAGCAGGTCAGGGGCGTAATCGCGAGATTGCGCCCCTTCTGCGTCCACACTGCGGTCCACACACAGAGAATCTGAGGGGATTCGGCCTGACGCAAGGACCATGCCATGGCTACAACTCCCCGCGTGCGTGTGCGCAAGGACGGCACCACCTACATCCAAGTGCGATACCGCGTGACCCGCGACGGTAAGACCGTCCAATCCTCGCAATCGTTCGACGACCACGGCGCCGCGATCCGGTGGGCAAAGCTGCTCGACCGCGTCGGCCCGGCCGAGGCCGAGCGGGTGCTCGCCGCCCAGCTCGCCTCAGCGCCGGACGTGATCATGCTGACGCCGTGGCTTCGCCGCTACGTCGACCTACTCGGCGAGCGCGTCGAGGAAGAGACCAAGCGCAAGTACCGGCGAATGATCGACCACGACATCACGCCGTTTTTCAACGGCAACTTTCTGCCGGTCGACGCGGTCACGCCTGACATGGATGTTGCGTGGGTCGAATGGCTCGCAACTGAACTCGGCAACGCTCCGAAAACCATCGCGAACAAACACGGGTTGCTGTGCTCGGCGATGGGCGCCGCGGCTCGCCGTCGCCCGACGCCGCTCATCGCATGGAATCCGTGCGCGGAAACCAGGTTGCCCAAGCGGATAGCGCGCGAGGTCGACCACCTCAGCGAGGACGAGTTCGAGCTTGTCGACGAGCTGCTCGCAGCTCGCTGGCGGGCCTGGTGGGAATTCGGCGTGATGTCGATGGCCAGGCCCGGCGAGCAAGGCGCGCTCACTGTCGGCGACATCAATCGACACACGGGCGCGGTGTCGATCACGAAGGCGTGGAAGTGGGCCAATGGCAGGCTCAAGCTGGGCGACCCGAAATCGGCGCGCGGTATCCGCACGACGTTCGTTCCGCTCGAGACAGTAGCGCGCCTCGACCTCGACCGCGACGCCAGCGAGCAACTGTTCCTGTCGCACACTGGTCGGCGGGTGACCTAGATCCGGTTCTGGGATGAGGGATGGGCGCCGATGATGGTACGGCTGCGTGCGTTGGCCGCTGGCGACTCGGCCCCGTTCACTGGCCGAAGTAGCTGGGAGGGTCTGCCTTACGACGTTCTGCGGGAGCGGTACGGCCGCCTGGCTAAGCGGCTGGTCGGCAAGAAGCTCTTTCGGTAACTGTGGACAAGGCGGCGCAACCAACACAGCGAATGGGATCGGCCGCTAGGCGGTCGCGCCCGAGGCAGAGGTGTCTTGGAACCGTCTGGCGTCCTGACTTGGGGGTGCACCGAACTGGCGTCGATATTCGCGACTGAACTGGGAGGGGCTCGTGTAGCCGACGCGGCGGCTGACGCCGGTGATGTCGGTGGGGTCGGCGATGAGCATCAGGCGGGCCTCGTGCAGGCGAATGTGTTTCTGGAACTGGATCGGACTCATGGCGGTGACGGTCTGGAAGCTGCGGTGGAAGGCGGAGGTGCTCATTGCCGCTCGGTCGGCGAGATCCTCGACCCTGAATTGCTGTCGGTAGTGCTGCTTTATCCATCGGATGGCACGGGCGATGTGGTTCAGATTGCTATCGGGCGTGCCGAATTGTCTGATCATGGCGCCTTGTTCGCCGGTGATCAATCTCCAGAGGATCTCTCGTTTGATCAGGGGCGCGAGGATTGCGATGTCACCAGGGCGGTCGAGAAGCCGCAACAGCCGCAGTACGGCGTCGAGCAGTTCGGCGTCCGCACTGCTGACCGCAAGCCCCGGCGGCGTCACCTCTCCGAGGTCGGGCAGGCTGTTCGGCGGTGCTTGCAGAAGGGTCTCGACGATCTCCGAAGGGTGCAGGGTGAGGCCGACACCGAGACCAGGGCAGCCGGGAGAGGCTTCGATGAAGCGGCTGACCACGGGAAGATCGAGCGAGGCGACGAGGTATTGCCCGGCGCGGTGCTCATACATCCGCTCGCCTAGCACGAACCGCTTGGTGCCCTGCCCGACCAGGGCGAAAACCCGGCCGTAGGTCACCTGTCGCGGTAGCTGAGGCTCGGTCGCCTTGAAGATCAGTACATCGTCGATCGCGGTGGTCAGGTCTGCGCGGGCGTGGCGATCCATCAGATCGCACAGCTCTTCGAGGGCTCGGACCCGCTCGGAGATCGCTTCGGGGCAGCACTGCGAGTCGAGATCGCCGGAGACGAGATCGATGTGGCGTTCAGACATGGGCAGCCTCGGGGAGAGTGTGGATAGGTCGGTCACCGTGGCGGAGTGGCCCGCCTACCCGCCCATTCTCGGTGGCGACAATCTCGGCGAGTATGGAAACGGCTGTTTCGGCGAGTGTGATTCCGCCCAGGTCGAGGCCGGCAGGGCCGCGCAACCGTTGCGACTCAACGGATCTCGTGAGCCGCCGTAGGCGCTGTGCGTGGGTGGCTCGACTCCCGAGGGCCGCGACGTACCTCGCCCTGCCCGCGAGTGCCGCTTCGAGGGCGCGATCGTCGATGCGCGGGTCATGACTCACAGTGACGAGCGCGTCCTGCGCATCGAGCGGATGAGCGGTCAGCCACTCATCCGCCCAGGCGCGCACGAGCGTCGCCGTGGACGGAAACGCCCGGGACCCCAGATGGCCCGGCCGCGGATCCAGGACGACGACGGCAAAGTGCATCGCCTGCGCCAGCTCGGCCATGATCGCCGCGAGATCGGTGGCACCGACCAGAACGAGCTTGCGCCGACGTCCGATCATTTCGGTGAAAGCCGGAGCAGCGCAGTCGGAACTGCCCGGTCGGGAGGAGACCGCCCAGGTGTAGGGAGAACGCAATTCGATCCGGATCGCCAATTGTGTGTCATGTGCCAGCGCGAGGGTGATCGCGGAGTGCACGGCGGCGGGCGGCGCCGGAGTGATCAGCACGCGCAACTCCCCGGAGCAGGCCGGTCCCTGTTCCCAGGGCAGGAGGTGCTCTGCCGGAAGGACCGATAGGATGCGTGCGGGACTGTCTCCCCCGAGCACTTCGCGGGCCGCGTCCAGGACGAAACCCTCGACACAGCCGCCCGACAGCGATCCGCGCCAGGTCCCGTCCGCGGCGACCGCCATGGTGGCACCGATCGGGCGTGCTCCGGGACCGTCCCGCCCCACCAGCCTCGCCAGCACGACCGAGTTGCCCGCCCGGCGGTGCGCATCGACGAAAGGCCATATCTCGCGCAGCATCTGGGAGTTCTCCTCGAATGGCATTGTCTGATCCGTCATCTGGTCGTGGTCTCCAGGACGCGATCCAGTCGCAGCGGGAGTGCCCGATGGCGTGCCCCGGTCGCGTGCCAGACGGCGTTGGCGATTGCGGCGGCGGTGCCGACATTGCCGATCTCCCCGGCGCCCTTGACGCCCATCGGAATACCCGGCTCGTAGTCGGGCACGAAATCGGCTTCGATATCGGGGACGTCCGCGTGCGCGGCGATGTGGTAGCCGGCGAAATCCGCGTTGACCTGCCTGCCGGTGCGCGGATCGCGGACGCCCTCTTCGTGCAATGCCATCGACAGGCCACCGATCATCCCGCCGATGAGCTGACTGCGCGCCAGTAGCGGGTTGACCACGCGGCCGATGGCGAACATGCCCAACAGTCTGCGCACGCGGATCTCACCGGTCGCGGGATCTACCACGACTTCGGCGAAAACGGCGCTGTAAGCGTGGCGTTCGCTGTCGGCCAGCGCGCCGAGCAGCTGTGTGGTGTCGGCGGTAGCGGTGACCGGATTCGTCGCATCGGTCGGTTGTTCGCGCAGCCGGGCGGCGGCCTCGGCGACCGCCCAAGTCCACGACGTCGTGCCTCGGGAGCCGCCCGCGCTCCACGCCGGACCGAGGTCGCTGTCCGCCATCCGAAGTGGCCGGATCCGCTCGATCTCGACTCCCAGGGCATCTGCCGCGATCGCCGTGAGCGCGGTGCGCGCGCCGGTGCCTATATCCGAGGCCCCAATGCTCACCGTGAAGGTACCGTCGATCTCGGCGGTGATCGAAGCGGAAGATGGGAAGGCGCCGACACTGAAACTCGTTGCGGCCACGCCAGTTCCGAGGAGCAGACCACCCTCGCGCCGGACTCGCGGCCGATGGTCGCGCGTGGCCCAGCCGAAGCGCCGCGCTCCTTCGCGTAGGCACATGGCGACCTCGCGGCTGCTGAACGGCAAGCCGGAGACCGGCCCGGCGGTCGGTTCATTGCGCAGGCGGAGTTCGATCGGGTCCAGTCCGAGTCGCTCGGCGACCTCGTCGACCGCGCACTCCAGGGCGAACGATCCAGGTGCCGCACCGGGTGCTCGCATCGAATAGGGCGGCACCGTATCGACGGGCACCGCCGTCAGGCTGGTGTGAATCGCGTTGGCGTTGTACAGAGTCTTGGTGAGCTCTGTGCAGCCCTCGATGTATTCCACCAGCGGGGAGATCGCGAACGCGGCCTCGTGCTGGATTGCCCGGAACCGCCCGTCCAGGTCCGCTCCGATTCGCACCCGCTGGTCCGTCGGTGGCCGAATGGTCGTGGTCAGAAAGACATCGTTGCGGCTGAGCGTGACGCGCACCGGCCGCCCGATCCTGGTGGCCGCCATGACCGCGAGGATCAGTTGCGGACCACACAGGCCCTTGGACCCGAACCCGCCGCCGACGTGCTCGGCTTTGATGTGCACCCGTTTCATGTCCAGGTCGAACAGCGCGGACAGCGCATTGGCGACGGTCCACGGGCCTTGATTCGAATCGACGGCGTACAGGTCCACGCCGTCCCACCAAGCGGTCGCCGAGTGCGGTTCCATTGCGCTGCAATGCTCTTCGGGCGTTCGATACCGTTCGTCCACCACGACAGCCGATTTCGCGAGCTCGGTATCGAGGTCGCCGCGATTCGCCTCCGGACCGAACAGGTCCAGCGCCGGGCGTGCGGCCGGGTGATCGGCGGAGAAGGCGGTATCGTGTGGTTCCTCGAGGTAGTCGATAGGCAGTTCGGCCACCGCACGCTGTGCCTGCTCCCAGGTCTCGGCGACGACGAGGGCGACCGGCCGTCCGGCATAGGGCACCTCGTCGCTTTGCAGCAGTTGCAGACTCCCGTCCGGTCCGAAGAACGAGCCGGCCTCAGGGTTGAGGCGGGGAGCGTTGGTGTGATCAATGACATCGAGGACGCCGGGCATGTCTCGTACCGCCGAGATGTCGATGTGCCGAATGCGCCCGCGCGCCACCGGCGAAGTCACCAAGCAGCCGAAGGCCAAGTCCCTCACCGATTCATCGGCGGCGTAGCGGACGTACCCGGTGACCTTGCCCGGACCCTCGAGGCGTGAGCGGGCGACACCGACCGCGCCGGAACCTCGGCGTGGGGGAATCGTGTTCATAGCTGTTCCCTAAGTTTGTAGTGTCTGGGGTTGATGCCCTGGATGCCCAGGGCGGTGGGGTGTAGCTGATGACTGTTTGCCTCTGTTGTGGCTCGGGAG
>NZ_JBFAXH010000032.1:0-44052 GCF_040680755.1 Nocardia sp. NPDC051990 | reverse complement strand
TGCGGTAGCCGCGGAGCATGACCCACTCGTCCGGTAGCAGGCCAGCAAGGCTCCAGGTGAGCAAATCCTCGCCGTATACCCCGGCGCCTTGCTGCTGGACCCGGTGATATGCCCGATGCACCTCGTACTCGGCCGATTCCACCTGTCGAGAAGCGTCACCAACCCGTGCTTGCGCAGCATGTTCGTCGGCGGTAGGCACAGACAGCAAACGCTTCCACAGCGGCTTCGTCCGACGAGTAGTCTCCAACTCGCCGTACGCCTGAGCGTAATAGCCTTGCCACGCCTCATGATCCGCTGCGGCACCCTGTAACCGCTGCTCGGACAGGTGAAGCTGCTCACCTCCGTGATCCGACAGAACCTTGACCCGCATCGTGCCCCGCCTCCTCCACGCGCCCCCAACACTCAGCATGCCCAAAGAGTCGACGACACGGATAAGAATGAGCCACAGGGCATTTCGCATTCGCATCTGCGAGCGCCGAATACTTGCCGAGAACCCGATCCGGCGAGCCTGGTTGGCGCGGGTTGCGGTGACGTGGGAACAGACCCGAATCCGCCTGCGCAACCTGAACAACCAGCGGCCGTGACTCGATAGGCAAACCGGTAGTGGGACAACGTTATCCGCAGGGATCGACCGATAATCACCGTAGGCGGAGATAGTGCCCCGACTCCTCGAAGCTCCACCTGTCCTGATAGAACTTCGCAACGCCGATATCGGCTGCGAGTGCCACGTGAGGGATTTGTTGGCGTGCAGACCAATCGATGATCCGATCCACGATGCGAGTCCCGAGCCCGAGGCCCTGGTGTGTCGGCATGACGACGACGTCGACGATCAATCCGTAGAGTGCGCCATCGCCTATTGCCCGGCCATGCCTACCGCAGCGCCGTCCTGATCGATGGCAACGACACCGAACAACGAGGCCGATAGGGCAAGCACGCACCTGTTTACCGGCGGACATACCCAGCTGACCGCCGCACGAAGCCGAATGTACTCATCCGGGGTCGGCAGTCGATCCACGAGGCTTGCGGCTGACGGCACCACACTCGCATACACGGCCATCGAGGTAGACGGCGAGTCCACTCGGTCACCTGAGGCGTAATCGGTTGCGCCCGTTCTCGATGGTTTGCCGGCGAAGTCGCGCTCGTACTGCTCCTATACGGCCAGGAACACTTCCTGCACGATGTCATTGGCGCGCTCGACGTCACCGTTCAACGCGCTGTACACCAACCGGAACACCGCCGGAGCATGGCAGCGGAACAGTTCGTTGAACCTGTCCGAGAAGAATCGGCGGGTGTCACGGCCAACGGTCACCATCCGCACCCTGGACCCAACCCGGCTGGCCGAAGGCGCCAAACTGATCAGTCCATCGATGCCTTCCGGTCATAAAGCAAAAATCCTCTCCACCGAGTTGGACGGCGAAGCGAGTCTGGTCACCATCGAGATCATCGCGGGAATGGGGAAGGCGCTCGTCCCCAAGCCGGGAACCGTCCCCACGCTCGAACAGATCGTTGCCTACCTGCCCGACTCCGGCTGGCGACCCGTACCGGTGTTCCCGGACTCCAGCCGGACTCTGTGGACCCATACCGCTGCCGAAGCGCCGGTCGCCGATCTCCAAGTATCCGGATGACGCTGCCGCAGAGGAGTGGGGCGATGACAACTGACGCCAACAGCGCGACCGAGTCAGCCACAGCAGCCACGGCAATGATTTTGTCCGACCTCGCCGAGCCCGACCACAAAGCAGTCGTGGTCGATTCCCCACCTGGGGCAGGCAAGAGCACCCTCGTGGTCAGCGCGGCCGGACATCTCGTCGAGTGCAAGATCATCGTCGGCACCTCAGCCAAGTGGGCAACCGTCCAGGACTGTAAATTCGGCTGGGCCATCCTGGACGAGTCCTACCAGATGCGATCGGACATGCTGCTGCAGATCGTGGAACGGTTCGACCGTGGCCTGTTCGTTGGGGATCCAGGCCAATTGGATCCGTTCACCATTGTGGGAACCGAACGCTGGATCGGGCTGTCACACGACCCGACCCAGAACGGCGTCACGGTGATGCTGGAGCACAACCCAACCGTTCCCGTCCGTCAGCTGCCCGTGTCGTGGCGGCTGCCAACGACCGCTGCTCCCATCATCTCTGAGGCGTTCTACCCGTTCACCGAATTCGCCGCCGGCACCGAGGAGGGCACCCGTTCTCTGGAGTTCCAGACCGCCGGGCTCGGCAACACCGATCTGGACGAGACCCTGGCGATGGCCTTCACCACCGGATGGGCGCTGCACGAACTACCCCGTCGCCATGTCCCGCGCACCGACGCTGAAACCATCCAGACCGCCGCCCACCTGGCCAGCCGCCTACTCGACCGCGGCGCGGTGGCCACCTGCGAGCGCCATCGCGACGGCCGCGTTCTGCGGGCCAGCGATATCGCCATCGGTGTCGCCCACCGCGATCAAGCCGACCTGGTTCGCACCGCGCTTGCCCGCACCGGCAACCTTCGCAGCGGTGAGAACCTCTAACCCCTTCACAGCTCACAATCATCATCTAGTACGTCATAGTGAGCAGGTCACCGCCCGGTAACTCCTGGTTTCAGCACCAAGGCAGGCGCACTGCTTCGAGATCCGGCTCCGCCAGGAGCTGATCGATTAACTCGGTCGGGCCAGTCACCTTCCACCCGAGATCGGTTTCAGGCGTGCCGAGCCACGAAACAAGTACTCGATCAGCGATATTCCAGCTCACAGCAGAGAGCGTATCCAGCAGGAATCGGCGAGGACCGAACAGTCGGTAATCGGCTATGTGCGGACGGCCTGCTTGTTACACGTCGATAAGGTCATCGCTATCGTGAACGACAAGGTCACCGTTCAGTCGCAACTAGGCCGACGTGGCCAAGTCAACTTGCGGATCGGAAGAGCGGCGTCGGATCATGGCAGCGGACCTGACCGTGACTCGGGTGCTGGTGATACCCGTGTCCGAGTTGCGCGAGCGGTTCTCACGGTCGTCCGGTCCGGGAGGGCAGCACGTCAACACCACCGACAGCCGGGTAGAGCTGTCGTTCGACCTCGCCAACTCGCCCTCGGTGCCGGATTGGCTGCGCACCCGGATGCTCGACCGCCTGGCCACCCGCCTGGTCAACGGGGTTCTCACGATCGCCGCATCGGAGCAACGCGCACAGCTGCAGAACCGCGCGGCCGCCCGCGAACGCCTGGCCTCGTTACTGCGTGACGCCGCTGCCGCCCCGCCACCCGTTCGCCGCGCCACCAAGCCCTCGCGCGGAGCAAAGGAACGTCGCATCTCCGCGAAGAAGCGACGCGGCGTCACCAAACGCAACCGCCGCGCCTCCCCCGACGACTAGCCGACGGCAGCGCCACAGGCCGGGGTATCGGCGGCACAATCGTTGTCGAACGGGCCCATGCTCCCAAGCACCCGTCTGCATCCTCTCGTTGCTGGCAGCAGCCTGAGCGCAGGCACACCGACACACGCTATTCGGCCAGCCCAGGTCCGAACAGCGCGATATGCGGCAACGCAGCATGTTTTCGCAGCGTTGTTGTCGCGAGATTCAGCAGGACGTTTCGGCTTGCTTCTGACGTAACGTCAGGTCCTAACGTCGGCGGTACCAGCGCAAGGTGCGTCGGTGGAAGTGAGATGGAAGCGGATGGACGAGACGGGAATCGAGCAGGTGTGGAAGGTCGGTGAGCTCGCGACCGAGGCCGGATTGACGGTTCGGACGTTGCATCATTACGACCGCATCGGGTTGGTGCGCCCTGCCGGGCGCACCAATACCGGTCACCGACTCTACACCGAAGCCGAAGTCCAGCGCCTGTATCAGGTTTTGGCGAGGTCGTCGTGGACCGGTGGGCCGGGCGTGCGGTTCAACCCGCGTTTCTTGGCGAACACGCTCCAGATCCGCTGCTGTGAGCACAACCGAGCCACGCGGTTCTCCCCGGCGGTGATGCCGCGGGCGGGTAGTTCGTCAGCGATGAACCGGTACCCGAACGCGGGGTCCTCGGCATGGATGTCGAGCGCGGCGTTGATCAGATGCGCGTCGTCCCAATCACGTTGCGAGACTGGGTTTTTCTTCCACTTGTAGAACGCTTGGGTGGTGAAACCGAGTACCCGGCAGGTCACCGCGACAGGGATCTTGTCGGCGGCCAGGTCGAGGACCAGCGGGTAGGTCATTTTGGGTTGACGTCGCGGGAAAAGTAGGCGACCGCGCGGCGCATGACTTCGGCTTCCTGCTCCAACTGCCGGATCCGCTTGCGCGCTTCCCGCAACTCGCCCGACTCGTCGCGGCTGGTTCCTGGCCGGTGTCCGTCTTCGATATCGGCTTGTTTCACCCAGTTCTTCACACAGCTCTGCGAGATCCCGAAGTCTTTCGCGATCTGGGTCAATGGGATCTCGCCCTTGCGGGCGACCGCGACCACGTCGCGGCGGAACTCCTCGGGATAAGGCTTGGGCATGATGGTGATCCTTCCACCGTGAGAATCAGATCCTCACAGGTCAGGAGTCAACCGAACCGGGGGCAGTCCCGATCAGTTTGATCCGACCGGTGCGAGCGCCCGGCTAGGTGGGTGTCGACCGAGGCAATCCCTCGTCCCGTCAGGCCATGTCAAAACGGTCCGTTTATGGCTGACTCCATGGAAGGTTGTAACTCCATGGCGACCCGTACCGATCCGATCAATCGCAATCAACTGGAAGTTCTTCGGTGGGTGGACACTGGGTGTCCGGATGGCGTAATGACAGGCAGCGCTTACAAGTTGACGGCGAATGCGCTCGAATGGCGTGGCTTGGTCGTGGTGTCGAAGAAGAAGGGGATCTGGCGGGCCGAAATCACCGAGGTTGGCCGGCACTACCTGCAGTACGGCCGCTAACCCCCGACGGTCACGGGACTAGAAAACCCTTACGGCCAGCAAACAACCCGTTCGGCCGCCCGCAGCTGACTCGTGATCAGTTCCGTCTGGGGCAGGTCGTTACCGGTGGCCGGGTTGTCGAACGTCCGCGGGGTCGGCTGCCGCGGCGGTGGGATGAGTATCTGCTGTTGCGTGAGCGTGTCATCGACCGTCTCGGTGACCTCCCCGACCCCGCCGTGTGAGCCCAAGTCCAGGTCGAGCTGCGCGATCCCTTGGTGGCGTCTGCCCTGGTCGGTGATATTGCTCCGCGTCCTGCCGCGAGGTCGTCGGTCAGCTCTTCTTGACCACGCTGGATTTGAGTTGCATAGCGCCGATGCCGTCGACTTTGCAGTCGATGTCGTGGTCGCCGACGCCGTTGACGAGGCGGATGTTTCGGACCTTCGTGCCCGCCTTGATACCGGTCGGGCTGCCCTTGACCTTGAGCGTCTTGATCACGGTCACGGTGTCGCCGTCGGCGAGCACATTGCCGACGGCGTCGGTGATGACAGTGTCCGCGCTATCGGCTGCGGCTTCCCATTCGTGGGCGCATTCGGGGCAGACCAGCAGTGCACCCATTTCGTAGGTGTACTGACTCGAGCAGGCGGGACAGGGCGGTAGGGTCTCGGTCACCGAGTCGTCCTTTCGGGAGTTGCTATGCGGTGGTGAGGAATTCGATGATCACGCGGTTGACTGCCTCGGGCCGTTCCAGGTAGCCGAAGTGTCCGCAGCGCTCGATCTCGACGTAACACGCACCGGGGATGGCGGCGGCCACCTCCCGGCCGAAGAGGGCGGGCGTCATCTGGTCGTCGGCGAATCCGACGACCAAGCTGGGGGCGGTGATGCGCGCGTAGTCGGGCAGGCGGTCGCGGGAGCGGTCCATACCGATCTGCGCCCGGACTCCGGGTGGCGTTTTGCCCGTGGTGAATTCGAAGATGTCGAGCCATTCCTGGGCCTTGGCTTCATCCTCGAGGGTGTGCGGCGACAGATTCAACATTGCCTTGATGGCAGCAGCGTACGGTGCGGGCACCTGAATGTCGTTGTCGTACAAGGCTTGTTCGCCGAGGTTGAGGGTGCGCGGGAGCGGATGCGGTCGTCCGGCGGCGCCGAGCATGACGGCCTTGGCGACCAGGTCGGGTCGCGCCAGCGCCAATTCCTGCACGACGCGTGCGCCCATCGAGTGGCCGACCACGTGGGCCCGGCCGCCGCCAAGGTGCTCGATCAGCGCGGCGGTGTCGGCGACGAGATCGTCGATACCGAAGCCGCTGGCGCATTCGTCCGAGGGCGCGATCCCGCGGTTGTCCACGGTCGCGACCCGGAATCCGGCCTTGACCAGCGCGGGTACCTGATAGGTGTGCCAGATCCGACCCGGACTCCCGGTCCCCATGATCAGCAGGACCAGCGGACCTGTGCCGGTGACGTCATAGTTGAGCCGGATCCCGTTGAGGGTGGCGATGGGCATGATCCTTCTTCCGTCTCTTGCGCGTCGAGTGACGAACAATGCTGTGGGTTCAGCAGTGACTGTGGGCGCCGACCGGCTCGCCGGTGTTGAGGAAGGTCAGCGCGTGCGCATGGCAGCGCGGGCACGCGGAATCCGCCGTCGTGACCGCGGAGGTTCGACACAATAGGCCGCAGTCCGCGCAGCGCAGGATCCGACCACGTAGTCGGCTGATCGGTGTCACCCGCATCCCGTTCACCTCCCTGATGACTTGCGAACATTAGCAAGTATCAAGTGGTGGGTGTCAGTTGGGTTCAGGCGCGACCATGGCGGCGTTCATAGGCTTGCCGCTCGGCTGCGGCGCGTTGCTGTGCTGCAACAGTTTCCGGCCGCCCTCAGCATCGCGCACGCCGAAGGCGACAAGGTGTGGCAGTCCGCGGCCGATGCCGTGCGCCGGTTTGTCGACAAACCGACTATCGCGACACCGGTGACCGCGCTGATCGTCGCTGTCGTCATCCTCGTCGGTGGACGCTTCTTGCCGAAACTGCCGTTCGCGCTGGTCGCGGTCGCCATCGCCACGATCGTCACCGCCGTGTTCGACCTGGACCTCACACGGATCGGGACCATCCCCTCGGGCCTGCCCGCACCGTCGCTGAGTTTCCTGCACGTTTCAGCCCCCGGCAGTCAATGCTCGCATCCGCCGCGCCGTCCGGGCGCGTGCGCACACCCGGTATTCGGTGTAGTAGCCGTCAACCGAACATATCGGGACTCGGGATGTTGTGTGGTCCGATATGCGGCACTCGACGACTACGTCAGTCTTGGGCAATCCCAGCCGGCTACGCCGCGAACAGGTGACGTTCGTGACTACTGCAGGTTGTCGGGTGCCTCGGCCGATGCCCTGGTGCGCCGCCACTGGGTGGGGCTGCAGCCGTGGTGTTTGCGGAACCACCGGGAGAAGTTGCCTTGGGCGGAGAAGCCGAGGAGTTGGGCGGTCTCGGTGAGGGAGCGGCGCGGATTGGCGACCATGTGGCGCGCCAGTTCGGCGCGGGTCGCATCCAGTAGCGAGCTGAAAGTCTCGCCTTCGGCGGCGAGGCGGGCGTGAACGGTGCGGCGGTCGACGCCCAGGCTGCGGGCCACCTGCTCCACCGAACAGCGGCCGGTGGGCAGGAGCAGTTCGATGAGCTCGCGGACCCGGTCGGTGATGGTTGCGGGACGGACCGGGTGGACGGGGTCCAGCAGCCGCTGGGTGTAAGCCCGTAGCTGCGGGTCGGCCATCGCATTGGGCGCGTCGAGATCGCTTGTGTAGGTGAGTATTCCATTGAAGTCCTGCTCGAAGCTCACTCGCGGTCCGAAGACCCGGTGATGGGCGCGCAGGTCGGGCGGGGCGGGATGGGTGAAGCGGACTTCCACCGGCCGCCACGCGCTCCCGAGGAAACCGGCGAGCAGGCCGTGCAGCACGCCGACCGATAGTTCGACGGATTGGCGGGTATCGCCGGGCTGTCCGATATCGAGGGTCAGCCGGATGATAGCGAGGCCGTGCTGCTCTATGAGACGGGTATGCAGCGCCTCGTTGTACATGTCCTCGTGCCGCGACATCACGGTCAGTGCGCTGCGTACGTCGGGTTCCTCGCGGATCACCAGGCTCAGCGGACCCAGGTTGGCGAAGCGGCGGTGCTCGGCCAGGCGCAGCCCGAAATCGGCGCGGCCGGCCGCGGTGGCCGAACGCTCGAGCAGTTCGGAGATCGCGGCGGCGGGCGCCCAGCGGTCCTGCAGGCTCAGACCGGCCGGGTCCAGGCCCGACGCGCGCAGCAGCCCGACCGGGTCGATGCCCAGCGATCGGCACAGTTCCACATAGTCGTGCAGAGCACCATAGCGGGCCAGCGGCTTCAATATCGTCCCGATCTCCCGAAATGAACAACTTATCTTCCCGTAATGATAAGCAATCGGCCCCTGCTCTGCCTACAGTGGGCTTCGTTCCAGTTACCGATGCCAGACCGAAGGAAGGGACGACAGCGTGGCAACGAGCAACGAGGATTGGTCCAAGCCAGCAGCGATGGCCATCCCCGAGAAGGGATATTTCGAGTACGAACAGGGGCGGTACGGGCCGGTCTACCCCCGCACCCCAGCTAACTATGGGTTTTCTATCGTCGCCAAGGTCAAACCCGGCTGTGAGGCGGCGATTCGGGAGCACGGCAAGGTCATTCAGGCCGCGGTAGAGCAGGACCCGTATGTGCTCGCGCCACTGCGGCTGCACTACCTGCGGTGGGTGGTGTTCGATGTCGGCGACGGCCCGACCTTCATGTATCAGGGCATCTTCGACACCGACTTCGACAAATATCTCGAGGACGCCCTCGATCTGTTCCTGTCCACAGGCATCACCACCGCCTTCGTGAATCTCGAAGGCTTTCCCGAGGATTGGCGCACCAATCGGGCCGCGGCTGTCGAATTCTTTCGCACGCACCAGTTCCCGAGCTTCCTCGAATACGGCGAGTACCCGTATGTGACCTCCGGCGAGGTCAAGAAGGCCCTGCGGCTCAAAGCGGCGTTCTCCGACATGCTCGACGAAATGCAGTAGAGGTGGTGCAGATGCTCGAATTCGACGATATCCAGCACATTCTGCTGACCCGGGTGCCCGCGCTGACCGGGCGCTACGAATTCCTGTCCTTCGCCGACGCCGCCGGGGCCCAGGCCTGGCTCACCGCCATGACCGACCGCGTGCCCTCGGTCGAGGATTTGCGGGACTCGGTGGACACCGAAACGCCGTGGGTGTCACTGGCCTTCACCTGGACCGGGCTGCGCGCCCTGGGCGTCCCGGCGCAAGCGCTGGCGAGTTTTCCGGAGGAATTCCGCCAGGGCATGGCCGCCCGGGCCGAAGTCCTCGGGGATACCGGCGCCAATCATCCCGACCGTTGGATCGACGGCACGGCCGGCGACGATCTGCACGCGATCGTCATCCTCTTCGCCCGTGACGCCGCCGAACGCGACCGCCGGGTGGCCGAACACAACGCACTGCTCGCCACCTGCCCGGGTGTCACGGTGCTGTCGTCGCTGGACCTGGCGGCCGAACCGCCGTTCGGTTACGCGCACGACCACTTCGGCTACCGGGATCGCTTGTCGCAGCCGGTGATCGAGGGCACGGGGGAGGAGCCCACGCCTGGCAGTGGCGCACCGCTGAAGGCCGGGGAGTTCATCCTGGGCTATGCCGACGAGAGCGGGCCGCCGACGGAATTGCCTCAGCCCGAGGTGCTTTCCCGCAACGGCACGTTCATGGCCTACCGCCGGCTGCGTGAACACGTGGGACTGTTCCGTGACTTCCTGGCCGAGCATGGCGACACCGCCGATGAACAGGAGTTGGTGGCGGCGAAACTGATGGGCCGATGGCGCAGTGGCGCACCGCTGGTCCTCGCCCCGGACGCCGACGATCCGGAACTGGGTGCGGATATGTCGCGCAACAACGACTTCAACTACAAACAAATGGATCCGCACGGCTACGCGGTACCGCTCGGGGCGCACATCCGCCGCATGAATCCTCGCGATACCGGTGTGAACATGCAGCGCCACCGCATGATTCGCCGCGGTGCGACCTACGGCCCGCACCTGCCGGAGGGAACGCCCGACGACGGCACCGACCGTGGCCTCGCGGCTTTCGTGCTCTGCGCGAGCCTGGTGCGCCAATTCGAGTTCGCCCAGAACGTCTGGGTCAACGACAAGTCGTTCCACGAACTCGGCAACGAGCGGGATCCGATCATCGGCAATCAGGACGGCACGTTGGAATACAAGATTCCGAAGCACCCGATTCGCCAGACCATCAAGGGAATTCCGGCCTTCACCACCGTCACCGGTGGCGCGTACTTCTTCCTGCCAGGGCTGCGCGCCCTGCGTTATCTGACCACTCTCACCGAAAGCGATGCAGCAGCATGAGCTCGTTCACCCCGGCACGTACCTACAACCAGGCCCACCTGGCCCGCCCCTACACCCCGGGCAAGCGCCGCATCAGCATCTACTGGTCGTGGAGCTATCCCTGGGAGGCCCAGCGTGATACGGCCGAACTGGACAACCGCTTCTCCACCATGACCGAGGTGCGCCAGGCCACCTGGCCCGCCTATGAGAAGCCCGAATACGACGCCGCGCACTTCCTGCAGGGCATCGCGGGCACCCTCGAGCTGTTCCACCGCTCCACTCTCGACTTCCAGCGTGTGGCCGGTGAGGTGACCGGGCATCCGGTGGCAGTCTTCCAGCGCATCGACCAGGCCGGCTTCAAACAGCCCATCGACGAACGCATCCTGGCCGACACCGACACCCTCATGGTCTTCGGTCTCGATCACCTTCTCGCACAAGAGGAAGCGGCGTCGGAGGAGATCGCCGCCATCCAGCAGTGGCTCCAGCGGGAGGGCACCTGCCTGCTGCTGGCCCCGCACCACGATGTCGGCTTCACCGACGACCTGAAGCAGCGCCAGATGGAATTCGAGCACCACGGCGATCCGCTGGTGCCGCGCCAGCAGCGTTTCGGCGCCTACACCCGCTCGCTGATGACCGCTTTGAATGTGCCGGTGCACAACATCTACGGGTTGCGTCCGGCCGTCGTCGACGGGACCCGTGCGATCGCGCCCCTCACCACCTTCCGCGATCTCGACACCCCGCACCTGCTCGACGACGTCACCACATTCAATTTCCACCCCCATCTACCGCACTACGAACTCACCGAGCCGGAGGGCGATTCGGTGCGCCTGCTCGCCCGCCAGCCCATCGAGCTGTCGCGGCCCCACCCCTTCATCGAAGCGGGCAATACCGAATTCAACACCCTGCTCTGGCTGCCCCCCAACGACGAACGCGCCGGCGATATCGTCATGGCCGACTCCACCAACTTCACCACCCTGTTCGGCGGCACCAAGAGCCTCGCCAACTTCTGGCGCAACCTCGCGGCGATGAAATGACCGGGGCTGTATCCGGCGGCACGACGCCGCGAAGGAGCGGCCGGTGATCGGAGATCTGCTGCCGTCGGCCATCGGCATCGCCCTGTCGCCAATTCCGGTGGTTGCGGTAATCCTGATGCTGCTGTCCGCCAATGCGGGCCGGGCGAGTTCCGGATTCGCGCTCGGATGGGTGGTGGGGATCCTGACGGCCACAGGCCTCGTGACGGTCGCGGCCGCATCGGGTCTGGTGAACTCGGCGGGCCATCCCTCCGCCGCGGTCTCCTGGATCAAGATCGTGATGGGCGCGCTGCTGCTCTTCATAGCCTTCCGTCAGTGGCGCAGCCGCACCGACGATTCGGTACCGGGGTGGATGAAAGCGATCGATGAACTCGGAACCTCCAGGGCAGTGGGCCTCGGCCTGCTGCTGTCCGTGCTGAATCCGAAAAACCTGCTGCTGTTCATCACAGCGGGAGTGGCAATCGGCACCGCAGGGCTGACCGCCGGCGGCAATACGGCGACAATCATCGCATTCGTCCTACTGAGCGCGGCATCGGTAGTCCTCCCGGTCGGCGGCTACGCCGTCGCGGCGAATCAACTGGGAGGCCCGCTGGCCCGCCTGAAGAACTGGCTGCAGGCGAACAACCGCACGGTGGTCGCCGGGGTGTTCACAGTGATGGGTGCCCTCGCCCTCGCCAAGGGGGTGGGCGGACTCTGAATGAGATTATCTCCGCGGTGAACCAGCGAGATCAGACGGTATTCCACTTGTGTCATGGTCTCCACTGGGAGCTACCGATCCACCCGGGGCATCAGCGCACTTTGACCGGCATAACAGGACGCTCTCAGCACGCCGATCGCCGCGACGGTGACATACAGCGCGGCGTAGCCGCCGAAGCAGCTCACGACGGCTGCAGCGAGCGCGGGGGTGATCGCATTGGGCAGAGCGGCAGCGATGTTGAGGATGCCCAGATCCTTGGCCGCACCGGAGCGCTGATCGGGTAGGACCTGCGTGGCCAGCGCCTGGTCCACCGAGATGAAGATGCCGAAGCCGATGGACAGTACGGCGAACGAGACCACGATGCCCGGGACCGTGGCGGTGAGGGCGGGTATCAGCGCCGCCGCGGCGACCACCAGGCCGCCGGCGAGCACGATGGGCTTTCGGCGGCCGATGCGGTCGGAGACCATTCCCGAGAGCGCGACGGCCAGCACGAATCCGGGCGCACACACCAGCGCGATCATGGGGATGAGATTCGTGGCCTGGTCACGGCTGAGCCCGATGTAGTCCTGCAGTACATACAGCTGGAACGTGTGAATCATGGCGTAGCCCCCGAACAGCAGGAACCGTGGGGCGGCCAGATTGTTATGGTGCGGGTACCATAACCCTATGGGCTTGAAGAAGACGACGGTCATGGTCGACGAGGCCGACCTCGAGTTGGTGAAGATGGCCGCGGCGCGCGAAGGGCGGCCGGAGTCCGAGTATTTTCGTGAAGCTTTTCATCTGGCCGCGATACGCACTCGCCGATGGGATGAGGCATGGGATATCCCCGTTCTCGACTACGGGCATGCGGTGACGGCGGATGAGATCGATAGCGCTGTGCGAGAAGCGATCACCAACACCGAGGCCGATGCTGGATGATCGTGATCGGCGACACCTCAGGTCTGGTCGCCGCTTTCAACTCCGCAGATCCCGAGCACGTCGACGCGCGCGCAGCGCTCCAGCAGGCGGCGCTTACCATCGTTTCTCCACTCGTCTTGCTCGAAGTCGAACACATCACCACCCGAAATCTCAATCGTCAAGCCGCTTATGCGGTTAATGATTGGTTGTTGGCACAAGAGCACACCGGACGCATCGAAGTGCCCACGATCTCGGCGGACCTGTTGCGGGTCGCGCGCAAGGTGCAGAACAGATACATGGCCATGCGCCTGGATCTCACCGACGCCACCAATGTTTCATTAGCCGAGCGATACGAAACTGTGGAGGTGTTGACACTCGACCGACGTGATTTCCGCGCAGTTACCCCGCTCACTGGTCATGCCGCGTTCCGCCTGTTACCCGACGATCTATAGCTGACTGTTTCGATAATCCGCTGAGTACGGTGCGCGCGAAGCTTGTAGCGTCCTTGCTGGGGATCTGCTCGCTCGGATAAACACCGCGTTGCCAGGTCAGCAGGCTCAGGTGTTCGAGGAGGTCACGGACCGGCCGGGTCGCGTCGTATACGGCGGCGTCGAAGTGGCGTTCATCGATCATCCAGCCGAGCGCGGGCAGCGAGCGTCGGACGAAGTGCTGCGGGTCGTCGATGTCGCCGGTGAGTGCGAGCAGGTACAGCAGGATGCCGTGTTGCTGGTAGAGCGCCTTGGACACGCTGGGGGCGCGGCTGGCGAGATAGTGCCAGAGGTCGACCGGATCGTTGTGCAGCGCACGGGCTTTGGTGGTGGGAAGCAGTTGGCCACGGTGCTTGCGCAGCAGGCCGAGCGCCTGGGCGGATTCTCGCAGCGACAGGACGGGATAGGTTTGGTCCTCGCGGTTGCCCTTGCCGATCCATTCGCTGTGCATGTTCAGCTCGTTGTACAGCACCTGGACCATCTTGGGTGGAAGGTACCCTGCGGCGGTGAGTGTGACACCGTCGCCGACATGGTCGAGCAGATGCCGGTAGCGGCGTAGGGCGCGTTCCGCGACGGAGGCGTCCACCGGCACGGGCGTGTCCAGACGGGCACGGTAGATCAGGATCAGCAACTCGCGGCGCAGCATCCCGTGCGCGGCATCCGCCAGCATCGCCAGCGTGGGAGGCAGGGTTGCGGCGATTTCGTCGGTGGTGGTGCGGCGCACGAAGCCGGCGAGTGGGCGGTTGATCCGGTCGATGTCGAACGGGATCGGCGGGTGCGTCGATAGGGCGGACTCGTCGCCGAAAATGTCGTGGAATTCGGCAAGGGCGGTGGCATGCCGCGGATCGCTGGGATCAGTGGCGGCGACGAATAATTCGTAGCCTTCGATGCCGCCGCAGTCCTCCGGCGGTCCAGGGCGCTGCCCGTCGAGACAGATCGCCAAGGGTGCCTTCGGTGGACGCGGCAGTACTGCTTCAAGGGTGAGCGTGTGTTGCCAGTCGTCGCCGAAGTCGTAACAGTAGAACAGAACGTCGTCCGGCTCTTGGAGCACCTCGTCGAGCCGGACCTGCTCCTCGGGCACGCCGGGCTGTTCACCGTCTTCGGCCATGTACGGGCACAGGAAGTACTCGGTGCATGGGTCGTAATAACTCGGTCCGCTACCGAATTGATGCAGATGACTATCCGTCCAGCCGAACGCGGTCTGGATTACCTCGTGCAACTCGTCGAGAAACAGATCCGAGGACAGGTCCAACCGGCGCCACAGTGGCGGTCGCGTGTCGGCGAGGTCGATGTGAACCCGGTAGGTGACAGCAGCGTCACGCCGGTGCCGCCGCGACGGCGGTACCGAGCGCAGATACTGCTGTCCCCTGTGCAGGTTGTCATCGTTCATTCCGTCAGCGTATCGAGGTGCGATGCCTGCCTGCGGCGGTGGCGATTCGCGCCGACAAGCCAGGGCGGCTGTGCTGCTCGAATGCCGCGCCCTGAGCGCGTCGGGATGCCGTGCGGATGTGCGATAGGTGATGCGAGAAGTCACTCTATCCATGTCGGCTCGGTAGCGTGGCACGGTGCCCGATCACCTGTCGCTGCAACGGTTTTGCTCGGAGGTCGAGATGCTGTTGGCTCCTTTGGACGACCGATCGGTTGCCGACGTCGCTGTCGAACTGGACGGTGATCTGGCCGCCGACGACGAGGTCGCGGCCGGACACCATCCAGGCATCTACCTCGATGGTGTCCGGCGCCTGCCTCGTCGCGGTGTATCAGACCGCCGAACAGCTGCAGTTCGGCGCCGGTCAGGAGGCGGCAGGCCAGGCCGCCGATCGCTGGAGACCGCCGATCTCGATACCCGGCGGGCAGGTCTCGACCGCGCTTCGTTCGTTCGGCTGGGCGGCGTGGTCTAACGTGCTGTCCCGCAGCACTTCTTATATTTCCGACCTGAGCCGCACCAGCACGGGGCGTTGCGTGGGGGTGGCCAGTCGATTGTGGGCGCGCCCTCTCAATCGAGAATCTCTCGAGTGGCTGCGAGCCGCGATGTCGATCCTGTCGGCTGGGTGGTGCTCGAGTCGGACGTGCCGGTGGCTGGGGCTCGATGGGCGACCGAGGCAGAGGTGGGGACCAGCAACATGCGGATAGGACTGTGGTCAGGTCGGCACACCTGTCCGACGTGGCATAGACGTGGTGTGTGACGGGCTGACGGCGTCTTTCGAGGTTCGTTACATCGATGGTGCGGAAGGAGAGCGCATCGCTGCCACGCAGGCGACGGCTCTTGCCGCACTATTGAGATGGCAAAGGTACAGCCGCGATATCGACATCGACCGGTGCTGAATCCAGCGCACTGCCGACCCGGTTTCCCGGGTCTTGTGTTTCAAGAGGTCGTACCAGGGACGGTCGTTTGACCTGCGCGTTTCGGTGGGCGAAATCGCTGACGAACGGTGGATGGTGCCCCTGAGGAATCGAACCTGCGACGCCAAAAACCACCCTGAACTGCGTAAATGCAGTCAAAGGTTGGTGCCCTCGGCAGGATTCGAACCTGCGACACCCGCGCAGAGCTCACTCGTCGCACTGTCTTCGGTGTGGATCACGCCGGCGTCAGCGATTCGGAAGGGCTTGCGTCGGCGATCGAAAAGGACTCCCGCCCTTGGGGGGTGTGACGGGAAAGAAATCCGCTCCGACAGTGATGCCGGGGCGGATTCGTATCTGTCGTCGGTTACCGGGTGTCGACCAGCCCGCGGTCGGCGGCCGATTCCGAAACGCCTTCCGGCGCGGCCGTCTTCGCGCCCTTCATGAGGAAGAAGGCCATCACCGTAGCGACCAGGACGGCCACCCCACTCGCGATGAACGTAGTCGACATGGCGTGCGAGAAGGCCTCGCGGGCTACTGCCACCAGGGCGCCGTCGCCGGTGGCGATAGCGCTGGCGATGCTGTCGCGAGCCGCCGCGGGTGCATCGGAAGGCATTGTCTCGGTGTAGGTTCCGGCCAGGACTGCGCCCAGAACCGCTACACCCAGTGCACCGCCGGTCTGCTGAATGGTGTCGTTCAGCGCGGAGCCGACACCGGCCTGTTCCGGCGGGATGGCACCCATGAGAGCGCCGATTGTGGCGGGCATCGCCAGACCTGCACCCGAACCGAGCAGTGCCATGGCCAGGGCCGCGGCCCAGAAGCCGGAGTCGGCGGTCAGTGCCGCCAGCGAGGCGGAACCTGCGGCCAGTATCACCATGCCGATCAGTGTCAGAGGACGTACCCCCAGCTTCGGTACCAGCCAGGCGCCCAGACCGTTGAACAGCAGGCCCGCCACGGCCAGCGGGGTGAAGGCCAGCGCAGTCTTGATCGGCGAATATCCGAGGACGAACTGCAGGTACTGGGTGAGCAGTAGGTTCAGACCCGCATTGGCGAAGGTGACCAATACCAGCGAGAAGCTGGATCCGGTGAAGACGCGGTTACGGAACAGTTCCAGTGGAACCATCGGATACTCGGCCTTCAGCTCACGAATCACGAAAGCCAGCAAAAATGCGACGGCGATGACGATCGAAACCCAGGTGCCCGCAATGCCCTTGATCGGGAATTCGATAATGGTCCACACCAGTGCGACCGTGCCCACGATGGACAATGCCATACCCGGCAGATCGGCCGGCCGGGCCGGGCCCTTGGATTCCGGCATCAAGGCGAATGCCGCCACGATGGCCAACGCCGCGATCGGCACGTTCACCAGGAACACCGAGCCCCACCAGAAGTGGTCGAGCAGCACGCCGCCCAGCACCGGTCCGCCGACCATGCCGAGCACGGACACACCGGTCCACGCGCCGATCGCCTTGGGCCGTTCGGCCTCGTCGAACACCGTGATCAGGATGGACAGCGTGCTGGGCATGACGAGCGCGCCGCCGATGCCCATGATCACGCGGCCGGAGATCAGCATGCCCGTGCTGGTGGCGTAGGCGGCGATCAGTGAGGCCGCGCCGAAGAGCGCCAGCCCGAGTACCATTACCAGCCGGCGGCCGAAGCGGTCGGAGAGGCTGCCGGTGGTGAGCAGCAGGCCCGCGAAAACCAGGATGTAGCAGTCGATCACCCACTGCAGCGCCTGCGGCCCGGCGTCGAGGTCGATGGCAATCTGCGGCAGCGCGACGGTCAGGACCATATTGTCGATCACGAGCACGAGCGTGGCCAGGCAGAGTACGACGAGGATCAGCCAGCGCTTCGGATTTCGCTGGGCCGCCGGCGATATCCGCGCCGTGGTCACGTCTTGGGCATTCACTTCGGCTCCCTCTGGGAAGGTATTCCGCACGGTGTGCGGCGTTGTTGACTACGTCTTGACGGAATTCGAGGTCGTCAGGGCTTATAGGAGAGCTGTCCCCGAGCGGCCGCACGAACCGGTTCCGGTCGAGAGGAACAATTCGTTGTGGTGTAGATGCGGCCGAGATAAGCGCTGATGCTGTGTTTGCGGTATGAGATCGTTCCGCGCATGTGGCAGACAGGCCGAGCAAGACACGATCCCACGCACGGCGCGGTGTCCCTGAGCTCAGTCGTCCGCGCGACTGCTGGGCATTAGCAACTCGATCTCCCGATCGCGGATTGCCGAGCGCCGAGCCTTGCCGGCATCGTCACGCAGCGGTCCGTCCACGAAACGCACCGACCGGGGAACCTTATAGCGCACCAGCCGACTCGACAGGAAGTCCAGCAACTCCTCGCCCTGCAAGTCCCCTTCCGCCTCCACGACGGCGTGCACCTGCTGGCCCAGGTCCTCATCCGGCAGGCCGACCACGATTGCGCTCAGTACCTGCGGGTGTTCGAGGATGGCAGCCTCGACCTCCGCAGGGAAGACGTTCGCGCCCCCAGAGATGATCATGTCGACTCGGCGGTCGCTGATGTAGAGGTAGTTGTCGTCGTCGAGCCAGCCGAGATCGCCCACCGATAGCCGATCACCGAACGTGCGCGCTTCGGCTCCGACGTACCTGGAGGTCACCATGCCTGGTGGCAAAGCCGCACAGATCTCGCCGACCTCGCCGTTCGCCAATTCCGTGCCGTCCGGCCCCAGGATCTTGATGTCATTCATCGGTTTGCCGACCGATCCACGATGCTCCAGCCACTCACCGCCGGTGATCATCGTTCCGAACCAGCCTTCGGTGGCCGCGTATACCTCGGTGAGATGATCCGGGCCGACAAGTTCGATCCACCGTTCCTTCAGCTGCGGGGGACACGGGGCGGCACCGTGCACGACCATGGAGAGCGACGATAAGTCGAACCGGCCGGGCGATGCCTCGATCGCCCGCAGCATGCGCGCCATCATCGTCGGGACCAGGTTGACCCAGTCCACCTGATATCTCGGGATGGATTCCAACACCTCGACCGCATCGAACGCGGGCAGCACGATGACATGAGATCCGAGCAGCAGCGCCCACCACGGGAACTGGAATCCCGCCGTGTGATAGTGCGGACTCGGCGCCAGAACGACGCCGGCTTCCTGCATTCCCATGGTGCGCGGCAGAAGTGGATGAACGGATGCCGGTGAGGCGTTGACGATGAGCTTCGGCCGGCCGGTACTGCCGCCCGAGGTCATCGCCGCCATCGATTTCGAGACCGGTTCGGAGGGTAGCGCGGACGAGTCGGTCTCGACGCTGGGCTCGTAACCTACCGGAAGACACTGACGAGCCGGATGGTCGGATTCGTCCACCCCGATGACGAGCTCGGGATCGGCCAGTTCCACGATGGCGGCGCGCTCGGCCAACGGAAGGCGAGGCGAAATCGGGTTGGGAACCGCACCGAGCTTCCAGGCCGCCAAAGTAGCCGCGAAGTGCTCGATTCCGTTGGGCAGGGCAATCGTCACCACGTCGCCCTCTGACACTCCCCGGTCCTGATATGCGCGGGCGAGACGATTGGCTCGATGCTCCAACTCCGCGCGGCTCATGGTGCGCCCCGCGCAGGTCAGCGCGGGGTGGTCGGGAGCGCTTTCGGCCAGCCGCCGAATGGTCGCCACTATCGGCAACGGCTCTGCGTTCAACAGCTCGGGCGGAATCGATTCGAGATCCATGAGTGCCTCTGTATCTACGGGAGTGGAGCGAGGTCGGGAGCTTCAGAAGGCGTTGGACACGCCGATCAGAGTCATAAGGCTAGACGCCGATCATGACAGTAGTCAACTTAATACACAGGAGTATGCAACATCTTCTTCTGGGTTAGGCAATTCGCTTTCAGGCGGGCCGCGGTCCGCTTCGGGTGCCCATATTTCAACGTTATCAGCTATTTCAGTCCAAACGACCTCGGTCAATCGGAGGCGTTCAACCGTTGGGTCGAGCCCAGGTTGTAAACATTTGATACAGGTTTTGGTAATCAATCGAGATCCGTAGGGGAGAGATCATGGCGCCTCCGGTTACTACCGATCGCCCAGGCCTCGGCGACCCTCATGGGCTGTTCCGGGCCAGCTACGCGGCGTTCCTCGAACGAGAGGTCGTTCCACACGCCACACGCTGGGCAGCAGATGGGATCGTCTAAAGGACACTGTTCACCGCGGCGGGCATGGCTATCCAGAATGACATCTGCGGGAAGTGGCCCGCTCAGCTCGTCACAGAACTTCCGCGTGCGCGGCTGGCCATTGCGATGGGCGCGATCCCCGTAGCTGAACGTGCGTTCCAGCTCGGCCTCGACCACGTCGGAGAACGCCAGGCATTCGGTCAGCCGATCGGATCGTTCCAGCACAATCGGTTTGAGCTGGTCGAGATGCGCACCGCGATCGACATCGCCCGGGCGTTTGTCGGTCACCAACTGCAAGTCCGCAACAAGGGCACACTCAACGCAGAGGCAGTGGCCGAAGCGATGTGGTGGACCACCGAGTTGCTCCGTCGTGTCGTGGGCGCGTCCCTTCAGCTCCACGTCGGGTATGGATACATGACCGAGACCCGATCACCCGGCTGTATCAAGACGTAAGAGTCACCACGATTTCCGGTGGCACGACCGAGGTTGTGAAAGAAATCATCGGCCGGTTGTTCCGCATCTAGGCGGACGGCGAGTTCAAGATCGAATTGAGGGCCATGCTGCGCAAAATAGCGCTGCGATCCTCGGCAGAGAGTTCGCGTGAGCTGTGGTTGGCGTTGAGCAAACCCAGCACCGCATATGCCATCGTGCGGGCGGGCAGGCTCTCGATTCCCCGAACATCGGAGATGACCGATTCCCAGTCCCGGACAAACGCGCGCCGTTCGCGCATGATCAACAGCTGGCTGTCGCGCGAGACGGCCCGGACCTGCATCCAGTACACCGTGAGTATGTCTTTGTCGTGAACGGTCAGCTGCAGGTAGCCGTCGATGAGCCGGGTGAGGGCATCGTGGGCATCCGATGCCTCGGCGAACGCTCTCTCGGTCGTGATCATGATCAGGTCGCTGGCCCGGGTCAGTATGGCGGAGAGCAACGCGTCCTTGCTCTCGAAGTGGCTGTAGAGGGCGTTGGCGGTCACCCCGCACGCTTGGGCGACGGCCTCCACACCAACGCCTTCGTATCCGTTTCGCCGAAACAGCCTGGCTGCTGCCCGCAGGACGCGCTCTCTCGATGACGAGAGCGACCGGGAGAACTTCCTCGACTCGGGTGTTCGTGTCGGGTCGGCGTGCGCGAGCTGCACATTCGATACCTGTCCCTTCCTCGGCGCCGGCTCGAGGAACAGGGCAGCCTTGCTCATACCTACCAAGAGGTCGATGAGGCGTTGCCGCGCCATACGGGGACTATGGTTCACCAGGCTCGTCGGGATACCGCCGACAGCGGTGACCATGAAGTGCGCTTCGGCGGCGGTCAAGGCCGGATTCGCTTCGATCAGGGCGTCGACGTTGAGCTTGCCGGTCGCGTCCCACTCGTGCCGCAGTTCGCGGGCCACTTCGGGTGGATAGTGAACGAGATCCGCTGGCGTGGCGATGAGGTAGTGCCGCTGTTGGATGCACATCCGGACAGACTCTTCGAGAAAAGCGACCAGGCGCGCCTCGCCGGTGCTGTGCCGGGACTTGATGTCGCCGAGCAGCTCGGTGTAGGAGTTCAGCAGTGTGCGGCCTACCTCGGCCAGGACGGCATCTTTGCTGGGGAAGTGGAAGTACAGCGATGATCGGTCGAGCCCGACAGCTCGACCGATGTCGTTCATACTGACGGCGTGGTAGCCGTGCTGGCTGAACAGACCGAGCGCAGCCGCGACGATCTGATCGACACGATCGGGCGAACGTCCCCGTGTCACGGCTTCTGTAGGTTCACCCACCACCCCGTCAATATAACCGTGCTCGTCGGTTCCGACTCCGCGGCTGCCTGCTCACCCGAACGCTGGATGGCTCGGCCGATCGATCTTCGCCCGCTGTGAGTCCCACCAGAATGTCAGTGGCTGATTCCCATTTCGATGTCAGCGGCGCAGATCGGCCAACTCGCACCGGACTCGGTATGCCGGGTGCAGTTCCGGGCCCGCCCGACCCCGCGCGGTATCCGGCACACACTGTTCGACGCGCTCGCGATCGGCAGCAGCTCACTGAGGAACCCGCCCATCCGATCACGAGCCCAGAAAAAGCTGTTTGTTCGGCGAACGCGGGAATACCCTCGGCCGCGTCGTCTCAACGGAATTCGGGGTCGCGTCGGGCCTAGAGGAGTTGCCCTCGATCGGCCGCGCGGACCAATTCGATCCGGGACGAACAACTCGTCCCCCCGGCACGCAACCTGATCGATTTTGTATGCGGACGCAACTTCGGTCGGTGTCTCGACCCCGAAGACTCGCAGCCTGTTCGAGAGCACTGGCCGCAGTGGTGCGATCAGGTCGGCATAGGCCACGAGCACCTTCGCCCGGCAGTTGGCGAGAACGCAGTCGACCTCTTCTGGGTCCCGTGCCAGTTGATAGGTACCGGAGCCGCGCCTAATTGCGCCGCGGCAAAACTCGCTTCGAAGAATGGCTGATCATTTCGCATCAGGATTGCGATGGTCTCGCCGGCAGCGATTCCGGCCTGCGCCAAACCGCTGGCGGCGCGGGCGGCGCGCTGCTCGAGTTCGGCCGCCGGCACGAACGAGGTTCCGTGTAACACCCCGGCCTCGGCCGACGGCTCATCGCGCATGATTACCTCGACTCGTCCATGGCCCGGAAGAGTCTGGTAGCCGCACCGCCCGCGGTGGAGCCGCCGTCGGCGGTGAACACTGCGCCGGTCGCGAAGGAGGAGTCATCGCTGGCGAGGAACAGCACCAGGCGCGCGATCTCCTCCGCGGTTCCGGGTCGGCCCAGCGGCACCGTCGCCCGCCCGAGCTTCTGTAGCTGTTCGGTCTGATGGATCGGGCCGAAGATCGGGGTGTCGGTAATTCCTGGGCAGACCACATTGACCCGGATGTTATGCGAGGCCAGATCGAGCGCAGCTGTCTTTCCGAGGCCGATGACCCCGTGTTTGGAGGTGGAGTAGTCACTGACGTCACGAACGCCGACCAGCCCGGCAGTCGACGATGTGAGCACGATGGATCCGCCGGACTCGAGCATCTTGCGGGCACAGGCCTGGATCCCGAGCATGGTGCCCCGGAGATTCACTGCCATCGTGCGATCCCAACCCTCGACCGTCATCTCGAGGATGTTGGCACCGTTGCCCGTTCCCGCATTCAGATGCGCGATATCGAGCGCCCCGAAGGTAGTGGTCGCTGCCTCGGCCATCTGGGTATTGGCTTCCGGATCGGCGATATCGACACGCATCGAGATCGCACTGCCGCCCGACGCCTTGATCGCTGCCGCGGTCCGTGCCGCGTTCTCCTCGTTGATGTCGGCGCAGCACACCGCTGCCCCTTCGGCGGCCAGCAACGTTGCCGTCGCCGCGCCGATCCCCGATCCGGCGCCGGTGATCACTGCCACCTTGCCGTCTACTTTCCCCATTTCTTTCCTTCCGTTCAGACGACCTGCGCCCCGACACACCATCGCGGGCGCCAGCGTTCAGTCTCGGTCCGCGGACTCGTATCCGGCCGCGGTGTAGCGGCGGTGTTCGATCCGCCAGCCGTCGGGGGTTTTTCGCCAGCGGTCGTAATAGGTGCCGTGCGTGCCGATCACCGGGCCGCTCGGCTTCTGATGGCTGGCGACCACCATCGAGCGTGTGACCGCGCTGTCCTCGTCCAGCTCGACGAACAGAAGACTGGACGTGTGGTGCAGGACCGTCCCGGCCATCGGCACGCCCAGCTTCTTCACGAATGCCCGGAACTCGTCGGGACTCTGCAGGCGACTGAGCGGCTCGTCGCGGCCGATCAGATATGCCTCCCAGACGGCGTCAGGGGTGAATACGTCCAGGAATCCCTCGATATCGCCGTCATCGAATGCGTAGGCGTACCGGTAGAGCTGTTCCTGGATAGCGAGCCGGTCCTCGATCCGAGTCGGCAGCGGCCCCTTCATGCGGTGAAAGCCTCGGCCGCCGGGTCGTCCGGGCCGACGGCCTTCTCGACCGGGCCGGCAAGAACGAAGACACCGGTGGCGACCGTGCGCTCGTTCTGGCAGCACGGTTGGTCCTGGGGAAGCTGGCCGTCCTCCCACATCTCGTCCAAGATCGTGCGGGGGCCGGGCCGGGTGCTGGCCTGTTCTCGCACCATCCGCGCCTGCACCAGGCTGATTCGCTGCGTGCCGATGCCCACGTACACCCCGTCGGTCAGCTTCCGCATCTCGTCCACCAGATCGGTAGCACCTTGGGTACCGGTGCGGAAGGAGGAGTAGGTCATCATCAACGATGGTCGGCCGTCGACAAACGACCGGCCCAGATGGGTACCGAATCGGCCTCTGCGCACGATGCGCCCGTCAGCGATCCGGGACTTGTTGTATCCCTCGCCGGTCGCCTGCCCCAACGGTTGGTAGCACTTGCCGAGCCAGCACCCGGTCGGGCCGTTCTCGTTGAACAGATGCTCCTCGGCGAAAGCGCGCGCCACGGGGTCGGCGATGTACCCACGCTGGACCTCGTACTCACCATCCAACTCGGCGAAGGGCGGCGGCAGCAGTGACCGCCATGCCGCAACCTGCTCCGCCATGTCGAGAGCCATGAACTCACTCAACATTCGTGCCGACTCGGTGCTCAGCACGTCTGTCACCTCCGGCATACCCATCACCACTTCCTACGCTGCGGCCCGCCCCACATGGACGTCAAGCTAAGGACAACTGTCATCGACCGACTAGCCGTTGTCAACACTTCGTACAGCTATATATCAAACGCGCAGACCTAATAGATAAAGGCTAGAAGTCTGTCTAGTGCCACTGGAGCGCTCAGGCTATCAACTTTCTGCACAGCTTTGTGCAATAATGTTGAGATGCGATCAGCAGACTTCGAAACCATCGTGGTCGAGCACCCTGCCGACAAGGTCGTGCGGATCGTGCTGAACCGTCCGGATGCGCGAAACGCGCAGAGCTTCCGTCTGCTCTACGAGCTGAATGCTGCGTTGGACCGAGCGGCGCAGGACGACGGCATCAGCGCGGTGATCCTGGCGGCCACCGGGCCGCACTTCTCCTCCGGCCACGACCTTCGTGACACGGAGAAGCTCACCGACCTGCAGTCCGATGTCGTCGGTACCTGGTGTGGTTTCGGCTGCGCCGGTGCCGAGGCACGCATGGCGGTCGAGAAGGAGATGTATCTCGGGCTCAGCGAACGCTGGCGGAACCTCCCCAAACCCACGATCGCTCAGGTTCAGGGCAAGGTCATTGCCGGTGGGCTGATGCTCGTATGGCCGTGCGACCTGATCGTGGCCTCCGAGGACGCACAATTTCTCGACAACACTGTGACGATGGGGGTCAGCGGAGCGGAGTGGTTCAACCATCCCTTCGAGCTCGGTGTCCGGAAGGCCAAGGAGATGCTGTTCACCGCAGACTATGTCTCCGCCGCTGATGCCCACCGCCTCGGAATGGTGAATCATGTCGTGGCGGCCGGCGAGCTCGCATCGTTCACCCTCGGCCTGGCCCTCCGGATCGTCCAGAAGCCGCTGTTCGCGTTGAAGCTTGCCAAGGAGGCGGTGAACGCGGCGCAGGACAACCAGGGCCGCTGGAACGCGATGCAGACCTCCTTCGCGTTACATCAGTTGTGCCACAGTCACAATCAGCAGGTACATGGATCCCTGATCGATCCCGGTTTCGTGCAGCGGAAGCACTGAAACCCAGAACCGCGAAGCCGGGTTGATGTGTTGCCGGTCGGCGTCCAGCTCGTCGCCGACTCGGGGAGGGAGGATCTGCTGCTCCGGTTCGTGGCACAGTGGCAGGAGACACCCGAGTGGTCGCAGCTGGTCTCCACCAATTATTCCGACACCTCCGGTCCGGCCATGACCGAGATTTCCGACGAACCATGGGGACGAGAATTTGCCCTACGCGACCCTGCCGGCAACTGCGTGCACTTCACTGAGGGTCCCTGACGGTGTCGCCTACCGCTGATGACGCCCGTCCGAAGGGGAGCACGCGAGGATGGGCTGGTCCACTCGGGCGGCGATCTTGTGCCCGTGGATATCTGGCGTCAGTGCCAGTTGCGGCGTCGATGAGTTCGCGGAGGATGTCGGCCCGTCTTCTCGATCGTGAGGTTAAGTGCTCAGCGGCCGCTGGAATCGGGCCTGGTCGACTGTAGCCAGGGGAGCGGCGCACCGAAGTCGGTGTACCCCCGTCGAGAACTGTGTTCGGCTGCTACCGCCTCGCCGTAGCGGGGCGGTGACGTCGGCCACGGTGTCGGCTGGTGCGACCCGGAAGGCGGCCTTCCAGTCGGTGACGTAGTCCCCAAGGAACATCGAAGGTTCGACGAAACATCGTGATTGAGCAACCCGAGCAGGTTCGCGCCAGACGGCACTCCGGTGTTCGGACCACGTCGCATGATCGGGAGGATGCCGGCGAGGAGCCAGTGGCGGGGGTGGGGGAACTGGACTTGTCTGTCGAACTGGATCTTATTGATGGCCATGGTGAAATCCGGTCTCGAGTGTGGAATCTCAGAACGGTGGCGGATCCGCCACGTCACCGTCAAACGTTCTGAGATTCCGGCACGGCGTTTTGAGCATCTACAGCAGGATCATGTAGCCGAGCTCGGCATCCCCGGCATCCGGACGGACGTGACACGGACGCTCTGTGTCGCGCCGATCGAGCGTGATCGTAGCGATCATCGCCCCGTCGAGAACGATCACGAAAGGCGAGGGTGCCGCCCGGGCACCTCAGGCACCGCGCGACGGATCCGCGACGAATACGACGGAATCGAATACTGTTCGCGTATGTTCCCCACCTGGCGAATCGCTGCTGCCAAAGCGTCATTTCAGCACTGGCCCCGGCGTTCCACCCTTGGGCTGGCGGGATGGATCGCACTCCTCGGGTTTCCCGCAGCAGTCATCGGCGTCGCGGCTACGGCCGGATTTCCCTCTGCCGCAACCGAACTCATCGTTGGTGTCTGGCTGCTGCTCGTGGTGGCCACCGTACTCGTCGCGGTTTGGCTTTGGGTGTGGCGCGTCAGCGAACTCGCCAGCAAGGAGAGCAGTGCACGCTATGACGTGCTGCGGGACATCGAAACCTCGCGGCTCACCCTGCGCCGACCGGCGCAGAAGGACGCGGTCCCGCTCGAGGCCACGATCGACGATGCGATGCTCGCCAGCAACGGTTGGACAGAACGAAATGGCCGGGCACTGATCAAGGCGGTCGGGCGCGGCCACCCGACTCCCGGGCTTCTGGTGATCGAGTCGCGATCAGACACAACCGTGATCGGTGGCGCGACTGTGCACCCCAGCGACGACCAGACGTCGTTCGCGGCCATCGGTTGGTGGATTGGCCCCAGTCACCGGCGAGCCGGTTATGCGAGCGAAGCGGTGGCCGCCCTCGTCGACGCGATCCACGACACCGGATACACCAGCGTAGAGATCGGCACGAACGAGTCGAATCTCGCGGTGCAGCGCATCTGCGACAAGATCGGCGCAACAGAAAAGGACCGGCGACCGCAGCGGTTGCCGGACGGATCGACTGTCCCTGGAATTTGGTATGAACATCACCGCGTCGTCACAGAACCAACGTGAATCAAGTGCCTTGTCCCAGATGTGAACGGGCCGTCGGTTTCGAGCCGTTGCCGCTCAGCGGACCGTTAGCCGATTGCCAGGACGCATGGGTGGATCGCCTCACGAGCTGAGCACCCTGACCTGCTCCAGTCACCCTGCAATCGGCCATTACAGGGTAGTTGGACCGCCACGCTTCGAGCCGATCGTCAGAAGGAATGCCGACGAACGGCTAGGGCAGTCGGCGGAGGGTTGCTGCGATCACCGCACCGGCTGAGCATGCCAATCTGCCCCAGCGAAGCGTGCGGAATCTCAGAACCGTGGCGGATCCGCCACGTCACCGCCAAACATTCTGAGATTCCGCCACGAGTTTTGAGAACCTACAAATCTGTAGGGTCTCAAAACTCGTGACATCTGATGACGCCGTGACCTGCGCCTGCAGGTCGGCCTTGATCATTTCTTCTGATCGACGGAGCGCACCAACAGCCAGATACCAGCCGGGACACCCAGCACCAGGACGAACTCATCGACGAGGGAACCCGATGCGCGGAGGAAGGTCCAAGCCGTTCCCGCGAAGACGAGGAACCCTAGTGCGGCTGCGAAGAGGCGGATGAACACTCAAATCAGTATCTCCCCAAGGAAATTGGACCGAGCGATGGCAGTCTGCAGATAGCTGGGGCGGGAGGGCGGCGAGGCGTGGCGATCGTCGGGTCGGGCCGTCCATTCCGTCGCTCACCCCCCGCCCGTTACGCCACCGCAATTCCCCAGCTGCGTCGAAACTCTCGCAATCCGGCCACAGAACTGGGGGCGCGTCGGCGGCAGCGCCGTGACGCCAATTGCTGGCAAGATCAACGCTATGCGCTCTACCGTGCCCACCCTCGGGTTGCTGATGGCGGCTGTTCTGCTGACCGGATGCGGCTATTTCGGACATGGACGCGACCAGGCCGAGCATGACAGCTGGTCACGCAAGATCGAGACTGCCATCCGGGCCCTTCCGGGGGTGACCGAAGCGTCACACCGGTTCGAGCGCTACAAGGGCAACAGAAACTTCAACGCCATACTCGACGTGCGGCTCCGCGACGACGCCACACCGGCCGAGGCCGCGTCTGTGGTGAGTGCCATGGGCGCTCAACCGCTTCCGCGGCGTTTCCAAGGCGACCCGACAGCGGTCACCATCGACCGGATGGCGGACTCCTATTACGCGTACTGGCTTTTCGGCCGTGACGTGAGCACGGAAGCGAACGCCGCAAACAACTGGGCGCGACTATGGGCCGCCGGTACCGAAGTGCACTGGGACTCGAGCGGCGGCGACGCGAACCGCATAACCAACACCATCGACATCCGGGCAGGCTCCGAGAGCGAACCTCACCGCGCCACCGCGGCGATGCGCCGAATCATCCGGGATTTCCCCGAACTGGCATCCAACCAGTGGATCGTATCCACCGTTCATGAGCGGGAGCGTGGGTTCACCAATCACTCGGCACGGTTCCCCGGGTCGTATCCGTGGCCCCATGATCGCGTCACCCCCCACCAAGAGCCCACCCCTCGCTTCCCGTCCAATGACGAACTCGACCTGTGGCAGTGGTTCCTGACCGATCAACCCATCCCGTTCTTCGCTCGGGTGTCGGTCTACGACCCGCCTTTTGAAGGCCTCACACTGGGCGTCACCGTATTCCCTCCCGTAGGTACGGAATTCAGCGCCGCGCAGACCACACAACTCGCCGATCTGCATCTTCCCTACCTGGCAGGCTCCGGCGCGGCGGTCGACTACACGATCCACACACCCAACGGCCCCGGCGGCTACTCCTACGGCCGCCCCTTTTTCGAGGTCGTGGTCGGCGGCTGCCAGACACCCGGGCACAACGTCTTACCGGAGTCGCAGCCCTACGTACGTCAATACGAACACTGCTGATCCGCGTCCCACAACCACCGTGTCGAGATGATCGGTAGCGCCGACGTCGAAGGCCGGCACAAGACATCGCGGCGAGATCATCCGGCCTGATCTCGCATTACTGCGCTGATATTGGCCTTCTAACGCCGTACGGCGGTGAATAGTGCGGGACTGAGCCAACTATTCGGAACTCGGCAGAAGCGGACGTTCGGCGACCGCGCGCCAAGCGGCATTACAGGTTGTCCGGACTATGTCGGATATTGCGTCGTCGGCAGTGTTCTGCGTGTCGCGCGAGCAGATCACGGTAGGAGTGATCGCTCCACTCGAACATTGCGCCCTCACCGCTTATGACGCATTCGCTGTCGCCATCTAAGACGGCCCCGTAGATCACCAGCGTTAGACGCTCGCGGGTCCGGTCGGCGGAAGTTGTGGACGATCGAGCGCACGTTCGGGTGGCCGTCGACACGCGAGCACTGCGAGCAGACCGGGAAACACGCCCCAGACGGTTACCAGCACCAACCAAAACAACGGTGGTTGCGGGACCGGGCCAGGCTCGGGATGCTCGTAAGTCGCAAGTCTGAAAACCCCTGAGTACCAAACGAGCCAGAGTGCGAAATCGGCGAAGAACAACGAGCAACCACCAAGGATCACCCACCTCCACTTACTCGCAGCACCAGCGATCAACGCCACACCCGCCATACCCGCAACAATCAGCTTGGTGACGAGTAGGGCGTGAATGCCTGGCGAGACCTCCTCGTCAGGCATACCTTCGAGCAGCAATAAGAACGCGTAGAGCAACACCAGAACAGCAGCGACACAGGCGCCGAGCCCGGAGAAAACGCGCGTCCAGACGCTCGATGACAACAACATGACGGCATGATAATCAAGAAGATGTCTCCCGGCAGAACGCGCGATTGCAGACCGCGGTTCCATTGGAAATTGCTGGGCGCGTTGAAGAGTCATACGAAACTCGGGGTGAAACTCTCGGCGGCCGTTCCGGACAGCGCGGCATGCGGCTAGCGGCTAGCGGCTAGCGGCTAGCGGCTAGCGGACGTTCCCGCCGAGGCTCCACAACGCCACTTGGCGAGCTGCTGCGCCGGCGTAGGTCTCATCGACCAGACCCTCCTGGCGAACACCCAACGAACGCACTGAACTCGGCAGAAGCGGACCTTCACCAACCGCGCGCCCAGCGGCAATTGAGGACGTTGGCTGCCGACGTCCACCGAACGCCCTTCAGATGTCATGGCCGATGGCCCGCAATACATCGGCGAGCCACACCAGGTGATATCCCACAGCGCGATCGGGATCGGCGAGCAGATCGCTCAGGTGCTGCCAGGAATCGGCCAGCGAACCGATCGTCAGGTCGGCCGGAGCATTGAAAGGGTCGTACAGCTCGTCCGATGGGATAGACCAGAAGTAGTCCTTGTCCAAGGCAACGGTATCGCCCGCCACCGCAGCCCTCACGTGGCTCAGCAGCACATCGAACGACCTGCGCAGCTGGGTGAGGTCCACTCGCAGAGATTCTCCGGTCATGAGCACCATCATGAACGATCAGCAGAATGCCCTGTATGGCCAGAGCACCAACGCCGACCGCAGGTGTGAGCGGTCGGGCGCACGCCCCCCGCTCCGCCAACCGGGCCTGCGCGGTGACACACGACGCGACGCGGCCGCCATCCTCCCGCGCTTTCACCACGACATCGCACCCACCGGCCAGCCGCAGCCCGAACACCGCCGACATCCGCCGCAACTCGAACAGCACACCGACCGGCTCGTCCCCCAACCGGTCCACACACCAGGCCGGCAACCAGTCCGGCAGACCATTCAACGGCACGGTGAGAACTGTGTCATAAGCGTCCAATACAGCGGAAGCGGTCTGCACGTGCCGGGGGAGCATGCACCGAGTCATAAACGAACTTCCGCACTTGCCGGGCATTTCCAGACGTTCGGCCGCCATCGACATGATCGGTCCGCATAGCGGATCTGGAACATGTTCTCCCAGCAGATCACCTGCTGTCGGTCGTCCCACAACTGGCAACGTCGTGGCGCAACGATGGCAAATGACAGCCTCCCAACCGGTGACAGGTATGTGCCAGCTGCGGCAGATCGGGGTAACGCGGCGGTCGGTCGCATCACAGCCGCAACCCTCACGCTCATCCAGCGCCGATTCGAACCCAGCCACGGCATTCTGACCTCCGAACGCATCTTGCCGCTGCCCCTTCATGCGGCTATCTATCGAGGTCCGTTGTCCTCGGGCAGCGGTGGGTGACTGGCCCGCGCGGGATCGGCCAGGTATTCCAGATCGCGCAGCCGCAGGACCACGGCCCAGCCGACATCCCCTGGCATGTACCGAAGTCCAAGAGTTTGCAGCACCTCGAGCACCTGCTCGACCTGCTCTCGCGATGGCGGCTGGATAACCTCGGCACACACGATGCGATGCACTTCGTCCGCGGTGAGATCAGCACGGGGCGGAATCGCGTCGACGACCACGGTGATCAGCTTTTCGGTAGCGGCATCCACTGCACAGTTCCTCTCGCACAAGTGCATTCGACATCACGGTCAGGTGTGTACACCACCGCGCCGCATTCGCATCGATGAGTACGGTGCCCGGTCCGGCCCGGGGCTCGGCAAGGCGTCCACCCCACAGTCATCCGGCCGTTCCAGAAAGTTCGTAACCTTATTGTCTCGCAACCAATTGCAGGGCTCTATGGGTCGGGTGGCCGCATGCGCGGACAACTCGGCCATGGAGTCGTGGTTCGCGCTGCTGCAACGCAACGTGCTCGACCGGAAGCGTTGGGACACAAAGGAAGATCCCCTTAGCTCCACCTTGGATGTCTTACCAGAACACGGTGATTCGAAATCGTGGAGTAGGACACTGACGCCGCTACCTTCTAGTGAAGTGGCGGCGTTGTTCGTTTCCGGAAGATCTACTCGCCGACCCGCGTCGGGGTGGCGTCGGTCGGGTGCACTGATCTCAGGCTGTGGGATGGTGTCGTCGGCAGCGAGCTCGATGAGGTTCTCTTCCCGCGGCTGCCTATCGAACCAGGATGAATCAAGGGCGCAGCAGCGGACGTCCTTCAACTACGGCGGCCCAGAGCTTTTCCGCGGCGTCTTCGAGGTCGCCGTCCAGGAACTCGGGCAACAGGATGTCGGCCGCGTCATCCGCGTCGGAGTGTTCGAAGTAGTCACCCTCGGACACCCGCAGCCGACGGGCCTGCAGATCATCGACGAAGATGACCTCGCCCTTGTCCCATGTTTCGAACCACGCGCTCGCTGAAGCGGCACCGTGTACGACGAGCATTCCCATATCGGAGAGTTCCGTCATCAGCAGACCCCCGACAGTGAGCGAGCCGCCGATGAAGAGATTGCTGTCCAGGAGGCACATCAGGTGCTGCACGGTGACCGAGCCGGTGACATAAAGCGGCGTGTAGACATCTCCGTTCAAGAAGCGCATCGGCCCGTTGACCGTCAGGTCGCCATCGATGACGTAAACGGTGTCCTCCGCCAGACCGGGATTGTTTCCTATCGACAACGCCCCGTCGACGGTCAGGTCACCCTGGTGAACGAAGAAGCATTCCGGCTCCTCCCCGAAGAGTTCTTCCAGGTCCTCCGCGCGGTTGTCGGCGGCTTTACTTATGTCGTAGCGCTCTACTGCCTCGGACAGCGGTACCGATTCCCAACGTGTGCTCCACTACTCGAAAGACACCTGACTCCTCGCGTTCTAACCGATACCTGTTGCGGCCCAGTGAGTCTCGCACATCACCCGCGGATCGGTGAACTGCCCACCGCCCCCGACGCGGTGCGGCCGCTGCGCGTCGAGAGTCACCGCGCGGTCCGCCTACACGACGACATGCTCGAACTCGGATCTGTGGATCTGTGGCCCGATCGCGATCAGGGTGTTCGCGTTGTGAAGCGTTAGGCCCACAAGCCCGCATTGCGCGAACACCTGACCAAGCAGCCCCGCCGGATCCGTCGATCCGTGCGGAGTTTGCGTCCCGATCTTCGTGTGTGCCCTGCGAGCGCTGTCCGCCGAAATCCGCTCGTAGCCGAATATCGGTCGCCGAAGAAGCAATTCGAGGTGTGCTGTCCTGACTCGAGCGATCTGGTCCAGGCTCACGTATCTGGTCTACGCGGCATGATCGTCTTGGGATGTCGAAAGTGCCGAACAATCTTCAGCTGAGTTTGACGCTGAACGGTGCGGTCTACGAGTGGACGGGGCGAGCTGTTTGGCGGAGGCTCCGGCATCGTATGCGGCAGTGATCTCGGCGCTCTGGTTGGTGGTGAGGCGTCGTTGGAGTTGGTGGGGCCGGGCTGGACTAGGCCGCTTGGTCGGTGCAGGGGGGCTGGTCCGTCGGGGTCGGGCAGCGCCGCCAGCAACTGCTCCAGCGCTTCTACCTGCATGTTCGTGTTGTAGTAAGGTCCCACAAGGTCCACAAAAACAACAGTTCAGACCGGTTTTTAACCGGGCCTGACCTGTTTGTTTGGCCCAGCCCCACGGAAACCCCACGGTTTGCATTCTGGTTTGTATCGAATTCTCCGGATGGGCCGGTGGGTGTGGTAATCCCCGGCATCCGAAAGCGCACAGCCGAGTTTCGGTGCACCCGATATGCGGCGCCATTACCGTGCATTCTGAAACTGCCGAAACCTCTCCTCAATGAATAGTCGTACCCATCCTGTACCGGATACCGCGTATGCAGCACCCGCACCGACCATTCGACCAGATCCCCGATCTCGTGCATCGACACGCGCGCGAGGCTACCGGCCGAAAACAGCTGCGTCACGATGCGTTTCGTGCGCTTACGTGTCCGCATCCAGGGCCTGTGGCCTGATGGGCGTTAACGCCGAAAAACGAGGCCGCACCATGGCCTGGCACTCACACTTCTGGCAGATCGATGCCCGTGGTGTAAACGGCAGCATGGCAGATTCCGATTCCGCCAGGCTCCGAGTGGCGCTACCCACATCGAGGCACCCAGGAGCCGAGCCCTCCACGTGCCTGCCGGGCGAATTGATAGCACTCGAGGTGCACACGACATCAGCGCCCAGGACCGACCATCAGAGCTCGAGCAGCCAATCTGGCGGGAGCCGCGACCTTCACTCCAACGTCGATCTTGGCCGAGTGCGACTACTTTCACCGCGCGAGCAGCGGCAGCGCCGGGAAGGTGAAATCTTGCCACAGCAGCCGCGAGGCCTCCTCCGGGTAGGCGGCAACCGTCGACGCCGTGTCGAAGATCTGGGCAAGGCGGTGATCGGCGTCGTACGCGGGCCAGCCCGGGTCGCCATGCGCGGCGAATGACGTCCACGACCCGCGGATTCGCGCCGACAGCTCCGCCGCCTCCGGCGGGGGCGGGTCGCCGATCAGCATGGCGGTCTGCCCACTGCCCAGGTTGCCGAAGACGAGCGGCACGTCCAGCCCGTGGCAGGCGCCGAGAGCGCCGCCCATGCCCGGGGCAGTCCAGGTCAGCTCGTAGAGGTGGGCCCGGCCGCCACCGGCGATCTGCGCGTCGGCGAGCCGCACGCTCGGCATGCGGAACAACCAGTCGGCGTTGACCAGCTCGTACAGCTCCTCATCGACAGCGGCCGGGAACGCCTCCCGATACCGGCGCGCACCGTCCGGCCCGGCGGCGAGAACGTGCAGCGCGGTCTCGGTCTGCTCCCGCGTGACCTGGCCGAGCACACCGTCGATCAGGCTGAACAACCGGTGCTCGTCCCGCGTGTGCCCGACGAGAAGCTCGACGTCCCGGGCGGCGCCATCGGCCAGCGCCCGCCAGGGGGTCGTGGGCAGCACGTCACCGTCGACAACCGGCGCATACGGAATCGGCCGGTGGGTGATCTGCCCCCAGCGCTCCCGCCACTGGTCCATCTTGGCGAAGACCGCGTCGCCAGCGGCGGGTAGTAGGTCCGGGGCCACCGCGGACAGCCCGGACACCGTGGGCGCCACCCCGAGCTCGGCGGCGAAGGCCGCGGTAAGGTCGGCGGCCAGCTCAGGAGAGAAGAACGTCCCCGGCACACTCTGTGCGATCGCCCGGCGCAGGAGCCCGGCGGCGCGCGGCATCGCGAGCAGCGCGGCGACCGATCCGGCACCCGCCGACTGCCCGAAGACAGTCACCCGGTCAGGGTCGCCGCCGAACACCCGGATGTTGTCCCGCACCCACTCCAGGGCCGCGACCTGGTCGAGCAGTCCACGGTTGGCCGGGGCGCCCTCGATCTGGGCGAACCCCTCGATGCCGAGACGGTAGTTGAGGGTCACGACCACGGTTCCGATCGCGGCCAAGTGCCCGGCGTCGTATTCCGGCAGGCCGGCGTTGCCCATGGCATAACCACCGCCGGGAAACCACACCATCACCGGGAGCTCGGAGGCCGGATCCGGTTCTGGCGTCCAGACATTGACCGTCAGCCAGTCGCCTCCGGCGGTGTCCTGAGACACCGCGAGCACGGCGGACTGCGGAGGCGGCGGGCCGTAGGCGACGGCGGGTCGCACCCCATCCCAGCCGCGCACCGGCCGCGGCGCGGCGAAACGCAGGTCGCCGACCGGCGGCTCTGCGAACGGGATGCCGCGGAAGACCGCCAACCCCGCCTCCCGGCCACCGCGCAGCACACCGGCCGTCGTGCGGACCTCCGGCTCGGACTCAGCCCGCTTGCTGGATGCGGCCATTTCGCTTTTCCTCTCTATGACTGTTCGGCCGAGCATCCCCGCGCGCAAGATCCGGCGCAAACCATTTAGGGCCACTTCACATCTCGCCGCACCGAACAGCTTTTCTTCCGTTACGGCTCCGCTTGGCCGGCCACACGACCCTGTCACGCGACGTTCACCCTGAACCCCTACTACGACGAGGTCAACGCCCGTCCAAGACGGCTGATCCGCCGGTTTGGGATTGTCAAGAAGATGGGCATCAAACCCGGGAGGCTTCTATGTTTGTCAAGTGGTGTGAGCGGGTTCGTGCAGGGTGCGGAAAATCTGTCGAGCGACATAGCGCTGGAGACACCGTCTGGTCTCGCGGGTCGTGCGTCCTTCGGCGTGCCGTCGCCGGGTGTCGGCGCGGGTGGGTCGTCTGCGCGCATCCTGGTCATCACGATGGTGTGGATCGCCCGGTTGAGGCGGCGGTCGCCGCCACGACCGAGCCGGTGACGCACCGTGTTGCCCGATGATGCTGGGATCGGGCATGTTCCAGCGATTTTGGCCAGTGCGCCTCGGTCTTGATCCGGCCGTGGTGCGACCAGACCGTCAAGATGACCGCGGCGACGACCGCGCCGACACCGGGCAGCGTGAGTAGTTCCGGTGCGTGCTCGCCGACGAGCGCATCGAGCCGTTGACGATTGTCTTTGAGCTGATGGTCGAGGTCACCGATGCGGCGGGCCTGTCGGATCGCTTCGGTTCTCGCAGTGGCGATTCCGAGTGGTTCGTTGCGGCTGCGCCAGCTGGCGATGGTCGCGATCTGCGCCGCGGTGAGCGGGTGGCGCGCGTCGATACCCAGAGCATGCGCGCGCACCAACGCGGTGAGCGAGTTGACGCAGCGGGTCCGGTCGGTGCTCATCTGCTCACGCCCACGCTGAGCACGTTGAGCGCGGCCCGGACCTGGCCGCGGCGGCGATCACGGAGCTTGCCCAGCTGCGTGATCAACGTCGAGCGGGCTGCGGTCAACGCGTCGAGCGCATCGGTTTTTCCCTTGTCGCGCAACCGCTTCGACGATGGTGTCGGCGCCTCGACGACCCGGTAGCCGATCCGTTCGAGACGATCGGCCAGGATTGCCCGGTAGGAACCGGTGCCCTCGGCCGCGATCAGGACACCATCCACGTCACCGTCGGTGCGGCGCGCCAGCCAGGTGATCGCGCGTTCGAGCCCGGCGCTAGGGGGCGGGAAGGTCGGACCCGCCCCGAGGGGTATTCGATGATCGCACCCCGGACCCGACCACCCCGACACGCCGTTCCGACGCCAGCGAAGGCGAGGTCCCAGGCTTTCCGCCAAGGGAGACTGCTGAAAAGAAGAACCTCGATCCCTTTGCAGTGCAAAGGGATCGAGGTTCTACGGTGTCGAGAGGAGGACACGACCACTACGCCCACGGCTTCTATCAGCGAACACTGCTGGTGATCAACAGCTAGCTAGCAGTCTCCACCACGACCGGGTTGCGTCAAATGCGGCCCAGAACGGCTGTTCGTAGGATGAAACACTCTACTGGACTGGGGTTTTCAGATCACGCGGCCTGGATCGAGGCCTTCTATCCACGGTGCGTCCACACTGTCAGATCGGGGATCGGAAGTGTTCTCGCGTCCGGCGGGCGGGAGGGTGCGGGTGAGCCACTCTGTCCGCATTCGGCGTGCAGCGGCGGAGAGGTTCGCGCGCGGGAAGAGCGAATCGAAACCGTGGAATCCGCCTGCCCAGACGTGAAGTTCGGCTTGGCCTCCGGCTGCCCAGATGCGGGTGGCGTAGTCGACGTCCTCGTCGCGGAAGACCTCCGCGGAGCCGGCGTCGATGTAGGTGGGTGGGAGGCCGGACAGATCCTCGGCGAGGCTGGGTGAGATGTAGGCGGGGATCCGGCCGTCGTGAAGGTCGGCCAGGACGGCGTTCCAGGCGAACGCGTTGGTCTCACCGGTCCAGACGGCGGGTCCGCCCGAGTACTGGCGGCTGGAGGTGGTGGCGTTGCGGTGATCGAGCATCGGGCAGCTCAGGATCTGGGCACTGATCGCTGGGCCGCCGAGGTCGCGGGCCATGAGGGTCACGCCGGCCGCGAGGCCGCCACCGGCGCTGGTGCCCGCGACGATGATGCGGTCGGGATCGACGCCGAGTTCCTCAGCGTGCTCGACGATCCATCGCAGGCCTTGGTAGCAGTCCTGCACGGGGGTGATGCCGCCGTGCTCGGGGGCGAGGCGGTAGTCGACAGTGACCACGACGGCACCGAGAGCGTCGAGCCATTCCAGTGGAATGTCCAGCTGCGAGAATCGGTCGCCCATGATCATGCCGCCGCCGTGCATCCAGTACACGCAAGGAGCCGCGGTAGCTGAATCAGAGGGAATCAGGACCGTCATCGGGATGTCCGCGCCGTCTGCGGCGGGGATCGTGAGTTCACGCCTGTCGACTTTGCGACCTGCCAGCATGGCCTCCAGCGGCGTGGAAGGTATTTGCCGCAGTTGAGTCAGGATCTCCGAGGTGATCTGCGGGATGAGCGGCATGTCGGTGAGGAGCATGCCGAGTTCGGGGTCGAAGGCAGGACGGGCGAGCGGCGACATCAGTATTCCTTATGTTGAGAAGCGTTGGGGCGGGTCAGAATTCGGCCTTGCCGCCGACCGGGACATAGTCGGTGTAGGGGCCTTCGGTGGCGACGAAACCTTGAACCTTGGCCACGATCGCCTGGGCGGCCTCGCCGGCGAAGATCCGGTGGTGGTCCTCTTCGCTGGTCCACCCCTCGGTGACGTGAACGACGTCCGGATCGGACGCCGACCGGCAGACGAGATAGACAAGGCAGTATTCGCTCGAGCCGGGGTTACCTTCGTCCAGTCCGGTCAGCAGCAGTTCGACCAGTTGGTCGGCCATGCCGGGATTGGCGGTCAAGATGGCATTGAATCCGTAGCCGACAGTCATGACGGTTCTCCTTCGACGGGGTGTGATTCTCCTGATCGAATCGGTGTGTGTATTCGATCGGATTTTCCAATAGCTCAATTTCACCATCCTGAAGTGCATGGATAGTAGAAAGAAGCTCTCGAAGACTTGCCCGATACTCCAACAATGAGGACTATCGGCTGATTAGTGTGATGCACTCGGACCATGGATTTCGACGAACTGCGAGTGCTGTTGGCCAGACATGCGCGGCCAGGAGAGACGACTGCGATCCAAGGCTTGTACATCGCGAAAGTGGAGCGGTCGGGACCGCCGACCATTGAAATGTCAGGCACGGTTCTGGCGGTTCTGGCGCAGGGAGTCAAACGCCTCGCGGTGGGTGATCACGTGCACGAGTACCGGCCGGGCGAATTCCTCGTCGCCTCGGTCGATTTGCCGGTGACCGGCCATTTCGTCAACGCCCAGCCGGATAACCCGGCGCTGGGATTCGCGCTGGCTCTGGAACCCTCAGCGATCGCCGAGTTGCTCTTGGACGTTGGTCCCGGCGACTTGCCGCGCCCACGCCAAGGGCCGGTGCCCGCCATTGCGGTCGGCGATCTGACCGCCGAACTTCTCGACGCGGCGATACGCCTGATCCGGCTGTTGGACCACCCAGGCGATCGTGTGGCGCTCGCGCCACTGATCCAACGTGAGATTCTTTGGCGGCTGATCACCAGCGAGCAGGGGGCCGCCGTGCGGCAACTCGGCATGGCCGAGAGCGGCCTGCACCATATGGGCCGGGCCGTGCGCTGGATCCGCGACCACTATGACGAGCCCTTTCGCGTCGCGGACCTGGCTCGAATGTCCGGTTTGAGCCCCTCGGCGTTCTACCGGAACTTTCAGGTCGTCACCGCGCAGAGCCCCATCCAGTTCCAGAAGCAGATCCGGCTCCAACAGGCCCGACTCCTTCTCACTACGCAAGCCCACGACATCACCACGGTCGCGCATCGGGTCGGCTACGACAGCCCCTCGCAATTCAGCCGCGAATACCGCCGCATGTTCGGCACCGCCCCCAGCCGTGACGCCGTTCTGAATCGTCGGAATACTCCAGCGGCGTAGTGATCGTCGAATCCCGGCGTTGGGATAGCTGTGACGGGCTCCCTTCGGGCAGGCCGGTGACTGCGCGGTCGACGGCAGAAGTAGATGAACGCGGGAGGCAGGTTCGCCCACACGGTGCGGCAGGGTAAGACCTCTTCGAAGCGGTCGCTGAGACTTTGCCGTAGCCGCCGGGCGGGCGGGGTCCACTGCGTGGAGGTGTAGGCGAAGGTGGTGAACACCCCGCTCGTGGTGAGGCCGTCCACGACAGCGTCGAGCAGGCTGTCCTGCCGGTCGGGTGTGAACGCGGCCCACGGCAGACCACTGATGATTACGTCGGCTTCGTGTCGCCCGTTCGCGCGCATGATCGCCTTGAGTTCGCGTGCGTCACCGGTGGCAACGGTGACCTGCGGGAATTCCGTGGCCAAGGCATCGGCGAATCGTTCGTTGATCTCGATGGCGAGATGGTGGCCGCGGCCTGCGAGACGACGCTGGATCGCGACAGTGAAGGAACCAGTGCCGGGTCCGAGTTCCAGGACCGTCGGCGAACCCTCCATCGGGATGGGTGAGGTGACGGCCGCCGCCAGCGATGCGCTGCTGGGCGCGATCGCGGCAACGGTGAGCGGTGCGCGCAGGAATTCGCGCAGGAAGCCGGGTCGGTAAGCGGTGGTCATCGGGATACTCCCAAAAATGCGGTGGTCGATGTGAGATCAACTGTCCGCGTTGCCAGTTCGGAGTACATCTGTCATTCGACTCCGCTCCGAATCACGATCACCGGCCGATGACCTAGCGTGAATGACCGTCATCGGCCGGCCTTTCGCCGGGGTCAGGGAGTCGCGTCAGCGCAGCGGTGAGCCCCGCACGCGAGGTCACTCCCAGCTTCGGGAAGGTCCTGTACAGGTGCGCGCCGACGGTGCGGTGCGACAGGTACAGGCGCTCACCGATTTGCTTGTTGGTCAGCCCACGCGCCGCCAGGCGCGCGATCTGCGCTTCCTGGGCGGTCAATGCCTCGGGCCCCGATGTCGTGGGCAGATCTCTCTGGCGATAGCCGGTCGCCCGTAACTCATTGCGGGCGCGTTCAACCCAGGGCTCGGCGTTCATGGCCGCGAAACCGTCACGTGCCGCGATCAGATATGGGCGGGCTCTCACAGGCGGTGCCGTCCGGCGCAGTTTTTCGCCGTAGGTGAGCCTGACCCGGGAAGACTCGAACTGCCACCGCTGGGTTTCCGGGTCGGCCAGCATTGCCTCCACGCGGGCCGAAACCTCGTCCTCGTCGCTGACGAGTGCTTCGGCTCCGGCGAGGATCAGCGCCATGCGGGGTGAGAGGGCGGCCACGTCGGCGGCACGCATCGCCTCGACGTGCGCTCGAGCTTCAGGGACACGACCGGTACGCATGGCGGCTTCGACGAGATCGAACATGGCCCACGTACAGTGCGGGGCGTGCGAGGCCAGGGTGCCGGGTGGGCTCATCGCGGCCGCATGGTGGAACGCCGCCTCGAAGTCGCCCTGCCCCTGTGCAGCCAGGGCCCACGGTTGCCGGGCGAACAAGGCAGCTGCCGACACCCCACGTGGCAGCGCCCAGTGCGTGATCTCATCGGCGAGACTGTTCGCCTCGGCGAAACGGCCGCGGCCTGCGGCGATCAATGCTCGGTTGTACCGGAAATACCAGGCGAAGAACGGGAACCCGGCGCTGTCACACACCGTTTGCCCCTCGCGGGCGAGGTACTCGGCCTCATCCCACCGCCCGGTCAGATAGTCGTCAAGGCACAGGTGCATCAAGGCACCGATGTGCCGGCGTGGCGGCCCGCCGCGCCGCCCCTGAAAGACCATGCGCCACGATGGTTCTCGGGAGTCCGCCAGCCGATCAAGGTAGACCGTGGCCGTCCCTATCCGAATGATCCGGGTGGGGTCGGACTCCTCCAGCAGGGTCTTCACAAGTGCATCGGCCATTGTCGATGCCGACGCCGCAGTCCTTACGGCCTTCACGCCGAGCAGCCGTATCGCCGACGGACGCCATCACATAAACAGCCAGGTGGGTGAACCTGGCTACCAGGTAGGCGGCCACGAACACCAGCGGACCTGACAATCCGCCGGATCGGTCGTGATAGGCCTCGGGGATGACGAGCGCGACGACGAACACGGCCGTCATTCCCACGAACATCGCCGACCGTACGACGCCCTCGTCGGCGTGGGCTTGGTTCGACAGCCAACTGTAGGCCGTCCACGACCACCACAGCAGGGCTAGGATCGCGAGACCCTGGACTATGGCGATCGGCGAGTGCTCGTCTGCCATCAGTCGGCTGACCTGCGTGAATCCGAAGACGTAGGCAAGGTCGAAGAAGAGCTCGACAGTCGTGACCCGATCGCCTTCGGCGCTCGCCACAGCACGTCGTTGCTTGGCATTCCGGTCACTCCTCGCAGAGTCCGGCAGACCGTATCGACCCATTTTCAGACACCGTTCCTTGCTGCGCACCGCCAATCGTGTCCGTCAAACATCCCTGGCCGTTTCGGGATGTCAATGAGCTCGGCAGGATCGTGCAAATCCGCGCGGCTTTTGTGTGAGCACTTCCGATCGTGCCGATGGTTACATGGATTGGACCGGGCGTCTTCGTCCATCGAGCGCGAAATCGGGGTGTGCATATGAACGACGAAATACGAAGCGAGATAACGCTTTGCGTCAACGGAAAGATCCAAGCGCTGGAGGTGGACAACCGTCGGACGCTGCTCGACGCCGTGCGCGGAGACCTCGGACTCACCGGCCCGAAGAAGGGTTGCGACCACGGCCAGTGCGGCGCGTGCACGGTGCTGTTGGACCGCCGCCGAGTCGTGTCGTGTCTGACGTTGGCAGTGGCGGCCGAAGGCGCGGATGTTACGACCATCGAGGGTCTCGCCGACGGAGACATGCTGGCCCCGATCCAAAGCGCGTTCGTTCGCCTCGATAGCTATCAGTGCGGTTTCTGTACCTCGGGGCAGATCTGCTCGGCCGTCGCGGTCTTGTCCGAACATGCCCGGGGATGGCCCAGCGCCGTGACCGCCAACATCTCCCCGGACCTCCCCATACCGGACCTGGATGCCGACGAAGTGCGCGAACGAATGAGCGGAAACCTCTGTCGCTGCGGGGCTTATCCAGCGATCGTGCGAGCTGTCTTGCAGACCTCAGCCCGGAATGCGGTGCCGCAGTGAAAGAATTCGCGTACCATCGCGCCACCCAGGTATCCGAGGCTTTGCAGCTGACCGCCCAAGGCGACGACGTTCGCTTTCTCGGCGGTGGAACCAACCTCGTGGACCTCATGAAGAACGGCGTCGAATCCCCATCGCGACTGGTCGACATCCGGTTCCTGCCCCTCGCCGGGATCTCCGAGACCGAGCACGGCGCACTTCTGCTCGGGGCGACGACCACCAATAGCGACATCGCCGCACATCCGAACGTGCGGCGTCGCTATCCCGCACTGTCCCAAGCGATCCTCGCGGGCGCATCGGGCCAGTTGCGCAATATGGCGACCGCCGGCGGAAACTTGTTGCAGCGCACGCGGTGCGCGTACTTCGCCGACCCGACCGAGCCATGCAACAAACGAGCGCCGGGCAGCGGTTGTCCGGCGCTCGCCGGTGCACACCACAACCACGCCATCTTGGACTGGTCCGAGAGTTGCGTGGCGACCCACCCTTCCGACATGGCCGTCGCGCTCGCCGCCTTCGACGCCGAGGTGCGGTACGAAACCCTCGACGGCTCTGGGTATTTGCCGCTCACACACCTCTACCGTCCGGTCGGGGTCACCCCACACGAAGAGACCGCGCTGCCCGAACACGCGTTGATCACCGGCATCGCACTTCCCTCGGTGGCGACGTCGCTGCGCTCGAGTTATCGAAAGGTCCGCGAACGCGCCTCGTACGCGTTCGCCAGCGTGTCCGTCGCGGCAGCTCTGGACATGCGCGCCGGACAGATCCACGACGTGCGGATCGCGCTCGGCGGGGTTGCGGCTCGTCCCTGGCGAGCGGGCGTCGCGGAGGACCTGCTGCGTGGCGCCATCGCCACCCCGGAGCGATTTCGGTCTGCCGCGGCGACGGAACTCAGCGCTGCGCGACCGTTGCGGGACAACGCATACAAGGTGGTGCTGGCACAAAACCTCATCGAAGTCGTCCTGACCGAACTCGCCGCTGCCGGACAGCCCTGACCGGCGTCCGAAGGAGGAGGAATCTCAATGACGATGTCAAGCTGCGACCGGGGCTCCGGTGACGCTCGGGGGCTTGGTGTCGAAGGGCCGGTTGTCGCGCAGCAGTGCCCAC
>NZ_JBFAXH010000031.1:0-44689 GCF_040680755.1 Nocardia sp. NPDC051990 | reverse complement strand
ATTCGAAGGTCAGCTGACCGCGCCACATGGTGCCGATCCAGTTGAAGAACTTCACACCCGTCGGCACCGCGATCAGGAAGGTCATGAACGAGAAGTACGGCAGCAACACGGCACCGGTGGCGTACATGTGGTGCGCCCACACCGCGATCGACAGCGCCGCGATGCCGAGGGTCGCGTAGACCAGCGTGGTGTAACCGAAGATCGGCTTGCGCGAGAAGACCGGGAAGATCTCCGAGACGATGCCGAAGAACGGCAACGCGATGATGTACACCTCAGGGTGGCCGAAGAACCAGAACAGGTGCTGGTAGAGCAGGATGCCACCGGTGGCCGGATCGTAGATGTGGCCGCCGAGGTGGCGGTCGTAGGCCAGGCCGAACAGCGCGGCGGTCAACAGCGGGAAGGCGAGCAGAATCAGAACGCTGGTGACGGCGATGTTCCAGGTGAAGATCGGCATCCGGAACATGGTCATGCCCGGTGCGCGCAGGCACACGACGGTGGTCAGCATGTTGACGCCACCGAGGATGGTGCCGAGGCCGGAGACGGCCAGGCCCAGGATCCACAGGTCGGTGCCGACGCCAGGCGAGTGCAGGATATCGGTCAGCGGCACATATGCCGTCCAGCCGAAGTCCGCCGCGCCGCCTGGGGTGATGAAACCGGCGGTCGCCATGGTGGCGCCGAACAGGTACAGCCAGTAGCTGAACGCGTTCAGTCGCGGGAAGGCGACGTCGGGTGCGCCGATCTGCAGCGGCAGGATGATATTGGCGAAGCCGAACACGATCGCGGTCGCGTAGAACAGCAGCATGATCGTGCCGTGCATGGTGAACAGCTGGTTGAACTGCTCCGGGGACAGGAACTGCAGACCCGGACGGGCCAGCTCACCACGCATCAGCAGAGCCATCAGACCACCGATGAGGAAGAACGCGATCGCGGTGGTCAGGTACATGACACCGAGGACCTTGGGGTCGGTGGTGGTGACCATCTTGTAGATGAACGAGCCCTTCGGCCCGGTCCGAGCCGGATACGGCCGAGTCGCTTCCAACTGAGGGACTGGCTTTGGCTCTACGGCAGTCACTGATCCTCCTGAAAGGTGCCTTTAGGTCGATCCGCAGGCTCCGCTGCTCGCATCCGCCCGACTACCGGGAACAGACGAGGAGTTCGCTTGCGCTCCTGAGATCGTAAACCGTGCGGCCGCAGCCATCCGCGCGGGTCCTACTCTGCGTCGTATTTCGTCGTTCGGGCCGCTGCGCCCGCACGCCCGGCGATCATGAAATCGGCCGCGTACTCGCGATGACTTTCCCAGGCAGCCGCCGTCTCTATCGGTGACAGTGATCCACTTCTCGGTTAGGAGACCGCTCATGACCGCACCCAAGACCGGCGATCCGTGCTGGGTCGACATCTACACCTCTGATCCGGAAGGTGCCATTGCCTTCTACGGCCAGTTGTTCGGCTGGACCGCCGACCACGCGGACGAGGAGTTCGGCGGCTACATCACCTTCCGCAAGGACGGTAAGGCCGTCGCGGGTGGCATCGGCAAGACGGCGGAGGGGGGCGATGGACCCGATCAATGGACGGTCTACCTCGCCGCACCCGACGCAAAGGCCACCGCCCACGCGGCCGTCGCACTCGGCGGCGCGGTCGTCGTGCCGCCCATGGATGTGGGCGATCTCGGCGCGATGGCCGTGCTCGGCGATGTCGGCGGTGCGGGTGTCGGCATCTGGCAGACCGGCACCTTCGGCGGTTTCGAGGCCATCGGCATCGCCTCGGGCGGCACCTGGAGCGACCACGTCGGCATCCCGTCCTGGTTCGAACTGCACACCCGCGACTACGCGCGCTCGCTCGACTTCTACCGCGACGTCTTCGGCTGGAGCGATACCTTGGCCATTTCCGACACCCCGGAGTTCCGCTACACGACCATCCACGCCACCACCCCGATGCTCGGCGGTGTCATGGATGACTCGGCCTTCCTGCCCGAGGGCGTACCGGCGGGCTGGAAGGTCTACTTCGGTGCCGAGGACGTCGACGCGGCTGTCGCGAAGGTCGTCGAACTGGGCGGCACTGTGCTGGCCCCGCCCGAGGACACCCCCTATGGCCGGCTCACGCAGGTCGCCGATCCGACCGGGGCACGCTTCAGCATCGGCGGCAACACCAAGTAGCCCATTCGTCGACCGCGCGGAATCCGCTGTGCGACAGTGGGATTCCGCGCGGTCACGGCTGTGCGCCGGAGGCGGCGTGCGCGCGGTGGTGGCCTTCGCGTCCCGACACCCACACCACCCGGTACCCTCACCCGCATGCCGGTGAGCGCCCTTGTTCGGACCCGAAACCGCACCGATAGCGATCGCACCCAGGTCGCTCGGGCTACGGACTCCCCCCGATACGGCACCGCCTGGAATCGCGCGGTCCGGCACGGGGGCAGCGCGGTCGCGCTGCTCTGCACCGCACTGCTCGTCGCGGGCTGCGGTCAGCAGGACGACGCCAGCTCGATCGTTCGCACCACGACGAATATCGCGGGCGCGGGTGTAGTCGGCCTGGAGCGCGACACCTCGCAGGCCTGTCCCCTGCCGAGCGCACCCGATCCGTCGAATGGCAAGACCCGCACCGTCACCCATGCCGCGGGTACCTCGGAGGTGCCCGCCGACCCGCAGCGGGTCGTAGTGCTGTCCACCTCCGCATTGGACGCCGCCTGTGCGGTCGGCCTGTGGGAGCGGGTTGTCGGCGCGGTTCCGATCGACGGACCCCGCTCGCAGCCCATGTATCTGGGTTACGGCGTACTGAAGATTCCCACGGTCGGTTCGGCGGCACAGCCCGATCTCGAGCAGATCGCCGCCCTACACCCCGATCTGATCATCGGCGATATTCCGGGCGGCCCAGGCGGTTTCGCCGCATTGCAGGCGATCGCGCCGACCGTGCTCGCCGATCCCGAGAGCGGTTGGCAGGCCGAATTCGGCACGCTCGCAGCGGGTCTCAGCCGCAGCAATGCCGCAGCGACAGCATTGGAGAATTACCACACCGAGGCTCGCGAGACCGGTAATGCGCTGGCAGCCAGCCAGACCCAGGCCTCGGTGATCCGCTTCACCGCCGAGCAGGACCAGGTCCAGGGCAGCAACAGCTTTGCGGGACAGATCCTCGCCGATGTGGGCGTGCAGCGGCCGACCGCACAGCGCGGCACCTCCTTCGACGTGACCGAGCAGGATCTGATCAAGGTCGAGGGCGACATCATCTACGTCATCTTCGCGGGCGAATCCGGCGAGGAGCACGGTAAGAAGGTGCTGCGCGGCGACGCGTGGAAGGATCTCGGCGGCGCCAGCGATAAGCGCGTCTTCGCGGTCGAGGACACCGTCTGGCACGGTGACGGGCTCACCGCTGCCCGGGCCCTACTCGCCGATCTGCACAGCAGCCTGAACGGTTTCGTCACCGACTGACCGTGTTTTTGGCCGCGCGGGCGCTGCGTGTTCGCGGCCCCCTGCTGTCTCGCGACTGCCCCTTTCGAGCGACCTGCAAGCAGTCGCCAGCGGCGCCGCCGAGACTCGCGACTTCGTCGTATGCGCTTCGACGACTCGGACCCGAGACGGGCCGCGAACTCCTCGCTCGTAAAACTCGCTCCGTTGTAGTCGCTGATTGAGAAGCGTTCGGCGCCTGATGTGCACGTACCAGGCCGTCGAGTTCCGTGCCTGCGCCGTATGCGCTTCCACGACTCGGACCCGAGACGGGCCGCGAACTCCTCGCTCGCAAAACTCGCTCCGTCGTCGTTGCGAGTGGCTTGATCGGTCCTGCCGAGCGCACACCTTGGGTGCGGATTCGCTCACCCTTGGAGTGCTCTCACCAGCATTTGGGTAGCTGTCGCCAACCCCTCCCGGCAGTGAGATTGGAAGGGCACCGAGAACCAAACGAAACCTGTGAGGGGATCACAATGAGCACACCGGCCGAATCGCCCGCCGACAACATCGTCCAGCTGCTGCCGCGCCTGCTGAATGCGGCCGCACTCGACAAGCGTGCGGTCCCCAGCAACTCCGGGACGCTCGCCAACGTCGAGCTGGATCGTTGGGCGAACCGGCTGGCCCGAGTGCTGATCGCCCGTGGCGCCGCCGTGAACGCGCGGATCGCGCTGGCGATCGACCCGCAGATCGAAGCAACAGTTGCCGCATCCGCCGTCGTCAAGCTCGGCGCGACTCCGGCATCGGTTTCCGAGGATGCGACCACCGTCCCCGGTGTCTACCTCGGCATCACCACCAAGGCTCGCCGTCCCGAACTCAGCGACACCATCGACTGGCTGCTTCTGGACGACCGCTCGACGCTGCAGCGCTACCTGGTCAGCTCCGACGCCCCGATCACCGATGCCGATCGGCTGACCGAGCGGAAGTCCGCCTGACCTGCTATTCAGCCTGCGCGCCCGAACCCGCGGAGTTCGGGCGCGCTGCGGCGCCGGATGCCGGGCCTGAAGGCGGCAGCGCCGCGAAACCACAAGGATGCCGCCCGATCGAACACGGTGTTGTCAATACGCCTTCGGTCGGCTCGGCGCCGATCCAAAATGAACTTGCTACTACGCGACGGTCGGGATCAGCGGTGCACAACCGCGCCAGACGTCAGAACACAGGTGTGCTTATGCAACAGCCATCGTCCTCGAACGGAAAAGTAGGCACCGCAGCGCCCGACAGCGCGTTCCCGCTGTCGGCAGCCCAGCGCGGCATCTGGTTCGCCCAGCACATCGCTGGCGATACGCCTATCTCGATCGCACAGTACGTCGAACTGATCGGCGAACTCGATCTCGACGCGCTCGCCGCGGCCGCCCGGCAGAGCGGGCGCGAATTCGGGACCGGATACGTCCGGCTACTCGATGTCGATGGTCAGCCGTACCAGCTCGTCGACACCACCTTTGTCGACCAGCTCGCCCGCATCGACCTGCGCGATAAGCCCGATCCCGAGGCGGCGGCACATGCCTGGATGCGCGCGGAGTACTCCGCGCCGCTGGATCTGATGCACGACCGATTGGTCGCGGTGGCCATGCTGCGGCTGGCCGATGACCGCTGGTTCTGGTACTCGCGCATGCACCACATCGTGCTGGACGGTATGGGTGCGCTCGCACTGGTACAACGCACCGGCGAGATCTACAACGCCGCCATCGAGAGCCGCGAGGCGCCGCCCGCCAAGGCCGAACCACTGCAGAAGATCGTCGACGCCGATCTGGCCTACCGCGGCTCGGACCGATTCGACGCCGACCGCGAGTACTGGCGCGAGCATCTGGCCGGGATGGCCGACCCGGTCAATCTCGCGGGTCGCGAGGCCGATGTCGACGCGCCTCCGAGCCGGGTCTCGGGCGCACTGCCCGCCGCGACGGCCGAATTGCTCGATACCGTCGCGAAGGCGGCGGGCTCGAACGCCGCGCCGACCATCGTCGCCGCCTTCGGCGCCTATCTCGCCGCGATGACCGGTGCGCCCGAAGTGGTGCTGAGCCTTCCGGTTTCGGGACGCACCACGGCGGCGCTGCGCCGCTCGGGCGGCATGGTCGCCAATGTCGTTCCGATGCGGGTGAAGTTGTCACCGGCCACCACGGTCGGTGACGTGATCCGCGCCGCGCAGAGCGAGCTGACCGGGGCGCTGCGTCGACAGCGTTACCGGCAGGAGGACATCGTCCGTGATCTCGGCTGGACTATGGACGAGGCGTCGTCGTTCGGTCCGGCGGTCAATTTGATGATGGTGGACACCAGGATTCAGCTCGGCTCGGTCACCGGACGACTGCACGTGCTGACATCCGGGTTGATCGATGACGTGTTTTTCAACCTGTATCCGGGCGTGGGCGGCGAGAGCACCCACATCGATCTGCAGGGCAACGGGAACCTGTACAGCACAGATGAATTGGCGGCACACCATGCCCGCTTCTCGAGGTTCCTGCACGCGTTCCTGGCCGCCGGACCGGATGCGCCGCTGTCAACCGTCCAGGTCGTCTCCCCGGAGGAGCAGGATCGGCTGGTGCCCGCGCGCGGACCCGATGCTGTCGCACCGCGCACCCTTCCCGAAATCATCGCGGCCGGCGCTGCACTCGACCCGGAGGCGGTGGCGCTGCGCAGCGGCGACACCAGCATGACCTACCGTCAGGTCGACGAGTACACCAACCGCCTGGCCCGCGTGCTTATCGCGGCGGGCGCCGGACCGGAACGCACCGTGGCGATTTCGATTCCGCGGTCGGCCGAATCCGTCCTCGCCACGCTCGCGGTGGCGAAATCCGGTGCGGCGTTCGTCCCCATCGACCCGACCTATCCCGCCGACCGGATCGAACATATGGTCGGCGACAGCGGTGTCGTCGCGGGCCTGACGGTGCACCCGTCGCGAAAGTCCTTGCCGGACCGGGTGAATTGGCTGCTGCTCGACGATGGCGCGACGGCCGAAACGGTGGACGCGCAGGATTCGGCGGCGATCACCAATGCACAACGCCGCGGGCCGGTGCACCTGGATCAGATCGCTTACATCATCTACACCTCCGGATCCACCGGACTGCCCAAGGGTGTGCTTGTGTCGCATCGCGGCCTGGCGAATTTGGTCACCGGTTCCGGTGCCGGATTCGATGTCACCGCCGATTCAGTAGTGGCACATGCGGTTTCGCCGAGCTTCGATATTTCCGTCGAGGAGATCCTGGTCACCCTGGCGGCGGGCGCGACGCTCGCCGTAGTGCCGCCGTCGGCGTATGCGGGCGAGGAGATGGCCGAAGTTCTGCGCGCGCACCGGGTCACCCATCTCAATGTCACCCCGACAGTGGTGGGTTCACTGGACCCGGCGACGCTGCCGGATCTGCACACGATCGTCGTCGGTGGTGACGCGTGTCCGCCGGAGCTGGTGACCACCTGGTCCGGGCGAACGCTGTTGAACGGTTACGGGCCCACCGAAACCACCGTCACGGTGACCTTGAGCGGGCCACTGCGCCCCGGCGGGCCAGTAACCATCGGCAGCATCGTGCTCGGAGTCACCGCTGTCGTGCTCGACCCGTGCTTGCGGCCGGTGGCCCGCGGCGCGGTCGGTGAGCTGTATCTGGCCGGCGCGGGCGTCGCGCGCGGCTATCACCAGCGCAACGGGCTGACCGCCAGCCGTTTCGTCGCCAACCCATACGCGCCGGGTGAGCGGATGTACCGCACCGGCGATCTCGTGCGGTGGACCACAGAGGACGAACTGGAGTACCAGGGCCGCAGCGACTTCCAGGTCAAGGTGCGCGGGTTCCGCATCGAACTCGGCGAGATCGATGCCGCGCTGCAACGGCATCCGGACGTCGACTTCGCACTCACCATCGGCACCGAGACCCCCACCGGAGCGACCGCGCTGGTGGCATACGTTCTCGGCAAGCCCGGCACCGAGATTCACCCTGCAGCGCTGAAAGCCGCTGCCGGTGAGACGCTTCCGGCCTATATGGTCCCCTCGGTTATCATGGTGCTCGACAGCATTCCGCTGACACCGCTCGGCAAGGTGGACCGCAGGGCCCTGCCCGCACCGGATTTCAGTGTCCGGGCCGTTGCGAGCCGGGCACCGTCGACGCCGCGCGAAGCGACACTGGCCGACTTGTTCGCCGATGTCCTCGGACTCGACACAGTCGGTGTCGACGACAGTTTCTTCGCACTCGGCGGTGACAGTATCGTCTCCATCCAGCTGGTATCGCGCGCGAAGGCCGCCGGGATCGGCTTCAGCGCACGAGATGTGTTCGAGCGCAAGACCGTTGCCGCGCTGGCCGCGATCGCGACGGACATGCGCGCGCAGACAGTTACCGAACTGCCCGGCGGCGGGGTCGGCACCGTGGAGCTCACGCCGATCGTGCACGCAATGGTGGAGCAGGGACCGACCTGGAACCGCTTCGGTCAGGCCGTCTTGATCGGTCTCCCGGAGGGTTTCGACCGCGACCAGCTCAGCGCCGCAGTCCAAGCGCTCATCGACCATCACGATGTGCTTCGCTCCACACTGCGGCACACCGAGCAAGGCTGGGAGTGGATTGTCGCCGAGCGTGATTCGGTAACTGCCGATGACCTGATCCAGGTAGTCGCGGCGGACGCGGACCCCGACGACGGCTACGAGCGCGAATTACGAGAGGCGGCGGATCTGCTCGATCCCGAAGCGGGTGTCGTCGCGCGCTTCGTGCTGATCGAGCGGCCGGGGGCAGATCCACTGTGCTGGCTGGCACTGCACCATCTGGTGACCGACGGTGTCTCCTGGCGAATCCTGCTGCCGGACCTGGCGATCGCGGCCGCGGGCGGCGCACTCGTGCCCATCGGCACCTCCTTCCGTCGGTGGGCATACGGTCAAACGGAGCAGGCCCCCGAACGGGTGGCCGAACTGCCACTGTGGCAACAGATGCTGGCCGCCCCGGATCCGGTCATCGGCTCGGCGGCACTGGATCCCGCGGTCGATGTCGTGGCCACCATGGGCCGGTGCCGGACCACCGTCGAACCGGATATCGCCAACACGGTACTGACCACTCTGACCGACCAATTCCATTGCGGCCCAGACGATGTGCTGCTCACCGGACTCGCCGTCGCGGTGAGCCGCTGGCGCGATCGCACTACCGCGCTGCTCACGATGGAAGGCCACGGCCGCTCGGAGACGCTCGTGCCCGGCGCGGATGTCGCCCGCACGGTCGGCTGGTTCACCAGCATCTATCCGGTGGCCATCGATGTGACCGGTATCGATCTCGACGACGCGTTCGCCGGTGGCGGCGCGGCGGGCACCGCGATCAAGACGGTCAAGGAACAGCTGCGTGTGGTGCCGGATAAGGGCATCGGCTACGGCATGCTGCGCTATCAGCATCCGGAGTCCGCCGCCGCCCTCGCGGACGCGCCGATCCCGCAGCTCAGCTTCAACTATCTCGGCCGTGCGCTCACCGGCGGGCACGCGGGAGCATGGCTGCCACAGCGTTTCGCGGCGACGCACAACGAGTCTGCGCCGCTGGCCGCGGTCGTCGATATCAATGCCGTGCTCACCGATGTCGGTCTGGAGGTCACCTGGGCCTACGCCTCGCGGCTGCTCGACGAGGCGGAAATCGGTCAACTCGCCGAGCTGTGGTCGCAGGCGCTGCGGGCGCTCGCGGCGCATGCCGGCGTGCCGGGCGTGGGCGGGCGCACCCCGTCCGACTTCGAACTGGTCCCGGTGCGGCAACAGCAGATCGAGAGCTGGGAACGCGCCTACCCCAGTCTTGTCGACGTCTGGCCGCTTTCGCCGCTGCAGTACGGTCTGCTCTTCCACGCGCGCTACGACACCGATACCGCCGACGGCTACACCGTCCAATCACTGCTCACCCTGGCGGGCACCGTCGATGCCGCCCGCTTGCGCAATGCGGCGCGGGTCTTGCTGGAGCGGCACGAGAACCTGCGCGTCGCCTTCGCCGAGACCGACGACGGTCCGTGCCAGCTCGTCCTCGCCGATGCCGAAATCCGCTGGCACGATATCGATCTCACCGATATCGCCGACGCCGACGAACGTGACCGCGAACTCGACCGCCTCATCGCCCTCGATGCCCGTACCCGATTCGAACTCGACCGCCCCCCGCTGATCCGCTTCACCCTCATCCGCACCGGGACCGATATCTATCGGCTGGTCATGACCAATCACCACTTGGTGCTGGACGGCTGGTCGACGCCGCTGCTGGTCCGCGAGCTGCTGACGCTCTACGTCACGAGGGGCGACACCTCCGCACTGCCGCCCGCGCACTCGTACCGGGAGTTCCTGGCGTGGCTCGATGAGCAGGACAACGAGGCCTCGCTCGCGGCCTGGACGCAAGCGCTTGCCGGCGTGGATACGCCAACGCGCGTGGTCCCGTCGCTGGCCGGGATCGAATCGACCGAGGCCGGAATGATCACGCACGACCTGACCCGTGCGACGGTCGAGCGGCTGGAGACCACCGCCCGCGAATCCGGCGCGACGGTCAATACGATGGTGCAGGCCGCATGGGCGATGCTGCTCGCCATGTCGACCGGGCGCACGGATGTGGTGTTCGGCGGCACCGTATCCGGTAGGCCACCGGAGCTGCCCGGTGTCGAAGAGATGGTCGGGCTGTTCATCAATACACTCCCGGTACGGGTCCAGCTCGATCCCGCGGAGAAGGTCGCCGACCTGCTGACCCGCATCCAGGCCGAGCAGGCGCGCCTGCTGGACCATCAGCACGTTGGGCTGGCCGCCATTCACCGGGCCGTCGGCCTCGCCGAACTCTTCGACACGCTCACCGTATTCGAGTCGTATCCGATCGACCGGGAGGCGCTGTCGCAGGCACTCGATATCGCGGGTATGCGGGTGCTCGATGTCGAGGGCACCGACGCGACGCCGTACCCGTTGGGCCTCATGGTGATTCCGCTGCGCGGCGAAGACGGGCACGACACGCTCCGCATCAACCTGAAATTCATGGCCGACCAGCTCGATCTCACGGTGGCACAACCACTGCTCGATCGCTTCGTCCGGCTACTGACCCAACTCGCCGACAACCCGAATGCCCTGGTCTCCCAATTGCAATACTGCGACGACGCCGAACTGACCACCCTGCTGCCGGTGCGCGGCGCAGAATCGGTTCCGCCGCAGACACTTCCGGACATCCTGTCGGCAGCCGCCCGCATCGATCCCGATGCCATCGCGATCACCGCAGGCGATCTCACCATGAGCTATGGCGAACTCGACGCCTGGTCCAACCGCTTCGCCCGGGTACTGCTCGGCCGCGGTGTCGGTCGGGAGATCTTCGTCATACTCGCACTCACCCGATCACTGGAATCCGTGGTGGCCGTCTGGGCGCTCGCCAAAACCGGTGCGGCCTTCCTACCGCTGGATCCGAGCTATCCGGTGGAGCGGATCGAACACATGCTCACCGATTCGAAGGCACCGATCGGAGTGACTGTCACGGCGACCGGTGAGACACTGCCCGGCACCATCGACTGGCTGCTGCTCGACGACCTGAACACGATTCGACGGGTCATGCTCGTCTCCGACGCACCTATCACCGACGAAGAGCGTGGCGGCCCCATCAATATCGACCAGACCGCCTACCTGATCTACACCTCGGGCTCCACCGGTAAGCCCAAGGCGGTTCTGGTGAGCCATCGCGGCATCGCGAATGTGGCCACCGCACAACGAGAGGCCCTCGAACTCGACCCCGCTATCAGTTCGCTACAGGTCGCTTCGCCGAGTTTCGACGCATCGGTCTACGAGCTGCTGATAGCGCATTCGACGGGTGGCCGCCTGGTGGTTTCACCACCGGATGTCTACGGCGGCAGCGATCTCGAACATCTGCTGCGTGCCGAGCGGATCACCCACGCCATGATCACGCCGTCGGCGCTGGCCACGATGAAACCGACCGACCTGGCCGACCTGCGGGTACTCGGGGTCGGGGGCGAGGCCGTCTCACCCGAACTGATCGACCGCTGGGCGGTCGGGCGGCGGATGGTGAATCTGTACGGCCCCACCGAATTCAGCATCTGCGCGACCAGCCCCGCCGAACTGCTGCCGGGACGACCGGCCAGCATCGGCGGGCCGATCCGCGGCGCGTCGAATCTGGTGCTCGATACCTGGCTGCGCCCGGTACCGGTGGGCAGCGCGGGTGAGCTGTACCTGGCCGGTCCGGCGCTGGCACGTGGCTACTTCAATCGGTTCGGGATGACCGCGGCGCGCTTCATCGCGAATCCTTATGGCGCGACCGGGGAAAGGATGTATCGAACCGGCGATATGGTCCGATGGGTCATCGGAGCCGACGACGCACTCGAACTGGAGTACTTGGGCCGCAGCGACTTCCAGGTCAAGATCCGCGGGTTGCGCATCGAACTCGGCGAGATCGATGCCGTGCTCTCCCGTGATGCGCAGGTCGAATACGCGGTGACCATCGGCCAGCCGGGACCGGCTGGCGCGACCGTGCTCGTCTCCTATGTGCTACCCACCGCGGGCACCGAATTGGACGCCGAGCGGCTACGTGACCGGGTGGCGGCCGAACTGCCGGGTTATATGGTGCCCAGCCATCTCGTCGTCCTCGATGAGATCCCGATCACCCCGGTCGGCAAGCTCGATCGCAAAGCCCTTCCGGTGCCAGACTTCTCGGTCACGCAACGGCCGTATCTCGCTCCGCGCACACCCGTCGAACAGGCCGTCGCCGAGGTGTTCGGCGATGTACTCGGCAGTGAACAGGTCAGCGTCGACCAGTCGTTCTTCGAACTCGGCGGCAACTCGCTCAGCGCCACCAAGGTTGTCGCACGGATCAATTCGACCCTCGGCTCGACCATCGCGCTGCGCGATCTGTTCGATGCGCCCACCGTCGCGCAACTGTCGGCGCGGGTGATCCCGGCCACCGACGGCAAACCGGGCCGGTTCGCCCTCGCACCACGAATCAGACCGGACCGAATTCCCTTGTCCCCGGCTCAGCAACGCATGTGGGTGCTCAATCGGCTGGATCCGACCTCATCGGCGTACAACATCGCGGTCGCGTTGCGGCTCACCGGCCACCTGGATATCGACGCGATGCGCCGGGCGATGGCCGATGTGCTCGGCAGGCACGAGAGTTTGCGCACGCTGTATCCCGTCGACGCCGAGGGACCACGTCAGGTGGTCGTCGGTGCGGAGGTGGCCGCGCCGCCCATGCCCGTGCTCGATACCGAAGACGGCGCACCGCTGCGCGCTCGGATCAATGAGCTTGCCGATACCGGATTCGATCTCGCCAGCGAGCCGCCGCTGCGGGCCGGGCTGTTCCGGATCGTGGATCCGAGTTATTTCGCCAGCAATGTGCCGGGGGCGGAGGAGGGCTCCTCCGGCATCGCACCGGTCAGCTCGAGCCCGTCCGCTGGCGTCCCACCGGTGTCATCGGGTCCCTCCTCGGGCCTGGCTCCGGTGTCCTCGAACTACACCGCGACGGATGCCGCGGTCTCGGATTCCACCGGTGCCGTGCCGGCCGACGTACACGTCGTCGTGCTCGTCGTACACCACATCAGCGCCGATGGCGCATCGATGGCACCGCTGGCGGCCGATCTGGTCGCCGCTTACTCCGAGCGGGCCAGCGGGATCGAGACCGCCAGAATGCCGCTCACGGTGCAATACGCCGACTTCGCCCTCTGGCATCGGGAATTGCTCGGCAGTGAGTCGGATCCGGAATCGCTGGCGGCACGACAGATCCGGTATTGGACCGACACCCTCGCCGGAGCGCCGGATCTGCTGGACCTGCCTGCCGACCGCCCGCGCCCCGCCGTGCAATCGATGCGCAGCGCCGACCTCGATTTCGCCCTCGACGCCCCATTGCACCGCGCCATTGTCGAATTCGCGGCCGCGAACAATGTCAGCGTCTTCATGGTCGTACACGCCGCGCTCGCGGTACTGCTCGCGCGGCTCGGCGGCACCGACGACGTAGTGATCGGAACGCCGGTCGCCGGTCGCGGTGCAGCGGCACTCGACGAACTCGTCGGCATGTTCGTCAATACGCTCGCGCTGCGCACCCCGGTCGATCCGGGGATCGGGTTCCGCCAGTTCCTGGCCACCGTGCGGGCCGCGGATCTGGATGCGTTCGGCAATACCGATGTGCCCTTCGAGCGACTCGTCCAGGTACTCAACCCCACCCGATCGACCGCACACCACCCGATATTCCAGGTGTCGCTGTCACTGCAGAACTTCGTCGAACCGGTTCTGGAACTGCCCGGTTTGCGATTCGAGGTAGAGGATTTCGATCGCGCTGCTTCACAGTTCGACCTGACGCTCGATTTGCGCGAGCGCTTCGGCGCCGATGGCCCGGACGGTGTCGAGGGCGTAGTGACCTACGCGACAGATCTCTACGATGCGAGCACGATGGCGACCTTCGCCGCGCGGTGGCGCTGCGTACTCGCCGCAGTCGTCTCGGATATCGATGTGCGTCTCACCGATATCGATATCCTCGACGAATCCGAAGGCACACAGCTGGTTCCGGTACGTGGCCCGCAGACCGCGGGGACGACGACACTGGCCGAGGCACTCGCCACGTCCGCCACGTCGTACCCGGACCGCCCAGCAGTAGTCGCCGACGGCCGAACGACGACCTACCGGGAGCTCGATGCCCAGTCGAATCAGCTGGCCCGGCTTCTCCTCGAATCGGACATCGGACCAGAAACCGTAGTGGCGCTCGGTCTTCCGCGCTCCGCCGAACTGCTCACCGGCATGTGGGCCGCCGCGAAGGTCGGCGCGGCCTTCCTGCCGGTCGATCCGAAACATCCGGTGGACCGCATCGAGCACATGCTCACCGACTCCGGTGCGCGGGTCGGGCTCACCCGCACCGCCTATCGGCCACTGCTGCCCGACAGCACCGAATGGCTCGTCCTCGACGACACCGCGTTCAGCGCACGCCAGCAGGCGGCGAGCGATGCTGCCCTTGCACCGAACTCGATCCATCCCGACCATCCGGCCTGGATGATCTACACCTCAGGGTCGACCGGAACACCGAAGGGAGTCTCTGTCTCACATCGCGGTATCGCCGATCTCATTGCCGCACAACGGCAATCGCTCGGCGTCGACGCGAACTCCCGGGTATTGCAGGTGGCCTCGCCGAGTTTCGACGCATCGGTGTTCGAGGCAGTGATGGCATTCGGGTCCGGTGGCGCGGCGGTGGTCACACCGCCCGAAGTCTTCGGCGGCAGCGCACTCGCCGAACTGATCGCCGCCGAACAGGTCACGCATATGGTGATCACTCCATTGGCCTTGGCCACGATCGATCCCACCGAGGTTTCGAGTGTACGGATGCTCGCGGTGGCGGGCGAGGCGATCGGTGCCGAACTCGTCGAGCGCTGGTGCACCGACCGGACCATGGTGAACCTGTACGGTCCGACCGAATTCACCATCTGGGCAACGGGTTCCGCACCACTGGTCGCGGACGCACCGATCACCATCGGTGCGCCCATTCGGGGTGCCGCCGTGTTGGTCCTCGACGATCGGCTGCGCCCGGTGCCCATCGGCGTCGCGGGCGAGTTGTACCTCGCCGGACCCGCTCTGGCCCGCTGCTATCACGCCCGGCCGAGCCTGACCGCGTCGCGGTTCACCGCCAACCCCTTCGGCGAGGCCGGCGAACTCATGTACCGCACCGGCGACCTGGTGCGCTGGACCCGCGCCACAGGGGAGGCCCTGGAGCTGGAGTACATCGGCCGCACCGACTTCCAGGTCAAGGTGCGCGGCCAGCGCATCGAACTGGGTGAGATCGACGCGGTACTCGGCCGCGCGGATGGAGTCGATTTCGCCGTGACGCTCGGCGTTCCCGGCCCCACCGGATCGACCGCGCTGGCGGCCTATCTCGTTCGCAAGCCCGGTGTCGAACTCGATATCGCGCAGGTGCGCGCGGTCGCCGCCGCTGCCCTGCCCGCGTATATGGTGCCCGCCGCCTTCGTCATCCTGGATGCCATCCCGCGCAACGCCGTCGGCAAACTCGACCGAAAGGCCCTGCCGGAACCCGAGTTCGTTGTCGAGGAGACCGAATACCGGGCCCCCTCGACCGCGACCGAGCAGATCCTGGCACAGATCTACGCCGAACTTCTCCACCGCGACAGGGTCGGCGTCGATGATTCGTTCTTCGCGCTCGGCGGCGACAGCCTTCTCGCGATCCAGCTGGTATCCCGTGCGAAATTGCGCGGCCTCCAATGCACGCCGCTGCAACTATTCGAACATCGCACCGTGGCCGCGCTGGCTGCCGCAGTCGACGCCGGCGGAGCGGTCGTCCGGCTCGACGAACTGCCCGGTGGTGGTATCGGTGAACTGCCGCTCACCCCGAATATGCGCTCCCTGGTCGAGCGCGGCGGTAACTTCGATCGCTGCGCGCAGGCCGCGGTGCTGGAACTTCCGGTCGGCATCGAACGCGGCCAGCTGGTCGCCACCCTCACCGCCGTAGTCGACCGGCACGACATGCTGCGCTCGCGGCTGTGGCGGGCCGAGGACGGCTGGCAACTACGGGTCGATGAGCCCGGATCGGTCGATGTCGACGTGCTGGTGCACCGCATCGAATTCGATGCCGCCGCCGACTCGCTCGATCTGCGTGAATACGCCGTAACCGAACTGAATACCGCGGCGGATCGACTCTCTCCAGCGAATGGCATTGTGCTGCAATGCGTCTGGCTTGATCCAGTCGGCGACGCCGGAGCCAGGACGCGATCGGGCCGATTGCTGGTTGTAGTGCACACCATCGCCGTCGACACCCCGTCGTTGCGAATTCTGGTGCAGGACTTGATCGCCGCTTGGGCACAGGTATCGGTCGGGAATACACCGGTGCTGGCCGAGACCGGTACGTCGATGCGCCGGTGGTCGTATGCCCTCATCGAGGATGCGCACACCGACCGCCGTATCGCCGAACTCGACCATTGGCGCGACGTGCTCACCGGTCCCGATCCGCTGGTCGGCTCCCGCGAGCTCGATCCGGCGATCGATCAGGCGCACACAGTGCGCACGGTGGAACTCGAGGTCTCCGAGGAAGTAACCGACACGCTGGTCACCACTCTGCCTCGGCTGCTGCACAGCACCGGCACCGAAACCTTGGTCGCCACACTGGCCCTGGCGTTGAATCGCTGGCGCGCACGCCACGATGTCGACGGACCAACGGCCCTGCTGCGCCTGACATCCGATGGTCGACCGGGGCATGCGATTCCGGGCGCTGACCTGAGTCGGACTCTGGGCTGGATCACCCCTACCTATCCGGTCCGGTTCGATCTGACCGAGATCGATATCGATGACGCTTGTGCAGGTGGCGACGCCATGGGTGCGGCACTGCGAGCGATCAAACATCAGCTGCTGGCCGTGCCGGACCAGGGCATCGGATTCGGTGCGCTGCGCTACCTCAACAACGTTGCGGCAGAACAGCTTCCGTCCAGGTTACCGGGCCGGATCGGGTTCGAATACCTGGGTCGGCGCTCGGCCGACGACATTCCGGCCGGACTCGAAGGGCTCGGCTGGTCGCCCACCGACGAATTCGGTGAGCTGCGCGCCGACAAGTACCCCGATGTCCCGGTCACATCCGCGATCGACGTGACCGCGGTCGTCATCGACGATCGGTTGCACGCGAATCTCCGCTTCCCCGAAACACTCCTGGACCGTGCCGAGGTCGCCGAGCTGGCAACCATATGGTCCGATGTGCTCACCGCGGCTATGGATTTCGCGCAGACCCCCGCGGCGCGGCAGGCCGCCGCGGACGAAACGGCCGCCTCGGCCGCGCAGCCAGCGGCACGCGAAACCACCTCCGCGCCAGCCGGACTCGGCCTCGGCGTACTCCTGCCGATCCGGCTCGGCGGCACCGAACCCGCGCTGTTCTGCATCCACTCCTCGTCCGGAATGTCGTGGAGCTACCTGGGATTCGCGGAGCGGCTGCGACCAGGTCGCCCGATCTACGGTCTGCAAGCACCGGATCTCGGTGGCGAACCGTCGGCGCGTTCCATCGAGGAGGCCGCCGACCGGTACATTCGCGAAATCCGCGCCGTTCAGCCGAGCGGGCCGTACCACCTGCTCGGCTGGTCCTTCGGCGGTCTCATCGCGCACGCGATTGCGACGAAACTGCAGGCGGCGGGCGAAGCTGTCGGCGTTGTCGCGCTCTTGGACAGCGATCACGCCGATATCGATGGCGACACCATCGAACGGCTCTCCGCGGGCGCGTTCGTCAATACCTTCGGCTCGATCTTCGGCATCGACGACGTTCCCACCGAGGCCACCGCCCACGAAGCGGCCGACCTCATCAAGGCGCGGCTGGGCATGGAAGTCATCGATGCCGAGATCATCGAGCGAATGGCCAACTCCTACAACGCATCCGCACGCACCCGCACCGGCTACCGCCGCCCGGTCTACCACGGCGACCTGCTCTATTTCAGCGCCACCGTGGACAGCTCCGATATCGTCGGGCCGGACGGCTGGCGGGCCTACGCCTCCGGCCGGGTCGTCAACCACGATATCGATGTCGCCCACAACGATCTGACCTCATCGCACGCGCTCTCGATCATCGCGCCGGTGCTCGATAAGCATCTCGCGGCGACGTACACGAGCACGATCTCGGACTCGCCCACGATATGAAGCTGATGTCGCGCCGCCGCGTCCTGGTCTTCTTCGGCGTCGCCGGGGCGGCAGGAGGAAGGAACGCGAGGCCACCGGCGTGTCCACACCTCCCGAGAATGGCCGGAAGCTCAACAGCGAAAGACGCGCCTACCGGCGCAAAACCGGATAAACGGCGTCGAGCGTGCCCCCATGGTTGACGGGTGCACGCTCGAAATCAGATTTCTGTTGGTCGGTCGTGCGAAAATCCGCGGTATGCCTCTTCAGCGCACTCCCATCCAGGAAGCGTGGCTGACCCTGGACATCGTGGCATCGCGACTGGACCGCACCGCCTACCGCCGAACCCACATGCCGTGGGCCGAAATGAACCTCCTGGCAACGAAGGTGCGCGAAGCCCGCGAGACCTTCATGGAAGCACTGACCGGCGACTGCAAGCCTCCTACTTAGCGGGGCGGCAACGGCCTACACTGACCGTGCCCGATCCGGTCCCCTTCCAGATTGGGCTCTCGCATGCTCGTGCCCGCCCTTCCTGGTGGGGTTCTCTCATGTCCAAGCACTGCGCCACGCCCGCGTAGCTTCCGCGCTGATGGCGCTGATCTGGCGAAGGGCGACAACTACCGGCTCGAGGGCCGCGACCTCGGCCGTGTTCCCGCCGGCAAAACCAACGACTGACCCATCCAATATGGTTGCGCCACAGCATGTTATGCTCCGATAGCCATGACAATCGATCATGACGACTCGACCGACCCAACGCGCGCCGAACTTTCCGATTTTGTGACGCGCTGGGCTCAGCTGTTCAACGACGGCGATCTGGCCGCGCTGGACCAACTCTACGAACCCGGCGCAATCTCCGTGCCGACTGCGGGACAACCAATGCAGGGGCTCGCCCGCTCCGCGGCCACCGCCCACCTTCGCAGTTACGGGCTGCCGCTCCAGGTCGATCTCCGACACTGCTACGCCGTCGGCGATATCGCCCTGCTCATCCTCGACTGGTCCATGACCGGAACGACCGCGCAAGGCTACCCGCTAGACCTGCACGGATCGGCAACCGACATCGTCCGCCGCAACGAGCAAAACCGATGGCGATACGTCATCGACAATCCCTTCGGCACCGCCTAATACTGCAACACTGCACTCGCGTGGCTCGTCGCCCCCGCCCGGTCGCGAGCGCTCACAGTGCGCGGCTAGTTCTCTCGGGCGATGCCTGCGGGTGTGCGGTTTCGCGGCGTTGTGGTGGGTTCTGGGCGATTCTTTCTCCGCGTGGGGTGTGGGGGCGGATAATAATCGCGTCGGATCTACTGGGTGGGCAGGAGGTCAGATATGGCTTCATCGCAGGTACGGACGGGCGCGCGGATTACCGTGCGGGATGAGGGGCTGCTCCGGGAATTATTGACCAGGCCATTGGATTTCGGTTGTATGCCGGGACCGTCGCGGACGGAGTCGGGGGGGTTTCTGGTCATGGCGATCGGAGACGAGGCCGAGTTGCGGGCGCTGGCGGGCGACGGGGTCGAGGTCGTCGTGGACGCGGTCGGCGAAGTGGCGGCCGAGGTCGGTGTCGGTGATCGGTTTGACGGGGGGCGCGTCGTGCCGCGCGGGTTCGGGGTGAAGGCTCCCGCGTCCGGGGACGGCGGGGCGGGCCGATGAGCTACCTGAACATCGAGGAGGTCGAGTCGGCGCTGGTCGGGCTGTCCACGGCGTATCCGGAGATCACCGAGTTGATCGAACTCCCGTACCGAACCTACGAGGGCCGGGTCACGCACGCGCTGCGCATTGGGCCGGACTCGGTTCACGACGGCGTGTTATTCACCGCGTGCGCGCACGCGCGGGAATGGGGTGGTGCGGAGATATGTGTCTACCTCGCGGCGGATCTGCTCGAGGCGTATACGACACGGACCGGGCTGACCTACGGGGGTACCAGCTTCTCGCCGACCACCGTTCGAATGATCGTCGCGAACCTGAGTGTATTCGTCCTGCCATGTGTCAACCCGGACGGGCGCAAATACGACCAGGAGAACGACGCGCTGTGGCGGAAGAATCGCAATCCGGCCGACAGCGGGGGAAACCCGAAGCGGATCGGGGTCGATCTGAATCGAAACCAGCGGTGGCTGTGGGACTTTCGGCGGGCATTCGCGCCAGCAGCGCTGAACAGCGGGACGTTGGCGTCCGACGATCCGGGCAACGACCTCTACCACGGTTCCGCACCCGGGTCGGAGCCGGAGGGCCACAACATCCGGTGGATGCTGGACACCTACCGATTCATCGGCCACTACATCGATATTCACAGCTACACTGGAGACCTGCTGTATCCCTGGGGCGATGACCGAGACCAATCCGACGACCCGGGAATGAATTTCACCAATCCAGCCTATGACGGCCAGCGTGGTGTGGGCGTCTACGGCGAGTACATTCCGCAGGCCGACCTCACCGAGTTTCAGGGTCTCGCGGCCCGGGTGGTCGGCGCGATGAACGGTGTGCGCGGGCAGCAGTACGTCGCGAAGCAGTCGGCGTACTTGTGGGGCGGGAGCGGGAACTCGGTGAGTTACCCGACCTCCGGCGCTGTCGACGACTACGCCTACGGCAGGCATTTCGTCAGCCGCGTCGACCGCAAGGTACTGGCGTTTACGCTGGAATTCGGCTTCATCCAGGACGATGCGCGCCTGTCGTTCCATCCGCTCTGGCCGCAGATGCAGCAGATCGTGACCGATGTGGATGCCGGGCTGGTCGAATTCTGCGCGGCGGTCGCGCGACGGATACCACCCTGGATCATTGCGTGGCGGCGGCTGTTCCCGTGGGAGATCTACGGCCCGCTCGCCAAGATCGTTGCGCCCCTCGTGGAAGGGGTCGTCGGCATCGTCGTATCCGGGGTGAGGTCCGCGCGCGGGTAGAAGGTGCCGGTGACGGACGTGCTCTGTGGCCGGGTGCGGGAGACGCGGTCCGCAGATGCCCGGCTCGGAAAGAGCCGGACGCCTGCGGGTTTCGGGTTTGGATCAGTTGTGCGGGGCGAAGGCGATGCCGCGCAGCGCTTCCCGCTTCCGGTCCGCAGTGGTGCGGACGGTGGTGAACGACTCGCCCTTCGGCGAGGTCGCGGACAGGGTGTCGGTCACCGCGACGAGGCGGTTCGAGTCGGCGCCCCGGGCCCGCACCCGGGCGACGGCTCCAACCGGCCCAACTCGATCGCCATCGGTGTCGCCGAGAAATCCCAGAACACCCAGTCCGGCTTGGTGGCACGCCGCCGGGACCGGGCGGCCAGGGCGGATCGCCGCCGTGCACCGATTAAGCAAACAACTCGGCCCCGACCCGTACTCGACGAGCGAGGGCCGATAATGCGAAAGCTATTGCGCGGCTCCGCTTTCGCCGCTGATCTGCCGCGCCAGCGCCCAGATGATGAGCACATCGAGCGCGATTATTATCACCGACCAGACCGGGTACATCGGCGCGAACAGGAAGTTGTCCACGAGGCTGATCGAGGCCATTACGATACCCGCCAGATAACCCCAGGTCTGTCCGGTGACAATGCCGATGCCCGCGATAATGATCAGCACCGCGATCACCAGGTGGACCCAGCCCCAGACCGAGACATTCACCTGGAAGACCTGATCCTCGGTCAAGACGAAGAAGTCGCGCTTGGCGATGGCGGCTATGGCGGCGAGCAGATGCAACACACCGTTGATCAGGATCAATACGCCCGCGAAGATCGTCATGTCATTGAGCGCGGGTCCGGTCTTGGTCGGGGCGGGACTGGTCATAACACACCTTCCTTGGCGAAACGCGTGGTAATCGACGGCCACAACGTAACCCTCGCCGCGCCCGAAATGCGGCAGCGCGGCGGCGGGTCACTTGCTGAGACTGACCTGCGGCTCACGTTCCGCCGCCGGACGCGGCCGGGCCAGCGCACTCGGCCACCAGATCCGGTCGCCGATATCCAGCGTCAGGGCGGTGACCAGGATCGAACGCACGATCACGGTATCCAGCAGTACGCCGACCGCGATGACAATGCCCAATTCGGCGAAGGCGACGAACGGCATGGTCGCGAATACCGCGAATGTGCCCGCCAGGACAAGCCCGGCCGAGGTGATCACGCCGCCCGTCGCGGCCAGACCGATGAGCGCGCCGGCCTTCGTGCGATGTTTGATCGCCTCCTCGTGCACCCGCGACATCAGGAAGATGTTGTAGTCGATGCCGAGTGCGACCAGGAAGACGAAGGTCAGCAGCGGCAGTCCGGCGTCGGCCCCCTGGAAACCAGCCAGATCGAAGATCCAACGGCTCAGTCCGAGCGCGGCGAAATAGGACAGCACCACCGTCGCCGTGAGCAGCAGCGGCGCGGCCACCGCGCGCAGCAGCACCATCAGGATCACCATCACAATGGCGAGCACCACCGGCACAATGACCCGATTGTCATGTGCCACAGCGCGTTTGATGTCCAGCACGACGGCTGTCTGCCCGCCGACCCTGGCCGATGGATCCACCACGTGCACTGCCGCGCGCACTCGGTCGATGGTGGCCTCGGCGGCCCGACTGTCCGGCGGATCCGTCAGCATGCCCTCCATATAGGCCTGATCACCCTTGACGACCGGTCGCGACGGCGCGGTAATTCCGGATGTCGATTTCACGGCGGTGGCGACCGCATCGACGCGAGCGGATGCGGCGACGACCATTACCGGCTGACCGGTGCCCGCCTCGAAATGCCTTTCCAGCACCTCGGTTCCGGTGACCGCGGCCGATGAGCCGACGAAGGCGTCCTTATTCGCGATGCCCTCGGCCTCCAGTCCGCCGGCACCGAGCGCGAGTGCGCCGAGCGCCAGCGCGGTGCCGATCCAGACGGTGCGCGGTCGCCGGGCGATAGCGAAGCCGACGCGCGCCCACATGCCGGAATCGGTCTCGTTGACAGTGCCGAAATTCGGATGCCGCGGCCAGAAGATCCACCGTCCGACGATCACCAGCAACGCGGGCAGCAGCGTCAACATCGCCAGCAGCGCCACCGCAATGCCGATGGCGCAGACCGGCCCGGTGCCCTTGGTGGAGTTCAATTCCGCTACCAGCAGCGCCAACATCGAAACGATTACCGTGGAACCGCTGGCCAGCACCGCCGGTCCGGCACGATGCAACGCGACCGCCATCGCCTCGTGTTTATCGGCATGGCGGCGCAGTTCCTCGCGATAGCGCGCAACCAGCAGCAGCGCGTAGTCGGTGCCCGCACCGAAGACCAGGACCGTGAGAACGGCCTGGCTCTGCGCGTTGACGGTCAGCCCCACCTTGGTCGCCCCGAATACCGCGGCCTGCGATATCACCAGCGCGAAAGCGACGGCGACCAGCGGCAACACCCACAGCATCGGGCCATATGTGATCAGCAGAATGACGATGACGACCGCGGCGGCCGAGTAGAGCAGCAGACCGTCGATGCTCTGGAACACCTTGCCGAATTCGGCCGCGTACCCGGCCGGTCCGGTGGCATAGAAGGATAATCCGTCGGGTCGGTCCCCGGCCGCGTCATTGATCGCATCGACCACATTCGTCAGGCGGTTCCAGCCCTCGGATCCCATCGAGATCGGCACCAGAATCTGGAGCGCCTGACCGTCGCCGGACTGGATCGGGCCGAGCACCTTATCGGACACCACGTGTTCGACCTGCCGGAACCGATTGGCGTCGGCGCCGACCGCGAGTCGATCGGCGGCGGTGATCCCGTCGCGGCGCTCGTACACCAGCACCACCGGAACCTGATCGCTATTGCCGAATTTCTCGGCCAGCTTGAATGCCTGGGTGGATTCGGCACTGTCCGGCAGCCAGGTGACATTGTCGTTCTGCTGTGCGCCGGTGAGTTTTCCGGCGAAGGCGCCCAGTGCCAGCAAGGCGATGATCCAGACACCGAGCACGACCCATTTGCTGCGGCGACCACTCGGCACACGCGAGAGTCGGCCGAGCAGATCGGACATTTCCGGATCGGTCGGTGCGGACATCGGGCCCTCTCGGTCGCTGCCACAGTCCGACCGATGCTACTGCCGGGCTCCGACATCCGCGAGTGAAAATGTGACGCTGCCCCCACTTCGGTGCCGCCGACCGGGCCCGGCGCACCATCGGTTGTCGCCCGGCAATCGCAGCAATCTCGGCACCGACACCGGAACCACGCACCGGGCCCGCGACCGATCGGTCCGCAAACTGCGGGCGACCGCAATGACAGCGTCGGCATCGATGCGCGGATTTCGCGATGCGTGCCGCACAATGGGTGCCGCATGCGGTGGTCACCGGCGCACCTGCGCCATCACGAAAGACACCGCTGCGACACAAGGTGTTGTGCTGCACGGACTTGTCACCCCCAAGGAGTAGTGTCCAGGGTGTAGCAATTCCGCGGCAGCAGTGTGCTCGGGAAGGGTGTGGAAGCAGGATGAAACTGATCGATCGGGTGTCGGCCATCAATTGGAATCGGGTGCCCGACGAGAAAGATGCCGAGGTCTGGGATCGCCTGACCGGCAACTTCTGGCTGCCCGAGAAGGTCCCGGTGTCCAACGACATCCCGTCGTGGAACACCCTCACCGCCGACGAGAAGCAGTTGACCATGCGGGTCTTCACCGGCCTGACACTGCTGGACACGATCCAGGGCACGGTCGGCGCGGTGAGCCTGATCCCGGACGCCGTGACACCGCACGAGGAGGCGGTGCTCACCAATATCGCGTTCATGGAGTCGGTACACGCCAAGAGCTACAGCTCGATCTTCTCCACCCTGTGCTCCACCCGCGAGATCGACGACGCGTTCCGCTGGTCGGAGGAGAACCGAAACCTGCAGCGCAAGGCCGAGATCGTGCTGGAGTACTACCGCGGCGACGATCCGCTCAAGCGCAAGGTGGCCTCCACACTGCTGGAGAGCTTCCTGTTCTACTCCGGCTTCTACCTGCCGATGTACTGGTCCTCGCGGGCCAAGCTCACCAATACCGCCGACCTGATCCGTTTGATCATCCGTGACGAGGCGGTGCACGGCTACTACATCGGCTACAAGTACCAGAAGGGTCTGGAACTGCTCGGGCAGGCCGAACGCGACGACCTCAAGAACTACACCTTCGAGCTGCTGTTCGAGCTCTACGACAACGAGGTCGAATACACCCAGGATCTCTACGACGAGGTCGGCCTCACCGAGGATGTCAAGAAGTTCCTGCGCTACAACGCCAACAAGGCGCTGATGAACCTCGGCTACGAGGGCCTGTTCCCCAAGGACGAAACCGACGTCAATCCGGCCATCCTCTCGGCACTGTCCCCCAATGCCGACGAGAACCACGACTTCTTCTCCGGCTCCGGCTCCAGCTACGTCATCGGCAAGGCCGTCAATACCGAAGACGAAGACTGGGAGTTCTGACACCTCCACGCCCACAAGGAAATCCGGCTCGGTCCGCGACCGAGCCGGATTTCTGGTCTTCGCCTCAGATGCCGAGAACCAGTTTGGCGGTGGTGAAGTAGATGATGAGGCCGGTGGCGTCGACCAGGGTGGTGACCATCGGGGCCGAGACGACCGCCGGATCGATGCGCAATCGCCTGGCGAGCAATGGCATGGTGCCGCCGATGGTCGCGGCCCAGCCGCAGATGATGATCAGGGTGACGCCGACAACCAAGGCGGTCCCGGGGTCGACGAACAGCGCGCCGATGGCGACGCCCGCGGTGGCCAGCATGGTGCCGAGGACCAGGCCGACGCGGCATTCGCGCCAGATTACTTTGAACAGGTCGGAGCCGCGCACCTCGCCGACGGCGAGTGCACGCACACAGGCGGTCGCAGCCTGGGCACCCGCGTTCCCGCCCGCGCCGATGAGCAGCGGAATGAACAACGCCAGGTGCGTCGCCTGCTGCAGGGTGCCCTCGAAGAAATCGGTGACGCTGACCGTCAGCGTGGCCGCGAACAGCAACAGCAGCAACCACAGCGCGCGGTAGCGGGCCAGCTGGAATACCTTGGCGGCCATGTAGTGGCCCTCCCACGGCGCGGAACCCGCCTGCTTGGCGACGTCCTCACTGTCGGCGGCCTCAATGACCTCGACGGCGTCATCGATGGTGAGCAGGCCGACCAGCCGGTCCTCGCTGTCGACCACCGGCAGGTTGATGACATTGGTTTCGCGCATCAACCGCGCCGCCTTCTCGGCGGAATCGGTCGCGCGCACGAATGTCGGTTCGGTGACGACCAGATCCGACACCATGGTGTCGGAACGGCTCAATACCAGCTCACGCAATTCGACAATGCCGGTCACGCGGCGACCGGCGTCGACGACGGGCAGCGTGTACACCGTTTCAGCATTGATGCCCTTGATCCGCACCGTCTGCAATGCGTCCGGCACGCTCAGATTGCGCGGCAGCGCAACGACTTCCGGCGTCATATACACCCCGACCGAACCCTCCGGATAACCGAGCAATGCGGCGGTCATCCGGCGTTCGCGCGCGCTCAGTCCGGCCAGCACCTTCTTGGCGACCTTGGCCGGCGCCTCGCGAAGCATCCTGGCACGGTCGTCGGGATCCATGGCCTCGACCAGATCGCGGAAGCTCTGATCGCGCAGACCCTCCAGAATCTGTTGCTGGTCAACCGGTTCGAGCTCTTCGAAGACCGCGAGCGCGAGATCCTTATCGAGCAGACGGAACGCAACGCCCGCTTGGACAGCGTCCATGCGTGCGAGTTCGTCCGCTATGACATGCGGCTGCTGGTTGTCGAGCCAGTCGAGCGCGGCGTCGACACGATGGGTATCCACGATGTCCTGCAGGGATGCGGACAGCGTCGGACGTGCTTCGATGAGATCGGTCTGCAACATGGGAGGTCCTCGGCACAGGGCGAGTAAGCGAGTGAATCAAACGAAGTCACACCGCGGGCACCAACCCCGGGACCGACTACAGGACGGTTTACGAAGGGGCGGCGCCGCGCGGCCTTCGACTGGGAGGTTCGCTGCGCATCGTAACCCCACCTCCTCAACGCCGCCGCAGGACTGTCACACTGCGGATTTCTCGAATGCACCGCCCGGATCGGGTAGAGCGCACAGCTACCGGTCGAAGGATACATGCGGCGACGCCGGTGTTCACACTCGAGTCAGATAAAGATCAGCGATATCTCGCTCGACTATGAGCCGATCCACATCCCGGCCCGCACCCGCCGCGCCAGCGGTTTCCCCATCGGTAGGTGATTCAACGCAGGCCGAGCCGAACTCTGCGCCGATCACGGGAGGCCCGCGAGGATCGTTGCGGATAGGGTTCGGTGAAAACACATGAAGGAGAGATCTGTGCGCTTCGGCATCTTCATTCCACAGGGGTGGCGGCTGGATTTGGTCGATATCGACCCGGCGGCGCAGTGGGGGGTGATGCGCGATCTCGCCCAGCGGGCGGATGCCGGAGATACCTGGGAGTCGCTATGGGTGTACGACCACTTCCACACCGTGCCGGTCCCGACCGAGGAGGCGACGCATGAGGCATGGACGCTGATGTCGGCGTTCGCCGCCTCCACATCGCGAATTCGGTTGGGACAGATGTGTACCGCGATCAGTTACCGCAACCCGGCGTATCTGGCCAAGGTCGCCGCGACCATCGATCTGATCTCCGGCGGCCGGGTCGAGATGGGCATCGGCGGCGGCTGGTACGAACACGAGTGGCGCGCTTACGGTTACGGATTCCCGTCGGCAGGTGAGCGGCTCGGGCGGCTCGACGAGGGCGTGCAGATCTTCCGACAGGCCTGGACCGCGGGCAAGGCTACGCTGGACGGTAAGTACTACCAGGTCAGCGAGGCGATCGTACGGCCGCTCCCCTTGCAGGAGGGCGGTATTCCGATCTGGGTCGCGGGCGGTGGCGAGAAGAAGACGCTGCGAATCGCAGCAAAATACGCCCAGTACACCAACTTCAGCGGCGCACCCGAGGAATTCACCCATAAATCCGAAATCCTGCGCGCGCACTGTGCCGATATCGGCACCGATTTCGATGCCATCGTGCGCTCCTCGAACTTCAATGCCGTCATCGGATCCACCGAAGCCGAAGTCGAGCAACGCCTTTCGGCCCTGCAGGCCCGTTTGGCCACCGTAATCAGCGAAGACCAGGCCAAATCCTTCATCGACGGCATGCTCCGCACCTCCCCGGCCGTCGGCACCCCGGAACAGATCATCGAGCGACTGTCCGCGGTCGGCCACCTCGGCCTCGCCTACGCCATCTTCAACTTCCCCGAATCCGCTTACGAAACCAGCGGAATCGACCTTTTCGAGCGCGAAATAGCCCCCGCCCTGCGCTGACACCATCGCTGAAGCGGCGGTCACCCAACGGCGTCCGCCGCTTTCAGCACCATACTGCTGGCACAATGTTCGTCGAATACGACTCGCCTCTGGCGATTGATCGATCAAACACTGGTTCGCAGGCGTCTGCACCTCCGTGGTAACTCCCCGCCAGTTCTTCGGCTGAGCCGCTTCTTGAAAAATAGGCAAGGTGCGAGCGCACTCAGTCTTCGGGCGGAATGTGACAGATCTGCACCAACTCCGGTGCGCGGGAACGTGACACAAACACACCTCGGCCCGGTGGCAATGGCGACGCTCGCACATCAGCGATCAGCTTGCCCTCCTCGCGTGACCCGCTCATTACCAATCCTTCGGTACCGATATCGCGCAAGCTGCTGATCACCGGATCGTAGTAAGCGCGTCCGGCGCCACCGGTGCGCCTGGCCAGGATCAGATGGAATCCGAGTTCTCTTGCGAACGGGAGATGTTCGACCAGCGGTAGCAGCGGATTGCCCGTACTGGTGGACACAAGGTCGTAGTCGTCGACAATGACGAAAATCTCGGGTCCACTCCACCAATTGCGCTCACGCAGTTGCTGCGCCGTGACGTCCGGCCCGGGGGCGCGGCGAGAGAGGTGCTCGGCAAGGTCGGTAATCAACTGTGACACAGTCTGCGAGCTGGCCGAGTAACCCGCAAGGTACCCCTCCTCGACTGCACCGAGCATCGTCCGCCGAAAATCGATCAGCACAATCTTGGCTTGCTGTGGCGTGACGTTCTCGGCCAACCCCGCGACGATATTCCGGAGCAGCGTCGTCTTACCCGATTCGGCATCGGCGAAAGCCACAAAGTGTGGCTGGCTATGAAAATCCAGTACCAACGGCTCGAGATCGGATTCCCGTACACCCACAACGACGCGATTCCAACTCGGTTCGATTCCCAGTGCCTCGGCGGCCCCGAGAACTTCGGTGCGCGCGATGTGGCCCGGAAGCATGCGAATCTCCGGCGCATGGCGATCGGGATATTCCTGATTCAGCTGCCGCACCGCGGCTTGGACACCAGCGGGTAATGTGTCGACATCGCTATTCGAGTCCAGCCGCGGCAGCGCCATCATGATGTGCAGGACCCCATTCGGTCGGAGAATCAGTCCACGACCCGGCAGTCCGGGCACGAGGGCCGCGGCCTGCCTGCTGAGCTCGGAATCATTCGGATCGTCGATCCGCAGTTCCACTCGCAGTCCGGATCGCTCCCGGATCGCGGGCCGAAGATGCTGCCATCCGGTTACCGAGATAATCACATGGATACCGAACTGGCTGCCCTGCACAGCAAGGGCATACAGGTCGCTGTCCAGCGATTCGAACTGCCGCAACAATTCTCGCCAGCCGTCGACGACGAGGAATACCTGGCCGAACCGATCCGCACGCCAGGGATCCGCATCACGGCGTGTGTCGGACCGAACAAGGGCCGCCAACCGCCAACTAGGGGTTCCCGGCGCCGGTCCGTTGATCTCCATTTCGAACTGCACCGAACGCTGACGCAGCAATGCCGTCAACTCGGCCACGGTGCGCCGCACTCGATCCGGATCCGACCTGTCCGCGACCGAGCCCACATGCGGCATGCCGGCGAAGTCCGCCAACAATCCACCACCGAAGTCGAGTATGTAGAACTGAACCGCCTCCGGTGGACACGTCGCCGCGATCGACAGAACCATGGTCGCCAACGCGCTGGACTTGCCGGACTTTCGGCCGCCCACCACTGTGATATTTCCTCGACCACCCGTCGTCGGCATCATCGTCAGCACATCTTGACGCTGGTAGTAAGGATCGTCGATGACGCCGATCGGTGCCTGCGACCACTCCGATGAGCTCAGCGGTGATATCAGCATGTCGATCGTCCTCGACACGGTCAACGGTGGCAACCACACCGGATGCGCAGGTAGTGCACCCGCCTGTAGTTGCGCCACCAATGCCTCGAGCAGGGTCCGCTGGACCGCCGCTCCGGCATCGTTTCCAGATGCACTCCGCTCGGGTCGCGAGACGTAAGCGGATCGGAAGCGAACCAACTCGGTGTGCTCATATCTCAGATAGCCGTGCCCAGGTGTGCTCGGCAGGTGATATGCATCCGGCACGCCGAGTACCGCACGCGATTCATTGGCTGAAAACGTCTTCAACGCGATCCGATAGGCCAGATACGCCTCGAGCCCACCGATCCGGTTTCCGTCCAATCGTTGCGTCGCCAGCAACAGATGCAACCCCAACGATCGACCGAGTCGTCCGATCATGGCCAACGCGTCCGCGAATGCCGGTCGCCGGGAAAGGAGTTCGATGAACTCATCCACGATAATGAGCAATGCAGGCAGGGGATCGAGTTGAACGCCCGCGGCACGCGCTGACTCGTAATCGTCGATGTTCGCGAAGTTTCCCGTCGACCGCAGCAACTCCATTCGCCGGTTGGCCTCCCCCGCGATCGACTGGGCAAGTCGATCGACCAGCGGAAGATCGGCCTCCAGATCGGGGACGATCGCCGAAACATGCGGCAGCCCGGCAAATCCGTCGAATGCGACACCACCCTTGCCAGAGACCAACAGGAAGTTGAGCGCATCGGGCGGGTGGTTCAGCGCCAGACCCGCGACAATATTCCGTAGGAACGTCGATTTGCCCGATCCCGTGGCACCGACCACCAGGCCGTGTGGCCCCATACCCGCCTCTGCGGCTTGCTTCAGATCCAGCTCAACGGTTTCACCCGTAGGTGTTACACCGATCGCAACTCGCAGCCGCTCGAGCCCCTTCCTCCGCCGCCATGCGACATCGAGATCGACCCGGTCGTTCGCATCCAGCCCGAACAGTTCGGCGAAATCGACCTCACCTTCGAATGGCGAACGCCGCACCTGCGGACCTCGCGCCGCGGACGATGCTCCGACTACCCGGCTCACCAATTCGCCCGCGCCATCGGTCATCTCCACAATGCTCATCGAATCCGATTGCAACGCACGCAGATCCGGCATGGCGACGCGAAAAGGCCGCTGCCCGTATAGCGCCCACCCCGGCCCCTGCGGCAGACGTGCCGCGCGCTCCGGATTGAGCCGCGACTCCAGCGGTCGGTGCAGCCGCAGTTCGATATGCGCGGGCAGCAGATCGGCCAGCCAGTCCGGTATTTCGGTCCAGTCGCGAGCCGTCGCGACCACATGCACGCCGTACTCCGGGCCCGCGCTCGCCACTTGTCTGATCCTGCTGTCGAGTTCGGCGATGTGCTCCCGGAAGTCACCCCACCGGTCGATCAGCAGGAAGACATCGGCGACCGGCCCGTCGGTCAGCAAGGGCCGAGCGGCCCGCAAGCTGGCGGGCGAGTCGATATTGTTGTCGCGGTAGAGCTTCTTGCGCGTGCGGATCTCGGTGGTGATCTTCTCCAGTAGCATCAGCACCTGCTCGGGTTCGTCATCGCTTGCCACATCGGCGAAATGCGGCAGTGCGCTCATCGAACCCAAGCGGTTACTGGACTCGAGCACATAGATCTGCACTTCGTCCGGGGTATGGGTGAGCGCGAGTGATCCGGCGAGCGTACGCAGCAGTGTGCTCTTCCCGGCTCCGGCGCGACCGATGACGAGCAGGTTCCCATCAGTCCCCGCCAGATCCAGCCAGACCGTCTCCCCCTCGGCCCCCTCCGCTCGCCGCTCCTGACCAATCGGCACCTTCAGTCTTCCAGTCCCCCACCAGTTCTCGGCGCGAAGACCCACCACCGGATCGTTTTCGAGGCGACCGAGCAGTTCACCGAGTTGGACTCGATCGCCTGCTTCGAGGACGCTGGAATACTTCCGTCGGACCCGGGCGATGTACACCTCGTCCTTGAATACCCCGTAGTGATTCGGGGTCTGCCTGCTCGTGCGGCTGCGCACATCGGCGCTGACATAGGTCCACAGATCGTGCGCGCCGATAAGTCCGCTGCCGCTATCGGCGAGGCCCGTACCGATGCCCTTCACCAACGCCGAGGTGAAGACCGACAGCGGCGCGGACTGATCCGCACTCGCCCGTCCGTCCTCGGCGGTCTCGATCGCGCTGGACGCGGTCAGCACGCAAATACCGTCTCCCGCGGAGAGTTCACGGCCGATATCGTCGATATTCGGCGCGGACTTGACCACATCCGGGCCGAGGAACGCGCCGCTGTAACAGCAGTCGAGCAGAATGATCTTCGCCGCCGCGGCCGATTCCCTGATCAACTCCCGGATGAAGGTCGAGGACACCGCCGTACTGCTGATCAGCTGTGGGTCGGTGTTGCTGGTCGCCAGATACAGGTTCTGCCTGGTTCGCAGGCCGTGCCCGGAGAAGTAGAAGAGGATGACATCCTCCGGCTCGGCCCCGCGGAACAACCGCTCGATGCTGCGTTCTATCTCGGCCTTGGACTCGTTGATCAATAGCTCGGTCGGCCGGAAACCACCGATCTCCGGATCGCGCAGCAACTCTCGTAACTGATCGGCATCGGTGACCGGCGCATAGAGCCGAGGCAGGCCCGCGAAGTGGTAGGTGTCGTTGGCGACGAACAGCGCCAACCGACGCCCAGTCGGACTACTCATCGTCGAGTAGATCGCGCAGCTGATCGACGATCTTGTCGACCTGACCGTCGCTCGGCCTGGCGATGGTGACCTCCCGATCGCCATTTCGCACCGTGACAGAACGAGCCCTGGTGCGGTCGAGGAATCTGATCACGATGTCCCGTATCGCCCACGCCATGGTGCCGATCGCACCGCCGGAGGCCACCAGCTGGCCGACGTGCTCCAGCGCCCCGGATTTCATCCCATCGCCCGCGGCCGCCGTCGCATGTCGCACCACGAGACCTTTGATCTCGCGCAGATCGGCCTGTAGCTCATCGGTCAGTTCGTCGAGCCACTCGGCATCTCGTCGACCGCCGGAATTGATCACCAGCAAAACATCGGCCATGGTCGGTCGCCCCTCCTGTCGACTCACCCGCACGGTGGTCCGATAACTCTAGCCAGATATCCGACTGAAAAGCCGAAAGGGGCGGCCTCGCAACAGAGGCCGCCCCTTTCGGACAGCGACTACAGCATGCAGGAGACGCAACCCTCGACTTCGGTTCCCTCCAAGGCCATTTGGCGCAGACGGATGTAGTAGAGGGTTTTGATGCCCTTGCGCCAAGCGTAGATCTGGGCGCGGTTGAGATCGCGGGTGGTTGCGGTGTCCTTGAAGAAGAGGGTCAGCGACAGGCCCTGGTCCACGTGCTGGGTGGCCGCGGCGTAGGTATCGATGATCTTCTCGTAGCCGATTTCGTAGGCGTCCTCGTAGAACTCGAGGTTGTCGTTGGTGAGATAGGGGGCCGGGTAGTAGACGCGGCCGATCTTGCCTTCTTTGCGAATCTCGATCTTCGACGCCACCGGGTGGATCGAACTGGTGGAGTGGTTGATGTAGGAGATCGAGCCGGTCGGCGGGACGGCCTGCAGGTTCTGGTTGTAAATGCCGTGCGCCATGACCGAGGTCTTCAGCTCACGCCAATCATCCTGGGTCGGAATGTGCACGCCCGCATCGGCGAACAGCTGCGCGACCCTTTCGGTCCTCGGCTCCCAGACCTGATCGGTGTACTTGTCGAAGTACTCACCGGAGGCGTACTTGGATTCTGGGAAGCCACCGAAGTACGTGCCGCGCTCCTTCGCGATCAGATTCGAGGCCCGAATCGCGTGGTACACCACGATATAGAAGTAGATATTGGTGAAGTCGATGCCCTCTTCGGACCCGTAATGCACCCGCTCCCGAGCGAGATACCCGTGCAGATTCATCTGTCCGAGGCCGATCGCGTGGGATTCGTTGTTGCCCTGTTCGATCGAGGGCACCGAGTAGATATGCGTCTGATCCGATACCGCGGTCAGCGCCCGGATCGCGACCTCGATGGTCCGCGCGAAGTCGGGTGAATCCATCGTCTTGGCGATGTTCAACGAGCCGAGGTTGCACGAAATGTCCTTGCCCACCTTGGCATAGGTCAGATCGTCGTTGAACAGCGACGGCGTCGATACCTGCAGGATCTCCGAGCACAGATTCGAATGGGTGATCTTGCCCGCGATCGGATTGGCCCGGTTCACCGTGTCCTCGAACATGATGTACGGGTAGCCGGATTCGAACTGCAGCTCGGCAATGGTCTGGAAGAACTCGCGCGCCTTGATCTTCGACTTGCGGATGCGCTTGTCGTCGACCATCTCGTGGTACTTCTCGGTGACATCGATATCGGCGAACGGCACGCCGTAGATGCGCTCCACGTCGTACGGCGAGAAGAGGTACATATCCTCGTTCTTCTTCGCCAGTTCGAAGGTGATGTCCGGGATCACCACGCCCAACGACAGTGTCTTGATCCGGATCTTCTCGTCCGCATTCTCCCGCTTGGTATCCAGGAACCGGTAGATGTCCGGGTGGTGCGCATGCAGATACACCGCGCCCGCACCCTGCCGGGCACCGAGCTGGTTGGCGTAGGAGAACGAATCCTCGAGCAGCTTCATGATCGGGATGACACCCGAGCTCTGGTTCTCGATCTTCTTGATCGGCGCACCATGCTCACGAATATTGCTGAGCAGCAGAGCAACTCCGCCGCCGCGCTTGGACAGCTGCAGCGCCGAGTTGATCGAGCGCCCGATGGACTCCATGTTGTCCTCGATGCGCAGCAAAAAACAAGACACTGGCTCGCCGCGCTGCTTTTTGCCGGAGTTCAGGAAGGTCGGGGTGGCGGGTTGGAAGCGCCCGTCGATGATCTCGTCGACCAGCTTGCCCGCGAGCACCTCGTCACCCGCCGCAAGGGTCAGCGCAACCATGCAGACCCGGTCCTCGAATCGCTCCAGGTAGCGCTTACCGTCGAAGGTTTTCAGCGTGTAGGAGGTGTAGTACTTGAACGCGCCGAGGAAGGTGGGGAACCGAAACTTCTTGGCGTAGGCCTGCTGGAACAGCGTCTTGATGAACGCGCGGTTGTACTGCTCGAGAACCTCTGCCTCGTAATAGTTCTCTTCGACCAGATAGTCCAGCTTCTCGTCGAGATTGTGGAAGAAGACGGTGTTCTGGTTGACGTGCTGCCGGAAGTACTGGTGCGCGGCCTCGCGGTCCTTGTCGAACTGGATCTTGCCGTCAGCACCGTACAGGTTCAGCATCGCGTTGAGGGCGTGGTAGTCCATGACCTCGCCCGTCTCGGCGGTACGGACCGGGGCCTGCTCTAAGCGAGCCGTTTTGCCGGTCGGCGCTGTCGTTGCTGTTGCCAAAACAATCCCAATCCCTCTCGGACGCGCTCGACGTCCTCAGCGGTTCCCATGAGTTCGAAGCGATATAGGTAGGGCACCCCGCACTTACGCGAGATCACCTCGCCCGCATAGCAATACGTATCGCCGAAGTTCGTGTTTCCCGCCGCCACGACACCGCGCAGCAACGCGCGATTGTGCGGATCGTTGAGGAACTTGGCGACCTGCCGCGGCACGAAATCCTTATCGGATCTATTTCCCCCCAGTACGTGCCGACCGCCCCCGTAGGTGGGGACGATCAGCACGTATGGTTCGTCTACGCGCAGCGAGTCAGCGGTGTGCAGTGGTATGCGAGTCGCCGGGAGTCCCAGCTTCTCGACGAAGCGGTGCGTATTCTCCGAGGCGCTGGAGAAGTAGACCAGTGCTGTCCCTGTTGACATGGCTACCTCCTCCCCTTTCCATCGGATACACCGGAAAGCTGGATGCGATCAGGCCGCCACGGTCGCGAGCGACTTGATGCGGTCGGGCCGGAAGCCGGACCAGTGGTCCTCACCGGCGACGACGACCGGCGCCTGCAGGTAGCCCAGCGCCATGACGTAATCACGCGCCTCGTCGTTCTCGGAGATGTCGATGACTTCGTAGTCCACCCCAGCCTTGTCGAGCGCCTTGTAGGTGGCATTGCACTGGACGCAAGCGGGCTTGGTGTACACGGTGATGGTCATTGATGTCCCTCTCTCCTATGCCTGATCCATAGCCTGTGATCCGTATGCTGATCGTCGAGCGACCTGCAAGCAGTCGCTACCGGCGCTTGATCCGACGTACGCTGCGCAAACTCCTGGATCGGTTCCTGAAATCGCTGCTCAGCCGCTTGCCGCGGAAGCTGATCTCACTCCGTCTTCCAGTACCGAAGACACTACACCTAGTGGCCGACAGATTCATACAACACGACATGTTGCGAGTCACAGAGATGAAATTCCCGAGGCGTAAGTCCCTGGACGCTCGATTCGCAACCTGACACGACAGTGGCGCAGATCACAATTTCCTACCGTAGCGGCCTTCCAGCAAACTTCTTTCGGCGAACGAAAAGGGCCGCCCCCGGAACTCCATGGATGGAGCCGGGGGCGGCCCTGCTGGCGAGACTCGGCGCTTAGGCGGACACCAGTTCGCCGGTCGCCTGCACCAGTTCGCGCACGGTCGCGCCGAGCTGCGTCAGCGCCTCGGCATCCTCGCGCGGATGCGACTCGGCGAACCGCTCGCCGAATCCGGCGAAATGCAGGTGGGCGTTCTCGACAACCCGGGCGCCCGCGACGCCGAGCGCTTTGACCACATCGCCGTGCGCCCACTTGGCCGCATTCAGGCTGATCGAACCGCTGACCACCGCGACCGGCCGATCCTTGAGCGCGCCGCTACCGTACGGGCGCGAAACCCAGTCGATGGCGTTCTTCAGCACGGCGGGGATGCTGCCGTTGTATTCGGGTGTCACCAGGAGCAGGCCGCCGGATGCGGCGACGGCGTCCCGCAGCGCCTGCGCGGCGGCGGGCACGGAGCCGGGCACGTCGAGATCCTCGTTATAGAAGGGGATATCGGCGAGGCCCTCGTAGATGGCGATCTCGACACCCTCCGGTGCGGCCTGCACCGCGGCCTCGGCGAGCCTGCGGTTGATCGATGCGGCACGAAGGCTGCCAACAAGAGTAAGGATGCGGGTCTGACTCATGACGACTCCTGGTGTACTGGATGTGGTGTCCGAACTTCTGACTACACCAACCGGACCGCGGTCCGATTCCATTCCCGAAGAAACGGCGAGAGGCTTGTGAGCTACAGCACATCCATGTCAGACGGAATGATGCCCGAGCTGCCGCTGGTCGGCATCGGCGCGCCCGTGCCCAGAAATCACGAACGCGCCGATGCCGCACGCAACCGCCAGCTACTCCTGGACGCGGCGCAGGATATCGTGCGCGAACACGGTGTGGACAGCCTGACGATGGACGCACTCGCCAAGCGGGCCGGGGTCGGCAAGGGCACCGTCTTCCGACGATTCGGCAGCAGGTCGGGGCTGTTGCGCGCGCTCTTGGACCATGCCGAACGAAAGTTCCAGGAAGAGTTCATGTTCGGGCCGCCGCCGCTGGGGCCGGGCGCGGCGGCGGTAGAACGACTGGTCGCCTTCGGCCGGGCCCGGCTACTCGATATCGAGGTCGCGGGCGAACTGCATCGCGCCGCGGAAGTCGGCGAGGCGAGCGACCGCTATACCGGACCGCCCTACGGCCTGCTCCGCGCGCACGTGACGATGCTGCTGCGCCAAGCTCGGGTCGACGGCGACGTCGTGCTGATCGCCGATGGTCTGCTCGGCCTGCTCGGCGCCGCATTGGTGATGCATCAGATGCATGAACTCGGCTATGACCGCTGTCGGATCGGCGATAACTGGGAGGCATTCGTTCGGCGGGTTGCCATCCAAGCCCGGCCAGTAGAGTGATGCGTCATGGGGAACCTGCGTGAACAGATCATCGCCGAGTTGGGCGTCCAATCGAATATCGAACCGAAGGTCGAAGTGCGGCGGCGGGTCGATTTTCTCAAGGACTATCTGAGCGCAAGTCCGGCACGGGGTTTCGTACTCGGCATCAGCGGTGGTCAGGACAGCGCGTTGACCGGACGACTCTGCCAGCTCGCCGTCGAGGAACTGCGTGCCGACGGTGCGGATGCCGCCTTCATCGCGGTGCGCCTGCCCTACGGTGTGCAGGCCGATGAGGCCGATGCCAGGATCGCGCTGCGGTTCATCCAGCCCGACCGCTCGGTGGTGGTGAACATTCGCCCCAGTGCCAATGCCGTTGCCGCCGAGGTGGCCTCGGCGCTGAGCTCACCCACCCCGTCGGCTCCGCCGACTGCCATCCAACCGCGCGTCGACAAGCTGCGCGACTTCGTCCGCGGCAATATCAAGGCCCGCGAACGTATGGTGACCCAGTACGCCATCGCCGGTCAGGAAAATATGCTCGTCGTCGGCACCGATCACGCGGCCGAGGCGGTCACCGGCTTCTTCACCAAATTCGGTGACGGCGGCGTCGACATCACCCCGCTGACCGGCCTCACCAAACGCCAAGGCGCGGCACTGCTGCAAGAACTCGGCGCACCGTCGAGTATCTGGTCCAAGGTGCCGACCGCCGATCTCGAGGACGACCGCCCGGCGCTGCCCGATGAGGAGGCGCTCGGCCTGCGCTACAGCGAGATCGATGACTATCTGGAGGGCAATGACGTCACGGCCGAGGTCGCCCAGAAGCTCGAGACGATATTCCTGAACACCCGCCACAAGCGCACCGTCCCCGTCACGCCGTTCGACACCTGGTGGCGCTGACTACTTCGGCTCTCGACGCGACTTCTGATCCGGTCCGGCGAACTGCATTGGCGCAGCTGCTGACCCGCCGGACCAGCACCCCTGACGCCGTGCGCGGCGTCAGCCGCCCGCGAAGGGTGGGAGGACGTCGACGCGCGGCGTGAGCGCGACCGACGGGTCGCGGGTGAGTTCATCGCCGACGAGGTAGGCGCAGACAGCGAGCATCTTGTCGAGGTCGGGACCGTATGACTCAGCGAGGGTGGTGCGCAGGTCGGCGACGGTGGCATGGGCCGGGAAGTCCAGAATTTCCCGGTCCTTGCCGATGGCGTCGGCAATCGCGGCGAAGTAGCGGATCTCAACCACCGATGGCTCCCATCGTGCGTTCCGGCGGGACGAAATCCTCGGCATCAATCCCGTGTCCCGCCCATTTGTTCCACATGGCGCCGCGCCAGATGGTGGCGATCTCATCGTCATCGGCACCTGTGCGCAGCGCTTGGCGCACATCGAATTCCTGATCGCTGAACAAGCACGACCGCAGCATGCCGTCGGCGGTGAGCCGGGTCCGGTCGCAGGCATCGCAGAACTTGCGGGTCACCGTCGCGATGATGCCGACCGTGGGCGGGCCGCCGTCGATGAGCCATTTCTCCGCCGGGGCAGCGGGATCCGACCGTCCGACCTCGGTCAGTGCGAACCGGGTACCGAGCACGGCGAGCAACTCGGCCGCGGTCACCATATTGGCGCGGGCCCATTCGTGATCGGCGTCCAGCGGCATCTCCTCGATGAACCGCAGTTCACAGCCCTCGTCCAGACACCAGCGCAGCAGATCCGGCGCACCGGCGAGGGTGTCGCGCATCAGCACGGCATTGATCTTGATCGGCGCCAGCCCGGCGTCCCTGGCCGCGCGGATGCCCGCGAAGACCGAGTCGAGCCGGTCACGGCGGGTCAAGCGGGCGAAGCCGAGCCGATCCACCGTATCCAGCGAGATGTTCAACCGGCTCAGGCCGGCGGCCGCGAGACCGTGGGCCCGATGGGCGAGTCCGACACCATTGGTCGTCATGGACAGCGGAACCCCGGGCACCCGTTCGTGGCAGCCCGCGATGATCCGCTCCAGCTCGCGGCGCAGCAGCGGCTCACCGCCGGTGAACCTGACCTCGCGCACCCCCAATTCCCGCACCGCGAGTGCGACGAGCCGCACAATCTCCTCGACCGTCAGCAGTTCGTCCTGCGGGATGGCGGGCAGGCCCTCCGCGGGCATGCAGTAGGTACATCGCAGCGAACACTTTTCGGTGATCGATATGCGCAGATCGCGTGCGGTGCGCCCGAATCGATCAACCAGATACGGCGTGTCGGGCCGTCCAGCGAGCGAGGGCGGCTTGGACCGCACAGCGGGAATCCCCATCTCGACCAGCGTCACAAGTCCATTATGACCGCTCCGCGCGCTGTGCCCATGGGCGGACCGCACCATCGGCGAGCTCACAAACTCCGAGTTCAGCGGGCGAGCGTTCGTGCGATACGACAAGCGAACCCGCTACCGCTCGGCGATTAGGCTGACCGTATGACCTCGCGTGCCGACACCTCCGGTGGCCACCGACCCAGCCCGCCCGCCACCGCCCGGTCCGTCGACGCTCACCGGGACACCATCGAGGCGCTGCTGCGCCCGCTGGCCGCCCGCGCAGTCGAATCCGTCGCGGTGCCCGCCGCGCTGGGCCGACAGCTGGCCGACGATATTCACGCGCCGGTCGACCTGCCGGTGTTCCGCAACTCCGCGATGGACGGATACGCGGTGCGCGCCGAATCGGTGGTGGTCACTCCTGTGACGTTGCCGCTGGTCGGTGTGGTCGCGGCGGGCGCGGCCGGACAGACGCCATTGCCGCGTGGCGCCGCGATGAAGGTGATGACCGGTGCGCCGATTCCGCCCGGCGCCGATTGTGTGGTGCCGGTAGAGGATGTGCACAGCGATGACGCGGCGGTGACCATCGAGCGGGGACGCACCGCGGGTGAGTTCGTACGCGAACCGGGTACCGATGTGCGCTCAGGCGATCTGCTGGCCCGCGCGGGCACCACGCTGGCGCCCCGCCACATTGCCGCACTTGCAGCGGTCGGTCTGCCGAATGTGCCAGTATTCCAACCGATTCGGGCGGCGGTCATCACCACCGGTGACGAATTGGTTACCGCTGGAACAGCATTGCGCCCCGGCCAGATCTACAACTCCAACGGTATCGCCCTCGCCGCCGCGCTCAGCGCCAACGGTGTCGACGTGGTGTCGGTGGAGCACAGTACCGACGATCCGGCGAAGTTCCGCGCACTGCTTTCCGTCGCAACGAAATCCGCCGATATCGTCTTTACCTCCGGCGGGGTATCCAAGGGCGACTTCGAGGTGGTCAAGGACGTATTACAACCGCTGGGCGGCGAATTCGGCTCGGTCGCGGTGCAACCTGGTGGGCCGCAAGGACTTACCCTTCTCGATGGCGTTCCGGTGCTGAGTTTTCCCGGAAATCCGGTGAGCACCATGGTGTCCTTCGAAATATTCGCGCGGCCCATGCTACGCCGTATCGCGGGCCTGCCCGAAGTGGAGAGCTACGAGGTGCCACTGCGCAATGCGGTGCGCTCGCCGAGGGGACGGCGCCAATTCCTGCGCGGACAGTTGGTGCGCGACGACGCCGCGTCGCCCGGATTGCCTCGCAGGCCGATCGCCGTCGAGGTCACCTCCGGACCCGGTTCGCATCTCATCGCGGGCATGGCCTGGGCGGATGTATTGATCGATGTGCCCGCAGAGGTCACTTCGCTGGCGGTCGGCGCAGCTGTGCGAGTGTGGTCGCTATGAGTGAGTTGTCCCATGTCGACCGGGAAGGTCGCGCGCGCATGGTCGATGTGAGCGCGAAGTCCGACACCACTCGGATCGCGGTCGCGGCCGGTGAGCTGCGGACCACCGCCGAGGTGGTCGCGCTGGTCCGGGCCGACGATATGCCGAAGGCCGATGTGCTCTCGACCGCGCGGATCGCCGGAATCGCGGGCGCGAAGAAGACCTCGGAACTCATTCCGCTGTGCCATCAGCTGGCCCTGTCCTCGGTAAAGGTCGAATTCGGCTTCACCGAGGACACCATCACGATCGAGGCGAGCGCGAAAACCAAGGGCCCCACCGGCGTCGAGATGGAGGCACTGACCGCAGTCGCGGTCGCCGGACTCACCCTGCACGATATGGTCAAGGCGGTCGACCCGGCCGCGACGCTCAACGGCGTGCGGCTGCTTACCAAAAAAGGTGGCAAGCACGGACATTGGGAGCGGCCTGCGGAGCAGGAACCCGTGGACATTCCCACGCTCGCCGACGAACCACCGGAGCCCACCGCGGAAGACAATGTGCCAGAGCCGATCTCGGATGCCGATGAGCGCACCGCCGTCGTGCTGGTCGCCTCCACCGGCGCAGCGGTCGGCACCCGCGTGGACACGACCGGTCCGGTACTCGCGGATTGGCTTGGCAGACTCGGCTTCTCGGTACGCGGCCCGCTGATCTACGCCGACGCCGAGATCGATATCGGCTTGGCCGATGCCCTGCGGTTCGAACCGTCGCTGGTGATCAGTACCGGCGGCACCGGCGCCTCGCCCACCGATGCGACACCCGAGGCGACGCTCGCGGTACTGGATCGTGAATTGCCCGGCGTCGCCGAGGCGATTCGGCAGCGCGGCACCGCGAAATTCCCGCTAGCAGCGCTCAGTCGCGGTGTGGCCGGACTGGCGGGCCGATCGGTGGTGGTGAATCTGCCCGGCTCCCCCGGTGGGGTCAAAGACGGTATGGCGGTGCTCGAGCCGCTGCTGGATCATCTACTCGCGCAAGTAGCCGGAGGCGGCAACCATGGCAACAAGTGAATTCGCGACCGTATGCCTGGCCGGTATCAGCGAGCAGCCGCTGGATCCGGCGGTGGTCGAGGCGGCAGTGACCGGGCCGGAGCACGGCGCCGTCGTGGTCTTCACCGGCAAGGTGCGCAATCACGATGGCGGACAAGCGGTTTCCGCTCTGGAATATTCGGCGCATCCGGAAGCCGAGCGGTTTCTGCGACATTGCTGCACCGAACTGGCCGAGCAATCCGGACTCCCGGTCGCGGCCGTGCACCGGATCGGGCAGCTGGCCGTCGGTGATCTGGCGATCGTCGTCGCGGTCGCCGCGCCGCACCGCAGCGCAGCCTTCAGCACCTGTGCGGAATTGGTGGATCGGATCAAACACGAAGTTCCGATCTGGAAGCGCCAACTCTTCGCCGACGGGTTGTCGGAATGGGTGAACGCCTGCGGGTAGCGGCCCATTGCCGGTGAATCCGCGAACCGGTCATTCCGCTGCGGGTGGCGGATGCGGCGGCAGGCACCGGCCATCCGCCGCATCCCCACGCACCGCACCCCGTCCCGCCGGGTCCGGTCAGACCCTCAGGAAGGTCGCCGCGATCCGCCAGAAGGTCGCATCCTCGATGGCGCGAAAATCCCAGCTGTCGGCGATGTCTCGGGATGCGGCGACGATGGCGGGTACGTCGAAATCGTCACGGGTCGCGGTGCCCTTGGCCTCCAGCGCGGCGACCACGTACGCGGTGGCACTCTCCCAGGTCTCTGACACGGAACTCTCCAATCGGTCGTAGAGACAAATACGGTCGATCACGGTTCTTGGGCCGAACCGACACCGCACGCGCCAGATTCGCCCCGTTGCGCACATGCCGCGCACTGCGGGCCATGTGTCATTTCTATGTCCGCGCGCTCGGTCGCCGTGCCAAGTACCGAACCCGCCAGTTTCGAGCAGAACGCGCCAACGTTTCGAGGCGTCAGTGTCGGGTGTAGCGCCAGATGCCGAGCATAGCCTGCTCATCCAGCGGTTCGGCGGCATTGTGCACGGTGTCGTGCAGCCGCGCCAGTGCAGCGTCGGTGGGCAACCCCGCGCCGATCAGCACCAATTGGGTCGTGCGAGATTCGCCGCGCGACCAGGAGTCCGGTTCGAAGGCAATGTGGCGACCGACCATATGCAGCACGAACTTCCGGCGTTCGGCCGCAACCCCGAAGGCGGCGAATCCCTTGGCGCGGAACAGGCCGGGCGGCGGATCCTCGAGGAATTCGACCAAGCGGCGCGGATCCAATTCCCTGTCGCTGGTGAAGGACACGCTGGTGTAGTAGTCGTGCAGATGACGGTGCTCGGCATGGTCGTCGTGGTCGTGGTCGTGCAGCAGTTCGTCGAAGCTCAATTGTTCGGCGACGCGCGGGATTTCCCGCAGCGGCTCGTCGAAGAGCAGGCCGAGGTCGATGCGGCCACGGGTGGTCGCGTACACCGGCACCTGCCCGATCAGGTCGGTAATCTCCTGCCGCAATCCGGCCAGCCGTTCCGGCACCACCCGATCGGCCTTGTTGAGCACCACCAGATCCGCCAGCCGCAGATGAGTGGCGAGTTCGGGATGACGCTCGCGACTATCCGGAAACTGCTCGGCGTCGACCACCTCGACCAAACCGCCGTAGCGGATGCGCGGATTCTCGCTGCCCACCACCATCCGAATCAGATTGCGTGGTTCGGCCAGCCCACTGGCCTCGACCACGATCACGTCGATCTTGGCGCGCGGCTGCGCGAGCCTGCTGAACAGGTCATCGAGTTCGCCGACATCCACCGCACAGCAGACGCACCCGTTGCCCAGGGAGACCATCGCGTCGACCTGTCCGGCCACCAGCATGGAATCGATATTTATGGCCCCGAAGTCGTTGACCACCACCCCGATCCGCGTGCCCCGATTGTTGCGCAGCAGATGATTGAGCAACGTCGTCTTCCCGGATCCCAGAAACCCGGCAACAATCAGAACAGGAATCCGCGGGGCCACCGGCTGAGTCTATTGGCTGTGTTGTTGGCCGCGCGGGCGCGGCGTGTTCGCGTGCCGTCCGCGGTCAGGCGCAGGCAGTTCAGCGCTGTGAACCGGTGGGTAGCGTCATCGACAGTGTCGCGCCGCCACCGTCACGATTGCGGGCCGAAACCGT
>NZ_JBFAXH010000030.1:0-48037 GCF_040680755.1 Nocardia sp. NPDC051990 | reverse complement strand
CCGTCTGTTTCGACGAGATGGTTGACCGGGCGGATTGCTGGTAATGCGTTGCGGCTGAACACCACTCGACCGATCGGGATGGACGCGAGCAGGTTTAACGCCGACGTCCGATCGAGCTCGACAACCGCGCGCTGGGGGTAGCCGGTCGCAGAGAGCTCGCTCACGCTCGCACACCCCCCGGTCGAACACAGCTCGGATGTACTCACCACACAAACTCCTTTCAGCAGGCAACCTAAGCAGTCTCACCATGCCGCAGCAGCGCCGAACAGGGGCGAAGGTCCCATGAATCGAGGACTCCGGCCTTGTCACATCAACGCGACGGGTAGCCGCTGCTACCACCGTCGATTCCCCGCCGGGGCGACTTTCAGCCCTCGCGAATCCACTTCGGCATATCGATGATGGGCGCGAGCACGAGCATTACGGTCCGCGACACCATGGCGACCGCGGCGCAGCGGATGCTCGATGTCGGCGCTTTGCCGATCTGCGATGGTGAGCGACATCCGGTCGACATCGTCACCCAAGCCGACCTGTCCGCCGCCTGCCCGATACCACCGTCGGTGAATTCGTGGAAGCCGTATGCGCACAATATCTTCCGGTATCTACCAACGAAGGGGCGCATAGCGCGGCCCGCGCCGAGACGCCTGGACCGGTTGACCGAGGACCTCGTTACCGAGCACCAATTCCCCTACCGTGTCGACCGCACGGCGGCGAAAGTGGACCGCGCGGCGTTAGTCGTGATGGCATAACCCGCGGCAAGGGGTGCGCAACGATGAGTATCAGAGCCGACCACAACATGATCGTTGTCGGCGTGGACGAAACACCGACGGCTATGAACGCGGCACGCTGGGCGGCCTATCTGGCCTCCGCCCTGCGTACGTCGCTGCTACTCACCTTCGCGCTGCCGCATGGAGTTACGCCCGCACGGCAGTTGGCCGCGCGTATCCATTCGCCGCACTCGTCGGATGCCGCCTGCGCAGCCCTCAACCGCGTCCGCACACTCGTGCACACCTGCGATCCAGAGTTGACCGTCAGCGCGGTACGCCCTGAGGGGCCGCCGGCCAAAGCGCTGGTGGTGTTGAGCACACACGCCCGCATCGTTGTGGTCGGCGCACGGACTGCCTTTGGACAGCGGCGGGTCGGGCCGACCACCATGCGTGTCGCCCAGCAAGCGCATTGCCCGGTCGGAGTGTGGCGCGGCGCGAACGGCAGGCCCATTCCGCGCGGTAAGCCGGTGGCCGTCGGCATCGACGGAACCGAGCTCAGTGTCCCGGCCATCGCCCGCGCCTTCGAAATCGCCGCGGCACTCGAAGTGCCGCTGACCGCAGTGCACTGCTGGCCGTCGCGCATCGAACCGGTGGGCTACCATCGCGACCGCGGCGAGGAGGAACGCACTGTGTTGGCCGAGTCACTGGCAGGCTGGCGCACGGAGTATCCGGATGTCGAGGTGATCGAAATGCCGGTCCCCGGCCTGGCCCGTTCGGTGTTGAACGAGCTGGCGCGGGATGTGCAACTGCTCGTCGTCGGCAGCCATGGCTACCCGACCGCGAAGGCGCTGCTGTTCGGATCGACGAGCCGTGACCTGCTGCACCACACCACTTGCCCGATCCTGGTATGCCGCACCTGAGGACTAGGGTCGCGAGCGCGACATCGTGACCGAACGCCCGCGGGTGACCATGGACCCTCGAGAACAGGCGCAAGGCCCATATCGACCAGCACAACGCGCGGCGAGACTCGGAAATATGACCGATACCAGCCCCTCCCCCGTACGTTCCGTGCCGGACCATCCGACGGTGCTGGCGGCCATGCGCATGGCCAGCCGAGCGCCATCACTGCACAACTCCCAACCGTGGCGCTGGGTATTCGACGGTCTCCGGCTGCACCTGTACCGCGACAACGACCGCCTCCTGACCTCGGCGGACCCGCAGGGTCGGCAACTCGTGATCAGCTGTGGCGCGATGTTGCATCATGTGCGTACCGTGTTCGCCGCCAAAGGCTGGCACACCGACACCACCCGCATGCCCGACACAGGCCGCACCGACTACCTGGCGGTTATCGAATTCCGGCCGTGGCCCGAACCGCCGATCGGCGTGCTCGCCCGAGCCCGCGCCATCGATCAGCGGCGCACCGACCGACTGCCCCTGCTCGCCCCCGCCGGCTTACCGCAACTCCTGCACACCGGGCGCATGCTGGTGACACCACACGACCTCGAACTGGATCTCCTCGACGACAGTGCGCGCGCGAAGCTCACCGTGGCCTCCGAACACGACACCGCGGTCCGCCGGTACGACATGGAGTACCAGGCCGAATTGCATTGGTGGGCGGGACATTCCGGCGACTCGGAAGGTGTGCCCCGCGAATCCCTGGTCTCCGATGCCGAATTCGCCCGCGTCGGCGTCGGCCGCACCTTCCCATCTACACCGCATTCGGCTCGCCGCGGTACCCTCGAGGACCACGCCCGCCTGCTGGTGCTGAGCTCTCCCCACGAATCCGTCACGGCGTGGCTGCACACCGGTGAAGCACTCTCCGCTGTGCTGCTCGAATGCACGACCGCTGGGCTGGCGAATTGCCCGATGACCCACATCACCGAAATATCCTCGGCCCGAAAGGTCATCGCGAACATGCTTCCCCATCCTGGGATCCCTCAGGTAGTCATCCGCATCGGCACCATCCCCGACGACGAACCCGACTTCCCACCAACCCCCCGCCGTCCACTCACCGATATCCTGACGATGAAGCACCAATAGGCAGATTGCCGGTCGATCAGGCACATTCGGGGGCCAATGCATGGTCGCGTCGTCCCTCGAAGCGCAATATTTTCACCTTCTCCATACCGTGGGGGAAATGCGTCGGCCTCGATTGCCTCATTCGGCACCGGATCCAGCGCCGCACATCGTCCATAGAAATCATGTGGCGGATCTCGGCGTCGGCGGTGCGCTCGGCGACGGGGATGCGGTGACAATTGGCCCTCGAATGGGTGCGCAGTGGCCGTGGTGAGGTAGGGGGACCAGGGCGAGACTCGAGGAATGAACGCAAGCGATCGTGCTGGCACTCCCGAGCTGCGTACTGTACGAATGGCGCTGATGCTCGCCTGTCGTGCCCCCTCGGTGCACAATACCCAGCCGTGGCGCTGGGTGTTCGATGGCGAACGATTGCATCTGTTCAGCGATATCGACCGACTGTTGCGTTCCGCCGATCCCCTCGGCAGGCAATTGACGATCAGCTGCGGTGCCATGCTCGACCATGCCCGCCTGGCCTTCCTGTCGATGGGCTGGTTCGCCGACGTCATCCGGACACCCGATCCGAATCTGCCGGAGCATTTGGCCACGCTCGAATTCCGACCGTGGCCCGGCGCGCTGAACACGACGGCCGCCCGGATCCGCGCCATTCGCCAACGCCGCACCGACCGGTTACCGATGCTGGCTCCGCCCGGCTGGATCGATGCATTCGACGCCATTCGCGAACTGGCGAGACCACATCATGTGGCCGTCGACGAGGTCGCCGAAAGCGATCGACCCCGGGTCGCCGCTGCCACTGACCATGCCACCGCGTTGCGTCGCTATGATATGCCGTATCAGACCGAATTGCATTGGTGGAGTGGACATTCAGATGTCAAAGAGGGTGTCCCCGCGGCGGCATTGGCATCGGATGCCGAGGCGGCGAGGGTCGATGTCGGCCGCGACTTTCCGCCCGCGCCGTATTCGCTGCGTCGCGGGCAGCTCGAGGACCAGTCCCGACTGATAGTGCTCAGCACCCTCGGTGAGACGCCGGTGCAGTGGCTGCGGACCGGCGAGGCACTGTCGGAGGTGCTGCTCGAATGCACCGCCCGTGGCCTGGCCACCTGCGCACTCACTCATATCACCGAACTTGTCGCCAGCCGTTCGGCAATCGCCGACCTGATTCCCAACCCGGACGTACCCCAGGTCGTGATCCGCATCGGCATCACGCCCGAGGACAGCGAACCGGCCCCGACACCACGACGACCACTCGAGGAGGTACTCGAGGTGCGCTCGCTTCGTCCCTGAGGCAGATCACGGACTACTGGCAGCACCGACAGATCGATGAATCTCCTGGAGCGCGGTCATCGCTCCGATTTCGGCGCGCCCGGGGCGGCAGTGATGATCTTGATTACCGCTGCAATAAGTCGGCCGTCGGGATCGCTGAGGCGCGGCAACGATGTCCGATCCAGCAACAGGGATCCAAGAGTGAGATCTACCAGTTCAGCACCGACTTGCTCGGCCGAACTACGCCCTTCCGGCTCGAACCACGTCCACGCCCATTGTGCGGCACCGAAGATGAGCAGGCTCCGGATGCTGATATCGACAGGCCGGAACTCACCGGACGCAATGCCCGCATCGAGCACGCCGTGCAGGATTCCTATGTAATCCCTTCGCAGCTTGCGCCCCTCGGAATTCTCATCCTCCTGCGCCAGCCGTGCGACCTCGCGCTGGAATGCGACGGTCCGATTTCGATCGTGCACCTGGTAGAGCACGGCCGCATGCAACAGCCCGGCGAGCTGCTCGGTCGGCGTTGCGAACTCCGACACGATGCGCTCTGCCTCATCGATCCGGCGGCGCATGTAGGAGATGTGCAGGGCTTCCAACAACCGCGCCTTCGTGCCGTAATGGTGCACGATCAAGCCCTGAGAGATGCCCAACTCACTCGCGACATCACTGAAGCTGGTTCCGTCGTAGCCCTTCTCGGCGACATGGCGCGTGAAGGTATCCAGGATCGCGCCCGACTTGCCTGGTCCCGTCGCACGCCCACTCACGATCCCGCCCCTCCTCGCCCAAATTTCCGGACACTCTAGCATCGACTGACTGCCACAACCCGTTGTTGACTGAGTGTGCAGTCAGTATTAGCATTATGCGCCGAGTCGCCGCGGCGCGCTCGCTGTATCAACCGTTCATCTCGAAATAGTCGACCAACCGCCATGAATTGCACGCTTATTCAGCCGAGGCCGTCATCGAACAATGAGCCTCCAGCACTACGGATGACCAGCCTCTCTGACAGCGGCACCATCTCGATACGCATCGCCCGAGGCGGCGACCACTACGTCAGCACCGGCCGTAGATGGCGGTCTTGCGAGCCGTGAACACCAGGACATGTGCCCCCTCCATGGATGCTGGTGTAGCGGCGCGCAAGGTACAGGGAATGGATGCGGCCTCCCTGCTGTCGCCGGATCAACTATTGGCCGCGATCGCCGGGCATCTCGCGGCGCCGTTCCCGCTGATCACGTGGGCGAGAGAACTGGGCGATCTGCACGCAACGCTGATTTCGGCGGTTTTGAATCCTCGGCGGCACCCATCCGATGTCACCGAGGCAGCCCTGCATGCGGATATCGCGAAGGTCGTCGACAAGATCAACTATTGGGCTGCGTCCTACGTCCGCCACAGCCGGTGCGCCCGCCGCCACACCCACACCTTCGGTGAGGTGATCAGTCATGTCGCAAAGACCTATGCCGAGGCCTGGTGGACGGTGCTGCATGCCGACTGCGAGGAGCTTCGACACTCGGCGTGGGTCCATCTCGGCGAGGTCCGTGACGGCTACGAGCACCTCATCGACGATATCCGGGTAGGCCGTGTCCAATTCCCACTGGGATGGCGAGGCATCCGACACAGCCGACAAGATGACAGCGCGTCCGGAGAACCGGAAACCGACGCCGATCTGGCCGATCAGGGCCAGCCGTAGTAGCCACACCTCGGCCAGCCGGAGACTTCGTTACATCAGCGTTGTGCGGGGCGAAATTGCGATTACTCGTTGTGATCGACGGGTGCGAGGTGGCAAATCCTTGCCGAGGTGAGTTCGCCCGCGGGTAGGATCCATCCCAGGGCTTGTCGAAAGGCGAGGTCGGGATGCATGAAATGGCGATAACCCAGTACCTTGTCGACGCCGTCAGTGAGCACGCGCGCGGGCGCGCGGTGCATACCGTGACGGTCGAGGTCGGCGCGCTGTGCGCCGTGGTGCCCGAGTCCATGCAGTTCTGTTTTGAACTTGCCACCGAGGGAACGACCGTCCAGGGAGCGCGGCTGGACCTGCGCATTGTCGATGGGGCGGCGCGTTGCCGGAACTGCGGGGCGGAATTCCTCCTGCCCGACCTCATCGTGCTGTGCCGTTGCGGCAGCGCCGATGTCGAGGTTACTGCGGGGCGGGAACTTCGAATCGTATCGATGGAGGTGAGTGAGCGATGTGCGCAACCTGCGGATGCGAGGGCGACGGGGTCGCTGTGATCACCGTCGGCTACCAGGACCACGATCACCCACATGAGCATGGTCCCGAGCACGAACACCCCCACGAACACGCTGTGACCACGCTGACCCTTGAACAGAAGGTGCTCGCCAAGAACGACGAGCTCGCCGCGGCGAACCGTGTGCGATTGCGCCAACGCGGGATCCTGGCACTGAATATGACCAGTTCGCCCGGTGCCGGGAAAACGACCCTGATCGAGCGAACCATCCGCGAGCTCGAATCGGTTCCGGTGGCCGTCATCGAGGGCGATCAGGCCACCATGCTGGACGCGCGGCGCATCGAGGCAACCGGATGCAAAGTTGTACAGGTGAATACCGGTGCGGGCTGCCATCTCGACGCGGACATGATCCGGCGCGCTCTCGACGCGCTGGAAACGGTGCCGGGCAGCCTGCTGTTCGTGGAGAATGTGGGCAATCTGGTTTGTCCGGCATTATTCGATCTCGGCGAGGCGGGCAAGGTCGTGATCGTCTCGGTCACCGAGGGGACCGATAAGCCGTTGAAATACCCGCACATGTTTGCCGCGGCGGAGCTGGTGCTGATCAACAAAACCGATCTGCTGCCCTATGTGGACTTCGATCTGGGGCGTTGCGTGGACTACGCGCGGTCGGTGAATCCCGACGTAACGATCCTTCCGGTATCGGCGACCAGCGGCGATGGACTGGCGCACTGGTACGACTGGCTCACCTCCCGGCTAACTGCCGGCATATCGATGTCTTGAAAGCCGTTGACTCTCAGACCTAGACTCATGTGATCAGAGTCACACGCGGACATGTCGCTGTAGCTGACCGGAGAGATATCCGCGTGCCCCCGCTGCGGAAGGTGGCAGTCCAATGCCAACTCAGGAAGCAGTAAAAGCCGAAGACACGCTCATCCACGTCCTCTGGATCAACGCGGGACTCAGCTGTGACGGCGATTCGGTGGCCCTCACCGCCGCCACCCAGCCGAGCATCGAAGAGATCGCACTCGGATCGCTCCCCGGTTTACCGAAGATCGCTGTGCATTGGCCGCTCATCGATTTCGAATGCGGTCCGACCGGCGGCGCGGACGATTTCCTGGAGTGGTTCTTCAAGGGAGATCGGGGCGAACTCGATCCGTTCGTGCTGGTCGTCGAGGGGTCGATCCCCAATGAGCAGCTGCACGAAGAGGGTTACTGGTGCGGCTTCGGCAACAATCCTGCGACCGGTCAGCCGATGACGACGAGCGAATGGCTCGATCGGCTGGCGCCCAAGGCGATCGCGGTGGTCGCCGCCGGCACCTGCGCGACTTATGGCGGCATCCACGCCATGGCGGGAAACCCGACCGGCGCGATGGGTGTCCCGGACTATCTCGGCTGGGATTGGAAGAGCAAGGCGGGCATTCCGATCGTCTGCGTGCCCGGTTGCCCGATCCAGCCCGACAATCTGTCCGAAACCCTGACCTACCTGCTCTACCTGGCCACCGGCCAGGCGCCGATGATCCCGCTCGACGATGCGCTGCGGCCCAAGTGGTTGTTCGGCGCCACCGTGCACGAAGGTTGCGACCGGGCGGGCTACTACGAGCAAGGCGATTTCGCCGAAGAATACGGATCGCCGAAATGCATTGTGAAGCTGGGCTGTTGGGGTCCGGTCGTCAAGTGCAACGTGCCCAAGCGCGGCTGGGTCAATGGCGTTGGCGGATGCCCGAATGTGGGCGGCATCTGCATCGGCTGCACGATGCCGGGATTCCCGGACAAATTCATGCCGTTCATGGACGAACCGCCGGGCGGCAAGATCTCCTCGACCGCTTCCGGGCTGTACGGGTCGGTGATCCGCAGTCTCCGCAACATCACCGGCCGCACCGTCGACAAGGAACCGCGCTGGCGGCACAAGGGCGGGAAGCTCGAATCCGGCGCGACACGCACCTGGTAGGGAGATATTTCGATGACAGAGATCATTCCCGATCCGTCGCTTCGCAAGATCGAACCCGACGCCTTGGTAGAGATGGCCTGGGATCCGATCACCCGGATCGTCGGCAGCCTGGGCATCTACACCAAGATCGACTTTTCGGGTCGCGAGGTGGTCGAATGCCACAGCACCTCATCGATCTTCCGTGGCTATTCGATTTTCATGAAGGGCAAGGACCCGCGCGACGCGCATTTCATCACCAGCCGCATCTGCGGCATCTGCGGTGACAACCACGCGACCTGTTCGTGTTACTGCCAGAATATGGCCTACGGGGTCAAACCACCGCCCGTCGGCGAGTGGATCATCAACCTCGGCGAGGCCGCCGAGTACATGTTCGACCACAATATTTTCCAGGAGAACCTGGTCGGGGTGGACTTCTGCGAGAAGATGGTCGCCGAGACCAATCCGGGCGTGCTCGAACGCGCCGAACGCACCGAGGCGCCGCACGCCGGTGACCACGGCTATCGCACCGTCGCCGACATCATGCGGGCGCTCAATCCGTTCAGCGGTGAGTTCTATCGGGAGGCGCTGCAGGTCAGTCGGTACACGCGCGAAATGTTCTCCCTCATGGAGGGCAGACACGTGCACCCGTCGACGCTGTATCCCGGTGGGGTCGGCACGGTCGCGACAATTCAGCTGATGACCGACTACATGTCGCGGCTCATGCGTTATGTGGAGTTTATGAAGAAGGTCGTGCCGATGCACGACGACCTGTTCGACTTCTTCTACGAGGCGCTGCCTGGCTACGAGCGCGTGGGTCTGCGCCGCACACTGCTCGGCTGCTGGGGATCGTTCCAGGATCCCGCGGTGTGCAACTTCGACTACAAGGACATGGAGCAGTGGGGTCGGCGGATGTTCGTCAGCCCCGGCGTCGTTGTGGACGGGAAGCTGATCACCACCTCGCTGGTCGATATCAATCTCGGCATCCGGATCCTGTTGGGCAGTTCGTATTACGAGGACTGGACCGATCAGGAAATGTTCGTCACAACCGATCCCCTCGGCAATCCGGTCGACCGGCGTCATCCGTGGAATCAGCACTCCAACCCCAAACCGCAGAAGCGCGACTTGGACGACAAATACAGCTGGGTGATGTCCCCCCGCTGGTTCGATGGCAAGGACCATCTCGCACTCGACACCGGCGGTGGACCGCTCGCTCGCCTGTGGACGACGGCGCTGGCCGGGCTGGTGGACGTCGGTTACGTCAAATCCACCGGATCCAGCGTGCAGATCAACCTACCCAAGACCGCGCTGAAGGGCCCGGTGACCTTGGAATGGAAGATTCCGAAGCACGGCAGCAACACGATCGAGCGGAACCGGGCGCGGACCTACTTCCAGGCCTACGCGGCGGCGTGCGCGGTGCACTTCGCCGAGCAAGCACTCGGTGAGATCCGGGCAGGCAACACCAAGACCTGGGAACACTTCGAGGTGCCCGACGAGGGCATCGGCTGTGGTTTCACCGAGGCGGTGCGCGGTGTGCTGTCGCACCACATGGTCATCCGGGACGGCAAGATCGCCAACTACCACCCGTATCCGCCGACGCCGTGGAATGCCAGTCCGCGTGACTCCTTCGGTACGCCGGGGCCCTACGAGGACGCGGTACAGGGGCAGCCGATCTTCGAGGAGAACGATCGGGAGCACTTCAAGGGCATCGACATTATGCGCACAGTGCGCAGCTTCGATCCGTGCCTGCCCTGCGGTGTGCACATGTATCTGGGCAACGGCGTAACCCTGGACAAGATGCATTCCCCCACACAGACACTCACCGCGGAATGACAGGTCGGGTCGACGACGGGAGGCGCAGCGTGGATGGTGGCCCGCAGCAGCGAGCCGGACCGACCGACGACAACCAGTGGCGGGGCGCTGGTGATCGGATCGACACCCTGCTGGATGCCTGTTCGGCAGCCGGCCCGGTAGCGCGCGAGCGCGCCGAGCGGCTCGTGCGTGAGGTTGTCGACCTCTATGGCACGGCACTCGGCCGGATCGTGGCCGTGCTCGACGACCCGACGGTCGAGGATCTCACCCGCGACGATCTGGTCGCGAGCCTGCTGCTGGTGCACGGACTGCACCCGCACGATGTGCGAACGAGGGTGGCGGCGGCGCTCGACAGCGTCCGCCCCTACCTCGGCTCGCACGGCGGCGATGTGGTGCTCATCGATGTCGCCGACGATGTCGTGCGGCTCGAGCTGTCGGGTAGCTGCCGCACATGCCCTTCGTCGTCGGTGACGTTGGAACTGGCGGTGGAGGACGCCGTGCGAACGGCCGCACCGGAAATCCATGCGATCGAGGTAGTCGCCGCCGCGGCCGCGCAGCAGCCAGGGGTGATACCGGCCGAGGCGCTGTTCGCGCGGGTGCACACCGGCGATCCACCCGCGGGCAGCTGGATCTCGGTCCCGGAGCTCGCGGACTTGGCGGCGGGCGAGGTCGGCGGGTTCACCGTGGGCGGTGTACCGATGCTGGCCTGCAGGGTCGGCACAGACCTATTCGTCTATCGCGACCGCTGCGCGGTCTGTGGGCGGTCGATGGCGGGGGCCGCCCTGCACCGCAGGATGGGGGCCCCGGCAGGCTCGGCGGTGTTGCGTTGTCCGGGGTGCCAGGCCCATTTCGACGCGGTGCACGCTGGAGCGCGGCTGGACGGCGAAGGACATCTGGAGCCGTTCCCGGTGCTGGTGCGATCCGGTGAGATCTCGGTGGCGGTGCCCGCGGAGGTCCGAGGATGAACCAGGGCCTGCGCGCGCTGCGCCGTATCGCCACCGCCCCCACCCCGCCCGCAGCGGTCGGCGAGCGGTGCGAAATGTGCGCCGAACCGGTCGGTGCGCAGCATCGGCATGTGGTGGATGTCGAAGGCAGGCAACTGATGTGCGTGTGCGCACTCTGCTATCTGCTGTTCACCGATCAGCATGCCGAGCTGCGCTACCGGGCGGTGCCCGACCACTACGTCTCGTTCCCGGACTGTGTGATCGGTCAGGGTGAATGGGATGCCCTCGACATCCCGGTCGGGCTGGCGTTCTTCTTCGTCAATTCGGCGCTCGAGCGCACTGTCGCGTTCTATCCGGGACCGGCCGGAGCCACCGAATCCGAACTGCCGCTGCGAGATTGGCGGACGATCCTGGATCGCCATCCCGAACTCGACCGGCTCGCACCGGATGTCGAGGCGCTGCTCATCCGGATGCCAGAGCGCGGCGGACCCGGCGCGGTGCTGCTGTTGCCGATCGATGCCTGCTACGAGTTCGTCGGACGGATGCGGATGCTGTGGCGCGGCTTCGACGGCGGCAACGAAGCCAGAAACTTCATCGCGGAATTCTTCACCACGATGTCGGCTCGGGCCCGGCCGGAGGTGGCGTCATGAGCCCGGCCTATGCGATGACCTTCGCGGTGCTCGAGGTGCGGCCGGAACCCTACGCGGTCGCCCCGAATCTGTCGGCGCGCATCGGCATCGCCGCGCTGGTCGAGGAGCCGGTGCACGCGATCGCGCTGCGCGCCCAAGTGCGCATCGAACCTTTCCGGCGCAGCTACTCGGACGCTGAAGGTGCGGGGCTGGTCGACCTTTTCGGCCCGCGCGAACGCTGGCAACAAACACAGAAGTCGTTCACCTGGATGCATTGCGCCACCATGGTGCCCGGCTTCTCCGGCGCCGCCGAGGTGGAACTGCCGATGCCGTGCACCTACGATTTCGAGGTCACCGGCTCGAAGTACCTGCACGCCCTGCGCGAAGGCACCGTGCCGCTGATCTTCCTGTTCAGCGGAACCGTATTCATCAGGGGGGATACAGGTTTCGCGGTTCAGCACGTGCCATGGGACCGCGAGGACAAATTCGACATGCCGGTCGCCGTATGGCGCGATCTCATGGACATCCACTATCCGAACTGCGGCTGGGTGCGGTTGCGCCGGGAGAATGTCGAAGCGCTGGCCGCTTACAAGTCTTCGCACGGGCTGCTCGGATTCGACGACGCCGTCGCCAAACTCCTCACCGAGGAGACCGCGCCATGAACGCCGCCATGACCCGTGCCCGCGCCGTCGCCGACGCCGTGCTGTACGAGGGGTATCTGCTGTACCCATACCGGTCGGACGCCCGAAAGAACCAGTCCCGCTGGCAGTTCGGTGTGCTAGGCCCGCGCGGCGCTGCCGCGGCCGGATTCGGTGAGGACGACTCGCTGGCCGCCGAATGCCTCGTCCGCGCGTCCCCGGCCACGCGGATCACGCTCACCGCGCGGTTCCTGCAGTTGCAGCGCCGAACGATCGAATTGGACGGGGCCGCGCACGCCGAACTGATCGTCGACGGGCGCCGATGGGTAAGCTGGGACGAGGCGGCCGAATGCGAAATTCCCTGCGGGCCATCTCCGTTGGCGGATATGGCCATGCCCATCGAAGTACCGGGCTGGCAGGCGGTCGAACCGATTCCGGGATCGACGGCGGGGATTGTCGTGCGCACCCGATCACCGATCGAGGGCACACTCGAACTGACCGTCGCCCCCGAGGGCGAATATCGGCGTGTCGGAATACGGCTGCGCAACAACGGCAGCGTAGCCACCAGCTCGGACGACGCCACCACCCGCTCCATGCTCGGCGCCCACGTGATCGCCGAACTCGACGGCGGTGAGTTCGTCTCGCTCCTCGACCCGGAACCCGGTGCCGAGACGGCCGTCGAGCACTGCACCCAGCACCGCTGTTTCCCGGTGTTGGCCGGCCCGCCCGGCAACAACGGCATTGTCCTGGTGTCACCGATCATCCTCTACGACCACCCCGAAATCGCCGAGCAGAGCGCGGGCCAGCTGTTCGACTCCACCGAGATCGACGAAATCCTCACCCTGCGCGTGATGACGATGACCGACGACGAGAAGGAACGGGCGCGCGCCACCGACCCGCGAGCGGCCGAGATCATCGACCGCTGCGATCGCATGACCCCGGACGCCATGCACGATCTGCACGGACTGTGGCGTGAGCCCGCGCCGCGCCTGGTGCCCGAGGTGCCCGAGGGCATGAGTTGGTGGGATTCCGCCGCCGACGGCGCGGTGCGCCCGGAATCCGATGCCGTCCCGATCGCTGGGGTGCTGGTGCGGAAGGGCAGCCGGGTTCGGCTGCGCCCAGCTCGGCGCGCCGACGCACACGACCTGTTCTACGAGGGCAGGTCGGCGCACGTCACCTCGGTGCACGCCGACGTCGACGGCGAAACGCACGTCGGCGTGGTTATCGATGACGATCCGGCGGCCGATCTGCACGAATGGTATGGGCGCTATCTGTATTTCGCCCCCGACGAGCTCGAACCGATTGTCAATGGCGACGAGTGAAAGGAATACGGTCATGGAAGCAGTCGGTGTGGTCGCCACCGCGGTGGTGGCAGTCATTGTCGTGGTCGGTGTCTATGTCGGCGTACGGTCGATCCCCGACATCCGGCGTTATCTGAAGATTCGCCACATGTGAGATGAGCGCCCGTGTGCTCGTTGCCGGGATCGGCAATATCTTCCTCGGCGACGATGGATTCGGCTCCGAGGTGATCCGTCGGCTACCCACGGCATCGGAGGAGAACCAGCGGATCGTCGACTACGGCATCCGCGGGTTGCACCTGGCCTACGACCTGCTCGACGGGTGGGATGCGGTGGTGCTGGTGGACGCCCTGCCGAACACCGGCGAACCCGGCCGTGTGCAGATCCTGCGCGCCGATCCCGACTCGGGTGCGGCGACGGCCGTGGACGCGCACGCGATGAATCCCGAGGCCGTCTTCGCCGCGGTGCGTGCGCTCGGCGGTGTCGTGCCGCCTACCGTCGTCGTCGGCTGCCAGGTCGACTCGGTGGCCGAGGGAATCGGTCTCAGCGCTGCTGTCGCCGCGGCCGTCGCCCCTGCGGCAGCGGAGGTCGCGCGTATCGCGGCGCAATTGCGCGCTGGACAGGAGGTGTGATCATGTGCCTGGGCATTCCGGGGCGGGTCATGGAAATCCCGGACGGCTACCACGGGCAGATCGCCGTGGTCGAGGTTTCCGGCGAGCAGCGCAAGGTCAATATCGGTCTGCTCGACGAGGATCACCCCGCCACGCCGGGTGATTGGGTGATCATCCACATGGGATTCGCCGTGGAGAAGACCGACGCCGACGGCGCCGAGCGAGCGATGGCCGGGCTGCGCCTGCTCGGCAGCGGAGAACAGCCATGAGCGAGGCGCAGTCATGAGCGCCGACCGCGTTCGCCGCCGCCTGCTCGTGCGCGGCGTGGTGCAAGGCGTCGGATTCCGGCCGTTCGTCTACACCACCGCCGTCGAGCTCGCGCTGACCGGCAGCGTCGCCAACGATACCGACGGCGTGGTCATCGAGATCGAGGGCGCTGAGGCATCGGTGCAGGAGTTCATTCGCCGGTTGCACGAATCCCCGCCGCCGCTGGCCGTCGTCGCCTCGGTCGAGCAGACCGCGGTCGATATCCGCGGCGGTACCGGATTCCTGATCGGGAGCACCCGGCACGGCGGCGCCGGACGCACCCTGGCCTCCCCCGACGTGGCGATCTGTGTGGACTGCGCTCGCGAACTGCGCGACCCCGCCGACCGCCGCTACCGCCACCCGTTCGTCAACTGCACCAACTGCGGCCCGCGATTCACCATCATCGCCAGGCTGCCCTACGACCGCGAGTGCACGTCCATGGCCGATTTCACCATGTGCCCGCGCTGCGCCCGCGAATACGCCGACCCCGCCGATCGGCGGTTTCACGCCCAGCCCATCGCCTGTCCGGACTGCGGGCCCACCCTGTCCTACATCGGGCCCGGCGATCCGGCCCATCCGCTCGCCGCGGCGCGCGAATTGCTGTGCGCCGGAGGCATTCTCGCAGTCAAGGGCATCGGCGGCTACCACCTCGCCTGTGACGCCGACAACGAAACGGCCGTGGCCGAATTGCGTCGCCGCAAGCGCCGTGGCGACAAGCCGTTCGCCGTCATGGTCGCCGACCTGGACACCGCGGCGCGGATCGTGACCATCGATCCCACCGCCGCGGCCCTGCTGAGCGGTCCGCAGCGGCCGATCGTCCTGCTGCCACGCGGTGAACGCCCCATCGCGGACGCGGTCGCTCCCGGCAATCCCGACCTCGGCGTCATGCTGGCCTACACGCCCTTGCATCTGCTGTTGTTCGGCCTGCCCGGCGACCCACCGGGTCCCGACGTGCTGGTGATGACTTCCGGCAATCTCGGCGGCGAGCCGATCTGTTACGACGACGCCGACGCCTGCAGCCGCCTGGCCGGGCTCGCCGACGCCTGGCTCGGCCACAACCGGCGCATTCTCGTCCCGTGCGACGACTCGGTGGTGCGTGTCGTGGACGACGCCGAACTGCCGGTGCGCCGCTCCCGCGGCTACGCTCCGCTGCCGCTGGCGCTGCCCATCCCGGTTCCGCCGACCCTGGCGGTCGGCGCCGACCTGAAGAACACCTGCGCCGTCGCCGACGGACGCTACGCCTGGCTCAGTCAACACATCGGCGACATGGACGATCTGGCCACTTTGCAGGCATTCGACACCGCGCGATCCCACCTGGAGGAACTCACCTGTGTACACCCGGCCCAGCTTGCTGCCGATGCGCACCCCGGCTACCGTTCGACCGCGTGGGCGCATGCACACGCGGCCGACCGACCGGTGCACACTGTGCAACACCATCACGCGCATCTGGCCGCGGTGTTGGGCGAACACGGGATCGATGCGAACGAGACGGTTCTCGGTATCGCCTTCGACGGCACCGGGTACGGACCCGACGGCGCGATCTGGGGCGGCGAGGTGCTCGTGGCCGGATACAAGGGCTATCGGCGCATGGCGCATCTGTCCTATGTGCCCTTGGCGGGCGGCGACCTCAGCGTCCGCAAGCCCTACCGGATGGCACTGTCGCATCTGCGTGCTGCGGGCATCGACTGGTCCCCCGGCATCGCTTCGGTCGACGCCTGCCCGGCAGCCGAGCGGGCCGTGCTCGAGCACCAATTCGGCACCGGCCTCGGCTGCGCGCCGACCTCGAGCATGGGCAGGTTGTTCGACGCGGTCGCCTCCCTGGCCGGGGTACGGCACGTCGTAGACTATGAGGCGCAGGCCGCGATCGAACTCGAAGGTCTGGCTCGCGGAGCGCGCGGTGCGGCGGGCCGGTACCAATTCGCTTGGCACGACGGCGATCCGGCCCGGGTCAGCCCCGCCCCGGTGCTCGCCGATGTCGTCGCCGACGCCGCGCGCGGCGTACCGCCCGCGGTCATCGGCGCCCGATTCCACGCCGCCGTCGCCGACCTCGTGCACGACGCGGCACGGCGATTCGCCGCGCCACGTTCGATGATCGCGCTGTCGGGCGGTGTGTTCCAGAACGCGCTGTTGCTGTCGAGTTGCACCCGTTTGCTGCGACGCGACGGATTCCGCGTCATCAGTCATCGCAGACTGCCACCGAACGACGGCGGGATCGCATTCGGTCAGCTCCTGGTAGTCGGCGCGGTGTGAGTGAAGGAGACGAGCGATGTGTCTTGCGGTTCCCGGAAAGGTGCTCAGCGTCCACGAACGCGATGGCACGCTGATGTCGGAGGTCGACTTCGGCGGCGTACACAAAGACGTGTGTCTGCAATACATCCCGGACGTGGCGGTCGGCGATTACGTTGTGGTGCACGTCGGGTTCGCGATCCAACGCCTGGATGAAGAATCCGCGTTGCGGACGCTGGACGAGTTCGAACATCTCGGCGTACTGAAGGAGGAGTTCGGCGACGGTTTCGCGCTCGCGGCGAAACAGGCCGGTGTCGACAACCCCGATGCCCCTCAGCCCGGGGCGAGCAATTCCGACGCATCCGCGGCGAGAGCGACCGTCGACGACCAGGAGGCGAAGTCATGAAATACCTGGACGAATTCAGCAATCCCGAGCTGGCGCGGCATCTGCTCGACCGCATCCGCGCCACCACCAGCAAGCGCTGGTCGATCATGGAAGTGTGTGGCGGACAGACACATTCGATCATCCGCCACGGCATCGATCAACTGTTGCCCGATCAGATCGAGATGATCCACGGGCCCGGTTGCCCCGTGTGCGTCACCCCGCTGGAGGTGATCGACAAGGCCCTGGAGATCGCCGCACGGCCGGGGGTGATCTTCTGTTCCTTCGGTGACATGCTGCGGGTACCCGGCAGCCACAAGGATCTGTTCCGGGTCAAGAGCGAAGGCGGCGATGTGCGGGTGGTCTACTCGCCACTGGACGCGCTGGAACTGGCCAAGAACAACCCGGATCGCCAGGTGGTGTTCTTCGGCATCGGATTCGAGACCACCGCACCCGCCAACGCCATGACGGTGTACCAGGCCCAACGACTCGGCATCGAGAATTTCTCGCTGCTGGTCTCCCATGTGCTCGTTCCGCCGGCCATCGCGGCGATCATGGAGTCGCCGAGCTGCCGAGTCCAGGGATTCCTCGCCGCCGGGCACGTCTGCACGGTGATGGGTACCGGCGAATATCCGCCGCTGGCCGAGAAATACCGGGTTCCGATGGTGGTCACCGGATTCGAACCGCTGGACATCCTCGAAGGCATCCGGCGCACCGTGCTCCAGCTCGAGCAAGGACGCCACGAGGTCGAGAACGCCTACCCCCGCGCGGTCGCGGCAGCCGGCAATCCGGCGGCCAAGGCGATGCTCGAGGACGTCTTCGAGGTCACCGACCGGGCCTGGCGCGGCATCGGCGTGATCCCCCGCAGCGGCTGGCGACTGTCGCCGCGATACCGCGACTACGACGCCGAACAACGCTTCTCCGTCGGCGATCTGCATACCGAAGAATCTTCGGTATGTCGGTCCGGTGAAGTGCTCCAAGGCTTGATCAAACCGCACGAGTGCGCCGCGTTCGGCACGAAGTGCACCCCGCGAAACCCGTTGGGTGCCACAATGGTTTCCTCCGAAGGCGCCTGCGCCGCGTACTACCTGTACCGGCGTCTCGATCTTCCCGCGGAGGTCGCCCATGCCTGAGACCGACGGTGGTGGGGCAGCCGCGTCGCCCCCGCTCGACATCGACGGTTGGGTCTGCCCCATGCCGCTGCGCGACGCGCCCAATATCGTGATGGGACACGGCGGCGGCGGCGCGATGTCGGGTGAGCTGATCGAGCACCTCTTCCTGCCCGCGTTCGGCGCGGCCGCCGACACCGAGCTCGGCGATTCGGCGGTACTCCCCCTCGGCGATGTGCGGCTGGCGTTCTCCACCGACTCGTTCGTGGTCAAGCCGCTGGTTTTCCCCGGCGGCTCGATCGGTGACCTCGCCGTGAACGGCACCGTGAACGATCTGGCGATGGCCGGTGCCCGGCCAGTGGCGCTTTCGACCGCGTTCATCCTCGAAGAGGGCACCGCGCTGGCCGAGATCGCCCGCATCGCCGAGGCGCTCGGCACCGCCGCGCTCGCCGCCGGAGTCCGGCTCGTCACCGGCGACACCAAGGTCGTCGACGCCGGGCACGGCGATGGCATCTTCATCAACACCACGGGCATCGGACTGGTTCCAGCAGGCGTCGATATTCGGCCCCAGCGGGCGAAGCCCGGCGACATTGTACTGGTCAGCGGTGAGATCGGACTGCACGGTATCGCGGTACTGAGCTGTCGGGAAGGACTCGAGTTCGGCACGACGCTGTGCAGCGATACCGCGCCACTGCACGGATTGGTCGCGGCCATGCTCGCCACCGGCTCGGATGTGCACGTGCTGCGCGATCCCACGCGCGGCGGAATGGCCGCCTCCCTCAACGAGATCGCCCGTGCCGCGAGCATCGGCGTCGAACTCGACGAACGGGCGATCCCGGTGCCCGACGGCGTGCGCGATGCCTGCGGGTTGCTCGGTCTCGACCCGCTGTATGTCGCCAACGAAGGCAAACTCGTCGCGTTCGTACCCCCCGAGGACGCCGAGCGCGTCCTCGAAGCCATGCGTGCGCATCCGCTCGGCGCCCGCTCGGCAATCGTGGGTCACTGCGTTGCCGAACATCCGGGAATGGTGGTGGCCCGTACCGCCCTCGGCGGTACTCGCGTCGTCGACCTGCCCGCTGGAGAACAGCTACCGCGAATCTGTTGAACACGGCGGTGGTCCGCCGACGAGTGAGATGGGACCGTCGGGATGGCAACAGTCACCACGAGGCGGCGAGATGCCTGGACCGGATTCGACGGAGGGCAGCGGCGCAGCATCCTCGGCATGGCGGCAACGATCGTCATTCTGCACATCGTGGGATGGGGGACGCTGCTGTTGCTGGTCGTGCCCGACCAGTACACGGTGGACGGCGCGATATTCGGCACCGGGCTCGGCGTCACTGCCTACACACTGGGTATGAGACACGCCTTCGACGCCGACCATATCGCGGCGATCGACAACACCACCCGAAAACTCGTGGCGGACAAGCAGAAACCGCTCACGGTCGGCTTCTGGTTCTCCCTGGGGCACTCCACCGTAGTCTTCGTGCTCGTCGCGCTGCTGGCCCTCGGGGTTACCGCGCTGGCGCGGAACCTAGAAGACGAGGACTCGCGGTTGCAGCGGTGGACCGGGGTGTTCGGCACGTCGATCTCGGGCACTTTCCTGATCCTCATCGGTCTGCTGAACCTGGCCGCGCTGATCGGGATCTGGCAGGTCTTCCGTGCGATCCGGCGTGGCGGCTACAGCGAAGCGCAACTCGAGCGCGTACTGAACACCCGCGGCGTGCTCAACCGGGTCCTGGCACCGGTCATGCGCGTGGTGCGCAAACCGTGGCAGATGTATCCGGTAGGGCTGTTGTTCGGCCTGGGTTTCGATACCGTCACCGAGGTCGGTCTGCTGGTGATCGCTGGTGGCGCGGCCGCCACCGGGCTGCCCTGGTACGCGATTCTTGTTCTGCCCGTGCTGTTCTCGGCGGGCATGTCGCTGTTCGACGCGCTGGATGGTTCGTTCATGAACTATGCCTATGGCTGGGCATTCGCCGGACCGATCCGCAAGATCTACTACAACATGGTGGTCACCGGGCTCTCGGTCGCGGTGGCCTTGCTGATCGGTGTCCAGGAGCTGATCGCCATCCTCACCGAGAAGCTCGAACTCACCAGCGGGGTGCTCGCCTGGATCGGCGGCCTCGACCTCGCCACCATGGGCTTCATCATCGTCGGTATGTTCGCGTTCACCTGGGTCGCCGCACTCGCGATCTGGCATTACGGCGGCATCGAAAGTCGCTGGAGCGCAACGCTATCGGAGGAGCCGACCTGATGGACGGTGTGGAGATGTTCGCGCGCTACGCGTACGCGCCCAACCACCTCGGCTACTGTGGGCCCGAGCACACCGCGGCCCTGCGTGAACGCGATGGCGAACAAGTGCGGGTCCTGGCGCACGGGTTCTCCGGCGCATGGCCCTACCTGCGGGCCATGTCGCGCCTGACCGGCGTCACCGACCCGCTCGATGAGCGACTGGTGGCGTCCTATTGGCTGGGTGGGGGCATCGGCGCCGATCTCGACGGCCCCGAATTCCTCGCCGAGCTGCTGCGACTCATCGCCCCGGTCGCGGGTGTGTATTGGTCCCATCTGGGGCCCGACCTCGCTCCAGAGGCGGCTGCGAACCACAGCTTCCACGTCTTCGGTGTCTACCCGTGGACCAGGGTGCTGGCCGCCACCGGCGGCGACCAGCCCTTGGAAATCCTCGATAACTGCCGCATCACCGCCGCGACCGTACTGGATCGCCATCGCGACGACCTCACCATCGGGACCCGCCGGTTGCGCTGGGACGGCGCACGGCTATCTCTGTCGGAGACGATGCGGCGAACCATCCCGGTGTGGACCGACGGCTACGCCGCGCTCCCGGACGCGGCGCCGGGGGACGCTATCGCGCTGCACTGGGGACAGCCGTGCGAACGGTTGACGGCAGAGCAAGTCGACGACCTCGTCAACAGCACGGAACAGCAACTGCGCGTGACGAATCGACGTTTGGCGGCGTCCGCCCACAGTGTCGAGTGAACAGACCATCGCGTAGCCGTGGTCACTGAGATCGACGACTTCTGGGCACAGTCTCAGGCATACGCCGTGGCCGCGAACGGCTATCTTCGGGCATCCTTCATGAACGCCACAGCCACGCCTCGGCCACGTCCGTAAGACCCGAAACTCCTCCTGCGACCTGGGCGTAATGCGCGTACTCTGATGTGTCTAACCGATCAGTAAGGTGTGCCACCGGTTCGCCGGGAGGTGGAGATGCTGAGCATCACCGAGCAGTTCAGCACCGAATGCGCCCCATGCGGGAAGATGCGGGGCGGGGCTCGCCACCGCGAAGATGACGAAGCGGGTCTGGTCATCGACGATCTGCGTTATGACTGTGGTTGCCGCCGGATTCGGCACGAATTCCACGACGGGAGCGTTCGGATCAAAATCGTCCGCCATGACGGCAAGGTGCTGATGGACGAGCACAGCGCCGACTTCGAGGTCTGATGACCGATGCCTGGTAGTGCCTCCGTGACCGCTTCGCACGATGTCGTGATCGTCGGCGGGGGCGGCGCAGGTCTGCGCGCGGCTATCGCCATCGCGGAACACAACCCGCGGTTGAGTATCGCGATCGTTTCCAAGGTCTATCCGATGCGCAGCCACACCGTCTCCGCCGAGGGCGGCGCGGCCGCGGTCGCCGGTGCCGGCGACAGCCTCGACGAGCATGCGTACGACACGGTCTCCGGCAGCGATTGGCTCTGTGACCAAGACGCCGTCGAGGCTTTCGTCGCGGAAGCACCGCGGGAGCTGCTGCAACTGGAGCATTGGGGCTGCCCATGGAGCCGCCGACCGGACGGGCACATCGCGGTACGGGCCTTCGGCGGCATGACGAACAACCGCACCTGGTTCGCGGCCGACAAGACTGGTTTCCACATGCTGCACACCCTGTTCCAGACCGCACTGTCGTACCGAGACATCGTCAGGTACGACGAGTGGTTCGCCACAACATTGCTTGTCGACGACGGCAAGGTGTGCGGCATCGTGGCCATCGAATTGGCCACCGGACGCGTCGAAACCATTCTCGCCAGCGCTGTCATCGTGTGCACCGGTGGCTGTGGCCGGGTTTACCCGTTCACCACCAACGCCAATATCAACACCGGCGACGGGATGGCGCTGGCCTACCGGGCAGGCGCACCGCTCAAGGACATGGAGTTCGTCCAGTACCACCCGACCGGCCTTCCGTTCACGGGCATCTTGATCACCGAGGCAGCGCGCGCGGAAGGCGGCTGGCTGCTCAACAAAGACGGTTACCGCTACTTGCAGGACTACGACCTCGGGACGCCGGCACCGGTGCCGGTGATGCGAAGCATGGAGCTCGGGCCACGCGACCGGCTGTCACAGGCCTTCGTGCACGAACTCGACAAGGGCCGGACCATCGGCACACCGTATGGACACGTCGTCCACCTCGACCTTCGCCATCTCGGTGCGGATCTCATCGACACGAAACTGCCATTTGTGCGCGAGTTGTGCTCGAAGTACCAGAACATCGACCCGGTCCGGGAGCTGATCCCGGTACGCCCCGTCGTCCACTACATGATGGGCGGCATCCACACCGACATCCATGGCGCGACACCCCTGGAGGGCCTGTACGCCGTCGGAGAGGTCGCTTGCGTGAGTATCAACGGCGCCAACCGGCTCGGGTCGAATTCCCTGCCGGAGCTGCTGGTGTTCGGTGCACGAGCCGGTCGTGCCGCCGCCGAGTACGCGAGCTCGGCCACGCCCGGCGAGCCGTCGACGGTCCTGGCGCGCGGACGCGTCGAACAGGACCGGCTGGAACGAGACCTCACGCGACATACCGAGGGATCCGAACGCATCGCCGACATCCGCACCGAGATGCAACAGACGCTGGAAACCAGTGCCGGGATCTACCGGGACGGCGACTCCCTCACCGAGGGGGCCGACAAGCTGCGCGAGCTTCGTGATCGGTTCGGCAGCGCTCGCCTCGACGACCACGGCCGGGCCTTCAACACCGAACTGGTGGCAATGCTGGAGCTGTCGTGCATGCTCGATGTGGCGGAATGCATCGCCGCCTGCGCGCTGGCTCGGGAGGAATCCCGGGGCGCGCACCAACGGACCGATTTCCCCGCCCGGAACGACCAGCGGTTCCTGGCCCATTCGGTGATCCATCGGCAGCCGGACGGTTCGAGCCGCGTCTCGTACCTCCCGGTAACGATTACTCGCTGGCCTCCGGGCGAACGCGTATATGGGAGGTGATGGCGATGGCGGACCGGATAACCCTGCAGGTCGCGCGCTACCGACCGGATCTGGATGACGAACCGGCACTGCAGTCGTACGAGGTTCCGTTGCGTAAGGAATGGACGGTGCTCGACGGCCTCAACTACATCAAGGACTACCTCGACGGAACAGTGTCGTACCGATGGTCGTGCCGAATGGGCATCTGCGGTAGCTGCGGCATGACCGTCAATGGCGAGCCCAAACTGAGCTGTGCCACCTTCCTGACCGACTACACGCCGGGGCCGGTGCGGGTCGAGCCATTGCGCAACTTCCCGGTGATCCGGGATCTCGTCATCGAGATCAGCGACTTCATGCACAAGCTGACCGCGGTCGAGCCATGGCTGATCAGGGCAGAGCAACGGCCCCTCGATGACGGCGAGTACCTGCAAACACCAGCCGAAATGGATGACTACAAGAAGTTCAGCATGTGCATCAATTGCATGCTCTGCTACTCGGCGTGTCCGGTATTCGCGCTCGAGCCCGAGTTCCTCGGCCCGGCGGCGATCGCGCTGGCCCAACGCTACAACCTCGACTCGCGCGATGAGGGCGCCGCAGATCGGCGAGACGTGCTCGCCTCCGCGGAGGGAGTATGGTCCTGCACCTATGTCGGCGATTGCACCACCGCCTGCCCCAAGGGGGTAGACCCAGCGGGCGCGATCCAACGCTACAAGCTGACCGAGGCCACGCAATCGCTGCGGGATTTCCTCATGCCTTGGCGGGCACAATGACCACCACACCCCGCTTGTACCGAAGGCCGGTTTCCACATTCTGGTGGATGCACCGCCGCTCGTACCTGATCTTCGTCCTGCGCGAACTCAGCAGCGTATTCGTCGCCTGGTTCGTGGTCTATCTCCTGCTTCTGGTCCATGCGGTCGGTTCCGGAAACGAGCAGTACCAGCGGTTTCTGAACTGGAGCGCCAACCCAGGGGTGCTCGCGCTGAACACGATCGCCCTGATGTTCGTGCTGCTGCACACCGTCACCTGGTTCGACCTCGCGCCCAAGGCGATGGTGGTGCGGGTACGGCACCGGCGTATAGCACCGGTGGTGATCCTCGGGCTGCACTACCTGCTGTGGGCTCTGCTGACAGCAATCACGCTGTGGGTGGTGCTGCGATGACGAAGCGGAAGTCGCTGGAACCGTTCGCGTGGTTGCTTTTCAGCGTCGGCGGGATGGCCGCCGCGCTGCTCATACCGGTGCTGCTGTTCCTGTTCGGCCTCGCCTTCCCGCTGGACTGGCTTCCCGCGCCGGACCACGCATACCTCTTCTCGGTGTTGCGTCATCCAGTCACCCGGCTGGTCCTTTTCGGACTCTGTGTGCTGGCTCTGTTCCATTGGGCACACCGCTTCCGGTATATGCTGCAGGACGGCTTGCGGCTCGGGCAGTTCAGCGCGCTGGTCATCCTGGTCTGCTACGGCGGCGCCATCATCGGCTCCGGGGCCGCCGCTTACATCCTGCTGCGCGTCTAACAGATCAGCTACCACCAGCTCCGGGTATTCAGAGGGCCGAACGAACGCTGACATCCATATGCACCAAGGAGAATAAACAGACCAGTCTCACTCTGATCGCGGAACGGGTTTTGTTGGTGACGGCCGCGACCCGCGACGCTACAGCTCCCGCAAGCCCAATCGAACGTGAGGCGGCCGAGATGATGGCAGAGACTCGACGGCCATCCAGACTGCCGATCAAGAATGCCGAGACTGCGGCTGTCAACCGGAACTGAAGCGGAGCCTGGGCTCCTTCCAGATCTCCGCGATTCCCTTCCGGGGGATCGACGGCACCTCAACCGAATCCGAACGGGCCGTTGCCGGTTCCGGAGTCGTAGGATAGTGACAGCTGCGAGCCGACTCGGGCCGATGTCGAGATCGGCCCACTCGTCGGTGACGTACTTCGTGACCGCAACCATGACTAGTACTTTGCTTTGGCGGATTTTGCTGCTGGGCCAGGTCAGGTAGCGGCCTTATCGGTGAGGGAATCGAGCTGGGTCAGGATCGATGGGTCGCTGATTTTCTCGTCCTCGGCCAGCAGGAGCACCTTGCTCAGGATGACGCTCGTCATCTGGTCCTCGTCGGCGAACGGCAGGAACAGCCGCCGATGTGCGGTGGCTCCGAACGAAGCGGGCACCACACAAAGGTAGCCGCCTGGGTCGACGTGGATGCTGCCACTGGTCAGGTGTACCCGATAGGTCGCCCGGGTGCCGCGGACGACGGCCGAGTGGCCTTCGATGGTGACCTGAGCCATTCCCAGGTCGGCGATGAGCGCCGTGAGCACGTGTGCCCGACTCGCCGCGTGCGCGGGCGACAGGTACGCCTGCGGCTCGGTGCCAGCGACCGACACCACCAGGTCCAGGTCTCGCATGACTTCAGAGAACACCACCGGCGATACGTCGACCAGCGGCACTGGCGTGCCGCCGAAGCAGCCCGCGCCGGTCGGGCGGCCGTAGCGGCCTGGGTCACGATGGCTGCTGGTCAGGAAGCGGACCTCGCCGACAAGAACCTCCCCCATTCCGAAGTAACCGTGGAAGTCGCAGCGCAGCGCAGCGATGAGGCCGTCGCCGACGGCGCGGGTCGCCTGATGGTCGTCGTACTCACCGTGGGTGAACCAGCCCCGACCGGACAGCAGCTGACCCGCCACCTTGCCGTCGACTGTCTGACCGGCGAACCGGCGCGACACATCGCCCTCCTCGTGTTCTGCCGGAGTGAGTACATACAGCTCCCGGAAGGCCTGCTTGACCGGCTGCTGGAGGCGACGCCGCACGATCTCGGCCTGCCAGTCGGCGAGCACCCGCCGTTCGTGCAGTTCGACGGGGTGGACGACGGTGACCGGACCGGTGGTGTCGACTTGGTCGAGCAGGTCGATCACGCCGGCTCGGTCTCGCCACAGCAGCGCGGGCAGCATCGCTGCGCCGGCGGGCAGCGACAGCAGTCGGGACAGCTCGTCCGGCGCGAGCGTCCCGGCGGTGGCGACCAGCCGCTCCATCAGCCCGATCCGCATCCGGCGAGCCTGGTCCCGCAGTCGCTGCTGGTGCTCACGCAGCCCCTGGTAGCCGGGGTCGGCGCGGACGGTGGCCGGCACCGACTTCAGCGCCTTGCTCGCCCGGCTGACCGTCATCGTCGGGTCGGCGCCGTCGAACCGCAACGCGATCCGGTAGTCGCCGACCTCCCACTCGGTGGGGGTCTCGGTGGCGATGCGCGCCTCGCAGTCCCATTCGAGGCGGCTCGCCTCCGCAACGCCGGCCACCTGTGCCAAATGGTCTAGGGCGACCGCAATTGCGGCGGCATGGCTGTGTCTGCGGTTGGGGCCGAGCTTGGTGCCTTTCTTCGCGGACTCGCGCAACGCCAGGTAGCGGTCGAGGACCGTCTCGTCTGGAGCGAGGGGCAGCATCCCGAATGCGGCGATGCCCTGCAGCGCATTGTGCTTGACGCGTTTCACCACCTCGGCGCGGTTCCACCCCATCACCGCGGAGACCAGCTCGTTCGGTTCGAGTTCCAGCAGGCGCCGGGCGGCGTCCGCGCCGGCGTCCTCGATCGCGGCGAGCAGGACTGCCCGGTCCTGGCGGGTGGCTTCGTCGACTGGCATCGCCCGGATCAGGCGCAGCAATGGCGCGGCGCTTTCCAGGCCGAACAGCGGTAGTAGCGCGTCGGCGTCACCCGCACGCAGCCGCCACCCGAACACCCGGCGCTGCTCCGGCACCGGCCGATCCCGCAGCAGGTCGAGCAGAGCGGTGCGTTCCTCGTCGGTCAGTTCCGCCGACCCGAGGTGATCGGCCACCCGCTGGTCACCGTGCCAGGTCAGCGCCACCCGAACAAACCGCAAGCCGCGCGGTACCAGCACCTTGGGGAGCTCGTCCCAATCAGCCGGGGCCGGTGCGGACACGAGCCGCCAGGTCAGCGCATCCACGTGCTTCCGCACGACGTCCGCGCAGGCCAGCGGCGGAACGGTCACGTTGCCGGTCGACGAGTGGCCGATGATGGTGTAGCCGAGGTAGGAATCGTCGGTGAATGCCCGTTCGACCACGGTGGCATCCATGGTGTCAGCCCGATGCAATGTGTCGAGAATCCGCGCCACAGTCTCTCGGCGCAGGACGCCGAGCGGGGTGAAGACGAGCACCCGGAGCAGGTGGGTGTCGATGGCGTCGATGGCCCACTCCGCCACCTCGTCCAGCTGCAGCAGGTGCCGGACGTCGCGCCCGAGGAAGGCGGCGAGTAGGGCTTTCCGGTGAGCCGTCGGCCACGGCGCGGCCAGCAGGCCGGTGATGTCGTCGGGCCGGTCGACCGGGAAGCTGGCGTCGTAGAGCGCATCGAGCTCCGCCACGATGTCGCCCACGTGGGGTTCCAGGTTGCCGACCGTCTGGTCGTCGCCCTGCCTGATCCGACGCCGGATCTCTTCGGCGGTGTCCTGCAGGCCCGCCAGGTCGCCGGCCTTCGCTTCGACTCGCGCTTGGTCCACCAGCCGCCATAATGCCTCGCGCTGTTCGCGGACGGCCTCGATGTAGATCTCTGGTATGGAACGCTTCACCGCAATCAGCCTCCCACCAGCGCGACCAACCGCAGGAACAGGACCGGCTCACCGAGCCGAAGCGTGACTTCCTCGTCCAGGTCGGCGACCTGGCGTCCACCGGCGAAGATCACGAACGTGCCCCGGGCGAAGGCGCGGTGCGCCCGGGCCACCTCCTCGGTCACGTCCGGGTCCCCCGGTGCCTGTTGCGGCATCCTGATCGCACTGGTGGTGGCCTGCGCCGATAGGTACTGGCGGTCGAGGATCCGCCGACAGCGCGCTGCATCGGCGCGCAGCTCCCGGATCTGCTCCTCGACCGCGCGCCGGATCAGCTCCCGCACTGTCGTGCGATCATCCGCCAGCCCTACCAGCACCGCCGGCAGATCATCGCCGGACATGCCTGGCACCCGGCTGCGCACCTCGATATCGACCATGGCCGCCACCATAAACAAAAGGCTGTCCGCCCGCCTCCCTGGTTTCTCGCCTTGCCGAGCTCCGCAGCTGGCGGCATTCCTGAGTACCGCCAGGCTGGCCTCCCGATTCTGGGAATGGCCGATACTCGAATCGCATCGGGCCCTATGAGTAGAGGATTACGGATGCCGCTGTTCGTGAGTCTCCAGCCGAGCGACAATCGAGTGCCGCGATGAGCCCGCCCATTGACCACTATTTCCCTCTGCCGCCGCTGACTTATCCCGACTACGCATCGGACATGCTCAAAGGCATCATCGACGCCACCCACGCGGCGGTCCAAGCCAATGTCGACAACCTGGGTGCGGGCACGCCGTCCAGGGCTCCGAAATTCGTGAAACTGCTGCGGGACAACAAGATTATCGACGACCAGAACCAGTCGATCGCCACCACCAACCACAACGAAACCGTCGCTACGCTGAAGAACATCGAAGCCTCGATGGAAGAGAACGACGCAGGTGTCGACAGCTCGACCTACGGGGCCTACACCGTGGCGGGTGACGCGTATGAAGACATCGAGAAGGCGGTCAAGCAACTCCAAGGTACGATCAACGACGCAAAGACCACGCCTGGACCGACCGAGGACCCGGTTACCCACAAAATCTACTGGCCGGAATCGGTGGAGGGCCCGCTGCGGACCGCGTGCGCCACCACCGCCGCAAAGGTAGAGCACCGGATGCTGGACGCCGACGCCGACATTCGGCGGCATGCCGACCACATCCGGAAGTCCGCCCCCGATAACCCCACGAGCAGCGGCTACGGTGGGGTCACCGCGCCGTTGACGACGCCGTGGTCCGGCCACAGCTACATACCTCCCGCCGACGCCAGCACCATCGACAAGATCAAAGGATTCGCCGAGAACGAACTCGGTGTCACCGAGATCGGAACCAATCATGTGAACCGGCCGTACAACATTGACGACGCATGGTGCGCGTCCTTCGCCACCTGGGTTTGGCAACAGTCCGGCATCAATGTCGATTGGAGCAATAAGAACTACGTGCCCAGCGTCTGGTCCGATGCCGCTAGTAAGGGTTTGGCCGATAGCAGTATGTCGAGCGCGCGCCCCGGGGATCTCGTCGTCTTCGGCGGCCAAAACCACATCGGCGTAGTGGTGGCCCGCAACGGCAACACCATCACCACCATCGAAGGCAACTCCGGCGATGCCGTACGCCAACACACCTACGACCTCTCCAGCGGAAATTTCACCGGCGTCATACACCCACCGGCTACCTCCAACAAGACCCCGGTCGCGGTGTAACACAGGCAGTTTCGTCGGATGGATGCCGATCCGGAGCGGCCGCGATGGTCCCGCCGGAGTCGATGCCGAACAGAACCGCCTCATGGGCGATCGGTAGGCCGCACACTGCTCTGCCACCACGCGGAAATACGTTGTGACACAAGAGTGCTTGTGGCATCAATGGTCGCCGGCGGTTCTATGGGGTCACGGGGTGGCGGGCAAGATCGGGGGGACGTAATCGAACGTCATGCCGAGCAACCACACGAGCAGCAGCACCACCGGCAGGTGGAATAGGAACTGCAGGAACGTGAATCCGACGAGGTCGCGCGCCCGCAGCCGCAGCACTGCCAGCAGCGGCAGCATGAAGAACGGGTTGATGAGATTCGGCAGTGCCTCGGCCACGTTGTAGATCTGGACCGTCCAGCCGAGGTTCATGTGGACCTCGGTCGACGCCTGCATGACGTAGGGGGCCTCGACCAGCCATTTTCCACCCCCGGACGGGACGAAGACGCCCAGCACGACGGTGTAGAGGGCGATGACGATGGCGAAACTTCCGCCGCCGCCGATATTGGTGAAGAACTCCGCGAGGTGTTCGGAAATGCTGAGACCGCCCCGACCCTTTGCCTTGGTAAGGATCGCGGCCATGGCGGCATACAGCGGGAACTGGACGAGAATGCCGGCCGTCGCGGGTACGGCGAGGGAGACCGCTTGTAAGAACTTGCGTGGAGTCCCGTGCAGCACCAGGCCCAACATGAGGAAGACGAGCAGATAGCCATTCAGGCTGCTGACAACGGTGAGCACCGGTTTGCTGGTGAGCTGGGAGATCAACCAGCCCGCTGTCATCAGGATGGCCAGGATCGGCAGGATGCGGCTGTACTCGAGCCATTCTCCTGGACGGGAGCGTGGAGCCACTTCCGCGGGCTGATCATCCAGATCGACATCCAAATCCTGAGCGGTCTTGATCGCCGCGTCCTTCGGCGCCGAGAAGTGCGCGATCACCACGGTGAGCGCCATGATGATGGCGCACATGAGCACAGACTGCCACGTGAAGATCGTGTGCCCGAAGTCGAGGACTCCGGTAATTTTCAATAGTGCTGGCGGCAACGAGGCGGCGGTGGCCTGCAGCTGCGCGGCCGATGAGGAAATGCCCAGCGCCCAAACGGCGCCCAACCCCATGAATGCCGCCGCACCCAGCGCGCGATAGTCCACACGCAGGTCGGTCCGACGGGCGATCGCACGCGCAAGTAGACCGCCGAAAACCAGACTGAGCCCCCAGTTCAGAAACGATATCGACATGGAAAGGAACGCAACGAAACTCACCGCACCGCTGGCGCTTTGCGGCACGGTGGCCAGGCGGTCGATCAGCCGAGCGACAGGCGGCGATGTGGCGATGACGTATCCGGTGAGAACCACCATTGCCATCTGAAGAGTGAAGGCGGTCAGATCCCAGAACCCGTCGCCGAACGCGTTCACGACTACTCGCGGCGACGAGCCATTGGCCAGTGCGGCAACAGCCACGATCAATACGCCTGCCAGCGCAACGACGTAGGCGTCCGGGAACCAATTCTGCGTCCACCTGGCGAGGGACTGCGCGACCCGCGCAAGACCCTTTTCCGGGCTGGTTGCTTCACCCTGTTCGGCGCCGGTTTCCGCACTGGTGGACGTCATAGGTGCGTTCCTCATCTTTCTCTCACACGAAGCTGATCGGTGCATGTGACGCACCGCACTGGCTCGCCCGGCGAGTATTGCTGTTGCACTTGTATTCAGACAAGAGAGAAATGCGCAGGTGTGGTCTGCAAAAATGCACATACTGCCGGCGGTGTAGTCACGGAATACGCCCGGGGTAGGCACACTGATGACTCGTGCCGGGATCCGAATCCGGCTGCAGCGCAACAACTACCGCCCCACCCGACCAGTGCCATCGCCGCGCAGCGCCACGACGAGGCTGGTCGGTCTGCCGCCGCCGACCGGTTCATCGCCGGATGCGAACCATGCGGTGTGCGATCATCGGACGGCAGCGCACAGGACAGCGATACTCGTCAGTCATCGCCAACACGATCGTCAGTGCGGTTCGGTGTGTCCGCGGCGCGGTGACCTTGGTACGTGGAACCGTCGCAATGCCAAAGATGCTGGTCACGCCGGCCGCAAGTAGACAAACCCCGGAGCACATTCTGGTTGAGCCAACCACTGTAGGAAGGAGATGGTGCGCGATGGAAAGCAACGCAGGTACACCTTCCAGGCCGGCCTGGATCCCTACGGACCTGTATCCGTTCGCAGATCATTTCGAAGAGATCGACGGTTCGCGGGTGCATTATCTGGACGAGGGCAGTGGTCCGCCGCTGATCCTGCTACACGGTAATCCGACGTGGTCGTTCCTCTACCGGGATGTGATCATCGGATTACGAGATCGGTTCCGCTGTATCGCCGTCGACTATCCTGGCTTCGGGCTCTCACAGGCGGCTCCCGGTTACGGATTCACACCGGCCGAGCATGCCCATGTGGTCGAGCAACTGATCGTCCGACTCGACCTGCGTGCTGCGACACTGCTGGTGCAGGATTGGGGTGGCCCGATCGGATTCGCCATCGCCACGCGGCACCCTGACCGATTTGCCGCGTTCGTAATCGGAAATACCTGGGCTTGGCCGAAATCTGATCCAGGCACCCAGGCATTTTCACGGTTCTTGGGCGGCCCGATCGGCGGCTGGCTGATCCTGCGTCGCAACTTCTTCGTCGAGCGGATCATCCCCGCGGGTGTCTGCCGCAAGAAGCTGTCCGAAGCAGTGATGGACGCCTACCGCGGTCCGTTTCCGACACCGGAATCGCGTCAGCCGGTACACATATTCCCTCGTGAAATCCTCGGCAGCAGAGCGTTTCTCGCTGAAGTCGAACGCGGACTGGCGGTATTGCGCGACCGCCCGGCGTTGCTGGTTTGGGGTACGAAGGACGTCGCATTCCGCACCCCGGAACGTCGCCGCTGGGAGCAACAGTTCGCAGACCATCGAACCGTTCTACTGATCGGCGCCGGCCACTACATCCAGGAAGACGCCGCCGACGAGATCGTCGCCGCGGTCATCGAATGGCACGAACGCTGAACCCGTTCGAATGTTCGATATATCGCCAGCTCTCGGATGTTCAGTCGGAGCCTTCCTTCGCTGCAGGCAGCGCCGGGCGTCGTTTCCGTTGAACGAAGAGGGCGAGGGTCGGTTTCGATGTCCAGTAGTGGCTCTACAAGCCGGACCATGTGGTCAGTCCGCAACCGGATGGGCGAGCCGACCGACCGCGTGCAGGTGGCGCAGTGCTTGGGCGTATGAGCCGAGAAGGCTTGTCTGGCAATAGGGAACACCGATTTCAGCGCAGAATTCGGCGACCAGCGGCTGGGCTCGGCGCAGATTGGGCCGGGGCATGGATGGGAACAAGTGGTGCTCGATCTGATAGTTCAGCCCGCCGAGTGCGGCATCGGTCAGCCAGCCGCCGTGGACATTTCGAGATGTGAGCACTTGACGGCGCAGGAAATCGGTCGAACCGGGGTTCGGCAGTACGGCCATGCCCTTGTGGTTGGGTGCGAAGGTGCAGCCCATATAGAACCCGAACAGACCCTGCTGCACCACGAGAAAGGCAATGGCTTTGACCGGGGACAGCACGAGGAACACCGCCGATAGATACAAGGCCGCGTGGACGCCGAGCAGCGCGGCCTCCCGGGCCCAGTACGGCGTCGCCCGCCGTGCCACGGCTCGAACACTGGCGGTGTGCAGGCTACCCGCTTCGAGGAACAGCATCGGGAAAAACAGCCATGCCTGGTAACGGAATATCACCCGCCGGAGGCCACGGCCGGCCCGCGCTCGCACACCGGAATGCGCCAGCACGCCCATGATGTCGGGGTCAGCGCCCTCGGTATTGGGGTTTGCGTGATGTCGATTGTGATTGCCGACCCACCAGCCGATGCTCACTCCGATACAAAGATTCCCGCAGATCATGCCGAACAGATGGTTGGCCTGTCGGGTGCGAAAGATCTGCTGATGCCCGGCGTCGTGGCCCAGGAAGGCGAACTGAGCGAACATCACGGCCAGTAAGACCGCGGTGCCCAACTGCCACCACGAGTCGCCGAGGAGAGCGAACGCCGTCCAGCCGGCGGCCAGCCCGGCCCCGGTGACCGCGATTCGCCAGCCGTAGAAGCGCAGCCGCCTGTTCAGCAGTCCCGCTTGTCGCACTCGGCGAGAAAGCCTGGCGTAATCGCTGCCCCGGTCCGCTACCTGGTTGGGCTCGACGAGCGGGTCGGTTTCGGTCAGTGTCACGCGTTGGTCCTATCGATACATCACTGGCTGATATCACTGGCTGCTGAGGATGTCCGCAAACCTAACGGCGTGAACCGAATAACAGCCCGACACTGTGCGAACGCTCGGCGTCGGTTACTTGCTATTGGGCCGTACTGGCGCGGACCTCCGGGAAGAGTCATACCAGCTGCCGGTAGGTGGTGCAGGTCGAACTCCGGATCGGATCACGCCTTTCGGGCGCATCAGGAGTTCAGCGGGGCAATCCTATCGCGCCCTACAGCGGCTGAACCGGCGACCGTCATGGTTCGGTCCCCCGATCGAAAAGCTTGCCCTAGCAGCATCCGCAGTCATGAAGGGAGGGGCGGTCGGCGGCGTGGGCGCTGAATTGGTTTGTGGCACAGCAGGTCTCGCCGCATCGAGCATTGATGCCCTCCTACACCGCTACTGCTGCGATGACGACGGCGGCGAGCGGGTCGGCCCGTGACCAGCTGAACAGGCTGTTGAGCAGCAATCCGGCGAGCTCGCGAACAAGTAGGTCACGCACAGCAGGGCGAATCGCTTGTCAGGCAGGTCGATTTGGGCTCGGACTTCACGGAATTGCGTCGCGCACGACGCACCGGAAGCCGAGATGGCAGGCAGCGGTGTCCTCGGTTTGACCTTGTCGGGCCGCGGGACGGTACCGAAGGCAGTAGCACGCCGCGCAGAGATACGAGCCACCCTTGATGACATGGCGTGGGAAGCGTTGCGGCGCTGTTGATTGGGGTGTGTCTACGTGCGGGTTGGTCGGGGTACAACAAGTCGGCGTCGGGTGCTGCGGGCGGAAGTGGTCGACGGTCCACTCCCACACGTTGCCGGTCATATCGTGCAGACCGTAACCGTTCGGTGAATAGGTGCCGACCGCTGTGGTGTCAGGTGTCCCGGTCTGCCCTCGACCGGGGTGGAATTGCCATGGAAACGCACCGACCCAGATGTTGGCCATGCGTCGGCCGGTCGGTTCGAACACATCGCCCCAGGCATAGGCGGCTCCATCCAATCCGCCGCGGGCGGCATACTCCCATTCGGCCTCCGTCGGCAGCTGTTTGCCGACCCAGGCCGCGTATGCCGCCGCGTCTTCGTAGGCGATCTGGGTGACCGGGTGGCGGTCGAGCCCGTCGAGTGTGCTGCCGGGCCCGCGCGGGTGGCGCCAGCACGCGCCGGGCACATACCGCCACCAGCGGCGCCAGTTGTCCAATGGCACCGGCCCCCTGGTGGGCCGGAATACCAGCGCACCCGGAATCAGGTCTTCCGGCTCCGCGTCCGGATAGTCCTCGGCCGCGGGCGTGCGTTCGGCGACCGTGACGTATCCGGTCTGCTTCGCGAAGCGTCGGAAGGCGGCATTGGTCACCGGGTGCGCGTCGATCCAGAACGAATCGACCCGCACTCGGTGCACCGGCCGCTCCTCGGGGAAGAAGTCCTCGGATCCCATCGCGAAGCTGCCGCCGGATATCCGGACCATGCCTCGCCGGATATCGTGACCGATCGCGGTAGCCACGGATCGCACCTCAATCCCGCGAAAAGGCCGCAGCCGCGGCCATTTCCAGATCCTGGTAGGGCTTGCCGCTCACATCCTCGATGACCTGGCGCACGGTTCCCCCGGTGAACGGGAACGGTGCGCGGTAGCGCGCGGAAACCGACTGACCGTTGTCCCGGCCGACCCGGATGCCCTCCCCTACGCCGGAGAATACGGTGGGCTGGGTCCGCATATCCTCGAATGAGCCGACCGGGTCCTCATCGATGTACAGGACGGCCTCGCCGGTGGGTGTGAAATTGTCGGGGCGGGTTCCACGACGTTCGTACCGGATCCCGAGGATGTGGTCGCCCAGCGGTATCGTGCGATCGGAGACGATGGTCTGCTCTTCCTCGCCGAGGAAGTTGTACGTGTAGTACAGGTGACCGTCCTTGACGTACAGGGTGTGTCCACCGAGCCGACCGCCGTGGGCGAACAACACACCCTCGGCATCGGCGCTGTCGATCGTCGTCTCCGCGAGCAGCGCGAACGACCGTCCCTGAATCTCCAGTGCCGCACCGGGGCCCACTTCCGCGATGCCCGGATAGTAGACAGCACTGTCGCGCTTCGCGCCGTACGTCGGGCGGTAGCGGGTCATGGCAGAGATGAAGTCGAGATCGTTGAGCGGCAAGCCGTTGTATTTCTCGGCTTCCGAGAACCACAGCGCCTTCAGCTCTTCCAGTTTCTCGGGGTGCACTTCGGCGAGGTCGTGCACCTGGCTGCGGTCCTGCTCGATATGGAACAGTTCCCAGCGGTCCTGGTCGAAATGTCCCCAACCGGACGGACATGCCGCGTGAATGGTGTCGGCGAACCACCCGCGATGCCAGATCCCGCGCGTGCCGAGCATCGAATAGAACTGCGTGTGCTTGCCGACCTCCGCATTCGCGTCATCGAACAGGGCCCGGAAATTAACCCCTTCCAAGGGGCGCTGCGCCACGTTCTTCACCGTCTCCGGGGGTGTGATGCCGAGCAGGTCGTAGACGGTCGGGGTGATATCGCAGACGTTGAGGTATTGGTGGCGCACCTCGCCGCGGGCCGCTATCCCGGCGGGCCACGACATCAGGCACGGGTCGGCGATGCCGCCTTCGTGCGAGGCATACCGCTTGTACAGCTTGTACGGGGTATTGAACGCCATCGCCCACCCAACGCTGTAGTGGTTGTAGGTGGTCGGTGAACCCAGCTCGTCGAGCTTGGCCATGCTGTCCTCGATCGTGTCGAGGTAGCCGTTGAAGAACTTCATCTCGTTGGGGGTACCGTTCGGACCGCCCTCGCCGCTGGCACCGTTGTCGGAGAAGGTGACGATGATGGTGTTGTCCAGTTGGCCGCTTTCTTCCAGGTAGTCCAGCAGTCGGCCGATCTGTGCGTCGGTGTAGGACAGGAAACCGGCGAACACCTCCGCCTGCCGTCGGAACAGCCGCTTTTCGTCCTCCGACAGCGAATCCCACGCTCGCACCGTGTCCAGCATCGGCCACGGCTTGCCGTCGGCACTGGTGACATTCACATACGGGTTCATGGGCGACAGCTCGGTGTTCTCCGGCATCAGACCCATGCGCTTCTGGTTCTCCAGCACGATCTCGCGATACTTCTCATAGCCCATGTCGAACCGGCCGCGGTACTTGTCGGTCCATTCCTGTGGCACATGGTGCGGCGCATGCCCGCATCCCGGGCACAAGTAGGTGAACCATGGCTTGTCGGGGGCGACCACTTTCGAGTCGCGGATGAACTCGATCGCCTTGTTGGCCAGATCCTTCGACAGGTGATATCCGTCTTCCGGTGCATACGGCTGCGAGATCGGGTGATTGTCATATACCAGATTCGGATACCACTGGTCCGTCTCGCCGCCCAGGAAACCGTAGAACCGCTCGAACCCGCGCCCCAGTGGCCAATGCCGCTTGGACGCCGCCAGATTTTCCTCTTCCAGTGGTGTCATATGCCATTTGCCGACCGCGTACGTATTCCACCCGCGTTCGGCGAGCACCTCCGAGCACAGGGCGGTTTCGGCCGGTATGCGACCACACATACTCGGGAATCCGTCGGTGAACTCCTCGATGGTCGCCATACCGACCGAGGTCGCATTCCGGCCGGTCATCAGGGCGGCACGAGTGGGTGAACACAGGGCGGTCGTGTGGAACTGCGTGAACTGCACACCACTATCGGCGATGCGCTTCATATTCGGCATCTCGACCAGACCGCCGTAACAATCCCAGGTTCCGATCCCGATATCGTCCCACACCAGATACAGCACATTCGGCGCGCCGCGCGGCGCTGTCGGTTCCACATAAGGCCCCCAGTCGGGCACCGAATCACGGATATCGAGCGCGACCTCCCCCTCGAACTTCCTGGCCATCATCCACCTCCGGTAACGAAAGCGTTCGTTTGCCATTCATCCTGTTGTCCGGACTCCGGATCTCATGCCTGGTACACGTGCCAACGTCGATCGGTGCGGCTGTCGTGGGGATAAGCATGCCCAGCTCCGGCGAAACCGCGGAGATGGGCTCGAATATGCGATTCGACGTGTGGCGGTCATGCTCCTCTCGGACGCGATGTCCGGATATTCGCTGATCTACACCTTCCGTAATCAGACAGTACGACGACAGACGATGGTGTGCTCGCCGAATCGATCGTTACGGTATTCGCTGGGGCGGCGTTCGCGCGGTGTCTCGGCATGATCGCTGACCGATAGCTCGGACGGCGCGAAAGGGTGATCTCGATCGTATTGGAATCGAACGGACGATCCGCGCTGTTGATGCTCGGCACAGCTTCACGTCCGCGTCACCGAATCCGATCGCAGTCGACGAATTGCCGCAGACGCGCCGATTTGTGACGGGCATGGCCGAGATCGCGTGGCCGAAGGTCCCTCGGCAAGCGTCGGTTCGGCACTGTGCGAGGGCACTGTCCGGTCGTAGCGTCGAGGTCGAGAACGTTCCCAGCGGAGGAGACCACCATGCGGGTCCGGATCGTCTACGAGTCCATGTTCGGCAACACCGCCGCGATCGCCAAGGCCGTCGCGGCCGAACTGAGTGCATACGGCGAGGTCGAGGTGTTGGATGTGGCGGCAGCCGCCCAGCGTCCCGAGCCGGCCGTGGATCTGCTCGTGGTCGGCGCTCCGACCCACGCCCTCGGCATGAGCCGGGCACGCACGCGCCGCGACGCGGCGGCCCGGACGGAGGCGCCGGTCTCGGTCGATATCGGCATGCGGGAATGGCTGGATGCGGCGCTACCGGTGCCGCCGGGCTCCCGGGCCGCGGCCTTCGCGACCAAGGCCGCGAAACCGTCCTGGCTTCCCGGATCGGCCGCCCGCGGTGCCGGAAAACGGTTGCGGCGCTTGGGCTATGAGCTGATCGACGCACCGACCGACTTCCTCGTCGACGGTATTCTCGGTCCGCTCACCGCGGGCGAACTGGAGCGTGCGCGGGCCTGGGCGGATCGCCTCGCTCAAACCGAACGCGACTACCTCGCGCACCGGTCCTGAGCTCCTGCTCGGCTCGGTCAGCCAGACCGTCCTCCACGCCACCGACTGCCGACTCATCATCGCCCGCCCACAAAACTGACGGGCTAGTCGACGCCGAGGGCGACTTCGGTTGATTTGATGAGGACCGTGACCCGGGAACCGTCGCTGAGTTGCAGGTCATCGGCCGCGGCGCGGGTAATGGAGGAGGTGATTTCGTCGCCGCCGGTCAGCCGGACGCGCACGACGGCCATCGCTTCGCCGCGGGTGACCGAGACGACTGTTCCATCGAGTTGGTTACGTGTGGATAGTCGCATGCCCGTGATCCTACGCAGTCCAGGTGGCAGTTCATCGGATGTTCGTACGCGCCGCATGGCCCGCCCACGCATAGGCCATCGTTTGTGCCGCGACCTGACGCCACCCCCTTGGCCCCATCCTGCGCCGAGGGGTGCTCATCCCTTTACCGGTGGCGGGAGCCGGATGAGTACTTCGGCGGAGTCGGGGGCGGCGGTGCGGAAATAGCGTGGGTGGCATCGGTGGCGGATGCGCATCGGCTATCGCGCCGCTACTGCGCCTCGAACGGTTGGCGTATAGCGAATGTTATTGCGGCCCTGCTGGTTATCGGGGTGCTCGTCGTCGCCGCACCGTTTGTACGGGCGGTCCTCAGGGCGGGTTCGAGCCTCAGGTGGTGCCCGCGCTCATACCGCCGGAGATGGTGATGGTCTCGCCGTTGAAGTGTCGCCCGGATTCGCCGACGAGAAGCAGGATGGCTTGGGAAACCTCTTGTGGTGCAATGAGATCGCCATTCGGCGGACCCGCGGCGAACATCGCCTCCACATCCTCGAGGGTGGGATTTTCGATATCGGGCACCATGGCCGAATACATTGCCGGATTCATGATCATATCGGTGCGCACACCGGCCGGTAGCACCGCATTGACAGTGATGCCGTGCGGAATTACTTCGTGCGCAAGCGATTTGACCAAACCGATGACGCCCCATTTCGCCGCCGCGTAGTGACCGGAGTTCGCCGCCCCCAAGCGTCCGACAATGGACGAGGTGGCAACGATTCTGCCCCACCGGCGTTCGATCATATGCGGCAGCACGGCGCGGAAGCTGTGGAAGACACCAGTGAGGTTGACATCGATCATGTCCTGCCACACCTGCTCGTCCATCTCGGCGATAGCCGCGCCGGAGGCGATTCCCGCGTTGGCGAGCAGGATGTCGATCCGGCCGAACTCGGCGATGGCCCGCTCGGCGAGCCCGTCCATCGCTGCGCGGCTGCGCACATCGGCCTGCACCGCGACGCAACGCCGCCCAGTCTCCTCGACAAGCTTGACGGTCTCGGCGAGATCGTCTTCGGAACTCAGCGGATACGGCACGCTGCCGATCGACTCGGCGATATCGCACAGCACGATATCGGCACCTTCGGCGGCCAAAGTCAGCGCATGCGAACGCCCTTGACCGCGAGCGCCACCGGTGATCACTGCCACCCTGCCCGCCAGCTGCCCCATCTGTGTCCCCTTTCGACTGGTGATCCCATGATTTCACGACCCGCACCATCGGTGCAGCCGATATACGGCGAGATCCACACCGCGCGTTCGGTAATCGTGGGTCAGCTCGCGGACCATCCTGACCAGCGGGTGACGTCGATAGCGAGCACGGGCCCCGGCGGCGGCTGGCTGCGGTATTTCGGATAGCGCGCGGTCAGCAGGTCCAGGGCCTGCTGAGCTTCGACGTCATCGGCGATTCGCGCGCTGCCGTCGGCCCTGGCCCACCACAGGTGCGTCCAGTCGTCGCTGTAGCGATCGGCGAGCACGGCCACAGCGGGGTTCGCGGCGATATTCGCCAAGCGGCGCAAGGCGGTTGTCGTCTTCGGCTTGGCATCGACGGCGGTGTAGATGGTGTCATCGGCGACCGCGAAAACGATCGGCACAATATGCGGACGCAGGTCGGTCGATGTGCTGGCCAGTCGGGCTACCGGTTCTGCCAGGAACCGTTCTCGCGCTACCTTCGCATTCAGTCGCACCGAACCTCCGCATTACCATCGGAACCAATTCTCGGACCGGGACCCATTCTCGTCCCAGCGACTAGCGTGCCGTGTCGTCGTCGGCCTCCGCTAGATATCGGTTGTCTTCAACCACCAGTTCTCGTCGTCGACGGAGTTCGGGATCGGTTTGCCCGCGCCACGGAGATTCTCCGAATTCGCCGCGTTCGGTGGCTTCGCGGACCTGTTTGTCGATCCACGATTCGAAGGTGACACCGAGAGGTTTACGCTCGGTCATGCCAATAGCTTTGACGGAACGTCCATAACTCCAGTCTACCGACGGTAAAGATGTTCCCATGACCAACCATATCCTCGCGATCGATCTCGGCAAGACCGGCTGTCGCGGTTCGCTGCGCATGGATGGAAACCAGGTGGGCTATGCGGAAGCACCGGGTGCACCGGGGCTCGCGCACGCCACGGGTGTCACTGCGGCGGAGCGTGCGATCCGCGTCGTGACCGATCAGATCGCCGCGCTACCAACAACGTTCACGCTCTCGGTGGGCGCGGCGGGCGCCGCATCGGCACCGGACGCGGCCGCTGCACTCGCCCGCCGGCTGGCCGAGGTCCCCGGCGCAACCGCGGTCGCCGTGACGTCCGATGCTGTCACCGCACATGCCGGGGCACTGGGTGGCTCGCCCGGAGTCGTGCTGGCGATCGGAACCGGGGCTGTCGCGACCGCGGTCGACGACGCCGGCCGGTTCACCCGAGTCGACGGTTGGGGACCGCAACTCGGCGATGAGGGCAGCGGCGGCTGGATCGGCCTAGAAGGTCTGCGCGCCGCACTCCGCGCCCATGACGGCCGGGGTCCACGCACCATCCTGGTCGACAAGGTCCGCGAACACTACGGCGTCGACCTGGACGCGCTGCCGAAATACCTTGGCGAGCAGGATAACCCGGCCCTGGTCGCCGCCGACTTCGCGCCCGTCGTTGCCGCAGCCGTCGACGATACCGCGGCCGCGATCATGACAGCCGCCGCACGCGCACTGGCCCGCACTGTCCTCGCCGCGATCGAACGATCCGGTATCCGCCCACCGGTCCCCTACGCGATCACCGGCGGCCTCGCCAAGCTCGGTGCACCTCTGCTGGACCCGCTCGACCATCAGATCGGGCACGCGATCGACCGCCGCGACCCGCTCGGCGATCCGATCGACGGTGCGGCGCTGCTTGCCCTCGACCCGGCCACCGCACTCGAAGCACTGGTCACCCGAATCTCTGACACTTATTGACAGACTCTTAATGGCCCATGACACTTAGTTGCACTCTCAGTCCGCCGCGTCACCCGGGGAGCTGCGTTGAACGCACTCAATCTCGCCGTCATCGTCATCTATCTCGTCACCGTCGCGTGGATCGGCCTGCGGCTGTCCGGAAAACAGAAGTCCAGCAGCGACTATTTCGTTGGTGAGGGCCGAATGCCCTGGTGGACGGTGTGTTTCTCGGTGGTGGCCACCGAAACCAGTGTGCTCACCGTGATCTCGATTCCGGGCGGAGCGTACACCGATCAGGCCTTCGGAAATGTCGAGCTGGCCATCGGCTACATCATCGGGCGCACGGTCGTCGCGATCGTGCTGATACCGCTCTACAAGCGCGGCGGGTTCGTCAGCGCATATCAGTACCTCGAGTTGCGCTTCGGTCGCTATCTGCAGGGCGTGGCCGCGGTGACCTTCGTATTCACCCGACTGCTCGCCGAGGGCGTGCGACTATTCGCCTCCGCCATTCCGATCAAGTTGCTGCTCAGCGAATTCGGGCTCGACTTCGGCTACGACGCGATCATCGTGGTACTGACGCTGGTCACCGTCGTGTACACGTACCTGGGCGGCATCAAGGCGGTGATCTGGACCGATGCGCTGCAGATGGGCCTCTACCTCACCGGTGCGCTTGTCGCGATCTGCGTGCTCACCGGCCACGTCGGCGCTGCCGGCTGGTCGGATGCGTTGCATGCGGGCAAGTTCCGCGTCTTCGATACCGATTTCGGTCTCGCGCACATTCTCACCAGTACCTTTGCCCTCCCGACCGCGATCATCGGTGGCGCGATCTTCGCGATGGCCTCGCACGGCTCGGATCAGCTGATCGTGCAGCGCATTCTGGCGACGCGGTCGCTACGCGACAGTCAGAAGGCGATAATCGGTTCGGGTATCTTCGTGGCCATCCAATTCGCTGCGTTCTCCCTGGTCGGTGTGCTGTTGTGGTCCTACAACGGCGGCAAGTCGGCCAAGGAACTCGGATTGGCCAGCGCGGACAGCCTGTACCCCAACTTCATTCTGCATGGACTGCCAGTAGTGGTCTCCGGGTTGCTGGTCGCCGGAATCCTCGGCGCAGCAATGGGTTCACTGTCCTCGGCGCTGAATTCCATGGCCAATTCGACGGTCGCCGACATCATCCGCAGCTTCTCCCGACGCACGCTGGCCGATCACACGCTGCTGCGGCTGGCGCGGGTGATGACACTGGTGTGGGCGGCGCTGATGGCGCTGTTCGCCATGGGGTTCAGTGCGACGACGGGCAATGTGTACCTGACGGCGCTCACCATCGCGGGGTACACCTATGGTGCACTGCTCGGTGCGTTCCTGCTCGGGCGACTGGTCGCGCGCGCCAACCAGTTCGACGCGATCGTTGCCTTCATTGCCACGGTGATCGTGATGACATTCGTGGTGCGGGTGATCAAGATCGATGTGACCGTTGCGGGGAAGGTCGTCGAAAAGGGTATAGCGGCACAGTGGTTGGTGCCGATCGGCGTGCTTGTCACGCTGATCGTCGGTGGCATCGCCAGCCTGTTCCATCCGGCGCCGGCGCCGGATGAGCCGGAACATATTGCGGCGGTGGCGTAGTGCGCGTCATCGGGTTGATGTCGGGGACCTCGCACGATGCGATCGATGCTGTCGGCGCGGATATTGTATTGCGGGACAACACGATTCAGGTGCGACTCGTCGGACAGCTCAGTCGGGTCTATCCCGATGAACTACGGTCCGAACTCATCGCTGCCTTGCCACCTGGTGCCATCGATATGGCGACCGTGTGCCGTCTGGATACCGCAATCGGCCAAGCCTTTGCCGATGCCGCAGCTGCGGCACAGCGTGAGTTCTTCAGTGGCGCAGCCGATCTCGTGGCCTCACACGGACAGACCGTCTACCACTGGGTGCGGGAGGGAGCGGTGAAAGGCACGCTGCAGTTGGGACAGCCCGCATGGATCGCCGAACGCACCGGATTGCCCGTCGTCAGCGATTTTCGTTCGCGCGATATCGCCGCAGGTGGGCAGGGTGCACCGCTCGTGGGACTGTTCGACTTGTTGTGGCTGGCAGGACATCGCGAACGCGCGGCGACGCTGAATATCGGTGGGATCGCGAATGTCACGGTCACCGGCGACAGACCGGTCGCCTTCGATACCGGCCCCGGCAACGCCCTCATCGATGCGGCTGTCGAATTGTGCACCGGCGGCACCGAGCGTTTCGACCGCTCCGGAGCACGGGCCGCCCGCGGGAAGATCGACGCCGATATGCTGGAAACCCTTCTCGCGGAGGACTATTACCGCGCACCGGCACCCAAGACGACTGGGAAGGAGCTGTTCAACCGCAGCTACCTGGAGCGTGTGTTGGACGGCCGGACACCCGCCGCCGACGATATTCTCGCCACCGTGACCGCGCTGACCGCCCGTACCATCGCCGACGCCCTCGCGCCGATGCGCCCGACCGAGGTCATCGCGTCGGGCGGCGGAACACGCAATCCCACCCTGATGGCAATGCTCGGCGCATATCTGGGCCCCACGAGATTGCGCACATCCGACGAACTCGGCCTACCGTCGGCAGCGAAAGAGGCGACCGCTTTCGCCGTGCTCGGCTTCCTGACCGCACACGGCCTCGCGGGCAGCCATCCCGCCTGCACCGGAGCGAGTCGCGCGGCGATACTCGGTTCCATCACCCCGGGTGCAGCCGGTTTCGCGCTGCCCGATGCGCCGACCACGATGCCCCGACGACTCACGTTGGCGGGCTGAACCATGCCCGAGTCCGAAGACGTACGCACTCGCCTGCTGGCCGCGCTGCCACGACTCACCCCGACCGCACTGCGCGTCGCACATGTGATATGGGACGATCCGGCCGCCGCCGCACAGCTCACGGTGAGCCAGCTCGCCGAGCGGTCGGCGACCAGCACCTCCGCGGTGGTGCGGCTAGCGAAAACCCTCGGCTACGAAGGTTATCCGCAGCTGCGACTCGCCATGGCCGCGGTCGGCGGCGAGGAGGGCGCGCCGGTATTCGCCACCGATATCGATGCCGACGATGCGCTCTCGAAGGTGCTGCACAAACTCACCGCCTTCGAAACCGAGGGCATGATGGCGACCTCCGAACTCGCCGATCCGGCGACCATGGAGGCGGTCGTGGACGCACTGGTTGGCGCGCGGCGAGTGCACTTGGTCGGCATCGGCGCCTCCGGACTCGTCGCGATGGATATGGCGCAGAAGTTCACCCGCATCGGAATGTGGTGCGGCGCATGCATATCCGAGGATGACGCGGTGGTCCAGGCCAGCCTGCTCCAGGCCGGTGATGTTACCGTCGCGTTCTCGCATTCGGGTGAAACCGTGGCGGTCGTCGAAGCCGTGCTCCGGGCCGCCGAAGCGGGCGTGACCACCGTCGCCGTGACGGCCGGGGCACGATCCGGACTCGCGAATGCCGCCGCGCATACGGTGCTCGTGGCGGGACGCGAGGACGGATTCCGCTCCGCAGCAATGGCGAGTCGCATGAGTCAGCTCCTCATCGTCGATGCACTATATGTCGGCGTCCTGCAACGCACGCCGTCGGCGGCCAGGGCCCTGCGGCGCACCTATGAGGTGGTAGCCGATCGTCGAACCAAGGAGGCCGAATGAAGTACCCGGTGTCGCGGTGACCGAAATCGGTTCGCTGACCACCGAAGCGTCGAATCCACGCACCACCGCGCTGGATTCGATGCCGATCGATGAGCTGTTGCGCACCATGAACGCGGAAGACAGCCGCGTGGCTTCCGCTGTGGCGCAGGCGATTCCGGAGATATCGCAAGCCGTCGAGCTGATCGTCGCGGCACGGCGGCGTGGCGGTCGACTGATCTACGTCGGAGCCGGCACCAGCGGCCGACTCGGTGTGCTCGACGCGGTCGAATGCCCGCCGACCTTCGGCACCGACCCCGGCGAAGTCCTCGGCATAATCGCGGGCGGACCCAATGCCTTCCTGCGGGCCGTCGAAGGTGCCGAGGACGACCCAGCGCTGGCCGCCGCTGATCTGTCCGCCATCGCGCTCACCAGCGACGATGTGATCGTCGCCCTGGCCGCCAGTGGCCGAACCCCCTATGCCATCGGTGCGCTGCGACATGGCCGCTCGATCGGTGCCGCGACGGTCGCCATTTCCTGCAACCGCAATGCGGAAGCCAGCACATTCGCCGATGTCGGCATCGAAATCGACACGGGCCCTGAGGTTTTGACCGGCTCCACCCGGTTGAAAGCGGGCACCGCACAGAAGATGGTGTGCAATATGCTCTCCACCGCCGCCATGGTGCGGGCGGGCAAGGTCTACGGGAACCTGATGGTGGATGTACGGCCCACCAATGCCAAACTCGTCGACCGCGCACGCCGCATCATCGCTGAGGCGACCGGAGCCGATCCGGCCACCGCCGCGGCATTACTGGACGCGGCGGACGGCCACGTGAAAACCGCCATCGTCATGCGCCTGGCCGGAGTCGACGCATCGAAGGCCCACGCGCTGCTGCAGGACGCGGACGGATGGGTGCGTGATGCCGTGCATCACTGATATTCCGTTTGCCGCATCCGTGCGCGGCCAACCGCTACCCTGACCACAGTTCCGCGCACCGCCGGAACGATGTGTCAGCAATTCGGAGGCACCATGCTGTCCCTGCAGGAGATTTCCGACCGCCTGGAGATCGAGGACCTCATGGTCCGGTACTCCCATGCGGTCGACACCCATCAGTGGGATCTGCTCGACGAGATCTTCACCGCGGATGCATATATCGACTATTCGGCCATGGGTGGCGCGGCCGGTGATCTCGAATCCACCAAGAAGTTCCTTGCCACCGTGATGCCGAACTTCCCTGCGTTCCAACATCTGATCAGCAATTCGTCGATCAAGGTCGACGGGGACAGCGCCACCGGGCGCACCATGTGCCACAACCCGATGCTGGTCTCGACCGGCGAAGGTCAGCAGAGTCTGATGCTGTGCGGGCTCTGGTATCACGACATCTTCGCCCGCGTCGATGGCCGCTGGCGGATCAAGCAGCGCGTCGAGGAGAAGAGCTTCATGTTCGTCGTGCCGGGCACTGCCTGAATAGGTTCAGCCGGTTCTTGTGTGCCACGGCGAAAACCCTTCGGAACGGCAGCCAGGTGGTGCCGTCCAGCTGGCGTGGGTAGGCCGCGCGCAAGAGCGGCGCCAGCTGTGCGGTGAGCTCCTGCCAGCCGGTGTCGTCGAGTGCGTCACGCACGGACGCAGTGCGGTTCCGGTGACCTGGTCGCGATGGTGTACCGGTGATTGCTGATCCTCAGTCGAATCCCGCTGCGGCCGAGCTCGGTAGCTTATTCCCGCAACCATCGGACACAGTGTGGCGCGCGTTGACGGAGCCGGATCTCTTGGAGCGGTGGCTGCTTCGACCTATCACCAACACCGATCCGACAACACCCCTGATGGCATTCGCCGCGGGTGAGCGCGACATCCTGGGGTTGTGGACAGTCGACGGCGGCGAAGGGACCAAGTATTGGCCGCAAGTGCTGACCAGGATCAAGAAACCGCGGTGTGGCCGGCGTGTGCATCGCGGTCTGCGACGGTCTCGAGGGCCTGCCCGAGGCGATCAACACCGTGTGGGCGCAGACTGTGGTGCAAATCTGCGTGATCCATCTGCTGCGCAACATCTTCCCGCCTCACGGTGGGCCATCCTGGGCGGAGTCGGGCGTGCATGAAGTCCAGATCCGTCGTGGGCGACACTGGGCGTCGCGCCGAAATGGAGAGATTTCCAGGAAGCTGCTGCCTCCCTCTACCGCCAACTCGGGCTGGCTGCCGCGACCGATGTGACCATCGAGGACAGGGCTGTCCGCGGGCAACTGACCGAGCTGGCGTCGCGAGTGAACGCGGCGCTGCCGTCTGGTCGGTGCCGCCCGTGGCGGCTAGCACGACAGTTGTATTTCGTTGTTTCATAATCGCTTTGGTCGATAGCGGAGTTGTCGGGCGTGGTGTTGGTGGTGGCGGCGCCAGTGGCAG
>NZ_JBFAXH010000029.1:0-64292 GCF_040680755.1 Nocardia sp. NPDC051990 | reverse complement strand
ACCGCGCCCGCACGAACCTCGACCGCCACCCCAACTACATCCTCGCCGCCTACATGGCTTCGGGTACATGACAACTCAGCGCCCGCTCATGCCGAATACCATGCGGTGGTTCGTAGCCACCGAGGCTGCCCCCGACCGAGTCCAAGGATCGGCTCTACGGCTGTGGCATGAACAACGTGGAACACCAGACGCCTGCCGGACGTGCTGGTGTCGAGGGCTTCATGCAGGGAGCGGAAGCCAATGCGGCGCTCGCGCGGTCCGGTCACTATCGCGATCAGGTCCTGCACGGACCGGCCGAGTCGGTCCACCGACGGCGCCACCAAGGTGTCACCCTGCCGAAGGCAGTCCACGCAGCGCCACAACTCCCTGCACTCGACGTTTTTGCCGGACTTCTTGTCCGCGAACACCTTCTGGCACCCGGCATCCTGCAGGGCACGGATCTGGCGGTCGAGCTTCAACACTCGGCCGGAGCCGACGAGGGCGCGCCCATGTGAAACGGGCGCCGACAATTCTCCGATATGGCATGCGTATTTCAATGTCCGCGCGGTTGATGAAGGAAGTGGGGTCGTCAGGTGGCAAGCGAAGGGATGCAACAACTTCAACGTTGGAGAGACAGGGTCGCCGAACAAGTAGATTCACTCGATACTGTGAATGCGCCCTCCGCTTCAGAATACGTGGGATCTCTAATAGACGCTCTTGTAGAATCGATTCAATCTGACCCTCCAAAAAAAGGATCTCCCGCAAATCCCCTAGTGCTCGATATTCTGTGCGCGCTTCTTCAAATATCCGTTCAGTGCGCGGAAGATGATGAAGTAAGTATCGATACGGTGCGGACTGCAACTGCGGAGAAGATGTCGGAATCGGCTCGAGAGGCAGAAACTTGGCTTCGTAACGGCCCCCTTCCTGCCGAAGAGGCAGAGAATAGGGTTGAGCGGATCAAGTCGAATATCGAGGCGATTAAGAAATTGCTGTCGGAGAAGATCGAGGCAGAAAACTTACTTCCTCGACATGGCGCGATGCTCGGTTACCCTGGTGAAAACGTAGGCTCCAAGGTGATTTGGACCCAGTTGTGCACATTCGAAGACGAGGAGCACCAGCGCTACTCGACAGCGTATGAGCGATTGAAGCGTCGGGCGGACCGTGACCTGTTGATGTATGTATTTGATGAACTCGACGTGTTCATGAGGATAGTTATTGACGCTCTGACTGATGTTAAGGAAGGGAGATTCAAATGGGGAAACCCCGATGCTGTCGATGAGTTTGTCCGACGGATCAGATCCGGTACGGTGACGCTGACCAGCGCCTTTCATGTGCATCAGACGCAGACCTACTGGCTGATCCAAGACAAATTTGGAAAAGATTCAGAAGAATATGAGCGGGCGACGAAAGTATTCCACGAACTCTACGACAGCTGCTTTGGGTATAAATGGCTCCTTCAGCTTCGTCACGTGATGCTCCATATTAGCATTGAAGCAGCCGCCGTCACTGTGAAAGCTAGTGTTCACCACGATCCAATAATTGAGGTAAACATGGATCGTGAATGGATGAAGGAATCGTCAGGCGTGATGGGTAAGCGATATAATCGCGAGCCATTGCTTGCGATGACCAGCAATCCCAGCATCATTAATATGGCAAAAGAGGCGATGCCTGCTTTGGCCGAAATTCAAGAGCAGCTCGATGACATTTTGTATCCAGAAACTGCGGATGATGCTGCGGTTGTGCGTGAGCTGACCGGCCGATTCGATGGACGTAGCGGGCTGTATGCGCTGCAGACCGGACGAGGCTTCACGCGTAGAGTCCCCATTCCGCCGCACCGACTACTGTCTGCGAAAGTGCTGGCCTTCGCTGAGCAGTACCAGTGTAGCTCCGACTCTTGAGGGTGGTGTGTGGCGCACCGCGAGACATATCTTGCAGTGCGCCTTCCTCGGGCCGCCTGATCTCGAAAACGCGCTGGCGATACCTGCGTGAGCCTACTTCTTCCCAGACGCCAATCTGCTACGGAATTCGACCCATCAGCGTCCCATACCTGCACGTCAAACGCCCTGTTCGGGACTGGACTCGCGTTCCGGTACCGAATAACCTTTGCACGCGAATCATCGACCATCCCGCTGACGGCAGCCAAAGGGCCACGCCGCCGACTACAATAAAGGCCGGCTATGGCAGGCACCTTCGGACCATCGCTTCGCGCTTGGGCGGGAAATTGGTGGGGTTGTCCGGAGTGCATCTAGGCGCGCTTCTGCTTGCAACTGGGGCAAAGGTATGTGCTCCGAATACGGTTTCCGGGTTTCGCTGACCATTCGTGTCCGCAGCTGGCGCATTGCCACCAAAATCTTGTGTGTGTGCTCGCGTTGATGGTCGCGGGGGTCGCCGCCCCGTTTCTGTCTGGGTGCCACTGCGCGGCAAGGTCGGGATGTAGCTCGGCGAGGGAGTTCCCTTCGCGAACGGCACACCTTGCGGCACTCATAGCGCGGGAGGCGCACCGCTTGCAGCCGAATCCTTTTTTAGCTCGGGTCCAGACCATCGCTTGCCACTCGTTGCCGCATGTTGAACACAGCCAGTAGACACGATGAGCACTGCCTTCGCCGATCGTGGCTGGGTCGATGTCGACGTTCTTCGTGGGGTGCCACTCTTTCAGCAGGTGGGGATGAGTAGCGGCCAGAGAATCCTCAGCCGAGGACTGCATTCGTCGGCGCGCCACGATCTTGGAGGAACATTTGCGGCACCCAGAACCCTTGGACACCCTGATGCCGGGGCTGCGCTTCCACTCGTTTCCGCACTGGTCGCAGAGCCACCAGACCGGTTTCGACGACCGGGGAGTTACATCCGTCGGAAGTCGGTCGGTGTTTTTCGTGGGGTGCCACTGCCGCGCTAAGTCGGGACGCAGGTCGGCTAGTGACCGGCCCGGCTCGGGGGTGACTATTTCTGCGATTCGTCGCTTTGCCGCGCAGGGGCGGCAGCCTGCGCGGCGTGGATCCTTTGTCTGCCACTCGTGTCCGCAGTCGCCGCAAAGCCACCAGATCGCGACATTTGTGACTCGGGGATTCAGGTCGAACAGCGAGAGCTCGCCGTTCTTGGTCGGATGGAACTTGGCAACCAGATCAGGACGAAGGTCACCTAGCGACCTGCCCGGCCTGCGGAGCTTTCGCCTGGCACAGACGGGGCATCCGCTACCGTCGCTGGTTCGGTGTTTGGGGGTAGTTCGCCATTCGTGGTCGCACACTTCGCATTGCCACCAAACAGCGACTTTTGAGGCAGGGTTGGTAAACGCGGGATCAGCGGATCCATTCTTTGTCGGGTGCCACTGAGTTGCGACAGCTGGATGTAGCGCCGAGAGGCTGCCTTCGTGATGCCGTGTTATGCACGCGTCTGCTTCGGCTACTGCCCACAGTTCCGGAACTTCACAGTAGCGTTCGCTATGCGCCGGTTGATAGCCCAGTTCCACCAACTTTTCAAGAACCGCGACAGCCATTTTCTTGGTCGACGCACCGGCGGCGACTACGACATCTGAAGGGTTGATCATGGTGAGCGGGTGGTGGCGGATGCGAACGACGGTCCAGCCGGCACCGATCAGAGCCTGTGACTGTTTGGTGTCCTTCCGAATTGCATCGGGCAGGTGATGGTAGTAACTACCGTCGTACTCGACGATCAGTCGGTAGTCAGGCATCACGATGTCGGCTCTCACCGGGACTCGACCTACAACCGGAATCGGCGGGTGATCGTGGTCGACCGGGCAGCCCGCCGCCTGGAGCTCGTACGCTAGTCGGATCTCCTGCTCGGAGGTGCCCCACAGTGTGCATTTGGGGCAGCTCGTCGGTCCAGCGTTGCGCCGGTAAAGGATCGGTGCCTGCCAGATGTGCCCTTGGGCTGGACATTTCCACCACGCCATGAACTTGCTGGCGTGCTTGAAGTCCTGTGGTGTGCGATCTCCGTTCTTCGTCGGGTGCCACTGAGCTGCAACTTCAGGGAAGCGCTCGCCGAATGACTGCCCCGGCTTGGGGAGATCTCGGCACTCGGGGCAGCCAGTCTTGTCCTTACCGGTCCTCGTATATACGCGCGCTTGCCACTCGTGACCTCGGTCCGGACACCGCCACCAAACCAATCGGTCGCTGCCAGGTTTGAGTCCTTCTGGCCGCACGCCGCCGTTCCTTTCCACGCACCACTGCGCGGCAATATCCGGGTGCAACTCCACGAAGCTATGGCCCGGTTTTGGCTTGTCGCGCAGGGCAATTCGCACCTTATAGCTGCACGGCTTGCACCCGCTGCCCTGCACAGCGCGGCTCGCAATGGTGGCCTGCCACTCGTGGCCGCAAACGCGACACTGCCACCACACTTTTGTTCCAGATCCGGGCTTGAACAGGGACGGCGAAGTGCCGCCGTTCTTGCTTGAGTGCCACTCGGCGACGAGATCTGGGTGCAGGTCGGCCAGCGACTGGCCCGCCTCGGGCAGATTGCGTCGACGGCGACTGCACTTTGGGCAGCCAGAGCGTTTGCCGCTCGTGCGGTTTCCAACTGCCGTCTGCCACTCATGCCCGCAATCAGGGTCAGAACACAGCCACCACGCCTTGGTGGCGCTCGCCTGCGACACCTCGTCGGGCTGAAGCTCGCCGTTCTTTGTAGGGTGCCATTCGGCAGCAACCTGCGGGTGCCGTTCGGCCAGAGATTCGCCGGGATACGGCGTGCGCAGAATGTCACCAGCTCGCTTGTACGAACAAGACGGGCAGCCGCTGAACGGTGGCGCGGCTCGGACCTTCGGGGCCATTCGCCATTCATTGCCGCAGCTAGAGCACAGCCACCAGACCTTTGTATGCGAACCGGCAGCAAGGTCAACGGCGCGGAGGGAGCCATTCCGGGTCGGATGCCACTCGGCGGCGACATCCGAGCATCTCTCTGCCAGCGACTGACCCGGTTTCGGCGATCCGCGCCCCAATGCCCTCCCGAGATCCCAACTGCACGTTTAGGTTACCTCACAGCCACCGTGCACTGGCCTGACGAGAAGCCACTTCGATGCCTGCCAGAACCCGGGCCTTATCGATAGCCGTTGGCGACTACCTGCTGTCGGTGAGGGTGCTTGCGACGAAGGAGAACCTCCATGTCCAGAGCATCGCCGTCGGCGATCGCGCCACGGAACAGGTGCTCGTATTTCAGAGTGCCGAAGAACCGCTCGATCACCCCATTTGTCTGAGGTGACCGGACCCGGGTGCGGACCGTCGCAGTGACGGGTCCGGTCCAGCGAATGCGGTCTTGAACACCTCGCCGCCGAAGCAGGGGCCGTTGTCCGAGACCACCGCGATCGGCGCCGATGCCATGCCGAGCACTCTCCGGCCGGACCGATAACCTCGGCCATTCCACGGTCTGTACGTAAATCGTCCAGCCCGAGCACCTGCTCGGCCTCGGTGACCGCGAGCCGCAGGCAGGCCAGCGCATCGGCGCCGCGGGCCGTCGGGGTCACGGTGATGGCCAGGCACTATTAAGTCGAGTAGTCGATCACCGCGCAGATCCGCCAGATGCCACCACCGCTGGTTTCGAATTCGCTGACACTTCCACTTACCGACCGACGCCGTACTCGCGCCCCGCCGCCGGCCGCCTCGGCGGCGCTCATCTCACCGGCCAGCACCGACAACACCACTCGCACCTTGTCCTCGACCGGAATCTTCAACCGCCGCGTCTTGGCCACCGCGCGTCTCCTTCCTGATCTTGTGCTCGGAGCGTAAACCGAGCACCCTGCCAAGAAGTTTGACTCGCTAGACGAGCGGTCTATCGAACATAAGTTCGAATCGCAGTATTCTTGATGGATGACCGCCCGCCTGATCTACATGGTCGATGGCAAAGTCGTGCCGCCCGATCGTCTCGTGCGCACCCCTGCTGGGTGGATTGAGCCCGCGCCTGTACGTTGCCCGCGAGGCCACATTCTTCGACGTGGCCGGATGACTGTGGGGTGGATGCCTTGCCGGAGCACGGGCCGGACCGGGCACCGTACTCATCGATGCGAATGCGGCGCGGTGGTGTACACACCTGACCGTGATGTCGAATGCACTTGCGCAAGAGGAACTGTGCAGTGGATGCCGCTACCGAAAAGCTGATCACCGTGGTCGTCGACGCGATTCCGCCCCGTGCCGATCTCACCGCGGACGAAGTACATCGCATCGTGTGCGCCGAGGGTATCCGGCCGCCATCGCGAGAGCAGGTCGAGCAGGTGCTCGAGGTGCTGCAGACTCCCCGACTTCGGTACATGCCAGGCGATGTCGGCTGGGCCGTGGCCCTGCGGCTGCGCGATCTGGAATACCTGGCCGATCCCGCGCGGGCCAGTGACCCACCGCTGCCCGAGGACAACGGACCTCGATAGATAGCCGCATGAAGGGGCCAGCGGCAAGATGCGTTCGGAGGTCAGAATGCCGTGGCTGGGTTCGAATCGGCGCTGGATGAGCGCGGCGAGGGTTGCGGCCGTGATGCGACCGACCGCCGCATTGCCCCGATCTGCCGCAGCTGGCACATTCCTGTCACCGGTTGGCAGGCTGTCGTTTGCGACCGTTGTGCCACGACGTTGCCAGTCGTGGGACCGCAGACAGCAGGTGATCTGCTGGGAGAACATGTTCCAGATCTGCCATGCGGACCGATCATGGCGATGGCGGCCAAACGTCCGGAAATGCCCGGCAAGTGCGGAAGTTCGTTTACGACTACTCGGCGGATGCTCCCCCGGACTCGTCCAGACCGCTTCCGCTGTATTCGACGCCTATGACACAGTTCTCACCGTGCCGTTGAATGGTCTGCCGGACTGGTTGCCGGCCTGGTGTGTGGACCAGTTAGGGGACGAGCCGGTCAGCGTGCTGTTCAAGGTGCGGCGGATGTCGGCGGTGTTCGGGCTGCGGCTGGCCGGTGGGTGCGATGTCGTGGTGAAAGCGCGGGAGGATGGCGGCCGCGTCGCGTCGTGTGTCACCGCGCAGGCCCGGTTGGCGGAGCGGGGGTGTCCGTGCGCCCGACCGCTCACACCTGCGGTCGGCGTCGGCGCTCTGGCCGTACACGCCGAGGAGTACTGGCCCGGCGGTGAACTGCTGCCCGGCGACTCACCCGACGTTGCCGTGCGCTACGCGGCGGTGTTCGCCCGGTTGATGGCTGAACTGGCCGTGGTGACCGTCGCGCCGCCGCTGCCGAATCCGCGCTGGGTGCGTTGGGACCACACGGATTCGGGAGTGTGGCCAAGGATCAAGGAGCTCGACGACCGAGGCCAAGGCGCCGTGCCCGCGCACGTCATCGACACGGCCGACCGGGTGCGCAAGCGGCTGCTGGCCGCCGACCTGCCGTGCGTGCTGGGCCACGCCGACTTCGAAGCGCAGAACCTCCGCTGGCGTGACGGGGACGTGTGGGTCGTCCACGACTGGGACAGTCTGGCGTGGCAGCCGGAGGCGGCACTGGTGGGTGCGGCGTGCGGGGCGTTCGCCAGCGCGTCACCGCCGAACCTGGCACCGATCGAGAGCTCCGCCGCGTTCCTGGTTGCTTATCAGGATCTGCGGGGGTGCCGGTTCACCGCGGAGGAGCAGGAGATCGCGTGGGCGGCCAGCCTGTGGCCGGCGGCGCACAACGCACGCTGGGAGGCGGTGCACGGTGACACCCCGGTGTGCTGTGACGCCGTCCGCGCACAGGCAGCCGAACGCCTCCAGCGAGCCAACGCCTAGCCCCAGCGCCCAATCGGTATTGGTCAGTTTTGACCATAGCTACAGCAAGTGAGCACAAATTGTCCGCGCGGCCAGCACGGTGTTCGCTGCGCGTGCGGTGTTCTGCAGCACCCATAGTGCGTATCCGCGCGAGAGCCCAGTGGACAGAAGTCCTGCGTCGCTGACCTGGACGAGGTTGCGCCGGCCCGGCGTGCGTGGGGCACTCCGGCGAGGTGATGCCATCAGGTGGACTCGCGTAACTCGGCATGGCAGTGGGCGGGCGTATTTGGACGGTGATCCCGGTGGTTCGCGCGAAGGCTGGCATGGCTGTCTCCTGTCAAGAGTTGTGGGGAAGATCGACGAGGTAGGAGATTTCGGTGATGCTGAATCATTTTGTGAGGGTGGCTATTCGGGTTGCCACACCTGTTCGCCACTGGTGCCGGTGGTGACGCGGCCGAGTTGGACGTCGGCGAAATGAATTCCGAAGCCGAGGGTGTCGGGTTGGGTGAGTTGGTCGATCAGTCGACGAGTGGTGGCTGTGGATTCGGCGGGGTTGTCATCGACGGCGGCGCTCAGTTCGGGGTGGGTGATCTGAAGTGGGGTTTGCATGGCGTCGCCGAACACGATCAACTGGTGGCCGGGCGAGGTGATGTCGTAGGCGAGGTGGCCGGAGCTGTGTCCGGGGGTGGCGAGGGCGCGCACGCCTGGGAAGATCTCTTCGCCGTCGGCGACGGTGCGGACTTGGGCGGTGAATACGTCGAGCATTTCTGGGCTTATCCCATCGGTGACGGCGAAGTCGCGGTTGTCCCATTCGGTATCCCCGACCAAGACCGGGATATCGGCGAACGGGCTGGCGGCAGCCGCGGGAGTGGATTGCCAGAGCCAGCCGATATGGTCGAGATGCAGATGCGTGAGAGCGATCAGTTCGATGTCGGCCAGGGCTTTGCCCGCGGCGGCGAGGCTGGTGAGTAGCTGCCCGCCGCGCATCAGCCCGAAGGGGGTGGGCACGGCCAGTGGTCCGAAGCCAGCGTCGATCAGCATGGTCCGGTTGCCGTACTCGATCAGCATCGCGCCGATACTGGCGACCAAGAATCCGTCGGGGTTGATCAGATGTGCGTACTCGCCCAAGAGTCGGTCATCAGAGCCGGGCAGCCAGACTCGAGGATCGAGCAGCGCGACCCCGTCGGGTAGGTAGGTGATGCGGTGATCACCGCACTGGTAGCGGTGGGTTGCCGCGGGGCGGGTGAAGTGGTCCAGGCTCACGGTCATGGTGGAGGCTCCTGTCGTACGAATGTGGGACGGGCGCGGGAGGCGGTGCGAGGCACCGAGTCGAGCGCAGCCCGTACGGGTGCGCGGACGGCTCTGGTCACGGCGGCCCGATGGCCGTGTCATGGCGCGAACGGGCAGGTTGTGGTGGTCGCCAGGTGCTGGATGGCGACCACGGTGGTGCCGATGCTTGATGGATGCATGTCGCCTCGCTGTGAAAATTATTGGTAGACAGCGGCTATTGATCGCTAAGGGTCGGGTCCGGCATCCGGGCACGCATCGATGGCGGCGGAAAAGTCACTGCTGTGGGCCTCGACTATGGCGTCCCATTGGTGAGCGATGCCGGGTATCGCGACGGTGAAAGCGGCCATGCCGGCGAGCTGTCGGGTGTCCTGGGCAACCCGTTGGGTGTTTCGACGTCCGGTCGGCGGACGGGTTGGGGTGAGAAGTAGTTCGTCGGTCCAGGGACGGCCGGATTGCCCGGCCGCGCGTACTTGGTCGACCCAGTGGGAGGGCATACCGTTTGCGCGGGCACGGATCTCGGTCACGTCCCGATCACGGCCGACCTCGGTGATGTGTTCGAGCAACTGGGTGTTCTCCGGTGAGCCCGGCATGGACTCCGGTTTCGCCTGACGCAGCCGAACGCCGCGTGCGGCCAGGTGGTGGATCTGGTGCAGGAGCGTGGCCTGCTCGGGCGGGATATCACGGATCCGCAGTGGCGAGTTCGGGCCGTTCACAGCTCGGCCTCCTGCCACACCGAGGGCACGACAGGTGCATCACTCAGTACGGGGTCGCTGCTCCAGGGTTCGGTGCCCACTGAGTCGCTGAATGTCGGTGGCTCCATACCTGTTTGGGTATCGACGCTGTAGGTGAAGTCCGCGGCATCGATCGCGGCGTCGATGTCCGCGCCGGACGTGGCCGTTGACGGGAACAGCGGCGTCGGAGGCGTGAGCGCGGCACTGATCGCGGGCTCCAACTGGTCGTTGGAGGGCAGTGCCACCACGGTAGCTATCGCGATCCCGGCCTCGGCCAGCCTGGTGGCCAGAGCCGCCGACTGGTTCAGTAGCCAGTTCAGCACTTGCACCTGTGTGCGTGTCGGCGTGATCACAACCCCAGCCCTTCCGCCGCACCATTTGCGAAGGCTCGGAAGTCGGGCCCGAATCCCAAGTGCTCGACCGCGGTTTTCGCACCCGGGGCGCCGAACCACGCGGCCGGGATCGGTTCGGCGGGCAATCCTGGGATATCCACGTGCTGGTCGAGGGTGCAGCGGTGCAGGGGGCCGTTGGCGGCGTCGAGGATGTAGCGCATGTGGGGGTCGACGTGGCGCACGAACAGCCCGCTCATGGCGGACTTGTCCTCGGCATGCAGCGCTGCTTCGAAGACACTATGGAGCCCGGCGAAGCGGACCGCGACTGCCTGGTGTCGCCACCACTGCCGACACCAACTGTATTGGCCTTCACGGTTGGAGCCGGTGATCCGCACAGCGGTCACCGGCAGCAACCAGTTCTGCACGAACAGGCTGTAATGGGCGAACCGCGGCGGCGGTCCCTTCGCCTGTTGCTTGTCGCTCTCGGGTCCGGAACCAGGTGAGTTGTTCGCGGAGGCAAACCAACCGGCGGGGACGGGTTCGAACGGCGGTGACGGTGTGGGCAGGTGGGTGTTGCGGGTGCAGCGGTGCAGCGGGCCGTTGGCGGCGTCGAGGATGTAGCGCATATGGGGGTCGACGTGTGAGAGCAGGAACGTGCTGAGGCTGTTGCCGGTCCGGGCGCGGCGTTGGGCCTCGAATGCGCTGTGCAGGTGCGCGAATCGGACGGCAACGCTGCGGTGGGCCCACCACTTGCCGCACCAGGTGTAGGTATTCTCCCGGGCCGCTTCGGCCAACCGGACGTTGATCGTGGGCAGCAGCCACCGTTCGGTGAACTCGGCGAAATGCCGGTATGCCGGCGGCATCGGCGCCTTCTTGCCCGACGTGGTCGGCGCGCTCATGACCGCTCACCTTCGTCTGCCCGATCGTCGTCGGCGACCTCTGTGGTCCCGATGATCGGGTGGGCGGCTTTCTCGAAGCGCTCCAAAGATTTCCGGATCAGGGGTGCGTATTCGGTGTCGGACCACCAGATCTTGCGCACGACTACCGGTCCGTGGTTCGGGAGTCGAACCAGGGCACGGTCTTTGGGCAGTGCGGCCAACAGTGCGACGTCGAGGATGGGTTCGGGGCGCCAGGTCAGGGTGCGGTTGACTCCCCCGGCGCCGTGGCTACGGGATCGGTCGGCGACATCGTGGGGGCCGGTCATCGCCGACCAGTGTTCGAGGTAGTCGACCGCGGCGATCCCGCCGCCGTAGACCTCGATGGATTGGGCGCGCATCGTTTTGAGACCGTTTGCGCCCCACAGGTCTTCGCCTTGTTCGAGGACCTGCAGGATCGTGATGAGGATGATCCCGCAGCCACCGGCGTAGGTGTAATAGGACGGCAGCTCTGAGATGCGGGCGCAGTTGGCGGCCTCGTCGAGCACCCCCAGCAGCGGCACCGCCAGCCGCCCATCCGGGCGCGCCCGCGCCGCTTCGAGTCCGGCCTCGAGGATCTGGCCGACCAACGCCGAGGTCAACGGCGTGGCTCCGTCGGGACCGGCCATGGACAGCGCATACAACGTGTCCGTGGAGGTGACGAATTCGGCGGGTTTGAATTCCCGCAGGTTGTGGGTCGGGTCCTGTTCGGTCTTGTCGATGACGACGTGGGTTTTGCGGCTCTTCTTATCGGTTTCCTCCCGCACCGCCAGCAGCTGACGTCGTGGTGGGGTGACCATGCGCGCGTAGCCTTCGTCGGACAGGACGTTCAAATACCTTCTGGCCATGTCGAATAGGCCGTCGCGTTGGCGGGCGTAGAGGGCTTGGGATTCGAGGATGCGTTCGGCAGGCCGCTGGTGGCCGTAGTGGCGCAGGATCAACACTGGAGTTTGGTCCTGGTCTCTGCCCAGCCATTTGGCCACGTGCAGCAAGTCCCCGCCCGCGCACGCCGCGGCATAGAGATACAGGCTCAATAGTTCTTGGGCGCCACCGTCGAAATAGGAATCGACCCGGGCGTTCGCGGCCTGCGCTGCTGACCCGGAGGCGGCCGAGACGAAGAACCCCGCCAACTTGCGGGCGGCGGGCAAGTTCGTGACCTGAGTGAGCAGGTCGACCCAGAACCCGCACTCGATCGTGCCGGTGACCGCTTGCAGATCACACAGCCATATCCGGCCGCACTGTTCGCGCCCGTAGGCGGTGTGCCGGTAGAGGTCGGGTTTGTTCGAGGTGGCCAGGCACGGGCCCCACGCCGCCAAGACGGCGGGGATCGCCCAGGCCATCGTCTTGCCGGTGCGGGTGCCCGCCGCGATCGTCACCCCGAGCTCGGCGGGCACGAACAACTCCACACCACCGATCACCGTCTTGCCCAGTGGCGGGCCTTTGCTGGCTTGAATCTCCGGGGTGGCGTCGCGCAGCAGCCGCTGGTTGGCGACCGCGTTATCGCAGGCACGGGCCAACCGAATCGCGGCCGGGCGTTGCATCGTCCGTGCGGCCGCGTCGATCTCGCTGCGGGCGCTTGATGCCCGCAAGCCCGCGATCACCACCGCGGCTCCTGCGGCGGTGAAGACGACGGCCAGCACGCTGGCCTGCCATGGCCAGCGGTGCTGGCCAGCAACAACTTCCAGCAGCGCGGTCACCGGATGACCAGTGACGGGCAGTCCGGCCCACCAACTGCCCAGGCTCAACGCAGCCCACAACACCAGCGCGAAGGCCACCAACACCAGGAACACCAGCAGCAGCGTGGTTTCCTCACCCAGACCGCGTTTGGTGCGGCGACGGGTCTCTCGTGTCGAGATCATGGTCAAGGTCCTCCAAATGGGTGTAAAGGATTGGAGTGAAACGGCTTTCAAAGCACCAAGTCGGCATCCACGCCATGGAGGCGGTGAATGGTCGCGGGGTTTTCGTCGAAGTCGTCGGCCGTGGGCCACTCGGCGAAGTCTGTGCCGGGCAGAGCGGCGGCTGTGGCGTCATCGATGGCCGCGCCGCCGCCCCGGTCGTTGTTCGGGAGCCCGTCACGGGGGTTGGCGAACCCCTCGGCCTCGCTGTCGTAGACGGCGAGGTTATGTTCCGGCTGTGTGTTGGGCTCGAGCTGCGCGTCGCCGGTATGTTCGTGCCGGTAGGTGCCGTCGCGTCCTGCCCGGTAGGCGGCTTCGATATCAGCGGGCGGCGCACCCGCGTCGGCGGCGTCGCAGCGGGCGGTACGGGCCGCCGCGAGCAGCGATTCCAAGCGTGCGATGTAGGTCTGGTCCTGCTCTGGTGAGCCATCCCAATGCTCGGACAGCCAGGCGTGTTTGGCGGTGAGATCCTGTAGCCGGCGCAAGGCGGCACGCTGGCGGGCGGCGCGTTCGTCAGCGCCGGTATCGAGGTCGCCGAGTTCTTCCTCGGCCGCCAGCAGCTCATCGGTTTCCGCGATGATCGCGTCGACCTCGGCCAACGTGCGCAGTTCCGGCCCGCGGCCACCGAGCGCTCGCTCGAGCAGATCACTGCGCTCGACGTCTCGTCCAGCGGAGTCCTCCGGGGGCCGCCAGCGCGCGCCGTCTTGATCGGAGCCGGTGATGGTGGTTTCGATATGGCCGGTGACTTCGGCGGCTTGGCGCAGGTTGCGCCACACCAGAGCATCGACACCGAGTTGGCCGGCGGATTTGGCTTGGTCGATGCGGGTGTAGGCGGCGCGGGTGGCTTCCGGGCGAAGCTCCCACCCTGAGACCGCGGCTTGTAGTTGTTCCCACTGTCTGCGGTGCTCGATGGATGAGTGGCGGCCCCACCGGGCGGCCAAATCATCGGCCTGGGTGGTGAATTCTTGCTTCTGCCCAGGTGTTTCGGCGAACGGCGCGACCAGCCGCAGTTGGTAGTAGCGGGTGAAATCGGCCCGGATCCGGGCTTCGGTTCGGTCGGACGCGTCGTGGTAATAGGCCGGATCGGTGGCTGCGTGTCGTGGTTCGGGCCAGCTCATCGCGCAGACCATTCGGATGTGGTGGACATCGTCGACCTCCGGTGAGGGAAGGGCGTGTGCCGCGAACCGGTTATCGGCGGTGCGGCGGTGTTCGGATATCCCCTGGCAGTGCGGTTTCAGCGATCCGGTCAGTACCCGTGACCGGTGCGTCGACGAAAAGCGTGTGATGCGAGTGCCTCTGATGGATCAGTCGGCGTCAAGTGTTCATGGCAATGGTCGGCTAGTAGGGGGCAGTGCCCAGGTCGATCGGGCGGTGCGGATTCGTAATCTGGTCGGTGTGGTCGGGTTCGCTGTCCCAGCTGTAGGCGCCTTCGGGTAGGGCGGCGTCGATGGCCTCGCTGATGGCGGTGGGCTCGGTGACGGCGGTGGGCTCGGCGTCGCGACCGAATTCGCTGACGGGGCTGTTGATGGCCGCATCGACGAATTCCGCGCGCAACGACGCGGTCGCGGCGGCGATCATCTGTTGCGGTGTCGGTGGGATAACCTGCGCGCCAGCGATGGGGATGCCGGTATCGAGGTCGGTAGGAACATAGGGCGGAATCGCTTGGTCGGTGCGGACGGTTGCGTAGGAGTTCCATTCGTTGACTAACGTGAGTTCGTCATAGGTTGCGAGATTGACCGCGTGGTCTCGCCGGGTGCCTTCGGCAACCGGCCCCCACAGCTCGTCGGCTTCGGTGGAGGTGATCTGCGCGGCGTGCGCCAGAGCGGTGACTCGTTCGTGGTAGAGCTGCATGTTCTGTGCAAACTGTGTCGCCGCAATGGGATTGACGGCGAAGCTCCACCGTCCAGTAGCGACGCGGGCCGCGCGGGCCGCGGACAGACCGGCCATCCGTTCCAGATGCCACAGATCCAGCGACAGCATGTCGACATAGAAGTCCTGAGCGGCGTTGTCGCGTACCGGGTTCTGCCGCACCCCGGCATCCACGCGCGGGCGTGTGCTCTGGATGCCGAGTTCACGGGCGTCCTCGATCCAGGCCGGTTCGATCCCTGCGGTCAGCGCGGTCTGTTCAGCCTGCTCACGCTCGGCCTCGAGCCCATCCAAATGGGTTTGCCACGCCTGCTGTGGGTCGCCGTCGGCGGTGAGAGCCTCGAAGTTCTCCCACCCGGCGTCCTGGATGCGGGTATGTTCCGCCGAGAGCAGCCGGATGCGCAGCAGCAGTTGGGCTTGCCACTGGACCACCGTCCGCGGCGCCGAGAATTCCGATTCCGGGGTCGTCATCGTGTCCCCCGCCTTACAACTCGCGACCGGCTGACGAGCCGGGTTCGGGTGGGCGGGCATCGGGTTCGATGGGCGTGATCGGCGGAGGTGTCTTGGATGCGTTCGAGCAACCGCGGCTGCCAGCTCGGCAGATAGCCCAACCCCGGTATCGGTTCACTCATCTGTTTGTGCCTCTCTCGTGGAAATTCGGCCCTTTTCGGATCGCGCACGCAGCTGCCAGCGCAGGCTTCATGGCTCGTACCCGTGGTCGACGTCGGCGCTTGCAGTGGCGGGCTCTGGTTCGGTCGCGCTGTCGGCAAGCCCGAGGGCTGCGGGCGCATCGCCGGTCAGTCCGGCGGCCTGGATGGCGGCGTTGATCCCGGCGGCTTCGGGTGCACGGGCCGGGTCGGTGATCGGGGGTGAGGCACAGCCGCGGTCGGCGGCGGTGAGAGCGTCGACGACAAGTTCGACCATGTGGTCCGGGGAGGCGGGCATCTGCGCGGCGATATCGTCGTGGGCGATTCCGGCGGCTTGCAGCACGATCACCGGCATCGCAACAACCGTGAAGTCGCAGCCCACGACCTCATTCCACCGCGCCGCCAGCTGCTGAACGCTGTGATCGCGAACCTGCCCGGCCACCGCGGTCGACCAATGTTGGTCGCCGCGCTGCCACACCTGGTGGCGCTCTTCTTCACTCAGCGATAGCGCGTAAGCGACCGCGCCGAGGCGCTGCCACGTCATTCCCATGACTCGCCGAAACCGAGCCACAGCATCGCTGCCCATCTCGCCGTGGCCGGTGTGTGCGGCGGCGACACCGGCCATGTCCTGCAAGTGACGGACTTGCTGGCCCAGTGCCGCGGTGAGTGTGCTCCGCTGGACCTGTCCAGACCCGAGCATCACCTGCCCTGGCTGCCACCGGGTGCCGCGTTCCCCGGCGGCGCGGGCGTAGTCGATCCACGCCTTGGGCACTTCCACCGCCAGCCCCACGCCCTCGAGCTGTTCGCGAGACAGGTCGGTAATGCCCAAGTGCGCCACTACTTCCGGCGGCGGGCGGGTGTGACCAGCGTGGCGGGCGCGATGAAGGGTCTGATGGTTGTCGTAGGCGAGGTTCTGGACGCCTTTGAGTAGATGCGCCTGCAGAAGTGTCGGTGTGGCCACGTCACCAGCTCCCACCCTCAGCAGACGGCACCACTGTTGTCGCCGTTTTCGTGGTCACGGCTGCATCCCCAGATCAGGGACCGGCGACACGTGCGTCGCGGGCGGGTCTGCTTCGGGGCCGAAGTCGATGTCCTCAGCCAGGCCGTCGCTGGTGAGTCCGACGGTATCGGCCGCATCTGCTATCACTGCCCCCTGATCGGAGTCGGCATCCGGGTCGCCAGCCAGATCAGCGAACTCATGGGTGAGGTGGGTGGCGAAACTCAGTTCCTCCGTGAGCCCGACGATGTCCTCCATCGCCACCACCGATGACCTACTCTGCGGTTCCACCGTCACGTCGAGGTTGTCGAAGTCTTCGATGGTGTCGGCGTCGATGATGTCGGTGTAGTCGCTGCCGGTATCCTCGACGAAGCGCTCGGCGTAGGCGTCGAAGTCGTCTTCGAGTTGCTCGGACAACCCCTCAGCGCCCTTGGCTGCGGCGAACGCCGCAGCCGATGCCATCGCTTCGCCGGATTCTCCGTGCGAGGTCAGGGTCTCGCTGAAACCGGCTGAACGGCTCCGAATTTCGATGAGCAGCTGCTTGTATTCGACGTCGAGCTCGTGCAACTCGGCGGCGCGGGCCTCCCGGCTTGCGTAGGCGTCGACCTTCCACTCATGGATTTCAACGTTGTGTTCACGCTCGAGCTCGCCCGCTGCGTCGCGGCGGTCCAGGTCGGCATCAGCGCGTTCGGCTTGCCGTTCCTTGATCCACTGCTCCATCTCGTGCATCTCACCGCCGCGTTCGATGCGAGCACGGACTTCGTCGACCTTGGCGGTGTTCAGTTCCCGTGCTTGACGTGCTGAATCCACGGTGTCGATCACGCGCAGGCGGTGTTCGATGAACGAGCGCCGATCTTTGTCGTCGGCCAGACGCATCCGCTGCTCGGACTCCGCCCTCGACCGTGCGTGCCCGCCCTGTCCCCGCAACAGGGCAGCGGTCGTGTGCGCGGTCTGCAACGCTTGGACGAAACCCTGGCGCATCGCCTGACTGGATTCCTCGACCGGATCTCCGCTCATGACAGAACCTCCATTCCGGATAGCAACCAGGCCGATCCCGTCGTGGTGCGGGTGGCATGGGCATATACGGCCCACCTGATCGGCGGCTGGTTACGGGGTTCGAGTTCGACGGCAAGCACACGGCTGGCTGTTGTAGCGGTATCGGCCGGGTGGTCGTCGCTGGTCACGCGGGCCGATGCCGCGATGGTGGTGGCGTCATTGCGCCACTGCTGCCACTGCGTGGCGCTCACCGGTGCCCATACCAGTGCCGCGGGCTCGGCGCGCTGCGCGAACGCCGAATCCATCAGCAGGCGCGCCGCTCGAAACGCGACGCGCTGATCGGGATGCTCGCTCGGCCAATAACCGAACACGGTCGTCACTGCAGCGGCCAGGACGGACTCGGCCGAACACGGGTCAACCTCACCGAAGGGAGGCGCGAAATCAGCTGCACGGCAGTGTGGTTCATCGCTGAGTGTGGCGGTATTGGCGGCGCATCCTGCGGTCACGAGGGCGAGAGTGATCACTACGGTGAGGAATGTCGTGCGGGTCATGCCGACTCCCGGCGTGGGTGCAGCAGGCCGCCGAGGTCGCTGCTATCCCAGTCGACCGCTTCACGGTGCCGGCATTGTTCGGCGGGGTTGTGCACCGGATCGGTGACCACGTCCAGCACCAGGTCAGCGGTCGCGGCTACACGGTGCAGGTTCTCGAAGTCGACGCCGCGGCTGCGAGCCAGGATCAGGTGCAGAGTCGCGGCTTCGGCCCCCCACACAGATCTGGCTTGCCGGGCAAGCCAGATCGCTTGTCGCGCTGAGGCTTCCACAGCTGCCGCGCCATGGCGTAGCACGGTGTCGCGGGGAAACAGCTCATGCCAGATGACCTGTCCTTCGCCGCGGCAGACAGTGAAAGTGGTCATAGTGGCGGCCGACCACAGCGTCAGCCGTGGCTCTCGCGCCGCCATCGCCACCAATCGTTGATGCACGCCGCACCGTGCCGCCTCGGCATGCCGCAGTTTTTCGTTGTCGATCCCGGCTTCGACCAGCAATGGGGTCAGATACCGCTCGAAGCTGCACGTGTCGGTGAACCCGTGTCCGGCCGCCACGCGATCGAACTGGCACGTGCTGCTGAACGCGTGCGACTCGAGCACGCGAACACGCACAACCACTTCCGGTGTGACGCCCCGTTGCGGGCCTGCGGGGTTTGGCGAGATTTTCATGTTCGACCTCCCGGGGTGGTGTCGGGGGTTGGTGTGGTGGGGCTGTAGCGACGTACGTCCATGTGTTCGCCCTGCCATGCGCTGAGCGGGGTGAGTGTGACGTTTTGCCCGGCCTGGGGTGCATGCAGCAGGAGGTCGCGTCCTTGCTCGTCGCGGCCGTAGTAGATGCCGACATGATGGGAATCCGTATAGCCCGGGGCGGTGAAGAAGATCAGATCCCCCGGTGCCCGATCGGCGAAGGGCACCGGCTGCGCGGTCGGATGGTCTTGTTGGGCTTGGGTGTAGTGCGGCAGCCGGATCCGGCCGGCGGAGGCGTGGTAGATCGCGTAGAGCGTCAGCCCGGAGCAGTCGAACCCGCCACCCGTCGGGCCAGTTGTGTCGCCGCCGCCCCAGACGTACGGGGTACCGATCCAGCGTGCGGCGTGCTCGATCACCGCCCGCCCGAACGCACTCGCCTCCGCCGGCACTGGTGCACCGGAGCCCGTCCCACATCCCACCGCGGGTGACCCGGCCGCGGTCCGGGGCATCGAGGCGAGGTCGATATCGGCGAACAACGAATACAATCGCCGCGCCAACTCCAGTTGCGCCCCATAGGCGTTCGGTGCCGACTGTTCGATGGCCTGCGCGAGTTCGGCCGAGGACATCCGCTCGGCCGCGGAGCCCAATTGTTGGGCGTGGTTGTAGAACCAGTTGATCTGATACACCGGGTCCATGAGCGCGGCCATGCCGACCGATCCCCAGATGCTTGCGCGCATCTGGTGCGGGCCGACAGAGTCGTGGTCGTACCCGAACCCGTCGTTGGCGTAGTTCAACGACTCCGGCACCGACGGGTTGGCCAGATTTCGAAACGTGCTCTCGGTTGCCTGGGCCGCCAACTCGGCGATGATCACCGACTCGCCCATCCCGCGTTGTTTGCCGATCGCCACGCCGTTGCGCGCCAACTGCAACTGCCGCTCCGACAGCCCGGCCACCGACTGACCGGTCGTGCCCCCAACTCCTGCTGCGCCCCCCGCTGAGAGCGGGGTTATGCAGGTCAGCGCCGGGTCGGTACCGATGATCACCAGCAACAGCAGCAGCGCCACCGGCAAACCCAGTGCGGTCGCGGCTACCGCTCGCGAGGAGGTATCCATAAAGGTTCTCGACACTCCTTGCGTCCGTGGTCATTACGACCTGCGCAAACCATGGGGTTGTCTCGTCGGTTTTGCGGTCCGTGGTCCATCCATCAGCCATCACCTGCTCGCCTCCCCCACCCCGGGCAGGTCATCGAAGCGCCGGTTCGTGTTGTGCACATCCGCGGCACGCTCGCTCGGTGTGAACTCCAAACGGAACGGAATCCCCGGCTCGTTGGCCTCGCCGGTCTTCAGCAAGAAACAGCCGGTGCCGGGCGGAGTTTCGCGACGCGTGGGATCCAGGTCGTCGTCGCTAGGTGGGCGCGGCGCGGCCCACGAGGTGACGAGTAGTTTCTCGGTGTCGGTGAGTCCGACCGCATTTCGGATCCGGTCGGTCTCCTCTGGCCCCACCGGCCCGATCAGCTTCGCGCGCGCTCGCTCGAAGAACCCCAGCGCTTTCGCTTGCGCGGCTGGTGAATCGAACGCGGCGAGGTCTTTGATGGTGTGGGAGCACATGATCAAGCCGGTACCGAGGACGCGGTTCAACCGTGTGAGGGCGTCGACGCGATCGACCATGAACTCCCCCACTCCGAGCACCCGCCAGATCTCGTCCATGACGACCTCGAACGTGCGCGGCGGCGCGAGCGCCGCATCGGCGAGCGCGTGCGCGGCAGCAACTGCGCCGAATCCCTCGCTCCAGCAGACCATCAGAACCGCCGCCAGCAGCTTGGTGTCGCCTTCAGGGATGCGGGAGACATCCACGCACACCGCGGGGCTGGCCAAGTTCAAACGGGTGGTGGTGGGTCCGTTGAAGATCGCGCCGAAGGGGCCCTCAACCAGTGCACGCAGCGAGCGGCGCAGGGTTTTGGTGCTGGCGCGATAGGCGGCGTCGTCGTCTTCTTCGGCGAACTGGCGTAATTGTTCCCCGCCGCCGGCGATGACTTCGAGCAGGTTCGACAGCAGCGGCGGGTGTTCATAGGTGAATCCGCTGGTGGGGCTGTAGAGTTCGCGCAGTCCGGCGGCGAGCAGGACTTCCTCGTAGTCGGCCACCCGGGATCCGCGCACCAGTTCGATGAGCCCGGCGATGATGTTGACCTGTCCGGCTTCGACGCGGGCGGTGACTTGGCGGCGTTGGTCGTGGTCGGTGAGCTGCTCGACAACCGCGCCGAGCGCGCCGACATCGAGGGGGTTTATGGTCCCGTGCCCGTACCCGACATCGACCACTTGACCACCGAGGCGTTCGACGAGGTCGCGGTAGTCGGGTTTGGTGTCGCCCATACACAGCACCACTTCGCCAGACGCCACCGCGCCGGTCACCATCCGCCGGATCAGGCTGGATTTGCCGAAACCATTGAGGCCGAGCACGAACGCGATCGGGGCGGTGATGAACCCTTTGAGAAACCACGACATCGGGTCGAAATGCACGGGGGCGCCGGTGATGTAGTGCGCCCCGATAGGTGTGCCGACGGTGGGGGCGCTGGCACCGACACTGAACGGCCACAACCCCGCGACTTGCACGGTGGTCGCGCGCCATTCCGGTGTGCTGGGCACCACCGAGGCGCGTCCGCCGCCGAGCCCGCGATATCCGCGGTCGGTCAGCGGCAGTGGCGATCGGTCGAAGCCGTCGCCGACCACATCCTCCACACGACGAGCGGCGGTCATCCGGCGATGATCATCGCTCGATATCGCCAGCCGTGCCCGCCAACCGAGCAGACCGGGCTTAGCGGCGGCCGCCTCGGTCGCGGCGCGCGCCCGCGGCGTGAGCACCCGCACACCAGCGACCGTTTCGGTGCGCGTTGGCCGAGAAGACTTGGGACTGTGCGCGTTCATGCCGACACCCGCTTGGAGATGGAGGTGTGCTCAGGCAGGATCAACCCGATCCCCAAGCTCGCGGCGAAGGCGGCGGCTTGGGTTCCGTAGCAGCGGCGCACCCCCAGCCGGGACGCGGCGGCCATCCCTTTGACCGAGGCTTCGATCCCGGGCAGGTCCCCGTCGAGGTGATCGGTGACGGTCACCAACGCCCCGAACCGGGTCAATCCCGCGCCGCGTGCTTGCTCCTCACGGGAGGCTTGGGTGTTGGCAACCCGGATACGCGCCGACGCCGAGGCGATGCCGCGTTCGGTCTGCTCAGCCGCGACCGCGTCACGGAAATCGGAATCGACCAGCGTGGTGGCCTCGGCCGCCGAATGCAACCGGTAGACGATCGCCACGCGCTTGCGGGGCACATCCGCGCGCGGACGCAGCAACTCCTCGAGCACGGTTTCCATGACCGCGCCGCGCGGTGCGGCGTCCATTTCCCAAGTGATCGAGCGGGCACCGTCGTGGACATAGTGATCCCAGCGGTCCTGGTGGGCGATCGGCCCGACCGAGTCCCACGACTGCGTGCCGGTGATGTCGGGACCCGCGGCTTCGACGTCTCGTTGGGCGGCAAGGTCGTAGCGGGCGCGCACCAGCCCGAACACTTCCCATGCCTGCAGCGGCGTCGCCGGCAAACCCGCGCGGGCGAGCTGGGACAACACGCCCTGTAGGCGGTTACCGATCTCGCGGGCCTGCTCGGCCTCGTCGCGGCGGATGCGGCCCTTGCCGATGGCACGGTAGGTGATCGCAACACGAGCTTCGATGCGCACACCGACCCCGCCAATATCGGCGGCGGCCTCCCGCATCACCGCTTGGGCGTAAGCAGGGGCATCAGGGCGGACCAGGCGGGCGACTTCCCGGGCTTGCTTGAGGCGGGTTTCGACCACGTTCTCGAGTACCGAGGTCACCGCGACGACTTCCCCGCCGCGGCTCTGGGTGGCCAGGAACTGGCCATATCCCTCGACCCACGCGTCGATCTGGGCTTGATCGACCAACTCTTTGCCGCGCGGGATCACCCGCAGCACCACCGTGTAGTGGTCGCTGCGGCGGATGTGGAGCATGGCGAACCGCTTCCCGCCCGCGGTTTCATACTCCGACAGCCGCGAATCAGCCAGCAGCCCAGGCAGTTTCGCGATGCCGGGGATCTTGGAGAAGCGACCTGCCTGATAGACGTGTTCACCGCGGGCGCGGGCGGCGGCGAACTGCACCCGCAACAGCGCGATTTCCCAGCCGGTGCGGCCACTGCGAGTGATGGCCAAGGGCGTGAACACCAGCGCGGCAGCCACGATAAGACCGGCGGCCACCGACAGCGATCGAGTGATCATGAACCCGACCATCACCATGACGACCAGCGCCAACCCGAGCATCGACACACCCCAGGTCAGACCGAAGAACCCGGCCGAACGGGGGCGTTCCCAACGGCCGTACATCCGAGTAGTCACCGCCGGACCTCCCCCGGCCCCAACGCATCCGGATCCAACGCACCCTCTGTCGCGTCACGCGTCTGGCTATCGATCGCCGAAACCCCCCGCTGCGCGATGTCTGCGGCCATCTGAGCACCCATCACCAGCGCGCCGGCCACACCTGAACCAGCAGCACCCTGCCCGCCACCACTAACCGCGCCGGTCGCTGCGGGGGTGCTCGACGACCGTGTGGCTCCGGCACCGGTGGACCGCGCACCGCCACCACCCTTCGTGCCGCTCAAGCCGCCGCCGGGACTCGCCGGACCCGACGTAGCAGAACCGCCGTCGCCGCCTCCACCGGACATAGGACGACCCCCGCCACCGCCACCGGAACCACCGCCAGGTGTCGACGAACCGTTGGATGCCCTTCCACCGCCGGGCGCGTTCTCTCCCTCACTGACCTTGCGGCCGCCCGATCGATCGCCCAGCGACGCCATCGCCACGCCGGCAGCACCGCCAGCCAACACAGCCGTCGCGCCGCCACCACTTCCGAGTATCCCTACCGCAGGTGCGACCAACCGGATCAGCGCGGGCAGCACCACCACGCTCATGACCAGCAAGATCAGCCCCAGCAGTACCAGCTGTGGATCCTTTTGGTCGCGTCCTGCCACGGTGAACGCGATCGCGTAGACCAACGACCCGACCGGCTTCCACAGCACGTACGCCAGTGACCAACTCAGCAGACGTTTGTATGCCTGGGATCCTGGGCCTGTCCCGGAAGCAGCTGCCGCGATGGGGATGGCGGCGACGACCAGGATGAGCAGGGCTTGCCGCAGTACCAGCATCACCAGCTGAATCAGCATGCTGATGATCCCGAGCAGGAACAGCACCAGTAGGACACCGGTGCCCAACCCGGACTGATGCTCGAGATCGAATTGGGCCAGTGCGGCGACGATGTTGTGTGCATCGCCACGGGATGCATCGAAGAGCACCCATTCGGCGAATCCGTCACCGGCCCGGGTTCCGGCGGTGATGATGGCAGCGACGGCCATCGAGGCGAAAACGGCTCGGGCCAGCATCAGGAAGCTTTCCTGTGCTTCGCCCGCAACCCCACCGCGCTTGGCCAGCGCGAGCCGTGCCGCGGCGAAAATGATTCCGCAGGTCAGTAGCAGCACCTGCAGGCCGTTGGTGTATTCGCGGATCCCGGACAGCGCCGGTCCAGGTCCTCCTTGGTTGTCTGTCAATTGCGGTGACGGCAGCGCCGTCCACCAGGTCATGACGAATCGCAGCAGATCGCCGAAGCCCTCCCCGAATGTGGTTGTCATGTCGTCGAGAACGGAGCTGGCAGCGTCCGTGGCGGCTTGTCCGAGTTGTTCGCATGCTTGTTGGGGACCTAACGGCATATCGCAGACGTTGGGTACGGGCAGCTGCGCCCGCCAGGGCATCGAAGCATCGACCAGTACATCGGCGAGGACGGTTCCGGTCATGACACGGCCTTCCATGATCCGAACTCAGTCAGGGTGAACGTGGACGTGCCTGGTCTCCAGAGGCTTTCGATGTTGTCGGGAACGCGGACGCGCCAGTCACCGTCGATCCAGGCCATCGGCCAGGTCGAGATCGTGTAGCCGAGTTTGTCGCGGTTGGCGAATTGCACGATCGCGAGGTCATCTCGATAACCGGGCTGGACTCGGACCCCGTCAGGGACAACGACGTAGCGGGCGGCTTCGCCGGTGCGCTCGCGCGAACGGGCGAAGCGATCCAGCAACGCTTGACCACCGCCGTAATAGCGTTCGCGCACAACCTGCTGCCATACGCCCTCCGGGGCGGCGAGCGCGCGGGCGAGCGCATCGGCCGCGGCCAGCGCCGCACCTTGGGGTGTGTGGGCGAATCCGGTCGCGATCCCCTCCTGGATGCGGGCCGGACCGTCGCTGCCTGAGACTGGTAATGCCGCTCCTCCCCAGCCGCGCTGCCACTGCATCCGTGCGGGCGCGGTGGTCAGGTAGTCCGGGCGGGTGGGGTCGCGTCGTGCGCTTGTGTCTTGTGCAAGGGCGACACCGGCTTCATTACCAGGCATCTCCAGGCGGTTGCCGAACGGGTCGGTGCTCGGCGGTAGCAGCGATTCGATCGGCGGCACGTCAGGAAAAGTTCGCTCGGTCGGAGCTGTGGTGCTGGCGGGATCGGCGGGGACATCATGGTCGCCGGTGTCATTGGTGATCGTCAGCACGAATGCGGCGATCACGACGGCGGTGATTCCGGAGAGCAAGATGATCAGCAGGCGATGGGATGTCATGATCTCGTGGGCCTCCTCAGCGCGGCGTGAACGCGACCATGTCGACCGGGGGCACGGCGACGGCGGTGACCGACGTGGCGGTCGGGTTGTCGAGCAACTGCAGACGCCAGTCCTCGCTGTGCCAGAGGACGTGGGTGTGGTTGCAGGTGACGGAGTTGTCGGGGTGGATGGTGTAGATGTCGACGTCGGTGGCATCGTGGGTGTAGCGGGCGATCAGGTAGCCCAGGACTTTCGGTGCGCCGCTGGTGATCGGGGTGGTGATCGAGATCTGGGCGCGGGCAGTGGCCCATGCGTCGCGCCCTGGTCCTGGCGCGAGCATGCGTTGGCCCACGATCGGCCATTGGGTGTCGGTGGCGATCGACATTCGGATCGTGGACTGGATGGCGGCCAGCGCGGCACCGGCTGGTGAGCGGTCGTATCCGCTGGCTACTGGTCCCTCGATGTGGTGGGGACCTTGTTCGGCGACCGGAAGGTCAACCCCTTGAAAGGGCTGCCAGCGCAATCCGGCTGGTACGGCCGTCGTCGCAATGGAGGGCATTCCACTGGATTCGCTGGTGCTCTCGGTGCCGCAGGCGAGCAGTCCGGCCGCGGTGATCGGTCCGGTGCATGCCAGCAGGGCCACGACGCTGAGGTGGTGTGTGCGGGGGTGGTGTGTGCGGGAAAGGTTCACGGGTTGGTCTCCTCGAGTGGATCAGCTGGGAGGGAGGATGGCGATGGCGATGGAGCTGGCCGAGCCGAGCAGCGCCGCGCCGAGCAGGGCGCCGAGGAGTCCTTCGACGCTTTCTTCGCGGTACATCCGGATCGTGAGCAGCCCACCGACCCACACCGCGCGAGCGATGCACAGCAGCAGCACGAACCAGGCCAGCCAGCCCAGCAACTGGGTGAGCGGCGAAAGAACCTGAGCAGGAAGAGGTTTGGCGATCACAGTGAGCCGCCGTCCTGCTGGCAGGTGCGGTAGGCGACCTCGAGCGCGGCCAGGATCGGCTCGCTCGCTGCGGCCGGGTCGATGTGCGGGAGCGAGTGTCCGGCACCCGCGACGCTGTCGTAGTCACCCCAGATGCGTTCGGCCAGGTGCCGGGATCTGCTCGGTGCCACCACAGGGTCGAGCTCCCCGGTCAATACCCAGGTCGGGATGCGCCGCATGATGCTGGCTGTCTCGCCGGTCAGCGTGGCGCTGCCGTAGGCGGCCAGAGTCTCCTCCAGGTCGGCGTTGTTCCTGCCGCGACCTGGAGTGCCGAACACACTGCGGCGCGGCAGGCTATAGCCAGCCGGTGGCTCGTGCAGGTAGCTGGTTAGTTCCTCGACAAGCTGGCTTCCCCGACGCCTCGAGCGCCGCCCCGGGCCGTGAACGTCGGATGCTGGTAGCCAGGGGAATTCGGGGCAGCCGTTGAACATCACGATGCCTGCCAGTGCACGAGCCCGGCGTGGGTACCGCTCGACCCATGCCTGCACCAGCAGCGACGCCACCGAGTGCGCCACGAGCACGACCGCGCCGTGCGCGTGTGCCAGGACCGCGTCGAGGTCATCGACAAGCATCGGCAAGGTGGCCCGCACTCCAGGACCACCTTGCCCGGAGCTGCCGTGTCCGCGCTGGTCGTACACGATCTGGGCGATACCGCCGTCGAGGCGTCGGTGCAGATGCCCGGTCAGCGGCCTCCAGTAGGTGGAGTCGGTGAGCATTCCATGGACGTAGACCACGCTCGCCGGTGCCGCCGCTTCGCCGATGCGGCTGGCCGACAGCTGGATTCCATCTCCAGCGGTTACGGTGAACGGACCAAGGTCCAGGTGGGCGATGGTGAAAGGTTCGCATCGGGATGTCGATGCGAACGGGAATCCGCACCCGGCGGGCTGGTGGCCGGATGAGTCGAGGGCGCCGTGTTGCCCGCTTGTGGATGGTTGGGGATGGATCCGGAAGCGGCGCATAGCTATCCGCCTCCGGTAACGACCGCGTTCATGATCCCTCCGGCGCTGGTGGCGATGATGCCGCCGACCAGCGCGCCGAGGATGATCTTGGGTGATTCCACCGCGCCGCCGTGAAATCTCTCCCAGCCGAATTTGCCGCCCGCGTAGATCAAGGCGGCGATCCCGGCGAGCATGACGATCCAGGACAGGTAGTTGACCAGGTTGATTAGCCTGTCCGAGCCCGGAGGTGGCTTCGGGGTGATCGGGATTTGTTGGGCGAGCACGGTCAGCGCCTCGCCGACCGCGTTGGCGGTGGTCATGGCGATATCTCCGAATCCTGTTGTGCAGCAATCGAACGGGTGGCTGCGAGGTGGGTGATGATGTGGGTTCCAGCGCGGTGCACGTCGGTGGGGACCGCCTCGCGCAGCCTGGAGCGGCGCGGCGGCGCCGGGTCGTAGGGGAGGTATTGGGCCAGCTCGGTGAGTTCGCTGGTGACGAGTTCGTCGTGCCAGTCGATTTCGTAGACGTGCTCGACCAGCCCGGCGACCACCGCGCGATACCGGCGCACGACTGCAGGAACTCGCCCCGGGCGCGCCGCTGTCAACACCAGCCCGATCACCTGCACACCGTCCGGTGCCAGTCCGGCGTGCCATTCGCGCAAGCGTTCGGCCGCGGCAGTCAGGCCCGGCATGCACATCCTCGCGGCGACGACCACGTATTGAGTGGAGCGGGGTGAGGCGGGCCAGGCCAATCCGGTATCCGCGGCCGGGGCCCACCACCGCGCGAGTGTCGAGGTCCCGGCACCGCCGTGCGCGCCGAGCACGGCGAACAACGGTGGATGCGCTCCGGTGGTCGGCAGCGGGGTTTCTCGTACCGGCGCCAGCCGTTGCGGTGTGGTGACGGTGCTCGGTTCGAGCCGGTGCGTCCCCACGGTGCGGTCGTCGTGGCGCAGGTGCAGCGCTGCGGCCATGGTCAACCCGGCTTCTGAATATTGATGATGACGACACCGAGGGAGTCGTGGCGGACGTTGATCAGTTGCAGGTAGTCCACGCGCTGCCCGTCGGGGTGCCGCTCGGCCAGGTGCACCTCGGCAGCGCCGTCAGCGATCGGGGTGATCGCGACGCAGTGAGTGGTGCCGGCCGGGATGGAAGCGATGCCAGCCGCCAACGCCTCCGGCGCGAGTCCGGCCTCAGGGGCGACGAATCGCAGCGCGGCCTCGGCACTGCGTTGGGCGTAGTAGGCGTACTCGAACGCCGCGATCACTCCTGCCAGGCTGTGGGTGTCGCCTTCGGTGTCGGTGATGATCTGCCCGGCCAGCCCGGTGCACGCGCCGCCCGGTGGTGGCGTGGTTGTCGGGGGATCCGCGGTCAGAGTGGGGATCGCTGGCACGGTGTCGGGCTGGTCGGCGACCGAGTTGATTCCCACCGCGACGAGCACCGCGGCCGCCCCGAGTGCGACGCCAAGCCCTAGCCAGACGCGCCGAGGCACCCGCGTGCGCCACGATCCCGAAGGCACTGGCGGGCGCGGCGGTTGGTTGATCCACTGCCATTCATTGCCGTCAGTGTTCGCGTCGTCGGTTGCGTCCGAAACGGGTTGCAGGGCAGTGGGTTCGGTGGGGTGTAGCCAGCCCCAGCCGTGCTGGCTGCTGGTGTGGGTGTTGGGCATGTCGGTTTCTCACCTCCTCGATGGGGTTGGGGGATGGTGTGGGGCCCTTCGGGCGGGGCGCCAGGGGAGAATCTGCAGACCGGGTGTGGGTACGTCTGCGGAGTCGGGCTCCGCCCGAAGGGGTCTCAGGGTCCGCTGCTCGACGTCGGGGCCGCTGGTGTGGCGGGGCGCCTGCTGGTTGTGGTGGCGGGCGCGCTGTTTGTCGAGGCGGTAGCGGACTGTGGTGGGGCCGACGGAGTTCCGGTGGCGGCCAGGTCGCGGGCGAGTGCGGCGAACCAGTCTGTGGTGGCGGCCAGGGCCGAACGTCCGTTCAGGGTGGCGGGCACGGTGCGGTAGGAGCCGTGGCGGCCGGTGGTGTCGCTGTATTGGGCGGATCCAGCGAGGGTGTAGAGCTCGCTGGGGTTGGTGACCGTGCTGGTGATTGCGGTGAAGGTCTCGTTGATCCAACGGCTGGCGGTCTGAGGTGGAATGAGCTCGACCAGTGCTGTGGCGAGTTTGGTGCCCAACACCGCGACCGCCGCCAAAGGGTCGCCCATGCCGACGGTGGCGAGTTCGGCGATCGTGGCCGGAGTGAACACCTTTCGCGCGACCGAAATCGCGGCGTTCAAGCCGATGGTGCCGATCTTGAACAGCGCCGCCAGAGCATCGTTCGGCCCGGGTGGAGTCGTGTTCGGGTCGGCGGCTTCGGCCAGGCGCTGACCGAGGGGTTTGGCGGGCTGGTAGGACAGTCGATCGAGGCTGGTGCCCGTCAGGTCCTCGTTGACCACGTTCACCGCAGTGGTGTAGACAGTCGCCGACAAGGCTTGGGCGATCGTGCCCACCGCCGCGATCGGATCCCGCAGATCGGAGCGGGCGGCGATATTCGCCGCGGCGGTGGCCAGGGGGCTTCCGACCGGTGTATCGCAGGTCGCGTCGCTCGCCACGCACAGGTCTGCGACTCTGCCGGTCAATGCCCCGTAGTCGCTCGATTGCTGTCCGGCGGTGATACCGGCTCCTGACAGCGACGGGTTGAGCAGCGCGATCTCGGCGACCCTCTGCCCCGTGGTCCCCGGTGCGGCAGTGGGGGTGGTGGCACCTGGGCGGCCGGGCAAAACAGGGGTGCTGGTGTTCCGGTTCGGGTTGGCCAGCAACGCGATCCCGGCGATCTGGTCGGCGCGCAGTTGCGCGTTGCCTGTTCCGACACGCTGCGCGAACCGTGCGACCGCGGGCGCACCCTGGGCGTATCCGGCAGCAGCGATCTTCGTGGTCGGGCAGCGCGCGACGACCTCGGCAGCCATCTGTTCCAACCGCTGGGTGGCGGCGGTGACCGCGACGTCGTAGGGCAGTGCCGCCCCGTCGGCTCCGTGGCCGTAAGGGACGTAGGCGCGTTGCACGAGATCACCTGCGGCGGCGGCGAGAGGACCGAACATCTGCCCGAGTGCGCCGGAATCGCTGGTGATCGCCGCGTCGGGAGCGGCTTCGTCGCTGCCCTGCACCCCCAGCGCGTACAGGCTCGGGCATCTCGCGCCGAGGGGGACACTGGCTTCGGCGTGCACAGTGCTGACACCTGCCGCCGACAGCGTCACCAACGCCAGGACCGTCGCGGCGACGCGCCGCGGTGTCGGTGTTCTGGTGGTGTGCATGGACTTTCGACCTCGATCTGAGTGGTTGGGGGCCTGCCCGCACCCCGGCGAGGGGTCCGCGCGTGCGGGCAGGCGATTTAGGTGGTCTGCGGGCTCGGTGAAGTCGGTCCGGTGGCGGCAGGACGGCGCAGCAGGTAATTGGCCAGGCGCGCTACGGCTTCGGCGGCGCCGTCGGCTGCGGCGCCGCTATGGCTGGTCGTGTACTCGAGCCAGCTCAAATCGACTCCGAGAGTGCGGTATTCGGCGAACAGGTGTCGTCCCATCGCCACTGGGACGAGGGTGTCCTCGGTGCCGTGGTAGAGGTGCACGGGCACCTGCGGGGCGTGTCGGCCGCTGGTCTCGTTCGCGAGAGCGTAGCGCCACATCGGGTCGTCCCACGGGTCGTCGCGCTCGCACCACCGCGCCAACGGGGTGTTGCGATAGGTGACCAGGAGTTCGGCCGCGTCGAGTTCTTGGGCGCGCTCGATGGTTTCGTGGCCTTCGTCGGTGAGCAGGTGTCGCATCGGCAGATGTGGATACGCGCGGCCCAGGCCGATCAGCCCTGCCAATGCCAGCCCCGCCCAAGCCCCGCCGTCGATCTCACCGATCAGCGCCCCGGGGTCCGCGACGACTGCACCAGCGGCGACGCCGCGTAGATCCAGCTCCGGGGCATATTGGGGCTGTTGTTCGGCGGCCCAGATCGCGGCGCGCCCGCCGTCGGCATAACCCCACGCCACGCATGGCGCCTGCGCAGCGTCGAGTTCCGGCAGTGCGCGTACCGCACGCGCGAGGTCGAGCACGGCGTGCGCGGCAGCGCTTCCGGCCAGGAAGTGGTGCGGGCCCAGCCCGGTCATGCCCAGGCCCAGCCCATCGGGCGCCGCGACTGTCCAGCCGCGTTCCAGAGCGATGGCGATGAACCCGGCTTCCGGGTCGGTTCCCTCCCCCGCCAGCAGCTGCGAGGGTGCGCATCGGCCACCGAGGCCGTGAAAAATTGGGCAATACAACAGGATCGGGCTGGGCCCGGCGAGCTCGGCGTTCTCGGGGGTGATCACAATCCCCGACGCCGGGATGGGCGCGCGCCGACCGGTGCGGGTGGCATACACCAGCTGCCACGCACAGTTGGCGCCGCGCAGGCGTGGGGTGGCGACGGCGCGGCGGCGCAGGATCTCCCCCGGGTGCGGGTTGAAGTCCAGCGTGGGGCTGCGGTAGAAGTCGTCGAGGGTTGTCGGGTCGGTCATGTCATCTGCTTCCGGCGATGTCGTTGGCGAGGGCGACCATCCAGGCGATACCCGAGGCGAGCTGGCCGTTGATGGCGTAGTTGTTGTGGCGGGCGACGGTGTCGGCGTAGCGGACCCAGATCGCGGGGTTGAGTAGGTCGGCGTTGTCGGCGACGAGCCCGCCCCAGGCCGTGGCGAGTTGACCGGCGAGCGTGGGCAGCAACCCGATCGGATTCGCCGCGACCGCGGCGGTGATCTCGTCCCAGCGGGCGGCCGCAGCACCGACGTCGTGCGGGGGCGGTGCGGGGACGCGGGGGTCGGCGGCCTCGATCAACCGTGCCGCGAGCGACAGCTGCGGCGCGTAGTCGACCTTGCCTGCACCGACCTGGAAGTCGTTGAGCACCACAGTCGTCCAGGCATCTCCCAGCGCAGCAGAGAACAAAGCACATAGTGAGCCGATAGCCGCGAACGGCTCGCGCAGGTCGGCTTGGGCGGCGAGTTCGGCGCCGACGCGTAGCAGCGCGGCCCGGTCAGGTGCCGAGCAGGCCAGGTCGCCGTCGGTGCAGATATCGGCGACTCGGCCGGTGAGCGCCCCGTAGCTGGTCGCGCCATCGGCGATCCCGCCGCCAGCTGCGATCGGGTTGGTGATTTGGACCCCGGCGACCGCCGCACCGCTGGTACCTGGTGCGGGGTCGGGCACCGTCTGTCCCGGGCGGCCGGGGAAGATCGGCGCCGCTGGTGCGCGGTCGGGGTGGGCATACAACGCGATCCCCGCGATACGCTCCGGTGCGATCGGACCGGAGCCTGCGCCGACGTCGCGTGCGAAGCTCGATACTGCTTGTGCGCCTTGGGAATAGCCGATCCCGGCAATCATTGCTGTGGGGCAGGCCTCGGCGATCTGCGCGGCGGCGGCATCGAGTTTCGCGCGGGCATCGGTCACCGACACGACATACGGATCAGGGCCACCGCCGGGCACCGCGCCACCGAACCCCGCGCCATAGGGGATGTACGAGCGTTGCACCAGACCGGGAGCTGCGGACAGCACTGGTGCGATGAGCGCGCCGACTACGCCGGTATCCGCGAGCGGGTCCGCTGTGGGTGAGGATTGTCCTGTGCCCTGCACGCCCAGCACGTAGAGCGCGGGGCATCCAGGGCCGATCGGTACCGCCGCGGCGGGTCCTGCAGTGGTGGTGGTGGCCCCGGCGAGGCCGATCGCGGCGGCCGCCGCTGTCATTGCGGCGACGATGCGGGCGTGTTGGGTCGTCACGGTGCTCATGGCTGCCCTACCCCGGCCCCTGCACCGAATCCCGCGCCGACCGTGCCTGCGGCGACCGCACCAACGACCGCAGCCGGGACCCCGGCGATCGCGGCACCAACAGCCGCACCGGCGGCGGCACCGAGCGCGGTGCCGAACACACCGGAGGTCACCGTCCCAAGGATCGGCACCGGCACCACCGTGCCCAGCGCGGCACCCGCAATCCCACCGACCGTTCCGCCGATCAGACCGCCGACCACCGCACCAGCGGCCGCGGCTGGTGCACCGATGACCGCAGCGCCGACCGCGCCACCGATTCCGGCACCGGCGAGCGTGGCCCCGCTGACCCGGTCCGAGCGTCCGGAGGGGATGCCGATCGAGTCCAACGCGGTGGCGACCTGCGCTTCCGCGCCTGCCGCGACATCGTTGATCGCATCGGCGAATTCAGGGGGCAGCCACTCCGGTCGTGGGGCTTGCCATTGTCCGATGCGGATCGTGTCCGGTGGCGGTTCGATCGGCGCTACGGGTGCGACAGGCTCGGGCAGGTGTAGGTCCTCGATCCGGATCGGCTCCACCGGTTCATCTGGCGCCGGCGCCGGACGCGTCGGCGCATCGTTACGGACCTCCGGCGGCTGGCTGTAATACACCGGCGGCACCGGAGCGGGTGGCTCCGGTGAAGGTTCGGGCTCCGGTGGCGGTGGCGCAGGTGTGGTTGTGCCCGGCTGGGCGGGACTGGTGACACCGGGCTGATCAGCGATGGATGCTGCGGTGTCGGCAGCGTGCGCCGTCCCTGCTGCGGCCAGCACCATCGCAATGGGCGCCGCACCCGCGAGTAAGGCACGGCTGCCACGAAAGATGTTGATACTGGCGTGATTTCGCATTCGATTCCTGCCCAACGAAGAGGTGTGGAATCGGGTGGCGTTCCTGGTTCTGGGCATGCCGAAAAGACCCTTCAGTTGATCAGGGTGATATGGGAATTACTGGCGGTATGGGGATTGCTGATGACTACGCGCGGGCGGCGCGGTGATTCGCGGGCCCCCAGAGGCGAATCCACCTCTGGGAGACCGCTTCTCAGGCAGAATCGCGTCAGATGAAGGGCAGAATGAGCGCAAGCGCCTGGGCTGCCACTGAAAGACCGTTGGACAGCATCGACAGACCGGTGTTCACCCAACCCATTATCACGTAGGGATCCATCATTTTCCTTTCAGCGATGTGAAGTTGCGTATTCATCAAAAGCTCTGAACGACAGGAAAAGCCAGGGTTAGAATGCGCCTATATTGCGTTAACGCACGCAGCATGCAATCGCAATCCGACTGCCATGCAGGCTGTTTTCCGAATGTTTTACGCAGCGAGCGTAAACGCATTCTGGACGCGACGGCCCGACTAGCGCTTTCGGCACGATGGTCTATCAGCCGCGCCGAGTCACGTTGGCGGGCAGGTTCGTAACTACCGGCGATTTGGCATGCGACACAGAGAACGTGCTGGTTGCTCGGCACGGCTCAGGGCCGTATTGAACGGCCATCCGGGGAGTCCTTCCGCCTGGTTCGCGCCGACGCGGCGACCGATGGGGGTGCCGAGTTCGCGACAGAACCGCTGCCCCTCCCCCTGAGGGCAGCACCGCCACACCTCGGTGTCAAACGCAGCCGATCGAAAGCCACTTGCGCTTGAGCACTTGCGTTTTGGTGTAGGTTTGGGCGACATCCAAATGTGGCCGGGGGCCATTCGCGACGTATACGGCGACTGGTTGGTCGGCAACGTGGATAGGAGCAGACCTATGCGTGTCCATCATCTGGACGCTGGCGGTACCCGACCTTTCGGCGGCCGCTTGCTCGACGGCCGACCGGGCGTTCTACGTCAGGCAGTGGGAGCATGTCACTGTTTGTTGATCGAGCATGCCGCAGGATTGGCCCTGGTGGACACCGGCTATGGGGAGCAGGCCATCCTTCAACCGGACCGTTGGGTGGGCCAGAAGTTGCTGCATCGCACCAACCCACTTCTCGACCACCCCATCGCCAAACAGGTAGAGGCACTGGGGTTCTCACGCACCGATGTTCGCGACATCATCGTGACGCATTTGGACTTGGACCATGCAGGAGGTCTTGCGGACTTCCCCGAGGCAACCGTCCATGTGTATCAGGCTGAACTCGATGCCGTGGCGGAGCCGTACGATCGTCGCCAGCGAACGCGATACCGACCAGCGCAATTCGAGCACGGACCCAAGTGGAGCACCTACGACGAGTCAGACAGCAGTGACGACCACTGGCTCGGTTTCCACGCGGTGCGCCAGCTACGCGGCCTGCCAGAGGAGATACTCATGATTCCGCTGGCAGGACATACACGCGGGCATGTCGGGGTTGCACTCAATACCGGAGACGGTTGGTTGTTACACGCCGGAGACGCCTATACCTACCACGGCCAGATGGCAAATAAGCCCTCGATGCCGTTGGGGGCCCGCGTATTCCAATGGTCTGTCGACACTCAACGGCAGCGACGGATCGACAACCAGCAGCGGCTGCGGGATCTCGTTCGCGATCACCCAACCACAGTGACAGTGTTCTCATCGCACTGTGCCACCGAGTTCGAGCAATTGCGTACCGCACGCCCCTGACACCGCCGGAGCGGACGCACAGTTCGATCGCGGATCGAGCTCGCCTGGCCAACGTACTACCCCGGTCACTGGGCTCAGGCCTCTATGGAGTGGCGAGCTCTTACCGGATCTCGCCACTCCACCAGCGCCTTCGAATGTCCACTTCTGGTGGGTACGAACACAACTGTATGAGGGTCGCGGCAGCGCTACGACGCCGCAGCGAGCGGGCCGTCGACCGGGGTCAGGTGGTAGACCCACCAAGGCCTGAACGGCAGCTCGCTGGCATCGATGGACACCCACATCGGGTACTCATCACCGGTATCCGCATCCCTGATCACGGAGTACTCTAGAGATCGCTCCGGCGTCGCCAGGCTTTTCGGCAGTTCAGAATTCCAGAAGTCGTCCCATTCGGGCGCATCCCGACAAGCATCGACGACAGCGTCAACCTCACGCTGTGGCACGATCGTCGGTGACATCAGCTTGAGTCCCTGTGCCATCAAGTGCGTCTCGAACCGCCAATTCGCCAAGACCCGACGGGCAACGGGCTCGTTCACCATCCACTCGATGATGTTTCGCCCAGGCACTAGGCCAGGAAATGCCTTGAGGTACTTACTATTTGCGGCCTTCACCCTGAACAGCGGTACTTCCTGAATGCATGCCGGCCCGGGATAGGCTTCCAGGATCCGCAGATCGCGGCGCAACAATGGCGCACCTGCACCAAGGTGTGCAGGAATAAGGTTGGTTCGCGTCAACGCCAGGATCGTCCGCCCCCACCACACCGGCAGAGCCAACGCCCCAATGATGGCTTCGAAAGACTCGATACTCAACGAGCGTGTGCCGTTCTCGACCTTCTTGATCTGATCAGCACTCAGACCGACCAAGCTCCCGAGATCTTCGGGTCGATCCAACCCGATCTGCAGGCGCCGCGCTCGCAACCATCGCCCGACATCCGTGGTGATCTCTTCCAAGTCCATCTCCCCCGTGTGGTATTGCTCCGGACACGTTGTCCCCGTGGTGATCTTGACGGTTGAGGACCAGTTCTCAAGACTCGGTCCATGAACCTCAGAACGAACCACTCAGCCTATCCCAACCCACCCCACGAGGGAAAATATCAGACTCTCGAGGAGCTGCCCGTGAACCGAAGCCCAGGACACTCCAAACGCGACAAGCCCAGATGCCCTCCGCAACAACACATCCCGACCCTGCAGACAACCTTGCGAACGATACGCGATCACCTCGAACTGTCTCGCATCACCGCCTACGAACGGCACGGAATAAGTCCCTCGTATCTCAGCCAAATCGAACGCGGCGACCGCACTCCCTCCATCGAGACACTCGAAGCGATCATCGCCGGATACGGACTGACTCCGATGCAAGCGCGTCACATACGCGAACTACGCACTCCCGCCGAGGTTCTCGCGCCAGTAGAGAAGCTGCGCCAGTGCGTGAGCGGCAACATCGGACTCACGACCCACATCCAAGACCTCGAGGAACGAAGAGTGCTCGCGGCCGCTGTGGATCCAATGTGGAATGTACTGGCCTGTAACGAATCGTTTCGATCACTCCTGCCCGGCCTGGACGAAACCGACTGCATCCCGAGATGGCTGTTCAGCCCGATCGCACAAACAGTCCTAGTCCAATGGCACCACGAAGCCGCTCATTCCGTGGCCACCATCAAAGCAGTCCTCGGACGCTACCGCGGCAGCCGGCAAGCACACGATCTGATTCGCCAGCTGCGCCCCAACAAGGAGTTCCAGCGCCTGTGGAATTGCGGAATCGACGTCGCCTACGGCCGCGACACCAACGACCTGATACACCGACGCGACCCCATGACCCGCGAGTTCGCCTCCTACCGACTCAGCATCGCCGACGCAACCCAAGCCCAGAATGTCCTACTCATCACCGCAATCCGCAAGCCCTACTCCGGCTCCAACCCGGCTGACCGTTGAACTCAACAAAGAGGTGAACCGTCCCGGGTTTGATGCCTACCTCCCTGATTGAGAAGGTCGACATCGTGCCGACGTAGTCGACGCAATGAAGGCGAGGGCGGTTCGTCTGGTTCGCGAGCACCGGGACGATCACGCCTCGGAGTGGGCGGCGATCACCACGATCGCGTGCTGGATGGGGACGGCTCCGGAGACGTTGTGCAAGTGGGTTCGCCAGGCCGCGGTGGACGACGGCGAGTCCGAGGGTGTCTCGACGGCGGCGGCGCGGGGAGACTCGCGTGTTGGGGCGTAAGAGCGCCGAGTTAGAGAAGACGATCGAAATCCTCAAGGCGGCAACGTCATTCTTCGTTCGGGAAGCCACCCGAAACAGAGGTGATCTGCCGGTTCATCGCCGAGAATCGGGCTCGGTTCGGGGTCGCACCGATCTGTCGTGCGCTGTCCGCACACGGAGTCAAGATCGCCCCGAGAACATTCGACGCGTGAAACAAGCGGGCACCGTCGAAACAGTCCCTGTGGGACGCGGCGGTGACCGAGATCCTGGCCCTCTGTTACGAGCCCGCCGCCCATGGGCGGCGTCGGCCGGAGTCGTTGTATGGGTCGTTGAAGATGTGGGCTCATCTTCGCCGCCAAGGGATTTCGGTGGCTCGCTCCACGGTGGAGCTGCTGATGCACGTCAACGGCTGGAAGTGAGCCATCCGAGCCAGAAACGTGCGCACGGCGGTGCCGATCCAGCGGCGCAGCGGGCACCGGATCTGATCGACCGTCAGTTCCGGGTCACATCGACCGTCAGTTCCGGGTCACGGCGCCGAACCGGCTCCTGGCCGCCTACTTCACCTGTGTTCGGTTGACGACTGGGATGTTTGTCTACACCGCGTTCCTGATCGATGCCTACGCCGGGAGAATTCTCGGCGGGGAATTCTCGACGTCCAAGCACACCAGTTTCGTCGAATCCGCGATCCGCACAATCGTCAGCGGCGGGCACGTGCCATCCGTTGTCCGACAGCACAATCCATCATTCGGATGCCGGGTCGCAATGAAAGCCGTCCGTCGATGCAACGTCGGTGGCGTAAATGTTGGATTTGAGGTTTCATGGAGTTCAGGGATGAATCGGCGGACGGGTTAGAAATGAGTAACCCATGCATCCACTCCCCATTAGCTCTTCCAGCGCAGCTCTGCCACCAATCACCACAGCCCTGTCTATGTTCGGGGGAAGGAATTCCAAGCGAGGGCATATCGCTGTCAGTTGGCCCCGCCAACCGCTCGGCACCACTTCGCTAACTTGCCATGGACTGCCAGCCAGTTTCGTCGTTGCACACGCAGCTGCGCACCGACCCGGGGTGAAGTCATCTGGCCCCCCGCGCCGCCGAGACGCAAATCAGCCCGTAGCACATTTCTGTTCAGCCCACCGCGCCCTCGGCGTCGAACACATCGACAGCCAGTGCAGTGTGGCGGTTTCGCATGGAGATCCCCATGAGCGGTGAAGTGGTCTGGCTCAGCACAGACGATGTCGCCGAACGTCTGAAGATTCCGAAGAAGACCCTTGCCGCCTGGGCGAGCGCTGGACGCGGTCCTCAATTCGCACGAATGGGACGGTACCGACGCTATCGGCTGAGCGATCTGCTCGCCTGGGAGCAAGAACAACTGGACAAGACGTAACCGGCTGCCGTGCTGCTGCGCACCAACATAAGGCGAGCCGTCGTCCGGATGTCCGTTGTCGCTGATGGAGTCGTCACCGAATCCGAGCAACCCGGCAGAGCATTGCCAATTCGAGGCTATTAGTTAGCAAACTTTCTGATCTTGAAACCGAGTTTCCGATCTTCGAGACTCGTCGTCGCTGCGCATCGCTACCCACCTCGGCCGATCAACCGGTCCGACGAAACCATCTCACGCACTCCACCGAGCACCTGAAAGGGCCGCCTAGGTCTACGACTCGACATCGCGCAGCGCCCCAGAATCCACATACCGAGTACCGAAGGGAGAAAGCAGAATTGGGCGGCAGACTTCCCAAGCCCGTGGGAACCTTCGGCACACCGACGAAGCCGAAGAAACAGAAGAACGGACGCTGGCGCACCACCGTATACTTCTACGGGGCCGCGGGGCGTACACAGTTGCAACGGATGGGCGCCAGCGCCGACGAGGCGCGCAACAGGCTCGCCGAAGCGATGCGCGATCACCGGGAACAGCTCGGATCTCGGCGCGTCACTCGCACCACCAAGCTGATCGATCTGGCCGCCGAACTCCTCGTCGAACTGGAGGGTGATGACGCCCACACCGAAGGAAACATCGAGGACTACCGCCGCGAAATCTACGTATCGAAGGACAAGCGGGCGGACCCGAAGACGATCAAGATCGAGAATTCTCTGGGCAACCTTCAGGTCTGGCAAGCGACCGCCGGAGAATTGGACCGGCACCTCAAACGGCTTGTGAGTTTGGGTTTGCGCCGCAAAGCCAAACAGCACAAGATCGTGCTGCGCGCGATGATGCAGATAGCCGTCCGCCACGGTGCAGTCGATACGAACCCGATCGACGGTGTCGGCCCGTTCACGAGGCGCAAGAAGCAAGCCCGCGGAAAGGTCCAAGACCAGCAGGCGTTGCCAGCTTTTCGTGCCCAGGTTCGAGCGTGGGCTAGAGGCGAAGCGATTCCCGGTACCCCGGCGTACACGACCGGGCCCGCACGGGACTGGGCAGTGGTATGGGTGATCGACGTGATCACCGGGACAGGCATGCGCCCGCACGAGGTATTCGCGCTGCTACTCGACGATATCGATCTCGATGCCCCCGACCCGTATCTGGACGTCACCGGAACTCTGGTCGAGGAGAAGGGCAAAGGCACCGGCGGATGGGTCCGCAAGCCCGCTCCGAAGACCGAAAACGGATGGCGTCGAATCCTGTTACCGCCACACACCGTCGAGTCGATCCGCGAGGCCATCGAATACCTGAAGACCTCAGGGCAGCCGAACTCGATGGGATTGCTGTTCCCGTCCCGGGTCGGGACGGTGCGCAATCCGAACAACTTCGGCAGGACCTGGCGTGCCGCCCGCGGCGAAACCTTCGCATGGATCACTCCACGCACCTTTCGCAAGGGTGCCGCCACCGAGGTCGATCGCGAGTACGGCGACCCGGAACGAGCGGCCCGCCAGCTGGGCAACACCACCGCGGTGGCCAAGGGCCACTACATCGACATCCCCGAGACCGTTCCCGACAATCGGGACGTCCTCGAGCGGTGGGCACGAGGCGAATGAGCTCCAAAATCTGACATTTTGATGCGATCAGCTCAAATCCAAGCCCGACCCGGACATCAGAAAACCCCTCCCGACCCAGGTCGGAAGGGGTTTCTTTGTCGGGATGACAGGATTTGAACCTGCGACCACCTGACCCCCAGTCAGGTGCGCTACCAAGCTGCGCCACATCCCGATGCGCCCGGTTTCGGGCGCTGGAAAAGATTACCTCAGCGGGTGGCCAGACGCCGAATCGCCTGGTTATCGGTGTGACTGATGGGGTGGAAGTCAGCGCGGGGTGACCCGGGCCGCGGCTCGGGGGTCGTCGCCTACGGCGAACCAAGCGTCGAGGGTGTTGCCGGTGCGGCGGCCGATCACGCGGACCTGCTCGCCTGCGGTCAACGGTTTGGTGTACTCGATGACGGCGCGATGGGGGCCGGCGGTGAGGTCGGCGTGGGTGGCGAGAAGCTCTTCCAGGGCGCTGAGGTAGACAGCATTGTTGACGTGGTCGAGCCAGTCGATATCGGCGACACGCAAGGGGAAAGGCAATTCCTCGACGTCGGGACCGGTGGGTAGTGGGTCGGTGAGTGCGGCTTTCCAGCGCAGACGGTGTTCGGTGGTGCTGGCGAGCATCGGCGCCATGAAGCGGTCGCTCATGCGGGCGGGGACGCCCGATTCGGTGCCGAAATGGATGAGGAATCCCTCGGTTTCGACCAATCCGCCCTTGCTGCCGCAGATCTGCACGCGCATATTGCACCAGCGGTTGGACAGGGCCGAGCACCAGCGGCGCAGGGTGAGGTGCTCGGCAAATTCGACGGGTTCGAGAATGTCGATGACGGTGCGGCGGACCACCCAGCCACGGTGGCTATCACCGTCCTCGACAGCCTCGAGGTGTTCGAAGCCGATGTCCTGCAGATAGCGGGCGATAGCGTCGAGACGCAGACGCTGATCCCGGTCGGTATCGGCGAGGCGGACCGGCCAGCCGGTCTCGAACGGGGTCCCGACGGTTGGGCGTTCCGGCAGCACGCTGGGAATGTCCATGCACGGATAATGCCAGGTCCCGCCCCCTTGGCCGCGCTCCGACCCGCTCACATCGAAGTGCTCCCGCCATTGGCGATAGCTATGCACACTCCGTTAAATAACGTTGAAGTTATGAGTCCCCCGGCCACGCCGTGGTCGAACCAGCCCAAGGCCCTCCCGAGTAAGGAGTCCAGCGGCGACGCGGAGCTGGCCATCGACCCGGTTGTACTCACCGCCATCACACTTCCGTCGAGGCGAGGGCAGCACCATCCCGACCTCGGCGTGCTCATCGGCACCAGCTTCGCGGTCCTGCTTGCGTTGGTGGTCTACCTCTTCTTCGCGCCGCTGGGTTCGGCACCGGCCCGAGATTCGGCGACCGGCGGATCGGCGGCGGCCGTCCCGGCGAACGCGGTCCAGGTCAATCGTGGGCTGACCATCGGAAAGGTCACCGCCAACGATGGCAAAACCGTTGCGGTGCAAGGGATTTTGGGTGCCACGACGAAGGTTCATGTCACCCCTGGTACCCAGGTGCTTGTCCTCGCCGCCCGCAGCGTGTCGGAGGTGACGATCGGTGCGGCGGTCGTCATCTACGGCAACAAGGAGGCCGACGGCACCATCACCGCGAACCTGATAGTCGGCGGCTCGGTGAGCTAGGGAGCTACCGGCTCGGCGATGAGGCCACCGGTGAGTTCGACGGACCGGAGTCGATCATCGATTTCGGTGGCGTGGTGGGCGACGATGAGTTCGTCCGCTTCGATGGAACCCGCGAAATCCGCCAGGTACGAACGGACTTCGGCGGGTGTGCCGACTGCGGTGTATCGGGTCATCGCAGTGAGCTGGCTGCCGTTCGGCGAGGCGAGGAATGCATCGATCTCCGCATCGGTGAAGTCGGTGCCCGCAGCGCTACGCCGAATCATGGCTCGCGCGCGAGCACGGTAGGCGATCGTCTTCTGCGCCACCGCGGCATCGTGGTCCTCGGCCGCGAACACGTTGAGGCCCGCCATGACATACGGCTCGGCCAGTTGCTCCGACGGCCGGAACTTGTCGCGGTAGACGGCGACCGCCTGATGCAGCGCGTCCGGCGCGAAGTGGGATGCGAAGGCATACGGCAGGCCGAGCTGCGCGGCGAGCTGCGCGCCGAACAATGACGAACCCAGAATATAAAGCGGCACAATGCTTTCCGCGCGCGGCACGGCCTGCACACCGGGCACTCGCGAGTTGCCCGATAGATAGCCCTGCAGCTCCAGTACATCCTCCGGAAACGAGTCCGCCGAGGCCGGATTGCGGCGCAGCGCGAACATGGTCTTCTGGTCACTGCCGGGTGCGCGGCCGAGTCCGAGGTCGATCCGTCCGGGGAACAGCGTCTCCAGGGTGCCGAACTGCTCCGCGATCACCAGCGGTGAGTGGTTGGGCAGCATGATGCCGCCCGCCCCGAGTCGAATGGTCTCCGTCTGCGCCGCGACGTGACCGATGAGAACACTGGTGGCGCTCGACGCGATCGCGCCCATGTTGTGGTGTTCGGCGTACCAGACGCGTCGGTAGCCGCTGCGCTCGGCGGCCTTGGCCAGCGCGACGCTGTTTTCGAAGCTGTCGCGTGCGGTGCAGCCGGGTGCGATCGACGCCAAGTCGAGGATCGACAATGCGGTGGGCATGAAACTTCCTTCGTAGCTCAGAGAACGCGGTGGAGTTCTTCGGCGAAGGCCCGGATGCGGGCTTCGTTACGGCGGTAGTAGGTCCACTGGCCGCGTCGGGTGGCGCTGAGGAATCCGGCGCGCTGCAGGATCGCGAGGTGCGCGGATATGGTCGAGGCCGAGGTCCCGGCCTTCTGCTGGATGAGACCGACGCACACCCCGAGCTCGGCGGTGTCATCGCCCCGTTCCGGGAAGTTCGCATCCGGATCCTTGAGCCACGCCAGGATGCGCAAGCGGGTCTCATTCGCCAATGCTTTGCACTCGTCGAGCACATCCACCTCCTTCGGCATTTCGCTAATTAACGAACTTACGCCGGATGCGGCGAATCGGCATCGTGACGCAGCACACGCCGCCGAACGCTCGAGGAGCAGCGAGCCCGCGCGTTTGACGGCACGAATGATCGGAGCGGTTTCGAGCGTGGCGGCCAGCGCAGCCCGGACACTCAACGAAACGCCCATGCCGCTACGCAACGAAGACGGGAACGGACGCCGTTGCCACGCAACGACGTCCGTTCCAAGGAGCTACTTCTTGCGTTCCCGCTTCTCACGCACGCGAACCGAGATACGAACCGGAGAACCGTCGAAGCCGAACTCCTCACGCAGGCGCCGCTCCAGGAACCGGCGGTAGCCCGCCTCCAGGAACCCCGTCGTGAAGAGAACGAATGTCGGCGGCCGGGTGGTTGCCTGCGTGGCGAACAGGACGCGCGGCAGCCGGCCACCGCGCATCGGCGGCGGTGTCGCGGCGATGACTTCCTTGAGCCAGTTGTTCAGCCGACCGGTGGGAATGCGCTTGTCCCAGGATTCCAGTGCGGTTTCCATTGCGGGAACCAGCTTTTGGACGGCGCGGCCGGTATGCGCGGAGATATTGACGCGCTGTGCCCACGGCACCCGGACCATATCCCGGTCGATTTCCTTGTCGAGTTGCAGGCGACGATCCTCATCGACCAGATCCCACTTGTTGAAGGCCAGCACCAGCGCGCGACCGGAATCCGCGACCATGCTGATCACTCGCAGGTCCTGTTCGGTGATCGGTTCGGAGGCATCGATCAGCATGATCGCGACCTCGGAGGCCTCCAGCGCCGCCTTAGTGCGCAGCGACGCGTAGAACTCCATGCCGCTGGCATGGGAGACCTTGCGGCGCAGACCCGCGGTATCGACAAATTTCCAGATCTTGCCGCCCAATTCGACCAGCGAATCGACCGGGTCGACGGTCGTGCCCGCCACATCGTGTACAACCGAACGCTCATCACCGGAGAGCTTGTTGAGCAGGCTGGACTTGCCGACGTTGGGCTTGCCGACCAGCGCGACCCGGCGCGGGCCGGTCCCGCCGGTGCCCTCCCGCGGAGTTTCCGGCAGGACTTCCAGGACATCGTCGAGCAGGTCACCGGTGCCGCGGCCGTGCGCGGCGCTGACCATACGCGGCTCGCCGAGACCGAGCGACCACAGCGCGGCGGCCTCGGACTCGACGCGTTCGTCGTCGACCTTATTGGCGACCAAAATCACCGGAATCTTGGAGCGGCGCAGCTTCTTCACCGCGGCCTCATCGGTGGCCGTCGCACCGACCACGGCATCGACCACGAGCAGGATCGCGTCGGCGGTCACCATGGCCAGTTCGGCCTGGCGGGCGACCGACTGCTGCAGGCCCTTGGCGTCGGGCTCCCAGCCACCGGTGTCCTGCACGAGGAAACGGCGACCCGCCCAGTTCGCCTCATAGGAGATGCGGTCGCGGGTCACGCCGGGAATGTCCTCGACAACGGCTTCACGACGACCGAGGATCCGATTCACCAGGGTCGATTTGCCGACATTCGGACGGCCGACGACCGCCACCGTCGGCATCGCGAGGTGCTCGTCCTCGCCGAACTCACCGTCGAGATCGGCTATCTCCCAATCGGATTCGTCACTCCAGACCCCATCCCCCGCGAGCACGTCTTCACTCATGACTGCGCCTCGCTTGCGCTCGGCTTCGGCGCGAGTGACACTGCTGTGTCTGTGGTTCGTTCGCTATGCTCGCTCACGCTGTCCTACCTGTCCGGCCGATCGAAACCTGCCGCACCACAACGCGATACAGCTCGTCGATGACCTCATCCATATTCAGTTCGCTGGTATCGACCTGCACCGCGTCGTCGGCCGGACGCAGTGGGGACACCGTGCGAGTGGAGTCGAGGGTGTCGCGACGCTGCACGTCGGCGAGTACACCCTCGTAGTCGTCGCCGCGGCCTTCGGCGATGTTCTGTTGGTTACGCCGCTGCGCGCGGGCCTCGGCGGAGGCGGTGAGGTAGATCTTGGCGTCGGCATCCGGCAGCACGACGGTGCCGATATCGCGCCCCTCGACCACGATTCGCTGTGCGGCGAAAGCGATTTCACGCTGCAGGGCGACGAGCAGCTCGCGCACCTCGGCCACGGCGGACACCGCGGACACCGCCTTGGTGACGGCATTGCCGCGGATCTCCGAGGAGACGTCCTCACCGTCGAGCAGGATCAGCTCCCGGCTGGGATCGGTGCCGATGGTCAGCGGCAGCTCCTTCACCGCCGCGCCGATCGCTGCCGAATCGGTCAGCTCGACACCGGCACGCAGCACCCGCAGCGTCGCGACGCGGTACATCGCGCCGGTGTCCAGGTAGCTGGCGTCGATTCGGGTGGCCAGCCGCCGCGACACACTGGACTTGCCGGTACCCGAAGGCCCGTCCATGGCAACGACCAGCGGTGTGCTGCCCTCTACCATCGCAGGGACATCCACGGGAATCTCTACACCGTTCACAACGACACCGCCTCGTAAAGTTTGCCGACTTCATCGCGGCCGATCACACGTAGCGTGCCGGGCCGCTGGTCGCCCAGCGCGACCGGACCGATATTGGTGCGCACCAACCGGGTCACCGGATGGCCGACCGCGTCGAGCAGTCGGCGCACGATGTGCTTGCGTCCTTCGTGCAACACGATCTTGACCAGCGAACGTCCCTCGCCCAGCTCGAGCACCTGGAACTTGTCGACCTTGGCCGGACCGTCGTCGAGTTCGACGCCGTCGCGCAGACGCTTGCCGACCGACTTGTGGACCTCACCGTTCACCGTCGCCAGATAGGTCTTGGGCACCTGGAACGACGGATGCATGAGCCGATGCGCGAGGTCGCCGTCATTGGTGAGCAGCAACAGCCCCTCGGTGTCGGCATCCAGCCTGCCGACGTGGAAGAGGCGCTGACCGGCCGCGATGCGTTCGGCGACGATATCGCCGACGCACGGGCGGCCCAGATCGTCGGACATCGTGGACTGCCAACCCTTGGGCTTGTTCAGCGCGATGTGGACCAGCTCCTCGCGCACCATCACGCGGGTGCCGTCCACACGGACCACGGCATGCTGCGGATCGATCCGCAGGCCCTGCTCGGTGACAATGGCGCCGTCGACCTCGACCCGGCCCTGGGCGATCATCTCCTCGGCGGCACGGCGCGAGGCGACACCGGCCTTGGCGAGCACCTTCTGCAGTCGCTCGCCCTCGCCCCACGGCAGCTTCTCGTGGCCGCCCTCGGCGGGCTGGTCGACGTGCTGTTTCCGGGCGGGCTTGGCGTTGCTCAGCAGCGGGGCGGCGACGACCTTCTTCTGCGGCTTCGCATTCTTGGCCTTCTTACCGACGGGCGCGGACATCGCTGCCGACGTCGTGCGGCGCGACGGATTGCCTTGCTGCGCAGTGCCGCCCGCCGCATAACCGCGCGAGCCAGCGGCGCGTGGTGCCGAACCGCCTTGTGCGGCACCACGATAGGCGTCGCCACGCGAACCACGATGATCGGAGCCGCCCTGTGACGAACCGCGGTAGCCCGAGCCACCCTGCGCGGAACCGCGATAACCGCTGTCGCCCTGGGACGAACCGCGATAACCGCCACCCTGCGACGCGCCACGTCGGTCGGAGCCGCGATAGCCGCTGTCCCCCTGCGACGAATGACGGTATCCGCCACCGCCCTGCGAGGTGCCGCGGTAGTCACCGCCACGTGCGGAGCCGCGCTGATCGCCCCGCGACGAGCCGCGGTAACCACGATCGCCACCTTCTGAATCCCCCCGATACCCCCCTTGCGAGGAGCCGCCCCATGCGGCCCCGCGCTGGGTACCTCCCCGTTGCGCCGAACGCGCATCGCGTGCGTTTCGGCCTGCGCCACCCCTGCTGGGCTGGTCGCTTCTGGTCCTACGATCCGGTGTGCCATCTCGGCGAGCGGGCGTATTCATGTTGTCCTGTCGGTCTTATTCGGTACCGAGATCCAAATCGGTCTCGGCGGATTTCTTCAGCCTGGTGTAACGGGGGTCCGTGTCCAGGCTCTCGTTGATCTCGTCGATCAGGTCGACGCCCGGCAGCAGGGGCGCCAGTGGCGGCAGATCGGACAGTGATGCGAGTCCGATCCGTTCCAGGAACAGTTCGGTCGTGCGGTACTGCGTGCCGTTCGTGTCCGGGTCGACCCCGGCCTCGGCGATCAATCCGCGAGCCAGCAGGGTTCGCATCACGCCGTCGACGTTCACGCCGCGCACCGCGCTGACCCTGGTCCGGGTCACCGGTTGGCGGTATGCCACCACCGCCAATGTTTCCAAAGCGGCCCTGGTCAATTTCGACCGGGCGCCGTCGAGCAGCATCCGTTCCACATACGGCGCGTACTCGCTGCGAGTATAGAAGCGCCACCCGTCACCCACGAAACGCAGATCGATGCCACTGGCCCGCGCAGACAGTTCCGCCGCCATGTCGTGCAGCACCCGCTCCACCCGCGCCGGTTCATCCCGCAACGCGTCGGCCAGCAGCTCTACCGGCGCCGGAGCATCCACAACGAGCAACATCGCCTCCAACGCCGACCGGAATTCATCATCATCCAGCGGTTCCGGCGTGAACTCCGCCACTACGTCATCGGAACCGGGATCGGCGTCCTTTTCGGGCTTCACCGCAGTCGCGGACGCTGCGGCATCGATGAGCCCTTCGCGACCGCTCGGCCGCGGCGCCTCGGGCAACGCGTCATCCGTTCGCTCACCCGCCGCGAAGGGCACGTCATCCGTATGCTCGCCAATGACCGCACACTCGATGCCGTTGCGCTCGAGGGGTGTCGCATCGTCGGTGCGCTTACTCACCCGTAGTCCTCCTCGATGGTCACGGTGTCGGCGGTCTCGTCCTCGGGGTCTCCGATCCAGCTGATCGAGAGCGGGCCGAGTGGGTCGGGCTGGTCGAACTCGATGGTCTTACCCCGGTACAGCTCGAGCAGTGCCAGGAAGCGGGCGACGATCTGGATCGGCACCTCGCAGTCTGCGACCAGTTCGCCGAAGGTCGTCCAGCCACCCGGTCCGCGCAGTTTGAGCTGTTCGAGCACGAGCGCGGCCTGTTCGGCGACTGAGAACGCGTGCTGGTGCAGGTGGTCGAGTCCGACCCGCGGCGCCGGACGGGGCCGGAAGGCCGCCGCGGCGATCGCGGCGAACTCGTGTGCATCGACTCCCAGCCTAACCTCGGGCAACAGGTCGGCGTAGCGCTCCTCCAGCCCGACCGCGCGCGGATAGCGCCGCAACGCGACAGCCTCCAACTCCCTGAGCAATTCGGCGACCTGTTTGAACGCGCGGTATTGCAGCAACCGGGCGAAGAGCAGATCGCGCGCCTCGAGCAGTTCGAGATCCTCGGCGTCGGTCACCTCACCGGAGGGCAGCAGTCGCGCCGCCTTGAGATCCAGCAGAGTCGCCGCGACGACCAGGAATTCGGTGGTCTGATCCAGGATCTTGTCCGCGCGCAAGGTACCCTGCTGCCCGATGCCGGCGGTCAAAGCCTTTGTGTAGGCAATGAATTCGTCGGTCACCTGATGCAACGCGACCTCGGTCACGTCGAGCTTGCGCGAACTGATCAGATTCAAGAGCAGATCGAACGGCCCCTGAAAGTTGCTCAGCCGCAGCTGAAACCCGGACGTCTGCCCGGTCGGCTCGCTGCCAGGTCTACCGGGCGGATCATCGTGCGCCGCGGCAGAGTCCTGCGCAGCCGACGCCCCACGCCCGGCGTCGGAGTTCCGATCGGCGAACTCATCAGACCCCGAGTCGAGCGTTTCCGTGTTCGTCGATGGCGCCGGTTCCGTACCGCCGATCACCGGCCGGACCGGTGGATGACTTCTCGCGCCATCGCTCGATATGCTTCGGCCCCACTGGATTTCGGCGCCCACGTCGTGATGGGTTCACCCGCGACGCTCGCGTCCGGAAAGCGCACGGTACGCATGATCGCCGTGTCGTACACCAACTCGCCGAACACCTCGACGACACGCGCCATGACCTGTCGCGAATGTAGTAGCCGCGCATCGAACATGGTGACCACGATGCCGTACAGGCTCAGACGCGGGTTCAGGCGGTCCCGCACCTTCTCCACGGTGTCGTTGAGCAAGGCGAGTCCACGCAGTGAAAAGTACTCGCACTCCATCGGAATGATCACACCATCGGAGCAGGCCAGCGCATTCACCGTGAGCAGGCCGAGCGACGGCTGACAGTCGATGAGGATGTAGTCATAGCGATCACGCACCGATTGCAGCGCGCGCCCCAGCGTCTGTTCCCTGCCGACCTCGTTGACCAGCTGGATTTCCGCGGCCGACAGATCGATATTGCTCGGCAGCAGATCCATATTCTCGACGCGGGTCTCCATCAGGACCTCGTCGATCGATACCTTGGATCCGATGAGCAGGTTGTGCACGGTCAACTCGAGATCGTGGTGGGCCACACCCAATCCCGCCGACAGCGCACCCTGCGGATCCAGGTCCACCAGCAGCACCCGTCGACCGAATTCCGCGAGCGCGGCGCCCAGGTTGATGGTCGAGGTGGTCTTGCCGACGCCCCCCTTCTGATTACACATCGCGACGATCAGCGCATCACCGTGCCGCTCGACCGGCGGCGGGTCGGGCACGGCACGCAGCGGACGCCCGGTCGGGCCGAGCGACGTGTCTTCGGGGACGGGTTCGGCGCCGTTGCCCCACAGCGTTTCCGCCGCGGCTTCCGAGTACGGACCCGTCCGGGTACCCGTAAGCGGCTGCGCCCCAGCACTCATCGGCGGTTCTGCCGCACCGGCTGTCGTCACGATCCGCTGCTCCTTATACGTTCCTGCTCGTTGCCTTCGCCCGCCTCCGGCATCATCTGCCCGAGCGTAGCGAGGCCGATCAGCCCCGACCTCGCTTTCGTACGGTCCAGCTCTCGATAGACGCTACCGCCTTACCGCGCAAGACCCACGCTCGGACACGCGACACCCCCGTTTACCTGCGCAGGCGTCCACACCTCTAACGCCAATCCGGTCCGCCGTCGAAATGGACGTCGAACCGATCGTGGAGCTCCTCCATGCTGTCCCAATCCGCCTCACCCCGAGCGATACGACCGAGCTGCCGGAAGTACTCGAATCGGACGATACCCGGAGTGAGTACCGCGAAGAATTCGGCCGGACCGTCCGCGGACGCCCCGAAGGCATGCACGGTACCCGGCGGAACCACCACCAGACCACCTTTCGCTACCGCGTGACGTGCGCCGTCGACGAGGAAATCCATAGTCCCGTCCAGGACATAGAAGATCTCCGTGGATTTCGTGTGATGGTGCGGCCTGGTCCCATCCGCACCTGCTTGCAAGACGAGCCGATTCGCCCCGAGCAGCCCGTCGGTGTTCTCGCTGTCCTCGAGCAACCGGAACGATCCGCCACCGGGCAGCGACACCGCCTCGACATCTCGCTCTTGAACGATGAAAGCCTTTGCCATCCGATTCACCTCATATCGGTATGCCGAGACCACCCGATCCCGACATACCGACACAACCGGACCACAGTCCCATTTTCTTCCCGTCGCGAATTCCTATGCAGCATGCCGAATCCCGCCGGCCGCCGACACGGCCCGGCGCACGTTTGGTACGCCACAAACGGATTCATCGGGCAACGCACGTGCCGCGCCACCGCGGAATCAGCGGGCGCGCGGGTGAGCGGTAGCCCAGACCTCGCGAAGGGTGTTCACAGTGACCAAGGTGTAGATCTGAGTGGTTGTGACCGAGGCATGCCCCAGAAGTTCTTGGACCACCCGCACATCCGCACCTCCGTCGAGCAAATGCGTTGCGAAGGAATGCCGCAGTGTATGCGGCGAAACCGTGGCGCCGATGCCGGCCCGCTCGGCAGCGGTCTGCAGAACCTGCCAGGCACTCTGCCGCGACAATCGCCCACCGCGGGCATTCAGGAACAGCGCGCCCGCAGTGCCTTTCCCATTCGCGGCGAGCACCGGCCTACCCCGCACCAGATATGCGTCGACAGCCGCCAGCGCCGGCCTGCCGATCGGAACCAGGCGCTGCTTGCCGCCTTTGCCGTGCAGCACGACAGCCCGTTCCTCGGTATCGAGGTCGTCCACGTCGAGACCTACGATCTCCGAAATCCGCGCCCCGGTCGAATACAGCAGCTCGAGCAGCGCCCGATCGCGCAATCCGCGCGGCCCACCATCGGTTCCGACCGCATTCGCATCGCCGATCGGCGCGCCGCCGGCCGCCTCCAGCAATCGCAACACCTGGTCGTACGGCAACGCTTTCGGCAACCGACGTCCCGGCGTCGGCGGCTTCACCGCATGTGCGACATCGGTACTCGTCATCCCCTCCGCCGCGGCGAAGCGATGCAGTCCACGCACCGCGATCAGCGCACGAGCCACCGAACTGGCTGCCAGCGGCGGGTGCGTTTCCCCACCCGCCCGCAACGCCATGGTGAACTCCGCGACATCGGATTCACCGACCTGCTCCAGTGCCGTGATCCCGCGTCCGATCAGGAAATCCCGATACCGATCGAGATCGCGGCGATACGCACCGAGGGTGTTGCGGGCGGCGCCGCGCTCAACCGCAAGATGATCGAGGTAGGCATTCACCTCCCGCGCGAGCACCGCCCGGACCCGTCAGTCTTCGGACTGCCGCTGCGCCTTGCGGCGCAGTAATGCGGTCGGCTGCCCTGGCCACGGCGCATCGGCCGGACGCAACTCCGCCCCGCCCGCCCTGGCGGCCACGAGCGCGAGCACACCAGCGACCGCCGTGGCATTGACGATCTCGCCCGCCAATGCGGCCCGCACGGCCTCGTCCACCGGCATGCGGACCAATTCCAGGTCCGCCTCCTCCAATTCCGGATCCGGCCGATCGGTTTCGTACAGCCCCCGCGCGGCATACACCCGCAGCGCCTCATCGGTGAATCCGGGCGAGAGCGCGACATCCACCAGCACCGACCATTCCCTGGCGGCCAGTCCCGTCTCCTCGGCCAATTCGCGTTTTGCTGCTGCCAATGGATCCTCGCCAGGCACATCGAGCAACCCGGCGGGCAACTCGAGCAGCCGCCGACCGATCGGATGCCGGTACTGCTTGATCAACACCACATTGTCGGCATCATCGATCGCCGCGACCGCAACCGCCGCATGATGCTCGATCACCTCGCGATCGACGACGCGTCCGCCCGGCATGGACACCTCATCGAGCCGCAAGGCGAGGATGGCGCCGCTGTACACGGTCTTGCTCGCCACCGTCTCGAAATCGTGGCTGCCCGGCTGGGCTCCCCCGCTATCACTCATCTATGACGCCTGATCTGCGTTCGCGAACTCTTCGTCCGGGATATCGACCGGAAGCCGCTCGGCCAGTTTATATCTCAGCGCCGCCGCGATCAGCGCGGCGAACAACGGGTGCGGCCGGGTGGGGCGACTCTTGAGCTCCGGATGCGCCTGGGTGGCCACGAAGAACGGATGCTTATCCGCGGGCAGCTCAACGAATTCGACCAGATGCCCATCGGGCGAGGTACCGCTGAATTTCAAACCGCTGGTGGCGATCTTGTCGCGGTAGGCGTTGTTCACCTCGTAGCGATGCCGGTGCCGCTCGGAGACCTGGTCGGTGGCGTAGGCCTGCGCGACCACCGACCCCTTCTGCAGCGTCGCCGGGTAGGCACCCAGGCGCATGGTGCCGCCGAGATCGGCCTCGCCCGCAACGATCTCCTTCTGATCGGCCATAGTGGAAATCACCGGATGCGGTGTGTCCGGCTCGAATTCGGCTGAATTGGCTTCGGCCAGACCGACCGAACGCGCCGCCTCGATGACCACACATTGCAGGCCCAGACACAGGCCGAGCAGCGGAAGCCCCCTGGTCCGCGCGTATTTGATGGCACCGACCTTGCCCTCGATGCCACGGATACCGAATCCGCCCGGAATCAGCACCGCGTCCACGTCGCGCAGCGCGGCCTGCGCACCCGCCGGGGTCTCGCACTCATCCGACTGCACCCAGCGGATATTCACCTTGGCCCGCGAGGCGAATCCGCCCGCGCGCAACGCCTCGGTGACCGACAGATACGCATCGGGCAGATCGACGTACTTGCCGACCAGCGCGACCTCGACCGTCTCCCGTGGTTGGTGCACTCGATCCAGCAGATCACCCCAGACGGTCCAGTCCACGTCCCGGAACGGTAGCCCGAGCCTGCGCACCACATAGGCGTCCAGACCCTCACGGTGCAGCACCTTGGGAATGTCGTAGATCGACGGCGCGTCCGGCGTGGAGATGCACGCATCCACATCGACGTCGCACATCAGCGCGATCTTGCTCTTGAGCGCCTGCGGCACTTCGCGATCGCAGCGCAGGATCAGCGCATCGGGCTGAATACCGATATTGCGCAGCGCGGCCACCGAATGCTGGGTCGGCTTGGTCTTGAGCTCACCCGAGGGTGCGAGGTAGGGCACCAGCGATACGTGCAGGAAGAACACATTGTCTCGGCCCACATCGTGGCGGATCTGGCGGGCCGCCTCCAGGAAGGGCTGCGATTCGATATCGCCGACGGTGCCACCGATTTCGGTGATCACCACATCGGGCACCTGCCCCTGCAGATCCGGGCCCTGCATCGCCAAGATGCGACTCTTGATCTCGTCGGTGATGTGCGGAATGACCTGCACCGTGTCACCGAGGTATTCGCCGCGGCGCTCCTTGGCGATCACTGACGAATAGATTTGCCCGGTAGTCACATTTGCGTCCCGGGACAGGTCCCGATCGAGGAACCGCTCGTAGTGGCCGACGTCGAGATCGGTCTCCGCGCCGTCTTCGGTGACGAACACTTCTCCGTGCTGGAACGGATTCATGGTGCCCGGATCGACGTTCAAGTACGGGTCGAGTTTCTGCATGGTCACCCGCAGTCCGCGCGCGGTCAGCAGCTGACCGAGGCTGGAGGCGGTAAGACCCTTACCCAATGAGGAGGCGACACCGCCGCTGACGAAGATGTGCTTCGTGGCCGTTCGCGCCTGATTCCGTGTATGACCCACGGGTCTTCACGGTAACACGAAATTGCTGGTCTGATCACACGCCATGCACGTTTGCCACCCAGTCGCTGCCATCAATCGGATCCGGCCCTTGCACCATGTTCGCAGCGCGGGTCTGGCGAATCAGCTCGCGGGCGGCGCGACGAGTGTGAGGGAGGTCGCCTTGGTGCCGGTTCCGTATCGGCCCGCACCGCCGTTGAGCTGCTCGCTCAAGCCGAGCACGGTGGTGAGGCGGCCGATCTCGCGGTCGAGATTGTCGACGGTGGTGACGGTCGTGGCCAGCGCGGCGTCGGAACGAATGATCGCGATCGGGCCCGGATTGTCGGCGGCGCCGGAACGCCCCGCCAGCACTGCACCTGCACCCCGGCCGCGCAGCGCGCCGGCAAATCGGGCGATATTGCTGCCCTGACTGTTCTCACTGGACTTCGCGCCGTCGCCGGTGACGACAACGGCGAGGTTCGCGGCCTGCGTCGGGGTGTCGCCGTAGGCGAGGAAACCGCCGCCACGCAATGTCTCCAGCACCAGGCTCAACTCCTGCGGGGTGCTGCGCGCTTGCGGGCTCGCCGGATCGAGCAGCAGCACCAGGCCGAGCAGATCGCCGGCCATACTGCCCTGATCCACCTGACCGGTGCGCAGCTGCGCGCCCGCGGGGATGACATTGGTGACCGCGGTGCGCATCCGATCGCCCTCGGCGGCGTCGAGGAAGACGTCGGTGAGGGCTATGCGGCCAATCACGGTCGCGCCGGAGGTTTCCAGATCCTTCGCGACGGCCTCGACATCGGCGGGTTCGGCGTCGGGGGTCGTGAACACCACGACGCTGCGGTCGGTGAGCGTGCCACCGAGGATCCGCCCCGCCGACCCGGCGATGAACCGGTCCGCCGCATTCATTTCGTCACTGAGCCGCCGGTTCTGCTCGGTGGCCACATCGAGCTGTTTGCGCAGATCCGTTTTATCCGCGCGTAATCCGGAGAGCAGGTCCGCCGCCACGGTCTGCGACCCGAGCACCACGCCGACGGCGAGGGCCAGGAAGATCGCGACGATCGAAACCGCGTGCTGCCGAATCGAAATCATCGGTTACCTCCGGCAGATAGGCCCTGGGCCCATAGCTCGAACCGGTTCCAGGTATCGCTGGCCCAATCCAGCGCCTCGGTCCCCATATTCGAGGCGAGCATAGCCACGATCACCGCGACGAGGGCGGCTAGCACGACCATCGCGATGGCGGTGCCGGTCGCTCGGTTTCGATAGAGCGTAGCGACGGCCTTGGCATCCACGAGTTTGGTGCCGATTTTCAGTCGGGTGAGGAAGGTCGCCGGATTGCTGTCGCGGCGGCCGCGGTCGAAGAAATCGTCCAGCGAAGCAGCGGCACCGGCGGTCACGATCAGCGCTGCGCCGTGGTGGTGGGCCAGCAGCAGCGCCAGATCGGACGGTGCTCCGGACGACGGAAAGGTCGTCGCGCCGATGCCGAGATCCTGGATGCGTTCCAGCCCCTTGGCATGGCCGTCGGTGTCGGCGGGCAGGATCATCTCGGCACCGGATTTCAGGGTGGCGGTGGTGATTTCATCCGGGTCGCCGACGATCAGATCGGGACGATAGCCGTCTTTCATCAATGTGTCCGCGCCGCGGCCGACGCCGACCATGATCGGGGCATATTCCTTGATGAACGGCTTCAGTCGCTTGAGATCGTCCGCGTGCTCCGGGCCATCGGCAACCACGACCACATGCCGATTCTTCATATCGAGCTCGAGCTCCGGCACCCCGATACCGTCGATGAGCAGCGCACTCTCGGTGCGAATGAATTCGATGGTATTGCCCGCGAAGGCCTCCAGATGATCGGCGAGGCCGTTGCGCGCCTCGATCATCCGCTCGGAGATATCGGATTCGGTCAGCTCGATGCCCGTGACCAGGACCTCGGGCTCCTTCTTGACCAGCTTGTCGGCGTAGACGACGCCCTCATCGATGCGGACCTTGGTGCCGTCCTTGATTCGGAAGGCGTCCGAACTCACGGTGTCCAGCAGCAGAATTCCGTTGGCGACCAACACTTCCGGCCCTAGATTGGGATAGCGGCCCGAGATCGATGGCGAGGTATTCACCACCGCGGCCACGCCCGCTTCGACCAACCGATCGGCGGTGATCCGATCCAGATCCATTTCATCGAGTATGACGACATCACCGGGCCCGACCCGCTTCAGCAGACGCCTGGTGTTGCGGTCAACCCGAGCTATCCCGGTCAGCCCGGGCAGCGCTTCGGTGTTCTTCGACAACAACGCCAACATCTTCATGGGCCAGATACTGATCGCAAACCCTCAACCATTGGTGGAGGCGCGCCGCATCAACTTTCACATTCGTCACTGTGGTACCACGAACACCACGTCGCGTCAGAAACACCTCAACCAATACCCGTATGCTGCGGGTCACAGATATCCCGAATGAGGAGTCACCATGGTCAGCAGCACCGTCGACGCCATGATCGCGGCACCGCGTGATGTCGTCTACAAGTTCTTCACCGAGCGGGACCGCATCAACCCGTACATCCCGGTCGATTTCACCTTGAAGACCCCTGGTTCTCCCACCCCGTCGGGCGTCGGCGCGCAGTACTTCATCGGCAAGGCCGGCGTCGGCATCGTTGAGGAGACCACCAGACTGGTCCCCGGCGAGCTGATGGAATACAAGATCATCAAGGGTGCTCCGGTGAAGCGGCACGTCGGCACCATCACGTTCACCGACGCCGGTAACGGCACCCTGCTCTCCTACACGATGGAGTCCGAGCCCAGCCTTCCGATCCCGGCCAAGGTGGTGAAGCTCGGCCTCGAGAACCTCATCAACCAGTTCCTCAAGGGCGCCCAAAAAGCCCTGCGCTGACCTCAGGCGAGGGCACGTTCGGCGCGGGCGGTTTCAAGGAGTTCCTCGGCATGGGCTCGGCCGGTTTCGGTGTCATCGAGACCGGCCAGCATGCGAGCCAATTCGATGACGCGCTCATCTTTGGTCAATGCCCGGACGCCGCTGTTGACCTTGCCCTTGCCGTCATCGGACTTGTCCACCACCAGATGGGTGTCGGCGAAGGCCGCGACCTGCGGCAGATGGGTCACCACGATCACCTGATGGGTGCGCGCGAGCCGGGCCAGCCGACGCCCGATCTCGACCGCGGCTCGGCCACCGACACCGGCATCGACCTCGTCGAACACCATGGTCGCGCCATGATCCGAACTGGCGAGCACCACTTCGAGAGCCAGCATCACCCGCGACAGCTCACCACCGGAAGCGCTCTTGCTCAACGGCAATGACTGCGCGCCGGAATGCGCAGACAGCCGAAATTCCACCTCGTCGACACCAGTGGAACCCGCATGCAATTCCTGCCCGTCCACCGTCAGCGGCGCGGAATCCTGCGGGCTCGCGGACACCGGCCGCACCACGACCTCGAGCTTCGCCCTACCCATTGCGAGCCCACCGAGTTCGGTGCTCACCGCCGAGGCGAGCTTGCCCGCCGACTTGGTGCGCGCCGCAGTCAATTTGCGGGCCGCTTCCCGAACGCGTTCCGCGGCGATATCCACCTCAGCCGCCAGCGCGGCCAACGCCTCTTCGGAGACATCGAGCGAGCCGAGACGCGTGCGCGCCTCATCGGCCCACGCGATCACCCCATCAATATCCGGTGCGTACTTGCGGGTCAGCGATTTCAATTCGGCCTGCCGGGTGAGCAGCGAATCCAAAGCGCCTGGATCCGAAGGCAAATTCGAAAGGTAGCCACTGAGCTCGGTAGTGAGATCGACGACCACCGCGATGGCCTCACCGAGTCGCGGCCCGAGCGCGGTCAGTGCCGGATCGTGGGCCGATTCGACGCGGGCCCGCGCAGCGCCGAGCAGTTCCAGCGCGCCCGAACCGTCTTCGGGCGAATCAGCGGGACCGGCCAAGGCGTCGTGCGCGATCGCGGCGGCCTCGCGCAGCGAATCCAGATCGCTGAGCCTGCGCACCTCGTCGACGATGCGCACATCCTCGCCGGGTTCCGGTGCGATGGCGTCGATTTCGGACAGCGAATGCTTGAGCCGGTCGGCCTCCAGCGCGATTTCCCTACTGTGTGCGGTACGTTCGAGCAGCTCATTGCGGGCATCGAGCCAGGATCGCCGCTGCACCTGGTACTTTCGCAGCAGCGGACCGACCGTATCCGCGGCGAACTGGTCCAGCGCCGACAGCTGCTGCTCCGGACGCTGCAGCCGCAACTGATCGTTCTGACCGTGCACGGTCAGCAACGGCGCGGTGAAATCGGCAAGGACAGCGGCGGGTACACCACGACCGCCGAGGTGCGCGCGGGAGCGTCCGTCGCTGCCGACGGTGCGGATCGCGATGATGCTGCCGTCGTCATCGCGTTCGGCCGCAGCCGATTCCAGGACGTCCTGCACCTGCTTCTGCGCGGTGGTATTCACCTCGTCGACGGTGAACCGCCCCTCGACCACGGCCCGTGCCGCACCCAACCGGACGCGGCCCGCATCGGCCCGTGCCCCGCTGAGCAGGTGCAGGCTGGTCACCACCATGGTCTTACCGGCACCAGTCTCACCGGTCAGAACCGTGAGACCAGCATGGAATTGCGCGGTAGCCGTGGATATGACGCCAAGCCCGTCAATCCTGATCTCTGTCAGCACGTGTGCTCTCCGTTCGCCGTCGGCCACGCCAGCCTGTCACGGGCAATTGGAATTTGCGCACCATTCGGTCGGCGAATGGTGCGGAATCCAACCGCACCCACCGCACCGGTTCGGCGCCGCGAACCGCCTCGAGCCGCCCGCCCTTCGGCAATGCCAGGGTGCGCCTGCCATCCAGGATGGCTATCGCATCATGGCCCGCCGCTACGGATTCGACCGCGATCCTGGACTCCGGACTGGTCACCAGCGGCCGCGCGAACAGGGCGTGCGCATTGCTCGGAATCACCAGCAGCGCTTCGAGTTCCGGCCACACCACCGGGCCGCCCGCGGAGAACGCGTAGGCGGTCGATCCGGTCGGTGTGGAGATGAGGATGCCGTCGCAACCGAACTGCGAAACCGGACGCCCGTCGACCTCGAGCACCACTTCGAGCACACCCATGCGCGCGGCGTTCTCGATGCTGGCTTCATTGAGCGCCCAACCGGTTTCGATGACCTCATCGTCCACCTGGACGCTCACATCGATGGTCATCCGATGCTCGAGGCGGTATTCGCCGCGGACCACGCTCGCCAATGCCTCATCGAGATGTTCGGCCTCGGCCTCGGTAAGAAAACCGATGCGGCCCAGATTGATTCCGAGCACCGGCACCCCCGCGGGCCTAGCCAATTCGGCCGCGCGCAAGAAGGTGCCGTCACCGCCGAGCGAGAGCACCATCTCGCAGCCGACCGCCGCGTCCGGGCAGTGCTCGACCACACGGGCCGGATATCCGCCCGGTTCGGCGACGGCCGTCCCGCCCGCGGTGTCGGACTCACAATCGAATCGGGTGCTGTACGCCTCGTCCGCGAGCACGCGCAGCCCGATGCCCGCATCCGCGAAAATCTTCGCGACGCGATGAGCGGTTTCGATGATCTCCGCCCGGCCCGGATGCGAAACCAGCAGAATCTCTCTGGATCCGGCCGGCGTCAGCGCGTTCACTGTGGACCCTCCTCAACCGCACGTTCGACAAGGGCCGCGACCTGCTCGCCGTCGTACTCGAACTGCCCGTCCTTACGGAGCCACACAAAGTATTCGACATTGCCCGACGGGCCGGGAAGCGGGCTGGCCACCACCCCGACGGTGCGCAAGCCCAATTCAGCGGCGGCCGTCGCGACATCGCGCACCACTTCCGCGCGCAGTGCAGGCTCCCGCACCACACCGCCGGAGCCTACCCGCTCCTTGCCCACCTCGAACTGGGGTTTGACCATAGGCAACAGATCGGCGCCGGGCGCGGCACAGGCCGCGAGTGCGGGCAGCACCAGATTCAGCGAGATGAACGACAGATCTCCGACGACGAGTTCGACGGTGCCGTCAATGGATTCGGGGGTGATGGCGCGGACATTGGTGCGATCGAAAACGCGCACCCGCTCGTCGTTCTGCAGCCGCCAGATCAGCTGGCCGTAGCCGACGTCGACGGCGACGACCTCACGCGCTTGCCTGGAGAGCAGGACATCGGTGAAGCCACCGGTCGACGCACCGGCATCCAGGCAGCGCTTACCTGCGACGGTCAAGCCCTGGGGTTCGAATGTCTCGAGCGCACCGAGCAGCTTGTGCGCACCGCGCGACGCCCACGACACCTCATCGGGCTCCGCGCGCACGACCAACGGTGTGCCCGCCTCGACGGCCGTCGCCGGCTTCACGGCGACCGTTCCAGCAATCAGGACGCGGCCCGCACCGATCAGCTCGACCGCATGTTCACGCGATCGCGCCAATCCGCGGCGAACCAGTTCGGCGTCCACCCGCGCGCGCCTGGCCACCTCAGATCTTGTCCACCGTGGCCAGTGCCTGCACAAGCACCTCATGTGCCTGCTCCAGGATGCGGGCGCGCCGGGTGATATCGGCGCCGGAATCGGAGTCCGTCGGCGGCGGCGCCGCCGAGCCGGTCCACGCTGGACGCGCGTCGAGTTCGGCGAGCAAACCGTCGACCTCGGCACGGATCCGCATCGGATCGGCAGGCTCCAGGCGTCCCGGTCCGCCCGGCAGATGCTGGCCGGGCAGCGGTGGCCCGGGACGCGGTCCGTTCGAGCCGGGGCCGTTGGGGCGGGGCATCGGAGTAGTCATCGTGGGATCAACGCTATCGGATTTCCGAACCGGACGCGCGCACCCTTACGGCTCGTCCCGGGTTACGCCGTAAGCGTTCCGCCAAGTCGTCGGCGAGGTCGGTCGCCTCGTCCTCGGCCGGCGGGTGATTCAGTGCGTCCAATGACTCCGAGGCGTAGGTCGGGATCAGGTCCGCAGGGGCGTCGCGTAGTTCGTCAAGGGTGCTCACACCGGTCAGCACCAGCAGCGATTCGAGACCGACGCGGTTGGCGCCCTCGATATCGGTGTCCAGACGATCGCCCACCACCAGTGCGCTGCGCGTACCAGCGCGTGCCAAGGCGTCTTCCAGCAGTGGCGCATACGGTTTGCCCGCTACCACCGGCTCTCTGCCGGAGGCGGCACGCAGTGCGGCGACAATGGCGCCGTTGCCGGGCGCGAGACCGCGCTCGTTCGGCAGCGTCTTATCGGTATTGGCGGCAACCCAGAGTGCGTCTGCGCTCAGCGCATAGGCCGCCTCGGCCAGATCCGGCCAGGCGGTTTCGGGTGAATGTCCTTGTACGACAGCATCGGGCGCGGCGCCGTTGAAGCGCCGGATCGCAATCAGCCCGGCTGCCTCGACCTCCTTGGCCAGGTCATCGGTGCCGACGATCAACACCGTGGCCCCGGAATCGAGCCGCTGCGCCAAAACGCGTGCCGCCGCCTGCGCACTGGTCACCACATCATCGGCTTCCGCCGCGAATCCGAGCTCGGCCAAATGCCGCGCAACCACGTCCGGACCACGACTCGCATTATTCGTGACATACACAAGCCGCTGTGCCATAACGGAACCCGCCAGCGCCTCCGGCGCGCCCTGGATCACCTCTAGCCCGCGATACAGCGTGCCGTCCAGATCAAGCAGCAGAGCTGCATATCGCTCTCGTAGCCGCTTCACACCACTCTCACTCCATGTCGCCGATCGACACCTTGCCGTTCCCGAACCCTACGCCAGCCCGTCGACGCGAAAATGAACGCCAGGCAGTGCACAGTCCGTGCCGGTGCGGCCCAACACACCGGCCGCACCTTCGTTTCATGGCGACAGACAGGGAGCCCGTTCCAGTCACCGCACGCGACGAGGTCGTCGATGGCGGGTCCCAGCCGCAGAACCCTACAGGTCGGTGTCGCCGGTCAGTTCTTCGGCGCGTTCCTCGGCATCGGTTTCACCGTCGAGGTCGGCCGCGGCGGCATTGAGGAACCAGGTGAGGCCCTCGGCCGTGCGGCCCGCGGCGACCAGGGCGTCGGCGTAGGCGTAGAAAAGGCGGGCGGCGGCGGAACCGGTGCGGGAGCGGTCGAGTTCCGAGGTTTGCAGGGTGACAACGGCCTGATCGTATTGGCCGAGGTCCATGCGGGCGCCGGCGACCACGATGCGGAGTTCGGTGGCCTCGTCACCGTGCAGGGCGCGGGCCTCGTCGCTGCGGCCAAGTTCGATGGCGCGTTCGGGGCGGCCGAGGCCGCGTTCACAGTCGGCCATGACGGCGAGCAGACCGGAACCGCCGGACATCCGGCGAGCGGTGCGCAATTCTGAAAGGGCTTCAGCCCATTCACCCGCGTGGTAGGCGGTGACACCCACGGTTTCACGGACCACGGCGATGCGGCCAGCGCGTTGGCGGGCGGCCCGTGCATGGGCCAAGGCGAGACGCGGGTCGTCGTCGATGAGCCGGGCCGCCATCACGAGATGCCGGGCTACGGTTTCGGCATTGCCCTTATCCAGGCTCAGCAGATCACGGCGCACCTCGGTTTCGAGGTCGGCGGCCTGGACGTCATCGGGCAGATCCGGCTCTTCGGGACGCGGTGCGCGTCGATCTGCCGAGCCACCCCCGGAACGTGCGCCTTCGCCACCACGACGGCGATCCTGCACGTCGTCGCCACGGCTCCAGCCGCCGCGCTGATCCGAATCGCCACGGCCACCGGATTCGCCGCCACGGTCGAAACCACCACGCCGACCGGCGTCATCACGGCGCTTGAACCCGCCGCGTTCGTTCACGTCACTGCGCTGATCCGAGTCGCCACCGCGCTTGTAACCACCGCGCTCACCGCCGCCACCGCGGCTGAACCCACCGCGATCGCCCGAGTCGCCGCGGTTGAAACCACCACGCTCACCCGAACCGCCACGGCTGAAACCACCGCGCTCACCAGAACCACGACCGGAGCCGCCACGATCACCAGCACCACTGCGGCCGAAATCACTACGGCCGCCGGAGTCACTGCGCTGTCCGGAATCGCCGCCGCGTTTGAAGCCACGGCGCTCGCCGGAATCACCACCACGATGGAAACCGCCACGCTCGCCCGAGCCACCTCGGCCGAAACCGCCACGCTCGCCGGAATCACCACGTCGGCCGGAATCGCTGCGACCGAAACCACCACGGTCGCCGGAGCCGCTACGGCTGAAACCGCCACGCTCGCCGGAATCACCGGAACGCTTGAATCCACCGCGTTCGCCCGAACCACCACGATTGAAGCTGCCACGGTCGCCGGAATCGCCTCGTCGGCCAGAGTCGCCGCGCTCGGAACCGCCACGTCCACCGCTGCGACTGAAACCACCGCGATCACCGGCACCGCGGTCGTAGCCGCCCCGCTCTCCGGGACCACCGCGAGTGAAACCACCGCGGTCGCTCGCGCTGCGATCATTCGAACCACTTCGGGTCGAGTCGCTGCTGCGTTTGAAGCCGCGCCGTTCGCCGGAATCACCCCGGTCGGAGGAGCCACGGGAGGCACTTCCCCGATCGCGGTCGGGACCGTCCTGCCGGAAGGACTTCCGGCCGTCGTTCTGTTCCGACACGGTGGCCCCTTTCTAGGTTCCGCCAGAGGTTGTCGAACCCCTGAATTCAATCACGTGTCGGCGGTCGGGCCCGAACACGGCATAGATATAGGTGCAAAAACGACGATAGGGGACCCAAGTTTTGGGTCCCCTATCGTGAAGGATGTTCCGGCGGTGTCCTACTCTCCCACACCCTGTCGAGTGCAGTACCATCGGCGCTGGTGGCCTTAGCTTCCGGGTTCGGAATGGGACCG
>NZ_JBFAXH010000028.1:0-67568 GCF_040680755.1 Nocardia sp. NPDC051990 | reverse complement strand
CAGCATGCGGCCGGTCATCTTCGGGAACCAGAAATAGATACCCGCGAACGTCGCGAACACGATGGTGCCGAAGAGCACGTAGTGGAAGTGCGCGACCACGAAATAGGTGTCGGTGACATGGAAATCCAGCGGCGGGCTGGCCAGGATGACACCGGACAGACCACCGAACAGGAAGGTGACGAGGAAGCCGATGGAGAACAGCATCGGTGATTCGAAGGTCAGCTGACCGCGCCACATGGTGCCGATCCAGTTGAAGAACTTCACACCCGTCGGCACCGCGATCAGGAAGGTCATGAACGAGAAGAACGGCAGCAACACGGCACCGGTGGCGAACATGTGGTGCGCCCACACCGCCATCGACAGCGCCGCGATGCCGAGGGTCGCGTAGACCAGCGTGGTGTAACCGAAGATCGGCTTGCGCGAGAAAACCGGGAAGATCTCCGAGACGATGCCGAAGAACGGCAACGCGACGACGTACACCTCGGGATGCCCGAAGAACCAGAACAAGTGTTGCCACAGCAATGTTCCGCCGGTGGCCGGATTGTAGATATGCCCGCCAAGGTGCCGGTCGACCTCCAGCCCCATCAGTCCCGCCGCCAGAATCGGAAAGACAAGCAGCACAAGCACACTGGTGACGAAGATATTCCAGGTGAAAATCGGCATCCGGAACATCGTCAGGCCAGGGGCGCGCAGGCAAACCACCGTCGTGGACATATTGACGGCGCCGAGGATGGTACTGACACCGCTGAGCACCAACCCCATGATCCACAGATCAGCACCCGCGCCGGGTGAGTGCTGGATACTGGTCAGCGGCGAGTAGGCCGTCCATCCGTAGTCGGCCGGGCCGCCGGGGGTGACGAATCCTGCCGTCGCGATCGATGCGCCGAACAGATACATCCAATAGCTCAACGCGTTGAGCCGGGGGAACGCGACATCCGGCGACCCGATCTGTAGCGGTAACACCGCGTTTGCGAAGCCGAACACAATCGGCGTCGCATAGAACAGCAACATGATCGTGCCGTGCATGGTGAACAGCTGATTGAACTGTTCGGTCGACAGGAACTGCAGACCGGGTCGCGCCAGTTCCGCGCGCATCAGCAATGCCAGCAGACCACCGATGAAGAAGAACGCCATCGCGGTAGTCACGTACATGACCCCGAGCACCTTGGGGTCGGTGGTCGTGATCATCTTCCAGATATAGGAGCCTTTTGGGCCCGTCCGCTGCGGATAGGGCCGAACCGCTTCGAGTTGAGTCACAGCCACGGCTGTCGCCACCCTTCCGATCGCCGAGAGCAGCCTTGTCCGGATTATGCGCCTGTTCGATCTGCGACATGGGCGCTTTGCGCCATCGCCGCTGTCGTGTCCGCGTCCACGGTAAGAGTTCGACTGCGTCCACGGTGGGATGTGCGCCGGTCACGCGCGCCGTAGCGCCATCCACTGGTTCTTCGCCATGGGGTGCGCTTCCACTGCGTCGGTTGCGGTGCGCGTTCCGATAGTTTCGGCACCGTGTACCCCGTCGCTGTCCGACCAGGACCGCCATGTGAGGTGCGTCGCACCAGCAGCGGCCCGGGAACTGGCATCGGGCCGCGGCCGACCTGTATGCGAGGGCTGGCACATCCATTGCCCGCCGCGGCGCTTCCGTTTCGAGGATTGGTGTAAAACGTGCAGGTCAAGCGCTCATCCGACCACCTGGTGTGGCTGATCGCCGCGCTCGCCGCCGGCGTGCTCGTGCTCATCTCGGTGCTCGCGGCCGGTGCGATGCCCTATCGGTCGGCGGGTATCGCCTATCCCGGGTTCGTCGATGTCCTGCTGTATGTCGCGCTGCGCGTGGTCGCCGCGCTGGCGGGCGCGATGACCCTTGGCGCGTTGATCTACGCACTGTGCTGCACTGTCGTCACCGCGCGCGGTCGCGTCGATGCAGACGGATTTGCCGGTGTCCGGGTGGCGGAGCGGATGAGTCTCGTGTGGCTCGTGGCGGCACTGGTCCTGATTCCGGTGAGTGCGGCGAATACGGGCGGGCTCTCGATGAGTGCCGCGCTGGAGCGGGGTGCGATCGGCGCGCTGATCGATGCGAGCGAGCGGCCGAAGGCGTGGATCGTGGTCGCGGTGCTGGCCGGTGTCGTCGCGCTGGTGACCCGCCTGACCTTGGCATGGACCGGACTTGTTGTGCCGACAGTGCTGGCGCTGCTCGCGGTGCTGCCGCCCGCCATGGTCGGCAATGCGGGGGAGGGGCCGAATCACGACTTCGGCACCGGCGCGATGATCATTTTCCAACTTGCGGTCTCGGTGCTGCCGGGGCTGGCGTGGTGTGTGGCGGCGCAGGTGCGGCGCAACGGTTCCCAGGTCGCGACCGCGGTTCGGCGATACGCGCGCATCGGGCTGTTGTGTCTCGCCGCGGCGACGCTCAGCGGATTGGTGCTCGGGGCCATCCTGTTGCCGTGGTCGGCGCTGTTGCGCAGCGGCTACGGTCGGCTCGCTCTGATGGTCGTCGTGGCGGCCGCCGCTATGGGGATCATGCTGAGAAGGATTGCCGCCGGGCATGATTCGAGCACGGGTTGGCTGATCTCCGGAACCGGCGCGCTGTCGGTTGTGGTGACCGCCGCACTGGTGTCGATGGCTGTCCAGCCGGCCCCGGCCTTCGCCGATCGCTCGTTCACCGCGCAAGAGATTTTCCTCGGTTTCGATCTGCCAGGGAAGGCCCACTTCTGGCGGCTGATCACCATGTGGCGCTTCGATATCGTCCTCGGCACCGCCGCTCTCGCCGGTATCGCACTGTATGCCGCCGGGGTGCTGCGGCTGCGGCGGCGCGGTGACATCTGGTCGCCGTGGCGCACGCTGTCCTGGACGAGCGGCTGCGTGGCCCTGCTGATTTCGACGTCATCGGGCATCGGCGCGTACGGCTATGCCATGTTCAGCATGCACATGATCACGCATATGGCGCTCAATATGTTCGTACCGGTGCTGCTGGTACTCGGCGCGCCGGTGACCCTGCTGATGCGCGCCGTCCCGGCCGCACCCAAGGACGCGGTTCCCGGTATACGCGAATGGGTGCTGTGGATCCTGCATTCCCGCCCGACCGCGCTGCTGGCCCATCCCGGCACCGCGATCACGGCCTTCGTGGTCTCGCTCTACGGCCTGTACTTCACGCCACTGTTCCAGAACCTGATCCGCTATCACTGGGGGCACGTCTTGATGAACGTGCACTTCCTGATCATCGGCTATCTGTTCTACTGGGCCATTATCGGTATCGATCCGGGTCCGCGCCGCCTGCCGCATCTCGGTCGGCTCGGTATGTTGTTCGCCATCATGCCGTTTCACGCCTTCTTCGGCGTCGCGGTGATGTCGATGAATTCGATCATCGGCGAACGCTTCTATGAACAACTCCAGTTGCCCTGGTATATGGACCTGATGGCCGATCAGCGGGTCGGCGGCGGTATTGCCTGGGTCTCCGGCGAAATTCCGGTCCTGCTGGTGGTCGGTGCGCTGCTGACCCAGTGGGTGGCCCAGGATCGGCGCACCGCGGTGCGCACCGACCGCAAGGACGATGAATACGGTGACTCCGAACTCGCCGCCTATAACGCCATGCTGGAGAAGCTGGCGCAGTCGCGCCGCTGACTTAGCGCCCGAACCGAACCCGCCGCAGCCGCAGGCTGTTCGAGACCACGAAGAACGAGGAGAACGCCATGGCGGCACCGGCGATCAACGGATTCAGCAGGCCGAGTACGGCCACCGGAATGGCGACCACGTTATAACCGAAGGCCCACGCCAGATTGCCCTTGATGGTGCGCAGGGTGGCGTGCGCGAGTTCGATGGCGTCGGCGACGGCCGCGAGATCGTCGCGGACCAGGATGACATCGGCCGCCGCGATCGCGACATCGGTACCCGCTCCGATCGCCATCCCGAGGTCGGCGGTGGCCAGCGCGGCGCCGTCATTGATCCCATCGCCGACCATGACAATGCGACGGCCCTGCTCCTGCATGCGGGCGATCAACTCGACCTTGCCCTCCGGAAGCAGTTCGGCGACAACCGTATCGATCCCGATCTCATCCGCGACCGACTGTGCGGCATAGGCATTGTCGCCGGTGAACATCATGACGCGCAGGCCGAGCGCGTGCAGCCGGGCAATGGCATCGGCAGCGGTGTCCTTCACGGTATCGGCGACCGTGATCACCGCGCAGGCCGCACCATCCACTACCACCAGCACCGCGGTGTGCCCCACGCGTTCCCCTTGGCGTACAGCACGACTCAGTGTTTGCGGTACGCCGATACCGCGATCGTGCAGCAGGCGCAGTCGTCCGACCAGCACCTCGCGACCTGCCACCACACCGCGCGCACCCAAACCCGGTAGTGCCGTGAAGGATTCGACCTCCGGCAGATCGTCGAGGACGGTCTTGGCATGTCGAGTGATGGCCGCGGCCACGGCATGTTCGGAGGCCGCCTCCACCGCACCCGCCAGTCGCAACACCTCGTCCTCGGTCAGCGGATCCGGCACGGTCACCCCGACGACGCTCATCACGCCATTGGTGACGGTCCCGGTCTTGTCCAGCACCACCGTGTCCACATCGCGGGTGGCTTCGAGCGCCTGATGCCCCTTGATGAAGATCCCCAGCTGCGCACCGCGCCCGGAGGTCACCATCAGCGCCGTCGGAATCGCCAGGCCCAGCGCGCACGGGCAGGCGACCACGAGCACCGCAAGGGCGGCCGATGCGGCGCGGTCCACGCCGAAACCGAGGAGCCACCAGGTCGCGAAACTGCCTGCTGCCACGGCGAAGACGAACGGTACGAAGACCGAGGAGACCCGGTCGGCCACGCGTTGCATGCGCGCCTTCCCGGTCTGCGCCTGCTCGACCAATCGGATCATGCCGGAGAGCTTCGTATCCGCGCCCACCGCGGCCGCTTCCACGATCAGTCGCCCGGTGAGTGCGGTGGTGCCGCCGATGACCGCCATCCCCTCGGTCACCTCGACCGGAACGGATTCGCCGGTCATGGCGCTGGCATCCACACTCGAAGCACCGGAAACCACGAGGCCGTCGGTGGCGATGGTCTCGCCGGGACGTACCACGAACCGCTGCCCCTCGACGAGCTCGCCGATGGGGACCCGCATTTCGCGATTGTCGCGGGTGAGCACCGTGACCTCGCGGGCTCCCAGCGCGGCAAGCGCACGCAGCGCACTGCCCGCCGTACGCTTGGCCTTTGCCTCGAAATACCGTCCGGCGAGTACGAAGGTGGTGACACCCGCGGCGGCTTCGAGATAGATCGAATCACCGGACCAGAACGCGTCCCATACGCCGCCCGGGGTTTCGGTCCGGTCCGCGTGCAGGAACATGGTGTCCAGCGACCATAGTGTCGCGGTGGTCACACCGACGGATACCAGCGTGTCCATGCTCGCGGTGAAATTCTTCGCACCCGCCAAGGCCTTTCGATGCATTGGCGCGGCCGCCCACACCACCACCGGCAGTGCCAGCACGGTCAGGATCACCTGCCAGCCGGTGATTCGGGTGGCCGGGACCATCGCGAACATCACCGACAGATCGGCGAGCGGAAAGAACAGCAGTAGCGCGACGACCAAGCGCCGGAACAGATCCCGGACCGCCGCTTCTTCGGGGGCGGCGGATACGGGTCCGGTGCGATCGGTGATCGGCTCCGCGCCGTACCCGGCCGCGACCACCTCGGCGCAGAGCTGGTCAGCCGAAATATCCTCGGCCGCCTCGACGGTAGCGATGCCGGTCGCATAGTTCACCGAAGCGAGTACGCCGTTGATCTTATTGAGCTTGCGTTCCACTCGGTTCGCGCAAGCGGCACAGGTCATTCCGGATACCGCGAGCGAAATCCGGGTTGTCGCGGGTTCCACACGAGCGCCAGCCCGCATCGGATCGCTACGCAATGCTGTATTCATTCGATTCCGTTCGGTCTCAGGCGGCCGGATTTCGGGTCAGGCGGAGTTGGCCGGTGCGGCGGCCGAATCGGGCACCGGGCGGCAGGACGAGTTCGGTGAGCGCCGGATTGCTCGTTCGGGTCGGTGGCGAGGTTTCCGGTCGGCGGGTGCGATGCACCACCACGACCAGCACCAGCGCGGCGACCAGAATGCCGTGCGAGAGCACCCGGGAGATCGGCACGACCCCCGAATACAGATCACCGATGACAAAGGCCGTGAGCGTCGTCACCAGCACACCGAGCACCGGCAGCACACCCGAGGTGGCGTGCGGTCGCAGCGCGCAATAGCCGAATCCGATGCCGATCGCCAGGCTCCACGCGGTCGACTCGTTCATCAGATGCCGGGTCATCTCGGCGCCGTGGTGCTGGGTCATGCCGAAGTCGAATCCGGCGAACTGACCGATCGCCAGCGCGCATTGCGCGACCCCGAGGAGGCCGAGTAACAGCCTGGTCCACTCGGCGCGGCCGAGCCAGGAAAGTGATGTGCGCCACATCAATTCGCGCGGGCGTTCGAGATCGGCGGCGGCGAAGATGGCGTCGGTGAGGTCGGGTGCGTACGACGAAGCGGTGCGCAGCAGACGCGCGGTTTCCACGGCAGCCGCGTACCAGGAACAGCACTGCGCGCACTGTTCCAGGTGTTCGTCGACGCGCGCCGCAGGCACGGTTTCGCGTTCGCCATCGATCCGGGCCGATAGCGCGGTCCGGCATACCTTGCACTCCACATCCAGATTGTCGGCTGCCGGGACCACAAAGTTCCCACGGGGTTGCGCACGGGTTACTGTCGAGCTCATGCCGACGCCCACCGGGGATGACCGAGACGACTCAGCTGACCTCAGCGGCGGCGCGTGGGGATCGACGAGCTGGAGGCCGTTATTCGGGCCACCCAGAAGGATGTCTGGCGGTTGTCGGCCCATCTCCCCGAGCTGTCGCATGCCGATGATCTGACCGGACAATTCCGCGGGCTGCTCGGCGAGCCGCGCGAACGGCTGCCCCGGCTTTCCGCTGAGTACGAATCCCCACCGGGGAACGGCTCATCATCGGGCGGCCAAAGGCTTTGCCGCGTAATGCAATCGGATAATGCCGTCGTCGTATCGCTCCGCGGTGGCATTGACACCGAAGACATCACGCAGCAGCTCGGTGGTCATGACCTCGAGCACCGCACCCGCCGCGACGACCTTGCCGTGTTCGATAACCACCAGCTGATCACAGCAGCGCACCGCCAGCTCCAATTCGTGCAGTACAGCCAGTGTGGTGATACCGGTCGAGCGGACCAGGTCGAGCAGTTCGAATCGGGCGCGTACGTCGAGATGGTTGGTCAGTTCATCGAGCACGAGCAGGCGCGGTTGCTGTGCGAGTGCCCTGGCCAGCAGCACCCGCTGACGCTCACCACCCGATAGCGAGCCGACCGGGCGTTCGGCGTACTCGGTGACACCGGTGCGCGCCAGGGCATCCGCGACCGCCGCATGATCGGCGGCGGTATCCCGACTGAACAGCCCGTGATGCGGATTGCGGCCAAGGCCGACCAACTCCGCGACCGTCAATTCCGGTGCACCCGAACCATTCTGGAGCACCGCGGCCGTGGTGCGCGCCGCCGCACCCACCGACAATGCGCCGATATCGGTGTCGTCGATCAGCACCGTGCCCCGATCCGGTCGCAACGAGCGATAGATGGCGCGTAACAGCGTCGTCTTACCGCTGCCATTCGGCCCCACCACGCCGACGAAGGATCCTGGCGGAGCATGCAGCGTCGCCGCGTCCAGTACCCGTGCGCCCCCGAATGCGATTGTGATCCCGACAACCGACAACTCCGCGGTTCCTGCATCGTGTGTCTCCGCGGGCATGGCACCCGACGACGGAGCGAAATGCCACGTCATGCCGGACCTCCGTCACGGCGGAGCAACCAGAGGAAGAACGGCGCGCCGAAGGCGGCGGTGAAGATTCCGAGCGGGAGTTCGGTGGGGGCGTCGATGGTTCGCGACAACAGGTCGACGAGAACCAGGTAGGCCGCGCCCAGTAGTGCGGCCAGGGGTAGTACCCGACGATGGTCCATGCCGAAGGCCAGGCGCACCAGATGCGGAATCATCAAGCCCACGAAGCCGATTCCGCCCGCCACCGCGATCAGCACACCGGTCAGCAGGGAGGCCAGCACCAGCAGAACGATCCGGGTTCTGCGGACGTCGACGCCGAGTGCGGTCGCCTGTTCGTCGCCGGTGCCGAGCACATTCAGGCGACGGCCGAAGGCCAGCGCGACGGCGACGACCACGAGGACCACCAGCGTGACCGGCCCGAGCCGGGACCAGCTCGCGCCGGACACACTGCCCATGGTCCAGAACATGACCGCGCGAAGCTCGTTCGGGGTCGCACGCAACTGGAGGTAGTTCGTCGCCGCCAGTAGGAGATACCCGACGGCGACACCGGCCAGCACCAGGCGGGTCGGAGTCAGGGTGCCACGCCGCTGACCGAGTGTGAAAACCACTGCGGCGGTGCCGATTGCACCGAGGAATGCGGCGGCCGAGACACCGATACCGCCGAGTGCCGCACCCGCGGTGACAATGACGGTCACCGCACCGAGCGCGGCGCCGGAAGACAAGCCGAGCACATAAGGATCGGCAAGCGGATTGTTCACCAGCGCTTGCAGAATCACGCCCGAGATCGCCAATCCACAGCCGCACAGCGCCGCGAGAATGACCCGGGGGAGACGATAGTTCCAGACGATCTGGTCGACGGTGAACCCGACATCCGGTGTCCGACCCGATAAGTGGGCGAGGATGACTCGGCAGGTATCGGCAACGGAGACCGTAACCGATCCAGCGCCGATGGATACCAGCATGACCACGAACAGAATGGCCAGTGAGACGGCAATCGCGATGGGCAGCGGTACCGTTGCGAGCAACCGCTGTCGTCGAGGCGCGCTCGTCATCGGAGCTGTTCGGGATGGACGAGTCTGGCGATCTTGTCCACCGCGATGTCATTGCTCGGGCCGAGGTAGATCGAATCCGAGAGCACCGTGTAGTTGGTGTTCTTGCTCGCGTTCCACTGTGGGAACTGTTCGAGGATCCGCTTGGCCGCGCCGTCGATATCGGGATTGCGGTAGTCGACGACGATGAGTCCGTCGATCGGGGTGACGGCGAGTTGTTCCTTGCTGATCGCCACGAAAGTCGTTCCGTCCGTTCGGTTGAACGGGTTCGCCGCACCGGCCTTGTCGATCAGGTCGTTCCAGATGCCGCCCGCCGCAATGGCCGAGAAGTCACCCGCATCGCCCATATCCATACCGGGGAAGATGAGCAGCACATTCTTCTCGGGCTGACCGGCAACCCGCGCGGATGTCTCAGCGATCTTGCGCCCGGTGTCTTCGATGAGCTTTTCGGCGCGGCCGGGAACATCGAAGATCGTGCCGAAATCGCGCAGCATGGCGTAACTGTCCTCGATGGTCGGCGTGCCGGTGACCGCGCCGGTCGCACCGCAATTGGCGCGGGGCACATAGGTATTGGCACCCGCGCTGGACAACTCGGCACGGGTGGCGAAACCCTGATCGGCGGAGAAGCCACCGCCTCCGGTGGAGATGACGAGATCGGGATGTTGCGCGAGCATGGCCTCGCGGGCAATGTCCTGCAGGTTGTTCGGGGTGATACCGCCGGTCGGCAGGGCCGCGATGGCATCGGCGCGGCTGGGCACGTCGGAGGCGCCGTAGGACTGGGCATTGGCGACGACGCGATCCGCGACACCGAGGGCGACCAGCGATGAAATCTCGCCGATGGAGCCGCCGTTCATCACCACGACCCGTCTCGGTGCCTCGGTGAAGGTGTAGCTCGTACCGCAGTTCGCCACGGTGACGGGATATTTCGTGACCCCCTCGGTCGCGGCGGCGGGTGTAGTAGATGCGAATTCGGTGACCGTGGTCGAACATCCGGTGACGGTGAGGGTGCCGACGGCCAAGGCCAGCACAGCGGCACGTTTCATGGGCGGGAGCGGCCTTTCGATGCGTCGGTATTCTGCATGGCCACTTAGTCGGACGGTGCCACGCCCTGGTTCCCGGAAATATTTCGCATCCGTTACCGTGTAGCGCGCACGATCCCTGTACAGACTCGACCGACCCTGCTTCACTGATGAGACAGGTCCGACCGGACCGCAGGAGCCAGCGCATGTCGACCCATTTCGCTTATCCGGTAGGTAGACCCGCTGACCGTGACACAATGGAACACGGTGAGCGCGTTGATATTTCGCCCCTGCCAGGAGCTCGGGTCATCCAATGCACGGTGAGCCACCCGCGTGGTGATGTCACGCTGGTGGTTGTGGCGGGCGAGGTCGATCTGTGGACCGCTCCGCGACTACGGGACAAGCTGTTGCGGGCCTTCGGTTCTCGGGGTTCGATCACGATCGTCGATTTATCGCCGGTCACCTTCTTCGCCGCCGCCGGACTGACGACCCTGATCGAGGCCCAGGCGGCGGCCGAAAAGGCCGACCGTCGAATGGTTTTGATCACCACGGTGCGCTGTGTCGATCGGGCCATCGAGCTCACTGGACTTGCCGCGCATTTCCGCCGCGTCGGCTCCCTGGCCGCGGCGCTCGCGGACCCCACACCGGGATGTGTTGCCCCGGTGTAGGGTCGGCTGCGATTCAGCCGCGCCGCGCCGCTACCCGGGCACGTGCCTGCGCGATCCGTTCCTGCGCCAGTGCCATCCGCTCCTGAGCTTTATCGAGACGACGCAGGGCCTTGTCGACCTGCGGCTGGGCCTTCTTGGCACGCCGCGCCTTCTTGGCCAAGCGTGCGCGCCGTTTCTGTGCTTCGGCGCCGCGTTCGCGTGCTGTCGCGGCGATTTCGGGTCCGCGTTCTTTGGCGAGTTCGGCGAGTTCGGCGCCGCGGTGCTGGGCAATTTCGGCGAGGTGCGCGCCGCGTTCGCGTGCTGTCGCGGCGATTTCGGGTCCGCGTTCTTTGGCGAGTTCGGCGAGCTCAGCGCTTCGGTGCTGGGCCTTCTCGGCCAAGCGTGCGCGCCGTTTCTGTGCTTCGGCGCCGCGTTCGCGTGCTGTCGCGGCGATTTCGGGTCCGCGTTCTTTAGCGAGTTCGGCGAGTTCGGCGCCGCGGTGCTGGGCAATTTCGGCGAGGTGCGCGCCGCGTTCCCGTGCCATCGCGGCGATTTCGGGTCCGCGCTCTCTGGCGAGTTCGGCGAGTTCCGCGGTCTTCTCGGCCCACTTCGCACCACGCTCCCTGGCCAGCTCGGCCCATTCCGGCCCGTGTTCCTTGACCGTCTCCGCGATTTCGGAGCCCCGCTCCTGGGCGACCGCGAGCCGCACCGCCGCGACATCGCCGAGTTCGCGGGCCCGCACCGCGGCATCGAGTGCATGGCGTCGCAGTGCCTCGCTGGTGGCCGAATCCGTTGCGGTGAACGGCAATGCGGCCGAAACCGCCGCCGTGGCATTGCTGGCGGCCCGTCGACCACGCCAGCCGAGCGACGGTCTGCCTTCGGTATCCGCGCTGGCGATCATCAGACCGCCGAGCAGGCTCACATCCTTGAAGAAGGCGGTGCGTTTGGCCGCCTTGCGTTCCGGATCCTTTTCCGCCCAGAAATCCTGTTCGGTCACCGTCGCCGGAATCACCGTCGCGGCCAAGGTGAGCGAAGCCAGGCGCGGATACTTACCGAGGGCAAGCAGCACACCGGCCGAGACCTGGGTGAGCGCATTGATCCGCACGAACGTTCCCGGCTCTGCTGGCAACTTGGCGGCAATATTGTCGGGCAGCGCTTGCTTACCCTGCTGAACCAGGGCCGATGCCGCCTGGGCGCGCGGCTCGGGGTGGATCAGCGCGTCGACCCCATCGGCGACGAACGCGGTCGCCAGCAGTGGTCGGGCAAATCGGCGTAGCAACATGACGTCCCTTTCCTCGATGGTGAGGTTCAGGTAACCGCGTTCGGTGCCGTCAAACAACAAGATCAACACCCGGAATCAGGGTTTGACCGGGTGTTCTGTCGCGCCGAACGGCCGTACCTCCGGACTGGACAGAAAGGTGGTGATGATGTTCGTTACGGTCTCTGGATCCTCCACCATAGGCAGGTGACCGCATTCCGTGAGCTGAATTCGAGTGTGCGGATGCAGTGTCTCGTCGAGCCGGGCGCCGGCGCGGGCGGACAGGATGCGGTTCTGCTCGCCCAGATGGTGCAGATCGGCGGGAAACCGGGCCGGGTGTGAAAACATCGAGGTCGGCATGGGTCGGGAAGTCCTGCCCCAGGCCGTGCAGCGCCGGCAACCGGCCCATATCACCCCAGTGCGCCATAGTGCGGTGTGCGCCGCCGCCCGGCTCTCGCTGAGCTGGTCGGCGACGATCCGGGAGATGACCGCATCCCGTAGTGCCAACCAGCGGGCCACCGGAGCCGGCGGGAGCCTGGCATCGACCCAGGCCAGTCCGGACTTGCGTCCGCCGCGCATGGTGTTCCAGATCAGCGGGCGGACGGTACGGCCAAGTCAGGTACCCGCCCGGAGGAAGCGACCCGTGCGGCGGGTGCCGAGGACCGGAGCCGCCACCCCCGCGCCGAAGACGTACTCACCGGCGACGAGTACCGCGACCACCGTGGCGTCATTGCGGTTGACCATGCGTGCGAGATTGTCGAATATGGCGATCGGGGCCTCGGCATACTCCTCGACGGACTCGTCCAGATGTGCTGGATCGATGACGACCACATCCGCGCGGTCGCCGGGACGCAGGTGCCCCGCGTCGATGCCGTACCAGTCGGCGAGTTCACCGGTGATGCGATGCACCGCACGTTCGAGTGACAGGAACGGACGGTCCGCGCGTTCGGCGTCGTGCACCCGGCGCAGGAACCGCAGCCCGAAGTTGTAGAAGGCCATATTGCGCAGATGCGCGCCCGCATCCGAGAAGCCGAGCTGCACACCGGGATCGGCGGCGAACTTGTCCAGTACCCGCGGTCGGTGATTGGAAATGGTTGTGCGCCAACGCACTTTGCCACCGTATTCGACGACAAGGTCCAGGAATGCGTCCACCGGATGCAGGCCACCGCGATCCAGCCCGACCTGACCGAAGGTCTTCCCGATCACCGAAGCGTCCGGACACTCCACGATTTCGGCGTCGAAGAAATCGCGATGCCACACTCGCGGCCCGAACTTCTTGTCGTAATCCTTGCGGAATCGGCGTCGATAGCCTTCGTCGCGCAGTAGCTCGCGGCGCTGCTCCAACTGATTGGACAGGTGCAATGCCGCCGCGCCCGAACCGAATTCCTCGAAGACCGGCAGATCGATACCGTCGGAGTAGACCTCGAACGGCACCGGCAGATGCTGCCAGCGGAAGTCACCGCCCAGCCGATTGAGTACCCGCGCGATCAACGGAAAGATCTGGGCGACAGCGGGAATGGCCTTGATATCGGCCGCAGACAGCAGGCTGACCTTGAGCGGCTTGCGGAAGATACCGAGGCTGCTCGCCGCCATCGCGACCAGACTCTGCGGCCGGGCCACGTCCGGACCGCCCTGCAATGCCCGGCCGCGGCGGCGCAGGATCGCATTGAGCCTGCGGCGTTCCCTGGTGGTCGCATAGGTCGATGGCAGGGTGCGTGACCGGCAGACTTCACCGTCGAGCTTGTCGAATAACAGCTGCTGGGAGGACATGCCGACGAAGCCCGCGTCCAATGCCTCATCGAGTTTGGCCGCCATGGCGGCCAATTCGGCATCGGTCGGGCGAATCTCCTTGCGGGTGGCGCGATCCAATCCCATCTCGGCAGCCCGAATATCGGAATGCCCGATGAAGGCGGCCAGGTTCGGTCCGAGCGGGAGTGCCTCGAGTGCCTCGACATATTCGTGTGCCGAAGTCCAGGACTTGGTTTCGGTCATCGCCGTGAGCACATGTTTGCGCGGAATGGCCTCCACTCGGCCGAACAGATCACCGGCGTCCGAGGCGTCGACATGCACCGTCGACAATGAGCACGATCCGAGCAGCACGGTGGTGATGCCGTGCCGAATGGATTCGGCCAGCGCCGGACTTTGCAGTACCTCGACGTCGTAGTGGGTGTGGATGTCGATCATGCCTGGTATCACCCACTTCCCGGCGGCATCGATGACGTGCGGGCAGTCGGATTCATCGAGGGGCTCGGCCGAGACGATGGCGATCCTGCCATCCCGGATACCGAGATGGCGGATGGCCGACGGCGAACCGGTGCCGTCGAACCACCGTCCGCCTTTCACAATCGTGTCGAACATGACTTCACTCCGATGCGGAATCGGTTAGGGCTTCGGCGATCCCGGCGCGCACGACCTTGCCGGTCGCATTCCGGGTGAGGGGTGTCGTGGTGATGCGCCACCGTGCGGGCACCTTGTAGTATGCGATGCGCTGCTTCGCAAACTCGGCCAGATCCTGTTCGGTTGTGGCGGAAGGACTTTCGACAACAACCAGGGCGCCGACCACTTGGCCGAGATCGGCGTCGGGCAGTCCGACAACGGCGGATTCGCGCACCGCGGGATGTTCGTCCAGGCACTGCTCGACCTCGGTCGGGTAGACATTCTCGCCACCGCGCAGAATGAGATCCGAACGCCTGCCGGACAATCGGAGTCGGCCCTGCTCGAGGACACCGATATCGCCGGTGCGCAACCAGCGGTCGGACGTGATGGCGGCGGCCGTGGCTGCCTGGTCCGCCCAGTAGCCGAGCATGACATAGGGGCTGCGCACCCAGATCTCACCCTCGACGCCCTCGCCGACGGGTTCGCCGAGCTCGTCGCGGAGCTGTAGTTCGACCCCGATGACCGGGCGGCCGACGGTATCCGGGAAAGCGGCGAGTTCGGCCGGTGCCGCAATGGTCGCCGCGGTACCGCATTCGGTCATGCCGTAGCTGGTCACCAACGCAGCCTCGGCGACCGGAAGTTGTTCGCGCAGTTGCTGTTGCAGTGCGGCCGACGACGGTGCCGAGTTGAGCGAGAAGGCCGCAAGCGAGGTCAGATCGTAGCTGGTCAAATCCACTTCGAGCAGGCGACTCGCCATGGTCGGCATCGCACCCCAATTGGTGATCCGCTCCCGTCCGATCAGCCGCAATATCCGATCGGCATCGAATGCGCCCTGGTAGATGACGGTGGTATCGCCGGTCGCCATGCGCGGTAGCACCAGATTGTGCAGGCTGGCGATGTGGAACAGCGGGGAGGTGAGCAGGAAGCGGCGGCCCTTCGGACTGCCGTCGTCGGTGCCGCCCTGGAAAATGGCGGCGAGTGCGTCGTTGAAACGATGATAATCGATGACCGCCACCAGGTTTCGATGCGAATGCACCGCACCCTTGGGGCGGCCACTGGTGCCACTCGTGTAGAGGATGACCGCGGGATCGTCCTCGTCCACCGGAGTATCCGGTAGCTCGCCGTCGCCGAATTCGGCGATCAGCGCGGGCACATCGTGCTCCATGGTGAGCACGGGAACCCGAATATCGAGCGCCGCCACCTGACCCGCGCGTTTCGCATCGACGATCAGGACCGCGGGGCTGGTGTGCTCCAGGCCGTAGGCGATTTCGCGCGGCATCCACCAGGCGTTGTATCCGACCGTGATCGCGCCGAGCGTCTGCGCCGCCCAGAACGCCACCACCCATTCGGGAGTGTTGGCCGCGAGAATGCCGATCCGATCGCCCTTTTCGACGCCGTATCGGTCTCGCAGCGCGCGAGCAAGCGCGCCGACGGTCGCCACATGCTCGGCATAGGACATGCGCCGGTCCTCGGTGACCAAGTAGTCGCGATCACCCAGGGTGGCCGAGGCCGCGAGCACCTCGCGCAATGAGTGGATCCGGTCCTTGACCACCGGAATCGGCGCGCCGAGTACATCTTCGACCGTCATCTCGAATGGTCCGCCGGGACCGGTCAGCCGCGCAACGGCCTGTGCGGCCACTGCCTGTGGATCGAAAGGCTTTGTCATGGAAGGTATTTCCTCATGGGTTCAGGGCACCAGGACGGCGCGGCCGGTAATGAGCCCGCGCTCCAGTCGGTCGAGGGCTGCGCGGCCGTCCGCCAAATCGAAGCGTTCGATTTCGACGGTGAGGCGGCCGGACTTGGCCAGGGCAACGGAGTTGATCAGATCGGATTTGGTGCCGCCATACGACTTTCGGATCGAAGCTCCCCACGGCCAGCCGGGACCGCCCGCCGGTCCAGCCGTTATTTCCGGTGCGCCGCCGCCGAGTCCGATCATGCGGTACGCGCCATTGGGGGCTACGGACTCAACCGCGAGTCTGGCGGTCGCATCCACACCGACGAAGTCGAAGACCGCATCGGCACCACGGCCATCGGTGCGGTCCAGGATTTCGCGCGCGGTATCGGCACCGGAGAGCAGGCCCTCGGCCGCACCGCAGCGGGCGGCCAAGGCGAGTTTGTCCGGGCTCACGTCGACGGCGATCACCCGCGTTGCGGTGGTCGCGGTGAGGATCTGCACCCCGACATGGCCGAGTCCGCCGATGCCGATGACCACCGCGACGGAACCGGGGTACAACTGTGCACGCGCGCCATTGATGGCGTGATAGCTGGACAGCGCCGCATCGGCCAGCGGCGCGGCCTGCAGAAAATCCAGCTCCCCGATGGGTACGAAGGAGCTTGCGGGGATGCGGATGTACTCGGCCATACCACCGTCCGGACCGAGGCCTGGACAGGGCGGCATGGCGGTGCGTCCGGCGGCGAGGCAGACATTCTCATTGCCGCTCACACATTCGCGGCAGACACCACAAGACCAGCACAGGTAGACAATGCCGCGCTCACCGACCACCCGACCGTCGACCGCACTGCCGACCGCCTCGATGGTGCCCGCGACCTCGTGCCCGAGCGTCAGCGGATCCTCGCGCATCTTGAACGGAATATGCAGCACATGCAGATCGGAATGGCAGATGCCCGCGGCACCGACGCGCAGCAGCAGATCCGTCGGTCCGATCGCGGGCACCGCGACCTCGCGCAGTTCGAGCACACCAGGTTCGGTGAGCTGTAGTGCCCGCATCATGCTCTCACCACCGAAAACACTGCGCGCAGATAGGCATTCGCACGATCGGAGCCGATGAGTCCCGGAGCCATTTTGTTCATGGTGTAGGCGAAGGTGACTCGATGATCGAGGTCGTTGACCACGATGGCACCGCCGAGTCCGGCCCACCAGCAGACCTTCCCGTCCGGCACCTCCGGCGCGGTCTGCGATTGCGGCAGGCCGTAGCCGAGGCCGAAGCGCAACGGCGCCAGCAGCGCCAGATCCGGACCGTCGGACTGCTGTTCGAAGATCAGATCGATTGTTTTCTCAGACAACAACCTTCGACCGTTCAGCTCGCCCCCGCAGGCGACCAGCGACTGTACCGCCGCCACCGAATGCGCGTTGCCGTGCCCGTTCACCGCACCGATTTCGGCCTCGCGCCACGTGGCACTATTGGCCTCCGGAAGATCGACCAGAGGACTGGTGAACGTCTTGACCAGGACGCTGTCGTGATCGAGTGTGGCCATATCGAATTGCAGCAGCGGCGGCGGGACGAGTGGTGCGATGCGGTGATGATTTTCGGGTGCGGTGCCGATATGGAAATCGGCATGCAGCGGTCCGGCGAGTTCCTCGGCGAAGAACTGGCCCAGGGTGCGGCCGGTAATTCGACGGATCACCTCGCCGATCAGATGTCCGTAATTCAACGCGTGATAGCCCGATGCGGTGCCCGGCTCCCACCACGGCGGCTGGGTCGCTAGCCGTGCGCTCGCCGCCTCGGTGTCGTAGATATCGGCCAGCTCGATCGGCCGCTCCCAACCGGAGACACCAGAGGTGTGCCCGAGCAGATGGCGAATCTCGATATCGCCCTTGCCATTCGCGGCGAATTCCGGCCAGTAGTGCGCGACCTTCTGCTGCACATCCAACTCACCGCGGTCCACCAGCAGCAGCGCCGACAGCGCGGTCATGGTCTTGCTGATGGAGAACACATTGACCAAGGTGTTCTCGGTCCATGGCACGGTCCGCTCGGGATCATGATGCCCGCCCCAGATATCGACGACCGGTTTGCCGTCGACGGTCACGCAGATCGCTGCGCCGAGCTCCGCGCCCGTAGCGATCTGCTCAGCCAATTCCGTTCGCACACCGGCGAATTCGTCCGCACAGAATCCTGATGTCGTCATGGTTGCCCCTCACGCATTCTCGAGTGTCCTGGCGGGCACCGGCAGCGCATTGCCGGCGGCGGCGGCTCGCTTTGCGCCTCTTGCCATTTCCCGGGTCATATCGCGCACGTAGGGCTCGAACTCGACCTGGATCGTGTGCCGGGGCGAGTTGTAAAACTGTTCGGCGCGGCGCTGTTCGACCGCTTCGATCTCGGCATTCATCTCCGCTGCCGACGGCGGCAGGTACTTGCCCGTCAGATAGGCCGCGACCAATTTGCTCTGCTGTTCGGCGAAATTCACCAGCGTCGGCAGCGATTGGGCCAGGCCGAGGTAGAACAGATTGTCCACACCCGGCTTCATCATCTGCTTGAACAGCGGAATGCGATTCTGCGTGTCCGGCACCAGCTTCGGATCCGAGAAGAACGGGAAGCTGATGTGATAGCCAGTGGCACAGACGATGACGTCCACCTCCTCGGTGCTGCCGTCGGCGAAGCGCACCCGCGAGCCCTCCAGCGCGGTAATAGCCGGTTTGAACGCGATATCGCCGCAGCCCGCGCGATATAGGAACTCCTCACTCGCCGACGGATGTGCCTCGAACGGTTTGTGATCCGGCTTCGGCAGCCCGTAGAACTCCATATCGCCGCGGAACTTGCGCACGAAGCGTTGCCTGAGCTTCAGGCCGACCTTACGCGGCATCCACGGCGGTATACTCCGTCTGTCGCCTACGGTGCCGTGCACATACTTCGGCAGCACCCAGACCCCGCGCCGCGCGGAAACGATGAGCTTCTCGGCGACGTAGCGCTGTGAGAGTTCCGAGGCGATATCCATGCCGGAGTTGCCCATGCCGACCACCACGACCTTCTTACCGCGCATATCCACCGGGTCGAACGGATCGTTATAGGCGTGGGCGTGCATCAGCACACCGTCGAATTCCCCCGGATAGTCCGGAATGTTCGGATCCCAGTGGTGGCCGTTGCAGACGAGCAGCGCGTCGTAGGCCCGGGTGCGGCCGTCGCTCGCGGTGATCAGCCAGCTGCCGTCGGCCTTGCGCTCGGCCGCGGTGACCTTGGTGTTGAACAGGATCTTGTCGCGGAAGCCGAAATGGTCGACGTAGTCCTTGAAGTACTGGAACAGCTGCGAATGGTGCGGGAAGTCCGGCCATTCCTCAGGCACCGGATAATCCTCGAAGGCGAGCCGGAACTTGCTGGTGTCGATATGCAGCGACTGGTAGCAGGCGGACATGCCATTGGGATTCTTGAAATACCAGTTGCCGCCTACCTCATCGCTCGCCTCGAAAACCTCGAAGGGAATATCGAAGTCCTGCAGGCGTTTTGCGGCGGTGATTCCGGAGGGGCCCGCGCCGATGACGCATACCCGGGGATGGTTGCTGTGAGTCAATTTCTGTAGTCCTCGTCCGAAGGATTGCCGTCATGTGGGCGGCACCGGATCCGGTGCGGCGAACCATCCCGCGCCGCCTGCGGCACGTGGAGTGACGTAGGCAACAAATTAGCACCGGCTAGACGTGCTGTCTAGTGAAATGACATGATGTCTACCATGCCGACCAAGTCGAACCCGACCGGACTGAGCCTGCGCGACGAGCAGAAACTGCAGACGCGCGCCAGACTGATGGACTGCGCCAAGGCGCTGTTCATCGAACGGGGCTATGCGGCGGTCCGGGTCGATGACATCGCCACCGCCGTCGGCTGCAGTCGCGCCACCTTCTACCTGCACTTCAGCGGCAAGTTGGAGATCCTGCGCGCCATCGCCGAACAGAGCACCTTGCCGACCGCACTGCACTTCTACGAGGATCTGGATCGGGTGCTCGACACCGGTTCCCGTGCCGAATTCGTGGACTGGGTCACCCGCGCCATCGCCTGGTTCCACGAATACAAGGACCTGCTACCCGCGTGGGATGAGGCCACGGCATTGGAGCCGGAATTCCGCGAAGTCGTCCGCCTCGGCATCCTCGCCCTGCCCAATGTCATGACCGCCTACATCGCCCGCTGGCCCGAAAACCGCCGCGACGAGGCTCGCCTACGGGTGGAACTCCTTGTCGCCCAACTGGAACGCTTCTTCACCCGCTGGGCCATGCAGGGCACCATCGATGTCTCCACCGACCAAGCCGCCGAAGTGCTCACCGATATCTGGTTTCCCGCCCTGCAAGCCCCCGACCGTACTTAGCGGCGACTACGGAAGGTGCGGCGCAGATCCTGGGTCCACAGGTCCGGGATTTCCCAGGGAATGAGCGGTACGCCGGCGACGTCGACGAGGTAGTTGTCATAGGCGTTGATCGCGGCCTCGGCCTTGCGCCAGTCGTATTCGTGCAGCCAGTACTCGACGAGTTCTTACAGGTAGCCGGGGTCGACGCCGTAGTACCCGTCGCCATTGCCCACATCGTCGGGCCAGCGCGTCAGCGCGAGCCGCTGGCGCAGATCGGTGAGCACCGCATCGGGTACGTGAATCGGTGTCTGCTGGAGCGGGAACGGGTCGGCGTGGCTCAAAGATCGTCTCCTGCAACCGCTTCGCGAATTTCGAATGTCCCGACCGTAACACTGGCGAAATCGCGAGCGGAAAGTCAACCCTCGGGAGGCGAATCCTCATGGGGCGTCTCGGCGCCCACCTTGGTCGGCACCGAGACCGGCCGCGACAACACCATACCGAGAATGAAGGTCGCAAACAGCGGTGCGTTGAAGAAACTGAACAGCGTCTGCAGATAATCCATCATATTGCTGAAATTGCCTACGATGAGCGCGGTTCCGGTGGCCGCGATCGTCGCGCCTACAGTGGCGAGCCGACCGACGCTCAGGTAGTACCCGTCCGGCCGATCCCGCCGCACATGCTGCCGCCACAGGTCATAGCTGCGGCACAGCGTCGTCCCTCCGGGAGGCGATGAAACCGGGCGTGCGCGTTCTACAGTGCGTGACTGTGCCGTATCCGCGCGGCACAATCGCGCACAAAGAGTGAACAGTTGCTCAAGCGATGCGGTGCGCACCCGCGCCGGGAACGACAACGAATGTGCGCGGTACCGCGAAACCCGATCGCGCGAACCGATTTCGCACCGCGTCCGCGACCGACGCGGTGGCGTCCCGATCGACCAGCGCGATTACGCTGCCGCCGAACCCTCCGCCGACCATGCGCGCGCCATACGCCCCGGCCTCGAGTGCGGCGGATACCGCGGCATCCAGCGCCGGTGTCGAAACCTCGAAATCATCGCGCAGCGATTCATGCGCCGCGGTCAGGATCGGTCCGATCTCGCGCGGATCCGCACCACTGCGCAACTTTTCGGCAACCGCGAGCACGCGCATATTCTCGGTCACCACATGCCGTGCTCGCCGCCATAGCACCGCATCGCCGATCCGGTCCACGGCCGCCACCGATTCGATGTCGCGCAGCGCGGGCACCCCGAGTGCCGCGGCGGCCGCCTCGCATTGCGCGCGCCGCCGCGCGTAACCACCATCGATCAGCGCGTGCGGCTGTCCGGTATCGATCACCAACAACTCCAGCCCGAACCGATCGAGATCGAACGGAATCTGTTCGTGCCCGACACCGTCATGCGCGCCCAGCCGACGCACATCGAGGAACAACGCATGCCCCGCGGTGCACAGAATCGATGCGGACTGATCGAGCAGTCCGGTCGGCACCCCGGCGTAGTCGTTCTCGGCCGCACGGGCCAGGTCGATCAACTCTCGATCGGTGACGGTGGGCGCGAACAGATCTCGCAGCGCGATACCCACCGCACACGACAGCGCCGCCGAGGACGACAGTCCGGCGCCGATCGGCACCGCACCGTCCAACTCCAGGTCGACGCCGTCACGCACATATCCGCGCCGGGCGAATTCGGACACAACGCCCAGCGGATACCGCGACCATCCGGGAACCCGATCCCGTTCGGCGGCAAGCTCGCTCACCGCGACCAGCACCGTCTCACCCGGCCGCTGCCGCGAGACCACCTGGACCCGGCCGTCGATTCGCGGCTCCGCCCGACACTCGACCACCAGAGGCAGTGCGATGGGCAGCACGAAACCGTCGTTGTAATCGGTGTGTTCACCGATGATGTTGACCCGCCCCGGCGCCACCCACTTCGGCACGAATTCCTCACTTCGTCGCAATGCCAGTGCACACATGTCATCCCAGCAACCCTGGGCACCACACCCTACGAGACACGCCGCCGGACCACGTCTTTCGGCCGACGCGGATGCGTGATCGATCGTCTTGACGCACAGTCGAATTTGACGCAATACCGGCCTAAAAAATCCGGCCGACGGCTTCGGGAGGGCATTATGATTCTGACAACCCAACGCGGCGGCCTGCTCGGGCTGCAGTGGATCGATCGACTGCTCCCGCCCATGGGCAGGCCGGACCGCGGCGATCAGCGTGACTCCGGAGCTCCACTGACGATCGAGATCGGCGCGGCGACGGGGGTCGGCCCGACGGCTATGTCGGCTTTCGATGCGGCACTGCGTGACCTGGGAGTAGGTGATGCCAACTTGATCCGCCTGTCCTCGGTCATCCCGCCGCGAGCCGTCCTGACCCGGACCGGTCGCGTCCGCAAGCCGATCCCCTGGGGTGATCGGCTCTATTGTGTCTACGCCGCGCAGCATGCGGACGCGGTGGGCGAGCGCGCGGGCGCTGGCATCGGCTGGGTGCTGCGCGACGACGGTTCCGGCGCTGGACTTTTCGTCGAGCACGAAGCCGAGACGGCCGCGCAGGTCGCGGCACTGATCCGCGCCAGCCTGACCGATATGACCCGCAACCGGCCGGAGCGATTCGGCCCGATTCACCTGTGCACCACCGAGGCCCGCTCCGATGGCACGCCGACCTGCGCGCTGGTGCTCGCGGCATATCACACGACACCATGGGGACGACAATGACGGCATTGCGCAGTGATTCGATGGGCAGCGGTGGTCGGGTGACCGGCGGGCCGCCCGAACTCACGGTCACCATCGAATCGACCATTCCGGACGACCGGATCGACATGTTCCACCTCCTGTACGAGGAGGCCTTCGGCCCCTTGCGCACCAAGGCCATTGCCAGGCAGGTCCTACACCGATCCGAATTCCGCGCGGAGATGATCGACCCGAGGGTAGTCAAACACGTCGCGCGCACCGCGACCGGCGACCCCATCGGCGTGACCACGCTGACCAAACATCTCGAGACCGTCCCGTGGATCAGTCCGGAGTATTTCGCCGCCCGCTATCCCGAATATGCGGCGCGCGACGCGATCTACTACGCGGGTTTCACGCTAGTTGCGCCAAGTGCGCGACAGGGGGCCGCATTCCATGCCATGATCAAATCAGTTGTCCAGGTATTGGTGGCCGAACGCGCTGCGGTCGGTTGGGACATCTGCTCGTACAACAACACTCGGTTGTCCTTCGCCGACAGCCTTCGAGCGGTGCTCGATGAGCAGGAGGCGCAGGTCGAAGTCGCGGTGGAAGATTCGCAGACCTACTACGCGGCGCGGTTCACTGGGGATGGAGCGACCAAGGGGGGCTGATGACCGTCCGGGAAGGGCAGCCGACGACCATTCGGTGCCGCCGCGAAATACGGTGGTGCACAGTACTTCTCGTACTCACCGCGATCGGTCTCACGGTACTGCTCTGCCTTGATGTCCGGCCGTTGTCGCTGTTGACCATGGCCGCCGTGGTGCTCGGCACGCTCACCATGATTTGCATCGGCCTGCGGCGATATCGTCCCGAGCGGCCGCTGCCTTGGTACCTGCTCTCGGTCTCGGCCGTCCTGTTCGCCGTGGGTACGGCCACCCGCGAGATCGACAGCCACGCACTGCACCCGATCGACGACCTGTTCACTCTTGCGGGCTATTTCGGCACGGGCGTGGCCGCGGCGCTGTGGTTGTGGCCACGCCAGGACAGGCCCAACTACGATCTGCTGCTCGACTCGGTGCTCATCGGACTCGGGGCACTGCTGGCCTCGTGGACCTTTCTGATCTCACCGATCCTGCAGTCGCACCGCACCATCGCGAATACCCTGGTGGCCGCGAGCTATCCGGTGCTCGACGCCCTGCTGCTGACCTTGGTCGCGCATTCGATGGCCACCGCGACCCGTTCGGAGACCTCGCTGCGCCTGCTGCACGTCGGGTTGATCGCCGTGCTGATCGGCGATCTCGGCTACAGCCTCGATACCGTCGGCCGCGCACCTTTCGCGCATGAGCTGCTGTTGGTGCCACTGCTGGTGGCCTATCCGATCGTCGGCGTCGCGGCGCTGCATCCGACCATGGCGAGTCTTGGTGCGCCACGGCGCATCCACCCGCACCATTCGCGGCAGCGGGCCAGCTTCATCGCGGTCGCGTTGATCGTGGCTTCGTTGATTCCGGTGGTCGGCTCCAGTCTGGATACTCTCGATCGGGTAGTGGTCTCGTCACTGTGCGCGCTGCTGCTCATCGGCGTGCTGGTGCGCAGCGAACGCGCCATCGTGCGCAGTGCGCGCAGTGAACGGCGCGCGCAATACCAGGCGGACCACGATATGCTCACCGGCTTGCTGAATCGGTCCGCGCTGCTGCACGCGTTGAATCGCAATCGTGAGCACTGGATCGAGCGGCCGCTGTGTCTGCTGTTCATCGATCTCGACGGCTTCAAGATGGTCAATGACAGCTACGGCCACGCGGTCGGTGACGAGCTGATCGCCAATGCGGCATCCCGGATCCGGCACCTCATCCGGCGCGATGATGTGGTGGCCCGCTACGGCGGCGACGAATTCGTAGTGCTCGCATCGCTCGACCGGGAGGAGGCAGCCACGCTCGCGGAGCGACTACTCGGCGCCTTCGTTCGGCCGTTCGAGCTGAGCGCGGGCGAAATTCCGATTACCGCAAGCGTCGGCCTGGCCTGCGGCAGCGCGCGCAACTCCGACGACACCATCTACGACCTCATTCGGGATGCGGATTCGGCGATGTACCACGCGAAGGAGTACTCGCTCGGCTACGCCTTCCATGACGATCTGCGCCACGGTGCGGAGCCACGGCACAGCACCGCCGACTCGGGACGCCGGATCTGGCGCCCGAGCGGCCGGTCCCATAACGCCAGCGGCAGATCCGCCAGCACCGCTGTCTAGTCCGAGAGCTCGTCGAGCAGGCGCCGCGCTTCTTCCAACTCCGCCTGCAACTGCTGCACCTTGGATTCCTGGACCACTCGGGCCGCCTCCAGGATTCCGGCCACCACCTCGGCCACCTCCGGATGCAGCACCTTGGCCGCCTGCGCCACCGCGGAACTGGTCACCGGCAGACCGCGCACGGTCTTCTTCTTGCCGCTGACCACCTCCACCGACCACTCGCCATCGGCGGTACCGGTGAGCGTCACCGTGACCTCAGGTGCCTTCGCCTTGGTCCGCGCGGCGGCCGTGGTCTTTGCCGCGGGCTTCGCGGCACCGGCGGGCGCCGCGGGCTTGGCCGGCTCCGTCGCTGGGGCAACGGGTTTCGGGGCCGCCGCGGTCGGGGTGGGGCTCGGGGCCGGCGGCGCGGGGCTCGTCAAGGTCGACGGCTGGGTCACAATGGCTTCCTTCCTGGTTGTCGACTTCGGCTGGGCAGAGCTTGCGGTTGCCGCCTTATCCCGCGGCGGCTTGGTCAACGTCACTTCGGTCGGAGAAAAGGACAGTACATCCTTCGACCCGGTCGGCTTGACCCGCAGGAAGTCACTCTCGGATCGATCACCGATCTCGACCACCTTGCCGGACCGTCCCTCCGGCACGCCCACCGCGGCCGCGGTGAACCACACCATCGGCGGGCGACCGCCAGCGATCTCCGTGGCGATCTGCTGAATCTCAGTGTCCGACAATGGTTGTAGCTTTGTTCGTGGGGACGACATGGTGGCACTCCGAGCGGTATTCGTGGATGGCTGCGTGCACAGATGATGCCGCACACCACCGACAGATTCACAAGCCGCCACCGAATTCGCCCGCTATCGGACCAGACCCCGAACCGCAGCGAACATTCAGCAACGCTCCAATCGCCCCTGGCTCACCCGTTAGCCGAGAATGTATTGGTGGCGCCGAATATCGACTTGGGTTCAGGGGTGGATGCAACAGGGTTGTCCGGCGAGTGAAATCTTCCCAGTGGTGGGGATATTCTCGACCCTCGAAGCCTTGCTATATGGACATATATTTGACGTGTCATTGGGTGGTCTGCCTGCTATAGCAGCCCCGAGCGACAAGATGGCACGGGCGGTCGATGTGCCGCGACCATGGCATGGGTGCGGACATTCGTTTCGAATGGCAGGTAATACAGCGATGAAAGTTGCGATCACCGGAGCTGGGGCTTCCGTCCCTCCGCTGATTATGACCAACGAGCGGTTGCTCGGCATGTTTCCTGGACCTCGGAAGATGCCGTGGACACCGGAAGAGTTCGAGAAGAAGACCGGAATTCGAGAGCGGCGTTTCAGCTTCGACTTCGATGACGCTGCCGGGCGCCCGGTGTTTCCCCCTGGATACGGTGATGCACCGGGTCCCGCTGGGCTGCTGGCGGAGGAGGCGCTTCGGGAGTCGCTGCTGGTGGCCGGTCTCGACGCGAGAGACCTCGATGGTCTTGTGGTCGGCTGTAGTACCCCGGACAGGCTCGGCTTCGGCAGTGACGCGCAGTTACTCCATCACCGGGTCGGAATGCGCCCGGACGCCGCTGTGCTTCAGGTCGACGCCGGCTGCGGAGGCTCGGTCTTCTGCCTGCAGTGGGCCAAGGAAATGATTCTCAGCGGTGTGCGCAAGAAGGTTGCCGTTGTGATGGTTCAATTGGTGTCGCCGCTGCTGAGTCGCGACCTTTACACCGGGAGTGTCGTCTACGCGGGTAAGGAGAACGAGGCATTCCTGACCGCGCTGCTCTTCGGCGACGGTGCCGGCGCCGTGATCCTCCAGGCTGTCGATGACGACAGTGAGTCTCGAATAGAGTCGTCCGCGACGATCAACGAGTACCACGAAATCGTAGTTCGGCCGGCTGGTGGAAACCTGCGTCCACCTGGAATGCCGGGCATCGCCCTGTCGGATCATGCACATCACGTGATCGGAAGAAGGGTTGCGGATGCCTATGCACCCACCATGAAAAAGATGATAGACCATGTCCTCGCCGATGCCCGCATGGATATCGGCGACATCGAACGGTTCTATCCGCACCAATCGAATCTCCGACTCATCGAGCAACTGATGGATATCGCCGGTCTCCCAGAAGACCGGACGGCGATAAATGTCGAGCGCTACGGAAATACTTCGGGTGCGAGCGTGTTCATCCTACTCGCCGAGGACATCCGCAATCAGAAGGTAACTCTCGGCAGTGGGGATCCGGTCGTGATTGCGGCGATCGGCGCCAATCTCCAATACGGAGCTCACGTGGTCCGGCTGTAGCAGTCGGCAGGTCGGGCAGTCCCGAGCCGCCTCCGTCGACACCGAAGGCCCTGGTGCCGGAACAGCCTGAGCTGCACCGAAACCAGGGCCTGATGCGACTGGAATCACAGATCGAAAATCTGGCGATCACGACAGAAATTCATCTGTTCTCGCAGGTCGGATTACTTCCCCTGGAAAGGCGAATTGACGGTGGTGAGGTATTGGATCGAGGCGCCGATCGCGACCGGGGCGGTCACGAGGATCTGGCCCGCTAGTACGCCTAGTGCACCGACAGCGACGATGCCGCCGAGGCAGCCGATGGCGGCGGCGGGAATGAACGGACCGAAGAGGCCGACGATGGTGGCCGAGGCGACCGTCGCACCCGCGATACCGCCGAGCACGCAGCCGATGGCGCCGCCGCCGATGCCGCCGACCAAGGTGCCGATGGTAGCGCCCATGCTGATGGTGCTGGTCATGCGGGACCAGGCGGCTTGTTCGCGATCGTATTCGGTCTTCCAGGGGGCCTTGTCCTCATACGGCAGTGCGGCCGGCTTATAGGTCGCATGTGCGATATCGAACTGTGGCGTGAGAGTTGCGGTGTTATCGGCGATTTCGGCCGCGAGCGGGAATTCGAAGTCGTCGACGCGGAAGGTGAGCGGGGTGCCCGCCACGGTTGTTCCGTTGGCGGCCTTGATCTTCAGCGCGCCGTCCTCGACGACCATCGATCCGGAATCGGTGGTGATGATCGACTGGGTGTCGGTGGCCTGGGCGGTGAAGTTGATCGGGGCGGCGGCCTCGATCGGTTCGGCAGAGCTCGCACCGGCGGCAATCCCCATCGCGGTCGCCATGCACGCGGCGGCGAGGGCGAACTTATTGATCTTCATGAGATTGGTGAATCCTGTCTTTTCGGGGCATGGCGATACAACGGCCATACCTTTGACGTTCGTTGGGGCGAATTGGTAAGCGCCGGAGCCCCTCACGCCCCGGCGGTTTCAATTGGCAACTAGGCCGTGGCGCGCTTGCGTGTCACCAGGCCGACGATGACGTCGACGACGAGAAACGCGAGCAGGCTCAGCCCGACCAGCGGCACGAACCAGCCGACAACCAGCGCGGCCGCCACCATCGGCACCGCCAGCCACAGTGAGGTCTGGCGCAATGCACCGCGACGTGGTGCGCGTCCGACGGCGAACCGCGAAGCACCACGGGTCGGCCGCCGCTGCCACCACATCAGGTAGCCGAGCACGAGCACGATGATCAGTCCGATCATCACCACGAGCAGCAGCAACTGGTTGAGCAGCCCGAACATCAGGCCCATGTGGAATTGGATGCCCCAGTTGGAGAGCTTGGCCATGATCGGCCAGTCGGCGTAGGCGAGCTTGTCGGTGACCCTGCCGGTCGCGCCGTCGACGGCGACCGCATCGACGGTGTAGGTGCCGGACATGCGCCGTTCCTTCACCGCGAATGCGACACCGGGCTTGGCCGGAATGGCGATTTCCGAGCCCTGGGTAATGCCATTGGCGCGGGCTGCCGCATAAACCCCGTCGAGCTGCGCGATCCGGGTCGGGATGTCGACCGGCGCGGGCGCACGATCGCTGCCACCATGGTGTTCGCCCCCGGAGTGTTCCGGCGTGGTCGCCCCGGGCAGTGCGGTGCTCACCGCGGGTGTGGTCCAGCTGAGCTGTTCGCGCAGTTCGGTGATGTTCTCGCCCGCATAGGTCGACCAGGTCATCCCGGTCGCCGCCATCATCAGGATCACCGGCATGATCCAAACGCCAACGGCACCATGCCAATTCATCGAACGACCGCGTCCCTGCCAGGAACCATCCGGTGCCAGCAGCCAGGCTGCGGAGTTGCGGTTGCGCCGCCCACGCACCCGACGGATCCACAGCATGAGACCGGCCAGCGCCACGACCCACAGCCACGACGCCGCGAGCTCGCTGTATATGCGACCCGGTTCGCCCAGGTGCAGATCCCGGTGCAGGCGATCGATCCACGTGCGCATCGGGAGCGCACCCGAACTGCCGTAGACCACATCGCTGCCGACCGGCTGCGCGGTATACGGATTCACGAAGACCGCACGCCGTTCGGACTCACCGAGGGACGGGTCGTCGAACAGCACGCGGGTGGTGTCATCGGCTCCAGGGGCCGGCGCTACCGCGACCGGCTGCAGATTCGGCTGGGTGGCGACGGCCGCGGTGACCTGTTCGGACAGCGGCCGCATTCCGCCATTCGCCTCGACCGTCAACAGGTCGTGCGAGGTAATCGATTCCAAGGTCGGGGAAATGGCGTAGAGCGCTCCCGTGACCGCGGCGATCAGAACGAACGGTGCGACGAAGATGCCCGCATAGAAATGCAACCGCATCACGAGGGGATAGCCGCCGTTGCGCGACCGTATCCTCGTTTCCTTTGTCGGAGCCGATGATTCGGCATCCGGCGGACTGGTGTCCGTAATACTCATGATTGTTCGTTTCTGGAGTTCGGAAGAACCCGGAAGATCGTCGGCCGTCCGTAATCGGCGAGTGCTCGTCGAAATCCGCTGGACGCCCGTCATCGCGACTACGCCGAACAGCGGATCCCGGCGTTCGCCGGGCGAGCAGAGCTCCGCGCAAAGATGTTGCACGGCAACGACGACGCACGAGCACGGCCCGTGCGCCGGGTAATGAATATCAGTGACCGAACACCAGCGGCGGACCGCGCGTGCGCAGCGATTCCGTGGCGAATATCCGCAGCACTACCCGATCGCGGTGGGTCAGGCGCAGTGGCACCGGCCCGGGTATCGCGGGCGGGTGATACCGCATCGGCAGCACTCGCGACAGCACCGCACAACCGATCCGATACGTGGCCTCCGCACCCTGGATAACCACCGCCGCGAGCCCAGCAGCGACGACGTGTGCGGTAGCCATACCGGGCGTGAGCTGGGCATCGCCGTGATGCATCTGCCCTGAACTCCAGCCCATGGTGACGTGTCCGAGCAGCTGTCCTGCGACGAGCGCCGAGATCAGCCCGATCGAGGTGTCGCGCAGCGGTGCGAGCCCGGCTACCAGTGCGCCGACAACGGCGGAAGCGGCGGCGAGGAGCACGAGCGAGGAACTGTCCGGCGGCATTCCCGCGGACGCCCACCCATGTGCCGCAACGGATATGGCACCGGAGATCGAGCCGGCACATGCGCCGCGCACCCGCGCGACGGCGCTGCGTTGCCCCGCAGCGGCCGGGCCGAACTCGATACTCACGCGCTGATGATAGCTGATGAATTACCCGCCGTTCTCACCCCGAGCGGGCGGCCAGAATTCATGGGATGCATCGGGTTTCCGAATGGAAGACCTGCGGCCCGGCCGGAAATCAGTCCGCGTCGCTTTCCATCTCGATCAACGGCTTGCGCAGCAACTTCCCGGTCGCATTGCGCGGCAGCTCATCGAGGAAGATCACCTCGCGGGGTACCTTGTACCGCGCCAGATTCGCCTTGACGTAATCCTTGATCTCCTGTGCATCGCGCTTGGACTCCGGTCCGGGAACGACGAAGGCGCGCAGCCGCTTTCCGAATTCGCGGTCATCGATGCCGACAACGGCGGCCTCGAAGATATCGTCGCGGCCCGCGATCAGGTTCTCCACCTCGAGCGGGAAGACGTTCTCGCCGCCGGAGACGATCATGTCGTCGTCGCGGCCGTCGATGTAGAGCAGGCCCTCGGCGTCGAAATGCCCGACGTCACCGCTGGACATCATGCCGTCCACGATCTCCTTGGTGCGGCCGTCGGTGTAGCCGGTGAAGGCGAAACCGTTGTCCACGAAGATGGTGCCGGTGATACTCGGCTCGGTGATCGGCTTGTGGTTCTTGTCCAGCAGCACGATCCGGATGCCGACCGGCGCCTTGCCCGCGGTGGTCGGGGCCTTGCGCAGTTCCTCCGGGGTCGCGACGGTCATGACCGCGCATTCGGTCGAGCCGTACAGGTTGTAGAGGCTGTCGCCGAAGTAGTCGAGGGTGCGGGTGACAACATCGGGTGCGATGGCCGAACCCGCGGCGAAGATCACCTCGAGGCTGCTCGGGTCGTACTTGGCCAACACCTCGTCGCCGAGATCAAGGATGCGCTGCAACATGGTCGGCACCACGATCAGCGAATCCGCCTGGTAGCGCTGAATATTCGCGAGCGTCTTCTCCGGATCGAACCGGCGCTGCTGGAAGATCACCCGGTTGCCGAGGGCAAGACCCAAGGTGAACTGGGAAAGTCCGGTGGCGTGGAAGATCGGCGCGGCCATGATCATGGTCCCGTTATTGGGCAGCGGCACCCGGTCCAGGAACTGGGCCGAGGCGAACGGGCTGACCCGGTCGCGCGGCGCACCCTTCGGCGTGCCGGTGGTGCCACTGGTCAGGATGACCATGCCGCCGGGCTTGGTGGGTGGGGGCACCGGTGCGGTCGAGCGGCCCTCGATCAGCGATTCGATGGTCGGGACCGACGGATCGGAATCGTCCTTCTCATCCACCCAGGTGAGCACCCGGGGAATCTCGGCCGGGATCGCGCTCATCAGGTCGAGGAATTCGCTGTCATGCAGTACGGCCTTGATGTTCTCGCGCGCGGCCACATCGGCGAACTGCGGTTTCGCGAAGCCGGTATTCATCAGCACCGTGCGCACGCCGAGCTTGCCGGTCGCGAGCAGGCTCAGCACCATGCCACGATGGTCGCGCGCCAGCAGCGCGACCACATCACCGGGCTGCAAGCCCTGCGCCTCGAGCCCACGGGCCAGGGCGCTGGACTGCTCATCGAGCTGGCCGAAGCTGACCTCACCGCGCTCGTCGACGATGGCTGCCGCATCCGGTCTGGTTTGCGCCGCGTGCATGACGACACCGGCGAACGGGCCGAACTTGAGCACATTGAATGCGGACCGCACCGCGTGATCGGGTCGGAGCGGATTGAACAAGCGCCGCTTGACCATGACATTCACGCCTTGGGCGAAATCGCCCGCTTTCCGGATGGAGTCGTTCAGCGCAGGTAGGGATAGAGACATTCGACAACGCCTTCCGTGATCCACCCACCGGGACCGGGGGTGGTGTGGACCGCAACTTCGAGATCCAGTACTGCAGCAAACAGTAGCAAGCGTCTGTAACTCGCTGTTTCATGTATCTCAGTGGTCCAATGGCTGCCCGGATCTCTGCGTGACTTCGTACTCGACGAGCACCCGGCGCAGCAGTTTCCCGGTGGGGTTGCGCGGGAGATCGTCGAGGAAGACGACCTCGCGCGGCACCTTGTAGCGGGCCAGATTCTCCTTGACGTAGGCCTTGATCTCCTCGCTGCCGGGACAGTGACCGGTCTCGGGGACCACGAAGGCACGCAGACGCTTGCCGAATTCCGCATCGTCGACGCCGACGACGGCCGCGTCGAACACATCCGGCCGCTCCAGCAGCAGGTTCTCGACCTCCTGCGGGAAGACGTTCTCACCGCCGGACACGATCATGTCGTCATCGCGGCCGTCCACCATCAGCAGGCCGTGCTCGTCGAAGTGGCCGACATCGCCGCTGGACATATAGCCGTCGATGATCTGCTTATGTCTGCCGTCGGTGTAGCCCTCGAACGGCGCACCGCTGCGGATGAAAATGCGCGCGGTGGTGTTGATCGCGCTGACCTGCCTGTCGTTCTCGTCGTAGAGCCGGACCTCGCAGGTGATCGGCGCCCGGCCGACTGTGCCGGGTGCGATGGCGAGATCGTCCGGATTCGCGACGGTGGCGACGGCGCATTCGGTAGAGCCGTAGAGGTTGTACAGCACCGGGCCGAAGATCTGTGTGGCCTTGACACACAATTCCGGCGACAGCGCCGAACCCGCCACCAGAATGCATTTCAGCGACGTGGTGTCATATTTGGCACGGATCTCCGGCGCCAATTCGGTCATCCGGTGCAGCATGGTCGGCACCGCGACCAGCATTTCGGCCTTGTGATCGGCCACCATCTGCAGCGTGGCTTCCGCGTCGAAGCGGCGGCGCACCACCACCTTATTGCTCATCGCCGAGGCGACCAGGTAGGTGCCCAGGCCGGTGCTGTGGAAGATCGGCGACACGATGACCTGCGTTCCCCGGACCGGGAACGGAATTCGGTCCACCATCTGCGCGGTGGCCAACGGGGTCACCTTGCTGCGCGGTGCGCCCTTCGGCAGGCCGGTGGTGCCGCTGGTGAGAATGACGAACCCGCCCGGCTTGGACGGTGCGGGCAGGTCGACGGGGGAGTTGGCGGCGATGAGATCGTCGAGAGTCTGTGCGCCGTCGGGCAATTCGGTGCCCTCGTCGACCCAGGTGAGGTAGCGCGGCAGACTCGGCGGCAGCGCGTCGAGCAGGCCGAGGAATTCGCTGTCGTGCAGGACGGCCTTGACCTTCTCGCGCTCGCAGACCTCGGCGAACTGTGGTTTGGCGAAGCCGGTATTCATCAGCGCGACCCGCACGCCGAGCTTGCCCGCCGCGGCCATGGCCAGGATGAGGCCCCGATGGTCGCGGGCCAGCACACCGACCACGGAACCCTCGGTCAGATTCGCCGGCCGCAACCCGCGCGCGATCGCGGTCGACTGCTCGTCGAGTTGCCGGTAGGTCAGTTCGCCGCGCTCGTCCACCAGCCCCGGGGCATCGGGCGCGACTCGGGCCGAATGCCGGATCAAGGTCGCCTGCGGCCCATAGACCTGCGATTCCTTCGCCGTCCGCAACGTTTCCAGCGGCTTCTTGGGATCACTGACCCCGCGCGCCCGTAGTACCCCGAATGCCTTCACAACCTCGAGCGCATGCGCCAACTTCATCGTCGATCACCTCTACCAGGAACTCGCATCGGCACTCGACCTAGCGATCTCGAACCACTATCTCTGTCGCACCAACCGTATCAGCGCTATGACCTACATCACACTCACCGGCGCGCGGTTGCCAGCGCGACCAGCAATGGGACGACCCGATTCGGAGGTACTTCGAAGCGGCCGCGGCCCACGGTGTGCAGCCAGCCGGTTGCCGCCAGTTGGCGCAGGTGGTGGTAGATCTGGCCGGAGGTGCCCACCTCGTCGAGGTCGGTGAGTTCGGCGGCGGTTCGGCTGCCGCGGATGATCTCGCGCAGAATGCGCAGGCGCACCGGACTGCCGAGGGCGGCAAGGCATTCGGCGGCATCGTCCCAGTCGTAGGCGACGATGTCATCGGTGCTGAACCGGACCTGCCAGTCGAACTGTTCGGCACTCGGTAGCCGACCGGAACCGGCGAACATCACCCCGCCATTGCGCTCGTCCGCGGCCGTGAATTCCGCTCGCAGTTGCCGCAGCGCCCACCCATCCGGCGGAGCGGATCCGTTCGCTCGACCGTTGCCGAGCTGACCGAGTTCCATTGCTGCGAGTCGGTGTTCGAGCTCCGCCAGTCGTTCTTCCAGCCTCATGAGCCCAATCTACGGAATTACGTAATTACCGGCGTAATCCAGCATCGTTGACGCAAAACCCGGCACGGGAATCCGTGCCGGGCTCGCATGCCGGATGGTCAGTTGTAGACCGACCCGAAGGACGGGACCGAGATGGTTGCGAGTCGGTACTGGTAGCCGTCCGGGTTGGCGTCGCTGACCGGGACAGGCCAGCGGTGCAACAGGGTGCCGTAGACCGCGCCGACGATGACACCGGCACCGGTGTTGATCGGGCGGGTGCGGATGGTGGTGTCGGCCGCGACATCGTTGTGCTCGGAGATCACCTCGGTGCCGCTGCGGCCGTTGGACAGATTGATCCACAGGACCTCGAGCCTGGCCCCAGCCTGATTCGGTGCGATCATGCCCGGTCCGCCGAAGAACCCGAATCGGAAGCCGTCGTAGCCGAGCGCGATGCCGGACCCGTAGACGCCGGGCCCGTCTCCGCGCCCGATATCGGATTGCGCCGGGATCTGGAACGGCTGTGCGGGCATTGCCACCCGGGTGGCGACCTGCCCGGACGTCAGCAGGCGGTCCACGGCCTGTTCGGCGGCGGGATTGCCGTTGGCGGCCTTGCGCAATTGCTGTGTGGCCGTACTCCAGTCGATCGTCGTCGGCTCGGCCGCGGCATGACCCGCGAAGACGACAACGAATGCGGTGGTGGCCGCGACCGCGGCGGTGAAGCGACGTATCAAACCCAGCCTGTGCATAACCAGTCTCCTGTTGGGGTTCTTGGTACAGCTCGATGGAATTCGTCCGCTGATTCTCAGCAGGCAAGATACCGTGCGGCACTGCACCGGTTTCGGCGGGTGTCACGAACCGCGATGAATTTCGGTGACCGCCGTCGCGCGTACTGACGACAGCGGCCCCGAGATGATCTCGGGCTGTTCGTCTTCCGCAGAGATGTGTGGCCTTTTCGAACCGCGCCGCAAGTGGCACTACCGGGAGCCTGCCGAGGAAACTCGACCTAGATCGACAAGCTGCGGGGCGAAATGGGCTTCGTGCTGTCGAACCCCCGGAAAGCGGGGGGCACCAGAAGATCGGGGTTGTCCGGCGGGTGGTGCGTTACCAGAGTCAGTCTCGATATTGTTGCAAGAACAGGAGATTCGACCATGCCCCCTACGTACCCTGAAACCAATCCCGCCGCCCTGATCACCTACCTGCTGGCGCTGCTTACCAGCGCACTCACATCCGGCAGCGCCCGCACCTACTGACCGGCTACACGGAACCGGTTCCGAACAAAAGGCGCTGGACCACCTAGCTTCTGGATGTGGATCCGAAAACAGGCACACCGAGATCGCCGGGACCCTTGTGGCCTGGATCTGACTCTGGCAGTAACTCTGCGGGTGTATACGCATCTGTTGACCTCCAGCCACGAGCGTGCGCGGCAGACCGTCGATGATGTGTCGGCTGCGTGGTCTCTTGCCGATGACGGCCTGAGACGGGTAGAGCTTGATATACAGCGACAACGTGAACAAAAAACCGGTGTCGGCCCTCGAATGGGCTCGACACCGGTTTCCGTTGTACGACTTGCTATTTCAGCTCGGCGCTCGTCTTGCCGAGGACGCGGCGGGCCACGATGAGCTGCTGGATCTGCTGGGTGCCCTCGAAGATATCGAGGATCTTGGAGTCGCGGCCCCACTTTTCGAGAAGGGTGCGCTGGGAGTAGCCGATGGTGCCCGCGAGTTCGACGGCCTTGAGCGTGATGTCGGTGCTGGTGCGGCCCGCCTTGGCCTTGGACATCGAGGCTTCCAAGGAGTTCGGCTTCTTATTGTCGGCCATCCACGCGGCGCGCAGCGACAGCAGGTACGCGGCCTCGTAATCGGCCTCCATCCGCAGGAATTCGGCGGCGGCCGCTGGCTGGTTGTTGGCCGGGATGTCGTAGGACGGCTCGATGCCCGCATCCTTCAGGATGGCCCGCAACTCCTCCAGCGCCGCCCGCGCGACACCGACCGCCATCGCGGCCACCAGGGGACGGGTGTTGTCGAAGGTCTGCATGACCCCGGCAAAACCCTTCTCCACATTGACTTCCGGGCTGCCGAGGATGTTGTCCTTCGGAATCCGGCAGTCCTGCAACAGCAGTACGGCGGTATCGGAGGCCTTGATGCCGAGCTTGTGCTCGAGCCGGGCCACCGAAAGTCCGGGAGCGTCCCGCGGCACGACGAACGACTTGATCGCCGCGCGGCCCAGGCTGCGGTCGACCGAGGCCCACACCACGATGTGGGTGGAGCGCTGGCCCGCGGTCACGAAGATCTTCTCGCCGTTGAGCACCCACTCATCGCCGTCCAGTACGGCGGTGGTGGTGACGGCGGCCGAGTCGGAGCCGAAGGACGGTTCGGTGATGGCCATCGAGGCCCACACCTTGCCGAAGCGCTTCAGCTGCTCATCGGTGGCGACGGCCGCGATGGCCGCATTGCCCAGCCCCTGGTAAGGGATCGATAGCATCAGGCCGACGTCGCCCCAGGAGGTCTCCAGCGCGTTCAGCAGCGCGGACATATTGCCGCCGTTGGAGTTTCCGAGCAGTTCGGTGGCGTGGGAGTCCGCATCGGAACGACCACCGGCCGCGCCGCCGATCTTCTGGGTGCCGGAGTCGGCGAGGCCCTCGACCATGGCGGCCATGGCGTCCAGTTCGACCGGGTACTCGTGTTCGCCGAGGTCGTATTTGCGCGAGATCGGCCGGAAGATCTCCTGGGCGACCTGATGGGCTTGGTTGGCGCTGGCCCGCAGCTTCTTGGGGAGTTCGAGATTGATCATGGTGATGTCTCCTGGAAGTTAAGGAACCAGCCGGTCAGACGAGCACGACACCTTCGGCGACGCCGATGGCCCGCAGATCGCGGTACCAGCGCTCGACCGGGTGTTCCTTGGTGAAGCCGTGGCCGCCGAGCAACTGCACGCCGTCGAGGCCGATCTGCATGCCCTTGTCGGTGGCGAGTTTGCGGGCCAATGCCGCCTCGCGGGCGTAGGAAAGTCCCTGCTCCGCGCGCGAGGCACCCCGCAGGGTCACCAGGCGCAGGCCGTCCAGCTCGATTGCCATATTCGCGACCATGAACGCGACCGCCTGGCGGTGCGAGATCGGCTCGCCGAATGCCTCGCGCTCGTTCACATAAGGAATCACGTAATCGAGCACGGCCTGTCCGGTACCGATGGCCAGCGAGGCCCAGCCGAGGCGGGCCAGGCGCACCGCGTCGGCGTACTCCTCGGCGCGGGTCATAGCATCGCTGTCGCCGAGGATGGCGTCCGTGCCGACCGCGACATCGTTGAGCAGCAGGCGACCGAGGCCGGCGGCGCGCAGACCCATGCTCGGATCGGCCTCAACGACCAGCCCCTGGCTGTCGGACGGCACGATGAACAGGGCGGGGCGGCCGTCGAGTTCGGCGGCGACGATGAATAGTTCGGCATCACCCGCGGCTGGGACCAGGCTCTTCACACCGTTGAGGCGGTAGCCGCTGGGGACGCGGGTCGCCTTGGTCTGCAGCGCGAATGGGTCGAACAGGGCGCGCGGCTCGCTGATCACGACCGAGGCCTGCGGCACATTCTCGCCGGTGAAGGCGGGCAGGTAGGTCTGCTGCTGCGCATTGGTACCCCATTGGGACAGGGCGATCGCGACACCACTCGGCGCCAGAATCGGCAGCGCCAGCCCCATATCACCGTGTGCGAGCGCCTCCGCGACCAGCGAATTGGTGACCGCGCCGCGCTCGGCCGCCGCGCCTTCCAGCTCCTCGGGCACATTGATCACGGTGATGCCGAGTTCGGCGGCGCGCTCGAGCAGGTCGCGCGGGGCCTTGGCGGCGTTATCGGCCTCATAGGCGGCCGGGCGCAGAATCTCGGCGGCGAATTCCTTCACCGTCTCGACGATCATCTGCTGCTCATCGCTCGGGGTCAGGTCGAAGTAGTCCTTGTTCTTGGACTCGTTGTCGGCCAGGCGTTTCGGCGCACCGCCGCCGGCGACCTTGCCGAATACGCGAGTGGCGGCGCCGAGGGTGCGGAAACCGGACTTGGTGCCCTCGTAGGTGACTCGCTCGATCGGCTTGCGCAGGTTGTACTTCTCGGCGAGCTCCGACCCGGTGATGGTCGTCACCACCCGCATTGCCGCGCCCATCCAGTCCCGTTTGGGGTGGTTCAGGCCGACCGCGGACGTGTCTGGATGTCGCTTCGTCGCGCTGTCTCGAGTGCTCATCATCACCTGGTTTTCTCGGGTGGGTACGTGCGGTCTTATCCCAGCTATCTTACTCCTGAGTAAGACTATCTTACTTTAGAGTAAGAAGTGCGTCGAGGTGCAGCATACGCTGCCGAACTGTGTCAGGCTGGACGAGTGCCCACAGTCGCGGGACGACCGCTGTCCGTCGTCGCTGCGCTGTTCGCCGCACTACTCGCCGCATTCGCCAGGCGCTACGGCTACCACCGGGACGAGCTGTACTTTCTGGCGGCGGGCCGGCATCTGGATTGGGGCTACCCGGATCAGCCGGTATTGACTCCGCTACTGGCCAACGCGATGTCGGCAATCGATGCCGATTCGTTACTGCTGCTGCGGCTTTCGAACCCGCCGGTCACATCGACAACGGCCTCGGCATCGACAACGACGAGCGGGGCCGACCGCTGTTCATCTGCCGCGAACCGCGAGCATCCCTGGCCGAAATATGGCCCGCGGCGAAACATCTGAGCTGAACCATCCGAATTGAAGCCATCCACGCGCCCGTCGGCAACGAAGACCGATCGATGCCTATCTACATAGGTGCCATTCACAGCGCTTGGCGGATCTATCCGGCGAGGCTGAATCCCGCAGTACCAGTAAGGCCCGCAGTACTAGTAAGGATTGAATCCCCCAGTACTAGAAAGGAGATGTCATGGTTCTTCGCGTTGTCGATCAGCTCGTCTCCGGGGTCGTCAATATGATCGCCACATTGTTCGTTCCGTGAGTCGAGTCGCCCGGGGCGGCCGGTCCGTCCCGGGCGACATTCCAGCGCGGCTGTCATGTTGTGCCGCATGGCAAGGGTTCCGCTCGACGATCTCGATAAACCCGACCGTGGTCGCCAATGCTCCCGATCTGGTCGCGCTGCTCGATGATATGGCAGCGACCCGAGCGGGCCAGCTCTTCGTCGCCGATCACGTCCAAGGCGCGGACTACCAGATCGACCCGGCCGCCGGTGCAGGCTGCCCGATCATTACCGGCCTGATCAAGCCCGGTCCGATGCGCAACCCATCGGACGGTGCCACCTCCGTACGGATCGCTCGAGACGGTGCCGGGTGGGCGCTGTTCGGCACGAGCATGGTCGGGACGCACCGATAGCGATTCTCGAGGCTCAGGTCAGGTGGGTGAGCACAGCGTCGTGGAGTAGGGAGTTGGTGGCGATGGCGTCGCCGCCGTGGGGGCCGGGGGTGCCGGCAAGGGAGGTGAAGCGGCCGCCGGCTTCGCGGACGAGGATGTCGAGGGCGGCCAGGTCCCACAGGGAGACTTCGGGTTCGGTGGCGATATCGACCGCGCCCTCGGCGAGCAGACAGTATGTGAAGAAGTCGCCGTAGCCACGGACTCGCCATACCGCGTCGGTGAGGTCGAGGAACTTCTCGCGCAGACCGCGCTCGCGCCACCCTGACAGGCTGGAGAAGGCCAGGCTGGCCGAGCCGAGCTCGCCGACCGCGGAGACCGAAATCGGTTTCGCCGCAGCGGAATCGACGCTGGCCCAGGCGCCGGAACCGGCTGCCGCCCACCACCGCCGCGTCAACGCGGGCGCACTCACCACGCCGACCACCGGAACGCCGTCCTCGAGCAGCGAGATCAATGTCGCCCAAATCGGCACCCGCCGCACGAAGTTCTTGGTGCCATCGATCGGATCGATCACCCACTGCCGTCCGGTGAACTCGACGTCACCGCCGAACTCCTCACCGAGCACCGAATCCCCTGGGCGCTCCTGCCCCAGCACCTGGCGTATCGCCTTCTCCACCGCCAGATCCGCATCCGAGACCGGCGTCAGATCCGGCTTCGCATCGACCCGCAGATCCAACGCCCCGAACCGCCCCCGGGTAATCCCATCGGCCTCGTCGGCCAACCGAAGCGCAAGTTCCAGATCGGAGGAGTAATCAGCCACCCCCGAACCCTATCGCCCACCCCCGGTCCCGCCGGACCCATCCCCGCTGCCGCATAGGAGTGCCCACCTCGCAATCCCGAGGCAGGTCACCTGCGCCTCACCTACGAACCCCTCGAACTCTCCGTCGCCGACGACCAGCAGCTCATCGTCTACCTCCCCGCCGACGATGCCACCGCCACCGCCCTCGACGCCCTGGCCGGTCGCCGCCCACGCGGGTTGCGAGCTGTCTCCGGCTGAGGTACCACCGCGTGTTTCACCGTCTTCACCGCGCCCAGTAGGCTTGAGCATCGTGCATCCTGACCTTTCCGCTGACCTCGCCGAACTCGACGCCACGCTCAAGACCGTCGAATCGGTCCTCGATGTCGAGGAGCTGCGTCGACGGATCGATGAGCTCGAGCACCAGGCCGCCGATCCCGATCTGTGGAACAACCAGGAGCACGCGCAGCAGGTCACCAGTGAACTGTCGCATGCCCAGAGCGAGTTGCGTCGGGTCGAGGAGCTGCGTCAGCGTCTCGACGATCTGTCCGTGCTGTACGAACTAGCCGAGGAAGAGGAGGGCGAGGCCAGGGCGGCCGCGCTCGCCGATGCCGATGCCGAGCGGGCCGCGCTGCACAGTGATGTGGAGGCCATGGAGGTTCGCACCCTGCTCTCTGGCGAGTACGACAAGCGTGAGGCGCTGGTCAATATCCGCTCCGGCGCCGGTGGTGTGGATGCCGCCGACTGGGCCGAGATGCTGATGCGCATGTATATCCGCTGGGCGGACCGGCACAAGTACTCCGTCGAGGTCTACGACACCTCCTACGCCGAAGAGGCGGGCATCAAGAGCGCGACGTTCGCGGTGAAATCGCCGTATGCCTACGGCACCCTGTCGGTGGAGATGGGCACGCACCGCCTGGTTCGGATCAGTCCGTTCGACAATCAGGGCCGCCGCCAGACCTCCTTCGCCGAGGTCGAGGTGCTACCCGTGGTCGAGACCACCGACCACATCGAAATTCCCGAGGGCGAGGTCCGCGTCGACGTGTACCGTTCGTCGGGACCCGGCGGCCAGAGCGTCAACACCACCGACTCGGCGGTGCGTCTCACGCATATCCCAACCGGCATCGTGGTCACCTGTCAGAACGAGAAATCCCAGCTGCAGAACAAGATTTCGGCGATGCGGGTGTTGCAGGCAAAGCTGCTAGAGCGCAAGCGGCAGGAGGAGCGCGCCGAGATGGATGCGCTCAAGACCAATGAGGGTGCGTCCTGGGGCAATCAGATGCGCTCCTACGTGTTGCATCCGTATCAGATGGTCAAGGATCTGCGCACCAACTACGAAGTCAACAATCCGACTGCCGTGCTCGACGGCGATATCGATGGTTTCATCGAATCCGGAATTCGTTGGCGAATGCGAGAGCAGGCGAGCTAGTTGGACGTACCCCAGGCTTTCTCCACGTCCTCCGACATCACCACCTGGCTGCGGTCCTCCGGATTAGAGATCGTCCTGCTGATCGTCGGCGCGGTGCTGTTCAGCCGCTTCGCCACCTTTGTCCGAGATCGGATCACCCGCAAGATCGACGCCGGGTTCCGCAGCAGCGACGCACTGGTGCGCTCCGAGGCGGCCAAACATCGGCACGCCCTGGCGCAGGTGGTCACCTGGGTGCTGCTGACCGTCGTATACGTCCTCGTCGGCATGGAAGTGCTGCGGCGGCTGGGTTTCGAGGTCACCGGTCTGGTCGCGCCCGCGGCGGTGCTCGGTGCTGCGCTCGGCTTCGGCGCACAGCGGATCGTGCAGGACATCCTTGCCGGATTTTTCCTGATTACCGAGCGGCAGTACGGATTTGGTGATGTGGTTCGCATCGCGGTCACCGGATCCGCGGAGCAGGCCGAGGGTACCGTCGAGGACGTCACGCTGCGGATCACCACATTGCGCAATGCCGATGGTGAGGTGATCACCGTGCCCAATGGGCAGATCGTCAAAGTGACGAATCTGTCGAAGGATTGGGCGCGCGCCGCGATCGATGTTCCGGTCGCGGCCAGCGTCGATATCATGAGGATCAACGAGATCCTGCACGAGGTCGGTACAAAGGCGTACGAGGACCGCAGATTGAGGCCGCTGCTGCTCGACAAGCCCACCGTGATGGGCGTCGAAGATCTGACAGTGGACCAGATGAATATTCGGATGGTTGCCCGCACATTGCCAGGCAAGCAGTTCGAGGTCGGTCGCGAGTTGCGGGTGCGAGTCGCCGCGGCATTGCGCCGGGAGGGAATCAGTGAGACCGCGTAGATCCACGGCGATCCTGATGGCATCATGGATCGCCACCTTCGTGCTGTATCTGTTCGTCAGGCCCGATCAACCGACTTCGACATCGCCCGAGAAATTCAACATCGTTTCCGCAGTGGTGAATACGGCTACGCCCGGCCAATAGCGATTGCCTGCGAGTCGCTCATAGGGCCGGGTCGACCATGCTATAGCTACTGGCCGCAAACGGTTGCTGGTTACACTGGCTAGCCGTGATCGCTATGCGGAACGTGACCAAGTCGTATCAGACCTCGACGCGACCCGCGCTGGACAACATCACCGTCGATGTGAGCAAGGGCGAATTCGTCTTCATCATCGGCCCGTCCGGTTCGGGCAAGTCGACCTTCATGCGACTGCTGCTCAAAGAGGAGGCCCCGACCGCGGGCGAGATCCGAGTCGCCGACTTCCAGGTCGACCGGCTCCCCGGGCGGAAGGTGCCGAAGTTGCGTCAGCGCATGGGTTGCGTCTTCCAGGACTTCCGGCTGCTGCAGCAGAAGACCGTCGCCGAAAATGTGGCGTTCGCCCTGGAGGTGATCGGCAAGCGGCGCCAGTTCATCGACCGGACGGTGCCCGAGGTGCTGGATATGGTCGGGCTCGGCGGTAAGGCCGATCGGCTGCCGCATGAATTGTCCGGTGGTGAGCAGCAGCGTGTCGCGATCGCGCGGGCGTTTGTGAACCGGCCGCTGGTCCTGCTCGCCGACGAGCCGACGGGCAATCTTGATCCCGACACCAGCGGCGACATCATGCTGCTGCTGGAGCGGATCAACCGCATCGGTACCACCGTGGTGATGGCCACACACGACAATCACATCGTCGACGCGATGCGTAAGCGAGTAGTGGAGCTGCACCAGGGCCGACTGATCCGCGACGAGGCGATCGGCGTCTACGGGGTGGGCCGGTAATGCGCGCTGGATTCCTGCTCAACGAGGTCGTCACCGGCCTGCGTCGCAATGTCACCATGACCATCGCGATGATCCTGACCACCGCGGTATCGCTGACGATGCTCGGCGGCGGTCTGCTCGCGCTGCGGATCGCGGATAAGACCCAGAACTACTTCATGGATCGGGTCGAGATCCGGCTCTACCTCACCGACCTGGTTTCGGCGAACGATCGGGACTGTTCGCTGAATCCATGTCAGCAGCTGATGTCGGATCTGAAGAAGACCGACGGTGTGGTCTCGGTCCAGTTCGTCAACAGTGACGAGGCGATGAAGGAAGCCACCGAGGTGACCTTCAAGGATCAGCCGGAAATGCTGGACCTGATCAAGGACACCCGGCTGCCCGCGTCGTTGCGCGTGAAGATGACCGATGCCGATCAGTATCCGCGGATCTACGAGTCGTTCAACGGAAAGGACGGAATCCAGAGCGTACTCAACGACAAGGACACTGTGGACCGTCTGGTCGGGGTGTTCGACGGCCTGCGGAACGCGGCGTTCGGGTTAGCGGCATTGCAGGCATTGGCCGCACTGCTGTTGATCGCGAATATGGTGCAGATCGCGGCGTTCAGCCGACGCGAGGAAGTCGGCATCATGCGGATGGTCGGTGCGACGCGCTGGTACACGCAGTTGCCATTCCTACTGGAAGCCGTGGTCGCGGCCCTGGCCGGGTCGATTCTGGCCGTTCTCGGTTTGTTCCTCGCACAACCGTTGGTAGTGAATCGCGGCCTCGGCGCACTGTTCAACAGCAACGTCTTTCCCCGCCTCACCGGCGAGGACATCGCTCTGGTCTCCTTGACCATCGCGCCCCTCGGCATCGTCTTCGCCGCGATCACCGCCTACGGCACCCTGCGCTACTACGTCCGCGACTGACCGGACGTAGACCGCATGACGGCCTCGCACACGATATAGCACGGTATGGCTTGTCCGAGGCCGTCAGTGGTGTGCGACGACCTCGCGGAAATTCTTTGTCCACATGTGAGCAAGTTGGTGGGTCGCCTGGGAGGCCGCGCCGATGTAGGGGTTCCGTTGTCCGACCACGCTCGTAGGATGGGCCGCGTGGTATCCCTCGATGTTTCCGTGGCTGTAGTGACCGACAGCCCCCCGGTCGCCGAATCCGATGCGGCACAAGAGGTTCTACGCCGCGTGTTCGGCTATGACGGCTTCCGCGGTGATCAGCGGGAGATCGTCGAGCATGTGGTCGGCGGCGGAGACGCGCTGGTGCTCATGCCGACCGGCGGCGGTAAGTCGCTGTGCTATCAGGTGCCCGCGCTGGTACGACCGGGCGTCGGTGTGGTGGTGTCACCGCTGATCGCATTGATGCAGGATCAGGTGGACGCGCTCAGCGCGCTCGGCGTGCGTGCCGGATTCCTCAACTCGACGCAATTTCCCGATGAGCGGCGGATGGTCGAGGCGCAGTTCGTCGCGGGGGAGTTGGATCTGCTGTATCTCGCGCCCGAGCGGCTGCGCCTGGAGTCGACCGCCGCCCTGCTGAATCGCGGCAAGGTGGCGTTGTTCGCTATCGACGAGGCACATTGCGTATCCCAGTGGGGCCACGACTTCCGGCCCGACTATCTGGCCCTGTCGATGCTGCACGAGCGCTGGCCGGAGGTGCCGCGCATCGCGCTCACCGCGACCGCGACCGCGAAGACCCGCGACGAGATCATCGAGCGCCTCGACCTCGGCTCGGCCCGGCGTTTCGTCGCTAGTTTCGACCGGCCGAATATCCAGTACCGGATCGAACCCAAGAATCGGCCGGATCGGCAGCTGCTGGAGTTCATCAAGACCGAGCATGCCGGGGATGCGGGCATCGTTTACTGTCTGTCGCGCAATTCCGTGGAGAAGACCGCGGCCTTCCTCACCGAGAACGGTGTCGAGGCGGTTCCGTATCACGCGGGTCTGGATTCGCGGACCCGTGCCGCCAACCAGGCGCGGTTCCTGCGAGAGGACGGCCTCGTCGTGGTCGCGACCATCGCCTTCGGCATGGGTATCGATAAGCCCGACGTGCGCTTCGTCGCCCACCTCGATCTACCCAAATCGGTGGAGGGCTACTACCAGGAGACCGGGCGGGCGGGCCGCGATGGGCTGCCGTCGACCGCATGGATGGTCTATGGACTCGCCGATGTGGTCCAGCAACGCAAAATGATCGACTCCTCCGACGGTGACGCCACCCACCGCAGGCAACTGCAATTGCATCTGGACGCGATGCTCGCGCTGTGTGAAACGGTATCCTGCAGGCGAACTCAGCTACTGGCCTACTTCGGACAGTCGGGAAAGCCGTGCGGCAACTGCGACACCTGCCTGACCGTGCCGGAATCCTGGGATGGCACGGTGCCAGCGCAGAAGGTGCTCTCCACGGTGCTGCGACTGAAACGTGAACGCGGACAGAGCTTCGGCGCGGGCCATATCGTCGATATCTTGCTCGGCAAATCGAATCCCAAAGTGCTGCAACATGATCACCACGAGCTGAAGGTTTTCGGCATCGGCACCGATCTGCGTGATGTCGAATGGCGCGGTGTCATAAGGCAATTGCTCGCACAGGGACTTCTCGCCGTGCACGGCGACTACGGCGTGCTCATCCTCACCGAGGCCAGCAACGAGGTGTTGTTCGACGGTCGGGAAGTGCTGCTGCGCCGCGAACCGGAGCGCGCGGTCAAAACGGCCAGGACACCCAAGGCGGCCAAGGGCAAGTCCCCGGCTGCCGATCTGGCTCCCTCGGACGTACCCGTTTTCGAGAGGCTGCGGGAATGGCGGGCAGCGACGGCCAAGGAGCAGGGCGTACCCGCCTACGTCGTATTCCACGACGCGACGCTGCGGGAGATCGCCGCATGCAAGCCCACGAGCCTGTCCGAACTCGGGACGGTCGGCGGTATCGGTGAGAACAAATTGGCCAAATACGGCGCAGGAGTACTCGCAGTCCTGGCCGGAGAAGTGAGCAACGCCTGAAGGACAGCCCATCGGGCGGCGTGGGTTCCTGGCCGGCGCGGTCACCGCCGCGTCCGGTGCATCGCTGGTCGGACTGTCGCCCGCCGAAGCGGTTCCGGTCGCGAGCGGCATCACCACATTCGACTTCCCGACCGACCGCATTGTGTGGGTGCTCGTCACCGGTGATGCGGGCATCCGCACCCGGTGAGCCGGTGCCGATGCCATGCGGGATTACCGTCGCCGCCAACCGTTTTCACTCGCCCTCGGCCTCGGCGACAATATCTACGAGAGCGGCCCGACGGCGCGGCCGATATTCACTTCGCGGACAAATTCGAAAACCCCGATGCGGGACTGGATTTCCCGTGGCTGATGGTGCTCAGCAATCATGACGACGGCTCGGTCCTCGGCGGCGGCCGGTTGCTACGGGAACAACAGTGAGGTCGAACACCACGCGAATTCGCCGCGCTGATGGATGCCGAGCCGGTACTACTCATGTGCGAGCCCCCGAGCAGCGGCCGGTGGTCGATCTCGCGACCGGAGGTACCGACACGGCGTTCGCGCGCCGATTTGCCTGAATCGCAATGGAATTGCTCGGCGTTGAACCCGTTCGGCGACTAAAGTGCACACTATGGCATCCGGTGACGACCCCACCGACGACGGGCTCGACCTCGGCGACTTCCCGGCGAGCGATCCCGACGAACCGCCGCCGTATCGGCGCAGCCCGCACGACCCTGTTGCGGAATCGGTCTGGCTCGGCCATCGTTCGCCGCCACGTCCGCGCGGTTTGCCGCGCCTAGCCACCGTCTTGCTGGTCGCGGCCTTCATCGCGGTGCTCGTGCTGTATCTCGCGGTCCGGCCGGGCGGCTAGTGGAACAGGCGCGGAATAAACCGTTTGCCGAGTCACTTAAAGTTGACCGTTATGAAGGAGAAAGGGCGCAAGGTCATCGCGACCAACCGCCGGGCGCGGCACAACTACACGATCCTGGACATCTACGAGGCCGGGATCGCGCTGGTCGGTACCGAGGTCAAGAGTCTGCGCGAGGGTAAGGCCTCGCTGGTGGACGCCTTCGCGACCGTCGACAACGGCGAGGTGTGGCTGCGGGGTCTGCACATTCCCGAGTTCAGCCACGGCACCTGGACCAATCATTCGCCGCGTCGGGTGCGCAAGCTATTGCTGCACAAGCGCGAGATCGAACGGCTGGTCGGCAAATCGCGCGAGGGCAACCAGACATTGGTGCCGCTGTCGATGTACTTCTCCGACGGCAAGGTCAAGGTCGAATTGGCGCTTGCCAAGGGTAAGCAGGACTACGACAAGCGACAGGATATGGCCAGGCGCACTGCCGAGCGCGAGGTCACCCGGGAACTGGGGCGGCGGATCAAAGGCATGCGTTGACCGCTGTGCTACTGGCGCTGATGGTCGCGGTCGGCTGGACACCATCGCGAATGCCGCACTGCTGTACGCCTTCCACGGTTCGATGCTCTCGCTGGTCAGCGTGATCGGCGCGCTGTACCCGGCCGCGACCGTCCTGCTGGCATGAGCCTGCTCGGTGAACGGGTCGGTCGACAGCAGCGGGATGGCATTGGCGCTCGCCTCGGTCGGGGTGATCGCGGCGGCCTGATCGGTTCGCTGGGGTCCTCAGCGCAGTATTCAGGAGCGACTGATGGGGCTGGATGTGCGGCAGTGACATCGCGGCGCGGTCCACCCGATACTGTTTCCGCACAGGTCAGAGGCCTGAAATCAGGTACAGAAATAATGGAATGCACCCAAGCGTCGCCGAGTGTTAACATGACTAGCCCGACAAGGTGTCGGGACGTACGGGGCTGAACGGTTTCGACTGCGTACGCAGATTTAGGGGAAGCGTGTCGGTGCAGGCAAGAGACCACCGTAAGCGTCGTTGCAACCAATTAAGCGCCGATTCCAATCAGCGCGAGTACGCCCTCGCTGCCTAAGTAGCAGGCGTCTCTGTCAGTCCGGGTTCGTCCCTCGACCCGGGTACTGGCATCAGCTAGAGGGAATTACCGTCCGACTCGGTCGCGGAGCCGGACGGGACATCCAACAGCGACTGGGATCGTCATCCGAGCTTGTTCGCGAGACCCGGAGATCCAAGCAGAGACCTAGCGAACTGCACACGGAGAAGCCCTGAAGAAGCGGCGGAGGACCCGGGTTCGATTCCCGGCAGCTCCACTTCACTAGCGAACGGCTCATGCTTATGGAGAGCATGAGCCGTTCTCGTTTCGTCGTGTTTTGTGGGGGTGCAACCCCCACATCCCGCCCAGCGGCTTCGCCCCCGGACCCCCAAGCTGTGGTTGCGTTCGGTGACGCTGGTTCGAGGAAGTTCCCGCAAGGCCCACTCGAGGGCCAAGGCCGCACAGGCCGGGCCTTTTGCGTGCGATAATCGGGCAGATGGTGCGAAATCCGGTCAGATGTGATGCAAACAACTACGCCTGCTTGCAAATCGTATCGAAGATACCGATAGGTTCTTCTGGATAGCACCACACGGGCGGGACCGGCCCTGGATTGATGGAGGGAACGTTTCATGCCCATCCTGCACGAAAAACTACATGAGATCTACGACGAGGTCTTACGCCGTAATGCCGGTGAGACCGAGTTCCACCAGGCAGTACACGAAGTACTGGACAGCCTCGGTCCGGTGGTGGCCAAACATCCCGACTATACCGATGCCGCGGTGATGCGACGCCTGTGCGAGCCGGAGCGGCAGATCATCTTCCGGGTGGCCTGGGTCGACGATGCGGGCCAGGTGCAGATCAACCGGGGATTCCGGGTGGAGTTCAACTCCGCGCTCGGGCCGTACAAAGGCGGGCTGCGTTTCCATCCGAGCGTGAATCTCGGCATCGTCAAATTCCTGGGTTTCGAACAAACCTTCAAGAATTCACTGACCGGTATGCCGATCGGTGGCGGAAAAGGTGGGTCCGATTTCGACCCGAAGGGCCGGTCCGACGGTGAGGTGATGCGTTTCTGCCAGGCGTTCATGACCGAGCTCTACCGGCATATCGGCGAACACACCGATGTCCCGGCGGGAGATATCGGTGTCAGCGGTCGGGAGATCGGCTACCTGTTCGGCCAGTACAAGCGCATCACCAACCGCTTCGAATCCGGTGTGCTCACCGGTAAGGGAATTGCCTGGGGCGGATCGCAAGTCCGCACCGAAGCCACCGGTTACGGTGTGGTCTTCTTCGTCGACGAGATCCTGCGGGCCAACGCCGACAGCTTCGACGGCAAGAAGGTCGTCATCTCCGGTTCCGGCAATGTCGCCATTTATGCGATCGAGAAGGTGGAAAAACTCGGTGGCACGGTGATCGCCTGTTCCGACTCCAGCGGCTATATCGTCGATGAGGCAGGTATCGACCTGGAGTTGCTCAAAGAGATCAAGGAGCGGCGCCGGGATCGGATCTCCTGCTACGCCGACGAACGTGGCCCCTCGGCGCGTTTCATCGAGGACAGTGCGGTGTGGGAGGTGCCGTGCGATATCGCACTGCCCTGCGCCACCCAGAACGAACTCAACGGCCGTGATGCGGCCGTGCTGGCGAAGAACGGGTGCACGATAGTCGCCGAAGGGGCGAATATGCCGTGCACCCCGGAGGCAGTGCGGGTGTTCACCGAAGCGGGGGTCGTGTTCGCCCCTGGTAAGGCCGCGAACGCGGGTGGCGTCGCGACCAGTGCATTGGAGATGCAGCAGAATGCGTCGCGAGATTCGTGGTCGTTCGAGCACACCGAGGCACGTCTCGCCGAGATCATGCGCGGCGTCCACGACCGGTCGCTGGCGACAGCCGACGAGTACGGTTCCCCTGGCAACTATGTCGTCGGCGCGAATATCGCCGGATTCATCCAGGTCGCGGACGCGATGCTTGCACTTGGTGTCATCTGAGTCCCGGGCTGGGGTTCCGTAACTCGCAACACGGCGTCTCGAATCCGAGACCCACTGCGAGCGCGTCATGCACATGCCAGCCAGATCCGACATGGCTGGCGGTCCCGTACGCGCCTCGCCGCTCTGGGAGCGACTGAAAGGCGGCTGTCGGCACCCTTGGCCGAGTGCGACGGGCTTGTCACCAGTGGCGAGATCATTCCGAGAAGCAGGCCGGGCGGTTGGTGAAAGATGCCGTCTGACCTGCTTCTTCTCTGTGGGCCTAATACGGCTGAACGCGAACCTGCCAGAGCATGGTGGCCGGTGAGCAACCCCGTTCCCCCGCGTCCAGCACGCAAAGGTCGAACATGAGTGCTCAGGCCGCTTCGCGGCGTGGGCCTGCGCGGACTACACGCAGATGCCGCGGAGGTCTACTGCGGTGACGTTGGTGTATCCGGCTGCCGGTTGGTAGTCGGGCAAACCGTCGTAGTAGACGGCGCTGACGATGTGCTGGCCCGCGACGTCGGGAATCCAGAGGACGCTCGCGGTGCCGTTGACGACCGGCACGGTTCCGACGATGTTTCCGCCGAGGCCGGGCAGGCGGCTCGTGAATTCGACGACACCGCTCTGCACCGGGGTGCCGTCGGGGCGCTGCACCGTCGCCTGCGCAGTCCGCCCACAGCCGACCGCCGCAACACTGTTCGCACCGAGTGACAAGCCGCTCACCGTCACCGACAGGGTCGGGGCGATCGTCGCATGCGCTTGGGGTGCCAAGGTTATCGGTGCTGTCAGAAACGCCGCCGCCAGCGCAACACCGGCCGCGCCGCGCGAGAGTCCGCCCATCATGCCCGCCTTTCGCTGTGCCGACCGAGCCTCGCATGACCCGGTGTGGGTCGTCGCACGCTACCTGAGACGCGCATCACATCTGTGCAGGCCGCGCCGATAGTCCCGAAGTCCGATGGTTTGCCCGGAGTTGGCTCGTTTGGGTGACCCCTTCATATACATGAATCAACTGGAAACCGCGTGAGCTGGAATTTACGCGCCGCCGACTCGGCTCGGAAGATTATGCGACGTAGCGGGCACGCAAGGAGGAAGCCGTGCGGTATCGGACCGGGCTGGAGGGCGAGGCGACGTTGCGAGTCGCCATCGAGTTCACCGATTCCGCGCGCCGGTTGCTCGGCATTACGTGGTCGGCGGCCAATGCATCGGCTGCCCGCAAGAAGTTCGAGTACGCGCGGATCTTTCTGGTGGCGTTGGGTGGCGAGCCTCAACGGGTGTACTTGGAGCTCGTGGACCGACGGCCGTCGGCGTCGGTGCAACTGCCAGCCGAATTGGCCGACGGCGAGTACGCCGTCGAAGTCGATGCCTATGGCGGCGCGAGCTGGGGCGATGGACGGCTCGATGCACGCGGGCGCAGTGCCTCGTTCATGGTCGGGCCGGGTGGATCAGGCTAGTAGGTCGGTGATTCCCGCCCGGCTGCGGCCAGGCGTCCGAACCGGACGACATCCACATCGATGGGATCGATGACCAGCCGATAACCGGGCGCCAGTTCCTCGACCCGCGCCGAGCCGACTGCGTACTGGATCCGAGACACAAATGCCTGCAACATATTCGCGCCATTATCCGACGGGCGTCCGCCCTGGATCGCAGCGGCGAGCACCACCCGGCGGGGTTCTATGGCGAGCTGGGCGCGCACCTTGATACCGGCGATCCGGAGCGGTTGGTCCTCGTTCATCGCGGACCTCGAAGGGGCCGAGCAGCAGCACACGCACTAAGCCCGCCGTATCGCGCAGCGGAGTCGACGTGCTGGTGGATCGGCTAACGACTGTGCGGAAGGATGCCGAGGGTGACGACCAGTCCGGCCGCGATGCATCCGGCGGCGGCCGCGGTGGTCGGGAGGGAACGGGTGATGGTGGCGATGCCGGCTACGAAGATCACGCAGGTTAACGAGGCCAGCAGCGCGGTTCCGCGATCGACACCGGCGGGCCGGTGAAATCGCTTGTGCGTCACTGTCATGTTCAGGGGCTACCCGATCTGCGAGTTATGAAACTGTTACCGACGCGACAGGCCGAATTTCATTCAGTGACAACTGCCGTCTCCGGCGTGCCGCGAGTGGTAGTACTGGCAGATGGGCAATGACGAGACGGACCCGGACCTGATCGAACTCGCCACCAAGATCTTCGATCTAGCTCGGCACGGCGATGCCGAGCAGCTCACGGCGTACCTCGATGCCGGTGTCCCGGTGAACCTCACCAACAACAATGGCGACACACTGCTCATGCTGGCCGCTTACCACGGTCATCAAGACGTCGTCCAGGTGCTGCTCGCACGCGATGCGGACCCGAATCGGGCCAACGACAAGGGCCAGACACCGCTGGCCGGTGCCGTCTTCAAGGGCGAGACCGAGATCCTGCGGGCCCTGCTCGCCGTGGGTGCGGACCCGGATGCCGGAACCCCGTCCGCGCGTGCCGCGGCTGCCATGTTCGGCAAGAGCGATGTGCTGAACTTGTTCGAGGCGTCCTGAGCGTTGTCCGTTGTCGTGAGCGCGAGCGCCGATTCGGCGGCGTTCGCGCGGGTCGGTATAGTCGCCGCGGATGAGTAGTGTCACCACCCCAGATAGGTCGAAGCCCGCGAACCGACGATTCGGGCACGCGGTGTGGCTGGTGCCGGTGCTGCTCGTCGCCTTCGTCATCTGGTGTCTGACGGCGCCGCTGTGGCCCTTCCATCGGATCACCGGTGGGTTCATCGACCTACAGGTGTACCGGCTCGGTATCGAGGCGCTGCGCGACGGCGCGGATATGTACGGTCAGCTGCCGCAGACCACCATCGGTATCGGCCTTCCGTTCATCTATCCGCCGTTCGCCGCCCTGGTGCTGAGCCCATTCGCGCTGCTGCCATGGGACGCCGCGGCTTTCACCTTCTTCATCTCCTCGACGCTCGCGCTGGCCGTGACGCTGTATCTGGTCGCGCGGCGGCGCTGGCCCGAGCACAGTGCGTTGCGGCTCGCGCTGCTCGCCACCTCCTGTGCGACTCCGCTGGCCATGCTGCTGGAGCCGGTCCGCTCCACGCTGGACTTCGGGCAGGTGAATCTGCTGCTCATGGTGCTGGTCGCCGCGGACGCGCTGACCGCGAAGCCGAAGTGGCGGCGCGGCATGCTGATCGGCGTGGCCGCCGCGATCAAGCTGACTCCGGCCGCGTTCGTGCTCTACTTCCTGGTGCGCCGGGATTATCGCGCCGCGGTCACGGCCGCGATCACCGGTGCGGTGGCGACCGCGCTGAGCTTCGCGATCCTGCCCAAGGAATCGGTCACCTACTGGTTCGGCGGACTCGGCAATGTCTCCGGACTCAGTGGCTCGTCCTTCCACACCAACCAGTCGATCCAGGCTGTGCTCGCCCGATTCGACGTGGAGAAGCCGCTGTTCACCGTGCTGTGGCTGCTGCTGAGTGCAGCGCTGCTTGCGCTGGTGGTCCCGGCCATGCGCCAGGCCGCCGAGGTGCCCGCGCTCGCGCTGTCGATCAACGCCGTTTTCACGTTGCTGGTATCGCCGATCTCCTGGTCGCATCACTGGGTGATGATCGCGCCGGCGGTATTCGCGATGGTCTGCTACGCGACCACACTGCCGCGCGCGCGGGCGATCGGCTGGTACGTGGCAATCGTTCTCACCACGGCGGCATTCGTCTATGGGCCGCAGAACTGGCTGCCGGGCGATAATCGACGCGAATTGGCTTGGACGCCTTGGCAACACCTGTGGGGCAACACCTATGTCTGGTTGAGTGTGTTGCTGGTCGTTGTGTATCTGGTCGCCAGCAGACGGGCGAAGTCGCAAGCGCGCGAAGCCGATTCCGCGTCGAAGGATATCGATCTCGTCGATCTGGCAGGTCCTCGCCCGGCGGCCTGACTCTTTCTGGAATGCTGGGTTTTTGGATGGAGGGCGCCGCGTGGTCGCGATCGATATCGAACGGAATCCGAAGTCACCGTGGCCGCTGACGGCTGTGCGCGCGGTGCACGCGCGCGGGCTCGGCGGGGTGCCGCCGACGGCATTGGTACTGATCGGAATCATCAGCGTGCAGGTCGGCGCGGCGCTGGCCAAACAGCTCTTCACCGCCACCGGTGCCGCCGGTGCGGTCACGCTGCGACTGTTCTTCGCCGGGGTAGTGCTGTTGGTCGTATGGCGGTCCGCGCTGCGGATCGAGCGGCGCGCACTACCGGTCGTGCTCGGCTACGGCACTGTGCTCGCCGCCATGAATCTGTGTATCTATCAGGCCATCGACCGGATTCCACTGGGTATGGCGGTCACCCTGGAATTCTTGGGGCCGCTCACCCTGGCGCTGGCGGGCTCGCGGCGCTGGACCGATCCGATGTGGGCCGTGCTCGCCGGTGGCGGCGTGCTGCTGCTGACCAAGGCGGGCGGCGATGTCGGCTGGTCTGGCGTGCTGTTCGCCCTGGCCGCGGGAGCCCTGTGGGCCAGCTACATTCTGCTCAGCGCCGCACTCGGTGACCGGACCAGCGGCGGCGGGGGACTGGCCATCGCGATGGCCTTCGGTGGTGTGCTCATGGTCCCGGTCGGCATTGCCGAGGCGGGCGCCGCACTGTTCCAGCCATCGGTCCTCGCCGCGGGTTTCGTGGTCGCGATGCTGTCGTCGGTACTGCCGTATTCCGTGGAACTCGAAGCGCTGCGGCGCATTCCACCGCGGATCTTCGGCATACTGATGAGCCTGGAACCGGCGGCCGCCGCACTCGCCGGACTGATCGTCCTCGGCCAGATCATGCACGCGGCGCAATGGGCGGGCGTCATCTGTGTGGTGGCGGCGTCCATCGGAGCAACCCGAACGGGGCGGCGGAAATAGTCAGCAGCCGCACTACCGGGGCGGGGATCGGGATTTGGCACCACCACGGCTTGATCACCGGCGCGAGATAGCCGCCGATTCCGTCTCGGATTCTTGCCGAAGTTGGCGCTGCCTACCGCCCGGTGAGACTGGGACCGGGCGGGGCAGCCACTGATCATTCAACAGAACGGTTCTGAGACCAGAGGTGGGGGTTCGATGAGACTCTCCTGAGAAAATCCGCCGGCGCGCCCCGTAGGCTGAAGCGATCCGGGCGATTGCGTTCTACGAATTCGGTGGTCCGGATGTACTGCGGGTTTCGACATCCCGATCCCGAAACCTGGTCCGGCCGGACCTTCCTGCTCGAGCGGGCGATGGCCGCACCGGAGAAGAGCGAAAGAGAGTGTAGCCCAGGCAAAATCGTGCTGAACGTGAGTTGCCCCGCGTCCTGAAACGCCTTGTTGCGAACGACAACCGGCGTACCATCTTTCCGTGCCGGGTGCCGATGCGAGCCGCGGCAAGGAGGAGGACGGGCGCGATGGCCGCTAGCCCATCGGCTGGACCGGGCCGCGGTGTGCTCGACGCGGGTTTCCAGATCCTGGAGGCCGTTTCGGCGGCACCAGAGGGCTGTGGACTCTCGCAACTGGCCCGCGCCACCGGCTTGGCCAAGGCCACCGCATATCGGTTGGCCGAGCAGTTGGTGGCGCTCGGTGCCGTGCAACGGGTGGAGCAGCGATATTTCGTCGGCGAGCGGATGGCGGAGCTGGGGCGGCACTGGCAGGCCGCGCCGACCCTGAGCCGGGCCGTGCAACGGCCGTCCCGGATATTGGCCGCAGTGACGAATTCGACTGTCGCGGTGTGCATTCTGGATGCGGGTGAGGTTCGGCTGGTCTCCGGGCTCAAGGGGGCCGAATTCTTCCTCGGTACCATCGCGGATCCGGAGCTGATCTATCGCACCGCGCTGGCGCAGGTACTGTTCGCGGGACGGGCCGACAACACCGTGCCGCCACCGACCTATTCGGCCACCGAATGGCAGCGTGTGTACTCCGGAATCGTGGATGCCGGAATGGTTTCGGTCGATCATCACAAGCTGATCGCCGGGATCTGTTGTGCCGCAGCCGCGATCCGTCAACCGGGTACATGCGATGCGGCCGCTATCGGCTGTGTCTCACTGTCACAACAGTTTCCGCCGAATCTGCCCGGTCTGGTCGCACATGCTGCCCGCGAAATCGAGAAGAATCTTCGCTGATCGGTTCGTTCAGTGGACCGGGCGGTTCTGCCCGCTCGGCGCGGGAATCAGGATATATGGGCTGTCGAACGCTGCAAGTAAGGGCCGATCCACCGATGCAAGACTCCGATCTCTGGGGCCACCGCTACGTCTCCTCATCCGTCACCGAAGATGGGCTACCACGATTTCTGGTCCGCGGCACCCGAATCACCCTGTGGTTCGTCGACGAGACCCGGCGCCTGTCCGCCCATGCGGGCGCCAATACCGTGATGTTCGAGGTGGATCCCGACAGCGGCGTCTTGAAGACCCGATCGCCGTTCGCCACCGTCCTGTCCTACCCGCCGGAATTCACCGACCAGGACACCTGGCTCAAAGAATTCCTGCTCCTCGCCCCCGCGTGGACCACCAGCAACGGCACGCTCGTCCTCAGCGACGACCGAATCAGGATCGAGCTGCAACAGACCGCCGACTGCCCCTGATCGCTATGTCACGGGGATGAGGAAACTCTCGACGACTCGACGGACCTCGGGCACGGCATCGGCTTCGCCGAGGCGTAGTGCGGCTCCGGGGTGATCGCAAGCCAGCGCTGGAATCGAGCTGACCGAGATCATCATTGAATCCGATTGCTGCGCAATCTGTCTCGAGTTGAGCCGCTATTATCTGGCTAGGCGCTTACCAGCGTCGCAGATATCAGAAGAGGGGTACGACTGTGAGCATGATTCTCGCCGCGGCACATGACACGTATGGAGCAGTCCTTGCCCAACTCGGCAACCCGACACCTGAGGCGCCGCCCCTCGCGGACAAGATCCTGCAGATGGTCCGCTATTTCACCTGGTTCATCCTGCTGGCGGGCATTACCGCCATCACCTACGCGGGCGGTCGGTTCGCCTGGGAGAAGTGGTCCGGTGGTGGCCTGCAGTCGCCGAAGATGGTGGCGGGAGCCATGATCGGCGGTGTCGTCGCCACTAGCGCCGGCACCATCATGAATGCGGTAATCGGCACCTAGGCACGCCATTTGATGGAGCAGCCCATGCTCGGCCGATGCGGCTCGGGCACGGGTGCTCCGGTGAGTACCGCCTCGACCGCGGCGCGTAATTCACTGCCGGTCACCGGTTTACCGTTGCCCGGGGTCGATGCGTCGAATGCGCCGCGGTAGGCGAGTTCCAGCTGTGCGTCGTAGAGGAAGAAGTCCGGCGTGCATGCGGCTCGGAAGGCTCGGCCCACCTGCTGGGTTTCGTCGATCAGGTAGGGGAACCGCCAACCGGCGCGATCGGCCTGGGCCCGCAGGTGCTCCGGCGCGTCATCCGAGTAGGCGTCGGCATCATTGGTGCAGATCGCCACCGTCGGGATCGTCAGCGTGTCGAGCACCTCGCCGAGCTTCGACTCGAGGTGCCGCACGTATGGACAGTGGTTGCAGGCGAAGATGACCAGTAGCCCCGGCCCGTCCGCGTAGTCGGCGCGGGTGTGGCGGTGACCATCGAGGTCGGGCAGGGCGAAGTCCGGCGCGGGCGTTCCGATCGGGACCATCAGGGATTGGACCGACATAGGGTGCCTCCATCCGAGTCGATATCGAGCGTAGTACGCCCGGGCCGATTCACCGCGCCAGATCCGCTGGATCGGTATTGGCCCCGCACAGGACGACGCAGACCCGCTCACCGGGTTCGGGACGATAGACACGGGTGGTCAGCGCCGCGACAGCTGTCGCGGCTGCGTGTTCCACGGCCAAGCGGCGATCCTGCCACAGCGCCATCCGGGCCGCGATGATATCGGTGTCGGGGACGAGCACCGAGCTCACGTCGTAGTTCTGGGCCGCGTGCAGTGCCAGTTCGGTGGCGCGGCGGGCGCCGAGGGAATCGGCGGCGATCGAATCGACCGGCACGTCCACGGTCCGTCCGGCCTGGATCGCATCATGCAGCGCCCGGCAGCGTTCCGGTTCCACCGCGATCGTTCGGACGCCGTAGTGGTCCGCGGCCGTGGCGACCCCGGCGAACAGACCACCGCCGCCGACAGCGACGACGACCGTGTCCAGCTGGGGGAGCAACTGGTGTATCTCCACCATCAGGGTGCCCGCACCTGCCGCGATATAGGGGTTGTCGTAGGCATGTGAGGGCAAAGCGCCACTGGTATCGGCGAATTCGAGACAGGCGGCGAGTGCGTCGGCGTATTCGGTGCCGACCAGGCGGACCTCCGCGCCGTATCCGCGCAACCGCTCGACTTTCACCAGCGGCGCGGTGGTCGGTAGGAATACCGTCGCCGGTACGTCCTGTTCGCGAGCCGCCCACGCACACGCGAGTCCGGCGTTTCCGCCGGATGCGATGGTCACGCCCGCATCCGGCAGGGTTCCGTCGTCCTGGTGTGCCTGGATGAAGTTTCGCGCACCACGGGCCTTGAACGAGCCGGTGTGCTGCATGAATTCCAGTGCCAGCCACAGCTCGCCGGTCGGCGCGACCTGGTCCCCGGGTGCGATGGCGACCGGCCGCACGTGTCCGGCAATCCGATCGGCGGCAGCCTTCACATCGCCGTAGCTCAACTCCATGCTCACTCCTGTCATCGGTCCTACCGATCATCTTGCCGCGCTGGGGAACGCCCGGCACAGGACACCGAGCAGATCGGTGAGGTGGCGGTCGTAGGCCACCTGATCGAAGACCGGGGTGTCGCGCATGGTGAAGCCGTCGCGGGTATTCGGATAGACCACCGAGGTGTGGTGGACCTGCGCCGTGCGTCGAGGGCCTTTTCCAAACGGGGTGATCTGCTCGCGCGGCATCGAATCATCTTGGCTCGCATGCGCGATCAACAATTCGGCGGAAATGCCCGCAGCGGTGTGCTGCGGACTGTCGGGTTGCTCGTCGACCGCCAGGCGGCCGCTATGGAAACTGGCGGCTTTTCGATATCCGCCGAGTCCTCTTATTTGTGAACGAATTGCCGATTTTCCCGCCATGTACTCTGCCTCCATCTGGAAGTTGTTGTCATGCTCTGTCGAAGAGAGGTTGACCGGTGAAACTGATCTGGATGATGGTGACGGCCGCACTTGCCGTTGCCGTGGCGGGATGCTCCGATGACAAGTCGACGACGGCCGTGCCGAGCTCATCCGCGCCAGCGGAAACGAGTTCGGTGAATGTGACGCCGGCCGAAAACGAGGAGCCGGGCGGCGGTGTGCGAATTCCGCTGGGGGAGAACAAGGAAGTACCGATTCCCGCCGATGCGGTGATGGATATCAAGGTGCCCGTCGACTGGGCGTCCGCGAGTGCGAGCCTGCACTGCACGGTAACCGACAGCACCGGCCGCAACGAAGATCTCCGTTCCACCAATACGAAAAAACAGGAAACAATCGGCGGAAAGGAGTGGATGACGCTGTGGACCTTTTCCTCGCCCGCCGGCGCCGAGGTCACCGTGGGATGTATGGATCCGGAGTCGAAGATCGCCGCCGGCGATGATCGTATGATCCGGGTCGTCCCGCGTGGCGTCACCCCGCGCTGAATCGCGGTGACGCAGTCGTCGCGAGAATTCATCGGCGACTGGACGTCACCGACGGTCGATAACCGACCCCAGTAGGCGCAAGGGGATTCGAGCGCAACGTCTCGTTGCACTAGGTACCGCACTTCGCGCGGCACTGCCGCATGATCCGGCTGTGCGTGCCCATCCGGCACCTCAACGGTGCCTACGACAGCTCTCCGACGGTGTGCTGGACAGCTCGATTACGCCGACGCCGTGCGCCTGGAACGGATCCCGGACTGCGGCCACATCGTGCCGGAACAGCCGCCACAGTGGCTGGCCGACCGGCTGCTGACCTTCCCGACTGAGCCGTGCGACGACACGGGTAGCCTCGGATTCGTGCCAGAGGCAGTGCTGGGGTATCGGGAGCGGCCGTCGCGGTTCCCGGGTGCCGTGGTGTGGACGAATACCAGTGCCACCGGGGCCGCGGCGTTACCGGTGTTGCCGGATGGCTGTATGGATCTGCTGTGGGGTAATGGCAGGTTGCTGGTTGCCGGTCCGGACACACGGGCGTATATGGCCGATGGTGCGGCGGGAACTCGATGGGTCGGGATTCGATTCGCACCGGGGAGCGCGCCCGCACTGCTCGGGGTGCCCGCACACGAGTTGCGCGATCAACGGGTGGAATTGGCGGACCTGTGGCCCGCCGCGACGGCTCGGCGGCTCGCGGAACAGATTGGAGCGCAAGCTGATCAGCCCGCCGCGCTGGAGGCGATCGCAGTGCGTCGGGCCTACGACACCGAACCACCCGACCCGGTGCTGCGGCGGATCGTCGCCACGCTGGACTCCGGATGGTCGGTCGCGGCGACGGCCGAGGCCGCTGGTCTCGGTCCGCGGATATTGCACCGACGCTCGCTCGCCGCTTTCGGCTACGGACCCAAGACATTGGCCCGCATCCTGCGGCTGCAGCGGGCGCTCGCGGTGGCCCGGAGCGGAGTACCGCTCGCGGACACCGCATTCCGCACTGGATTCGCCGATCAGGCCCACCTCGCGCGCGATGTGCGCGAACTCGCTGGAATGCCGTTGAGCGAGTTGCTCACCCGCTCCCGGTGACGGCTCAATCGGACAGCGGGGCGTACAGATCGACGCTATTACCGTCCGGGTCCAGGATCGTCGCGTAGCGCTGGCCCCAGAAGGCGTCCCATGGCTTCAGTTCGCTGTGGTATCCGGCATCGACGAGTTCGCTGTAGACCGCGTCGACCTCGGCGGGGTTCGCGCACTGGAATGCCAGCGCTAGCCGGCCCGCGGCCTTCGGCGGCTGCCAGCCGGGGTGGAACGACTGGATCACGGCCTCGGTATCCAGCGTCAGGCGCATGCCGCCGGGCAGAGCGGCCTCGAGATGCCCGTTATCGTCCGCGTCAGGGAACTCGAGGCCCAGGCGACGGTAGAAGGCGACCGAGGCGGCCATATCGCTGACGACAATGCCGATGACATTGAGTTGTGGAGTCATATCCGCAGCCTATGCCGCACTTCGGCAGGCTTCTTGAACAAATCGGACTCAGCAGGCGGTGGCCGGGATCAGTTCCGCGATCAGGTTCTCCACCAGGATGCGGATCCGGTCGCGGATCGAGCGCACGATGGCGATGTCCTCCCCGGTCGCATCGGGCAGCATCCAATCGCGGTAGCTGATGCCGGGGAAGAACGGACACGCGTCACCACAGCCCATGGTGACGACCACATCGGACATGGCGACCGCGTCCACGGTCAGCAGCTTCGGCGCCTGCGCCGAAATATCGATATCGAGTTCGGCCATGACCGCAACGGCGGCCGGATTGATGGCGGCGGCGGGCGTGCTACCAGCGGAGTGCACATCAATGCGGTCACCGGCGAGCGCATCGAGGAGTCCGGCGGCCATTTGCGACCGGCCCGCATTGTGGACACAGACGAACAGCACGCTGGGCTTGTGAGCCATGTGCGGGAATACCTTTCATGCTGGTGAATCGGAGCGGTGCCGTAGTTGAGATGTCTGGGCGAAATGTCGGGATTGTCGGGTAACGGCTGCACCTAGTCTGCGTCGTAGGCTGCGTGATACGTATACCAGGGCGGGTGGAGTATGTTTCGCGACGAGGGGGCGACTTTGCCCGCCAAGGCATCTCGAGGCCTGTCGTGCGAGAGTTGTTGCCGCACGCGGGATATCGACCAATAAGAAACCGGTCGGTCAGGAAATCGGCATTTTGCCTGGATGCGACGCGGCCCGCGGCGCCGAAACGGCGACCGCAGGAGGTGGACGGGCGCAGTAGACCTCACATGGGACGCAGATCGATGACCTTACGCAGCCGCGCGCGATCGCGCTCGGGCCGCCGCGCCGCGTACGCGATCGGAAAGTAGCGCACCCGCTCCGGCAGCAGCGGCACCGTGCGAGCGATGAACCAACCCGATGCCTTCAGCTTGCGTTCGTCGGACTCCGACCACGTCAGGCCGAGCTTGCGCCGACTGCGGAGTGGTGCCGACGGTGACGAAGTACTGCAGCCCCCTAGGCTGATTCGATATGACGACCGATTGGCGCGGACGTGACGGGCGGATCGGCGTGCTCACCGGCGCCGGCATCTCCACCGATTCCGGCATTCCCGACTTCCGTGGCCCCCGTGGTGTGTGGACGAAAGATCCCATCGCCGAACTGTTGTCGACCTACGAGGCCTACCTGGCCGATCCGGAGCTACGTAAACGCTCCTGGCTGGCCCGCCGCGACAATCCGGTGTGGCAGGCCGAACCCAATGCCGCGCATACCGCGCTGGCCGATCTGGAGCGGGCCGGACGTACCATCACGATCATTACTCAAAACATCGATCGGCTGCACCAGCGCGCTGGGTCTTCACCCGGTCGGGTGATCGAAATCCACGGCAATATGTTCGAGGTCGTCTGTGTCGGTTGCGAATACCAGACGAGCATGGCCGCCACCCTGGCTCGGGTGGCGGCGGGTGAGGCGGATCCGCCGTGTCCGGCCTGCGGCGGCATCCTGAAGTCCGCGACCATCATGTTCGGCCAGCAGATGGATCGCCGCACCATGACCAAGGCCGCGCTGACCGCCGAGGCCAGCGATGTCTTCCTGGCGATCGGTTCCTCGTTGCAGGTGGAACCGGCCGCATCGATGTGCGCGATCGCGGTCGACAGCGGCGCGGATCTGGTCATCGTCAATGCCGAACCGACGCCCTACGACAGCATCGCCACCGAGGTGATCCGCGAACCCATCGGTACCGCCCTGCCGCGTCTGGTCGCCGAGATATTGTCCAGCTGACCAGGCGACACAACCACGACGGAGCGAGTCTTACGAGCGATGTTCGCGGCCCGTCTCGCATCCGAGTCGTAGAAGCGCATGCGACGAAGTCGTGAGTCTCGACGGCGCCGCTAGCGACTGCTTGCAGGTCGCTCGAAAGGGTCGGCGCTGAGACGCCAGGGGGCCGTGAACACGCAGCGCCGCACGCGCTGCAGATCAGACACGACCGAGCACCCGCTCGACATAGGCGTTGGCGAAGCGACCTTTGGGATCGAAGCGGCGGCGCACCTCGGTGAAATGATCCCAGTCCGGGTAGCGCGGCCGCAGCGTCTCGGCGGTCTGGAAGTGCCGTTTGCCCCAGTGCGGGCGGCCGTTGTACCTGTCGAAAACCGCCTCGCAGGCGCGGAAATACGGTTCGTAGGCCATGCCGCGGTACTGGTGTACGGCGATGTAGCAGGTGTCGCGGCCGTTCGCGGGGGAGAGGAACGCGTCATCGGGGGCGACCCAGCGCACCTCGATGGGCATCGGCGTATCGAATCGCGTCGCGAGTTCCTTGATCTCGCGGATGGCGGCGACGGAATGTTCGCGCGGGATCGCGTATTCCATCTCGGTGAAGCGAATCAGTCGGGGTGAGGCGAAGACTCGATACGAGCGGTCGACCTGGCGACGGTAGCTGCCCGCATATGCCGCCCCGCGATGGATCCACGGCACCAGTCGGGGCCGGCGCTTGCCGAGTCGGCACAGCGCGTCGAAGGCGTAGTTGGACATCAGGATGTCGGCAAACCAGTCGGCGGCCTTACCGCGCGGCTGTTCCGGCAGGTCGACGGGGTTATTGCGCTTGGTCATCGCCAGCGGACTGTGCCCGAACATGTAGAACTCGAAATGCTGGTTGCCCTCGACGTAGGAGTCCAGATCCGCGAGGACGTCCTCGACCGGCACCGGCCGTTCGATTCCCTCCAATACGAACGATGGCACCAGCTGCAGGGTGACTGCGCTGACCACGCCGAGCGCCCCGATGCTCACCCGCGCCGCGCGCCAGCCGTCCGGATCGGACGCCTCGTTCAACTCGACCCGGCTGCCATCGGCGAGTACCAGTTCGATGGATTGCAGTGCGGCCGAGAGGTTTTGCAGCGTCGCGCCAGTGCCGTGGGTGGCCGTCGCTGTCGCACCCGCAATGGTCTGCACGTCGATATCGCCCAGATTGGGGAAGGCCAGGCCGAGCGGATGCAGCGCGTTGCTGGCGGCATTGAGGGTGATGCCCGCCTCGACTCGAACGTGGCCGGTCTCCCGATCCACGGTATGGATGCGGTTCAGTTTCGCGAGGTCGAGCAGTATGCCGTCGGTGAGTACGGCATCGGTGAACGAATGGCCCGCACCGGCGACGCGCACGGTCTGTCCGGTGGTGGCGGCGCGGCCGATGATCTCGGCCAATTCTTCGGTACTGCGCGGGGTGGCGATGGCGGCGGGCGCGCACTGTTGATCCCCGGTCCAGTTCCCCCACGAATTGGTCATGTGTCCAACTGTAAGGGCTGACTCAGATCAGCGCTAGATATGTTCGGTTTTTGGCGCTAGCGCCTGCGGCCCGCGCAGACGAACGACTTGGCCTGTTCGACTTCCTCGTCCGTCAAGGGGGGGACTGCAAGCGGCCGCCGCGGCGTGTCATCGCTGCGTACGCCGTTGAGTGCGATGGCCATATAGCGCCGCCAGGTATTCGGATTCACCGACTTGGAGAACTCGGCGTGCGCGTCGACCATATGGATCAGCGCGAAGAAGTCCGAGGGCGCGACATCGGGCTGCAGTGCGCCGGCCTTGCGTGCGCGATCGATGATCGCGGCGACGGTCGGCTTGATCTGGTCGCGCAACTGGGCGAAGCGGTCCGGGTCCTCTTCGAGTTCGAGCATGACCTCGCTGAAGCCGCGATTGGTAGCCAGGTGCGTACAGGCGTACTCGAAGAACTGCACCAACCCCAACCAGGGGTCGGGATGTTCGGCCGCGGCCTTGGCCGCGACGGCGAATTCACAGACGTTCTGTTCGAAGACCTCGGCGATCAGTTCCTTCTTGTTGGCGAAGCGTCGGTAGACGGTGCCGACACCGACCCCGGCGCGTTCGGCCACGTCATCAAGGGTGATCTCCAGGCCGTGATCGGCGAAGAGCTGACGAGCTGCCTCGACGATGCGCTGCTGATTGCGGGCAGCGTCGGCGCGTAGGCGCCGAGGTGGAGGCACGGTAGTGGCGGGATTCACATACACATCCTAGCAATACGCGGGATTAAGCGGAGGAGTTGTCTCCGTTATCGTGATAGCTTAATTCGGTAAGCGGAGGTGGCTCCTCCGGATCAAGCTTCGAGACGAAGGGGACACATGACTACCACGTTCGACCGTGGGGCACCCGCCTCCGCGAAAACCGACTCGGGCCGCCGCGGCTCGCATGCCCTGCGCTGGTGGGTGCTCGCCGTACTCGGCGTGGCTCAGCTCATGGTTGTGCTCGACGCGACCGTCGTGAATATCGCGCTGCCCGCGGCGCAACAGGACCTCGGTTTCAGCGATGGCGACCGGCAGTGGGTCGTCACCGGCTACGCCCTCGCCTTCGGCAGCCTGCTGCTACTCGGTGGCCGACTCAGCGACCTGTTCGGCCGACGTAGCACCTTCATTATCGGCCTGATCGGATTCGCCGTCGCCTCCGCGGTCGGCGGCGCGGCCACCAGCTTCGAAATGCTGATCGCGGCCCGCGTCGGACAGGGCGTCTTCGGGGCGCTGCTCGCGCCGGCCGCGCTGTCGCTGCTCACGGTGACCTTCACCGAACCCAGCGAGCGCGCCAAGGCCTTCGGCATCTTCGGTGCGGTCGCCGGCGCCGGTGGCGCCATCGGCCTGCTGCTCGGCGGCATGCTCACCGAATGGGCCTCGTGGCGCTGGGTGATGTTCGTGAACCTCGGCTTCGCCGCCGTCGCGCTGGTCGGTGCGGTGCTGCTGCTGGCCAAGCATGTGGTCACCGAGCGGCCCAAGCTCGATATTCCGGGCACCGTCGTGGTGACCGCCGCACTGTTCGGCATCGTCTACGGCTTCTCGCACGCCGAGTCGACCAGCTGGGGCAACCCGGTCACCCTTGGGTTCCTGATCGGCGGCGCGGCCCTGCTCGTGATGTTCGTGTGGATCGAGGCCCGAGTCGCGAATCCGCTGTTGCCGCTGCGCATCCTGCTGGACCGGACCCGCGGCGGTTCGTTCCTGACGGTATTCGTCATGGGCATCGGAATGTTCGCGATCTTCCTGTTCCTGACCTACTACATGCAGCTGAGCATGGGGTACTCACCGATCAAGACCGGTCTGGCGTTCCTGCCGATGGTGGCGGGTATGGTCGTCTCCTCGACCACGGTGCCCTCGCTGCTGCTGCCGAAGGTCGGTCCGAAGGTGGTGGTCGCCGGTGGTTTCCTGGTCGCCGCGGTCGGCATGGCCTGGCTGACCCAGATCGGGCTGGACAGCAGCTACGTCGCGAATATCCTGCCCGCCCTGATCCTGATGGGTCTCGGTCTCGGTGGCGCGATGTCGACCGCCTTCCAGGGCGCGACGGCCGGTGTGCACCATGAGGATGCCGGTGTCGCCTCGGCGACGATCAATACCAGCCAGCAGGTCGGCGGCTCGATCGGCACGGCGCTGCTGAGCACCATCGCCGCCTCGGCCGCGACGGACTATCTGTCATCGCATACGCCGGGGCCGCTAGCCGTGGCACAGGCCCAGATCGAGAGCTACACGACCAGCTTCTGGTGGGCCACCGCGATTTTCGTCGCCGGTGCGGTGATCACCGGATTCCTGATGCCGAATACGGTTCCGGCGCCGTCGGAAGGTGAACCGGTAATCGTGCACTGAGTTTTTGGCCGCGCGGGCGCGGCGGGTTCGCGGCCCCCTGCTGTCTCGCGTCCGAGCCGTCGGTCGGGAAACGGTAACAACGGTTCCGACGGCGGCGGATCCGGCGGCGGCGGTGGCCAGTCCGGATCCGGCGGTTCTGGCGGCGGCGGTGGCGACGGTGG
>NZ_JBFAXH010000027.1:28815-73175 GCF_040680755.1 Nocardia sp. NPDC051990 | reverse complement strand
ATCCAAGGGAACCGCGGCAACCATCAGCGTCAACACCGAACAGACCAACGATCAGTTTTCCACCGCACTCACCGCTATCACCTGCACAGTCGCCTGACCAAGAGTCATCTACCGTTCCGTCGACGGCATGGGGCGAAAGCCGACACGGTACATCGATGGAAGCGGCAAAGTCGTCGAATTGCCGAGATCCGTCGACTTTAAGACTCGCGGGCCAAGCGATAGACCACGTAGCCGCACCTAGCCTCGATCTTTCGAGCGACCAGCAGATTGGAGGTGACCGTATAGGTCGTTTCTGGTCGTAAGCTCGTCGTCGCTTGCCGGTGGGAGTCCGGTCCGGGTAGCTGTCAGGAGGCCCGGTAGCAGACTGGCGGCTGGGTCTGGAAACGGGTCCGGTCGAAGCCCAGTGTCGAAAGCCCTTCTGGGGGAGCGAAGATGCGGTCCGCAGCATGAAGCGAAGCCTGCGGCGTCGTTAGAGGTCCGTCTCGTGAGGGGCGGGTGAGGAGAGTGCCGAGCCGCCGAAATCACGGTGAAGGCCATGGAAGGCACCGAAGACCTGAAGATGCAGGTGCCGAAGAACTCTCCAGCGTAAGGGGCGTGGAACGTATCGACAGTGGCGGCGGGAACTGGTGAGGCCCTCCCCGGCCCGGTGACCTGCGGAGTAGGTGTTGCCGGAAGCGTGGCGCTCTATAACCGATGACCTCGGGAGGTGAGTGGCTGGCTGGAAGGGCGTCGGAGGCGGTCGTATTGCTGGTTGAGCCGGGCGGACAACACAACCGCCGGTGAGGGAAGGACCGCTGCTTCGTCGATGCGTCATGACTGTGGAGAGGGGCCTGGTGAGTGCCGTTGATGGCTAGTTCCGCCACGTCGGGGTCCGGTCCGGACCCGGTTCGGGTTTTGCAGCATGCGCTTTATCGGGCGGCCAAGGCAGATCCCGGGCGACGGTTTCATGCGTTGCGGGACAAGGTCTTCCGCAGAGACGTCCTGTGGCGTGCATGGGTCGCGGTGCGCGTGAACAATGGTGCACCGGGTATCGACAAGACCACTCTGGCTGAGGTCGAGCAGTACGGGTCGACCGGCTGCTCGATGAGTTGGCGGCCGAGCTGCGGGCCGGAACATGTCGGTCGCTGCCGTCGCGTCGGGTGTGGATTCCCAAGCCCGGCAGCAGTGAGCAGCGTCCGTTGTCGATTCCCGCTGTTCGGGACCGGATCGTGCAGGCGGCGTGCAAGATCGTGCTCGAGCCGATCTTCGAGGCCGATTTCCTGCCGAGGGCTGGGTGGTTTGTCAGTGCCAGCATCTGCATCCATGCGGTAAGGTCGAGCGCGAGCGCGACCAGCGCGAGCCAAATCTGGTTCGCTGCAAAGGATTTGAAGGGCAGGTTACGCATCCCGGTGTCTATCCCGGTCGGCCACCCGGAAAGGTCGACCAGGTCGGTGATTTCAGCGACCCACGCGCCTTTGCGGACCTGTCCGTCGGCGTCGTAGGCGGGGGTCCATACTTTCTTGGGGACCTTGTCGACTGCTTTGACGAGGGCGTCGGTGAGGGTGAACCGAGGGAGTACTGCACCCGCCGTTTGTGGCAGTACTTCACGAACTCGTGTGTTCCGCCGCCGGCGTCGGTGCGTACCAACACTTTCCGTCCGGCCTGCCACGACGGCTGCCATGGCAGCTGACCCAATGCTTGGGCGAGAACGGTTTTGTGGTCGGTGGCGGTGTTGGCGCCGGAGTTTCCGGGCCGCAGCAACAGCGCTGCGGGTTCGCCGGTTCCGTTGGGGCCGTGGTCGATGAAACGCGCACAGTGGATGGAACCCGAATCCTTTTCCAGGTCGGGGTGGCGTTTTCCTTCTCGGAGTGCGCGTCGAGCAGGGTGGCGTCCAGGTCGATGATCAACGGATGTTCGGCGTCGATCTCGTGATCGGGGGCGTGGATCCCGGCGCGTTTCCAGACCGCGGCCCGCGCGGCGGTGCGGGCTTTGGTGCTGGCGGACAACGCTTTCGGCGTATTCGAGGCCAGGGCGGCGACCAGCCGTGACACCGTCGGATCAGAGGCGACCGGACCGAAAATCCTCGGCTGGGTGCGCAAAACCGACACATCCGCGGCGCAGTCGGCCCTGGCCCCGGCCGCGACCGCGACCGCGATCGCCAGATCCAGCACGATCTTGCCCGGATTGTGGGTGGCGAGAGGTTTACACCACGGCGCCAACGCTTCGGACAAGCCTGTGACCAGGCCGATCCTTTCCGCGGTGCGCACCAGCAACAGCGAACCGGCCTGCGCCACCAACCCCGACCCGTCCCCGTCGGCGACCAACCGCGGATACCACGTAGAATCCTTCACCAGAAAGGTGCTCCTCACCCAACGATAAACGGCCCTCAGCAAGCCGAATTATCGTAGGTCGGAGCGCCTTTCGCCGTTCCGGGACCAGCGTGCACTCAATGACCGTGAATGGCGCAGGCTAGCCTTGGCGTATGGAAACATCCCCGGAGGTGCTCGAAACCCACATACTCGATGGTGTCGCATTGACTGAATGCATCTGCGACCCGTCCACAAGTCGTGCACCGGTGGTCCTCGTGCACGGCGGCTGCCACGGAGCTTGGCAATGGGAGGCGACTCAGCGATGGCTCGCGACCGTCGGACGTTCCTCGACTGCCTTGGATTGGTACTCCCATGGCGCTTCGCGTCGGCTGAGCGTCGACGAGTGGATCGCCCGCGGCATCCAAGACGTCCAACACGAGATCGGAATTGCTGTTCGAGAAGTCGGGACACGGCCAGTGCTTGTCGGACACAGCATGGGCGGCCTGGCTGCCCTGTCGTACGCAGCAACCCATACGGAGGAGATCGCGGCGCTCGTCCTGCTCACCCCCGTTGTGCCAGTACAGTTCGCAGGTGCCGTCGTCGATCTACCAGTCGACCTCACCGTACCCTGGCAGGCTCCTCCACCAGACATCGCACGAAAGCTGTTCTACGGGGGCGCATCGGAAGCTGACGGGGACGCAATCTACGCCAAATTGCAGGCGGAATCGCCCCGCGCCGTCTGGGAGGCCACGCGGTGGATGGTCGACGTGGACGTTGAGCGCGTCACGGTGCCGGTACTCGTGATAGCCGGCGAAACCGATCAACTGACCCCCGCCGACCTCGTATCCGACCTGGCGCGCGGCATCGGCGCAGATCTCATCACATTGCCTAGTGTCGACCACGGAGTAACCTTCGACCCGTCCTGGCCTGCGGTGCGCGCCCGCATCGACGCCTGGATCTCCGACGTGCTCGGTGAGCAGCGACTCTGATCTGCCAGCGGTTGCACTGTTGGTTTCTATTGTCGTGTCGGCGCTGAGCGCCTGCACCTCCTCCACCGATCGAGCCGACGATCAAACCTGCACTGGCACATTCGATTTCAGCTCTCCCTACGCTGAGCCGCTTGGTTCGAGCAAACGTTTCGATGCCGCGCTGCGTGAGGTGGCGAAGGGTGCGGACGGAGCCACGCTGATCGAGATAACCCGTGCGGCCGGTTGGACTGATGGCTGGGAGCGGTTGGTGGAGGTGCGTGTGTTCACCAAAGTGGCCGACCTCAACAAGAATGCGAACACGCCAGGTCAGTGTTGGAAGCATCTCCCCACAATGGGTTACCGGGAAGGGCCGGAGCAGGGCTACTACCTGTTCGTCGACAAAGGCAAGCCGGTTCAGATCGTCTCTTGGAGCGGCGATCGCAAGCCCCTCGAAGTACGCGACCGCGGGGCACTGACCGTCGAATCGGTGCTGGTGCCTCGGCCAAGGCACGACAGACTGGAGCCGGCACCATAGGAGTCTGTGGTGGTGACGTTATTCGGCCGCGCCACGTGGACGGATTCCGTTTCAACGCGTAGCGAAGTGCCATGTCCGTCGAACAGTAAGTCGGACAACGCCTCAGCTCAGACGACCTGCTCGCGACCAGACAGGCAGACCATCAGTAATCGAACTCTCCGCGAGTCGTCGCTGCGGTGGTGGCCGACCACTCCGCTGGGGTGAACATGAGTGCGGGGGCTGATGGGTTCTTCGAATCGCGAACGCCGACATGGTTGTTCGGGAGGAAGGCGACTTCGACGCGGTTCGAGTGGGCACCGCTGCGGCTGCTCTTGAACCACGTCGGTTCGAGAGGTTCGCCGTAGGGTGCCCGTCCAGAGATCAGTGGTCGAACTCTCCGCGAGTCGTCGCAGCGGTGAAGGCTGACCATTCGGCTGGGGTGAAGACCAGTGCGGGGCCGGATGGGTTCTTCGAATCACGAACGCCGACATGGTTGTTCGGAAGGAAGGCGACTTCGACGCAGTTCGCGTTGCCCCCGCTGCGACTGCTCTTGAACCAGTCGGCACCTGTCAGATCAATGTTCACGCGTACTCCTTTGCCATTCGCCTGAGCAGAGCACGGTTGTCGGCGGGATCCATCGCGTTTTGCCGGAGGCTCTCGTACGCGTCATGGTATCGCTGAATAGTGGTTGGTTTCGCAAGATACAAGTTCCCCGTGAAAGTCTCCGTGTAGACCACTGGCGGCTCGATTGCCTGCCCCTGCCTATCCGCGCCGAACTCCAGGATGACGAATGGACCAACCGCGACCCCCAGGGGAAACCCCGCGCCGAACGGGAGGATTTGCAGCCTGACATTGGAGCGTGTGCTCATGTCGGCAAGATGCCTCATCTGGGTCGCCATCACCTTCGACCCGCCGATCATCCCCCGGAGCACCGACTCTCGCAGGATGACGTTGAGTGTCGCCGGTTGGTGCTTTCGGGTGATTCTCGTTTGCCGACGTATGCGCAACTGCACTCGGCGTGCGTGCTCCTCGGGGCCATCGTCCGGATAGACGGATCGGATGAGCACACTCGCGTATGCAGGTGTCTGCAACAACCCAGGCACGAGTTCGGGCTCATAGGTCGTAAGCCGCTGCGCCGAAGCCTCCAGGCCGACGAAGAAGTCGAAGTTTGTCGGCATGACGTCGCCGAACTCGTACCACCAACTCAGCTCATTGCCCTGTACGGCAAGCCCTTTCATCGCGGCTGTGTGGTCCGCATCGAAACTGTAGATCTTGCACAGTGCGTCGAGGTCCACATCGCGCAGATGCGCTACCGTGCTCTTCTCGATCCGCTGCAACGTGCTGCCACTGCGCTCGATCAACATCGCCGCCTGTGCCAATGTGAGGTCGCACCCCTCTCGTCCATCTCGCAGATACTTCCCCAGCTGCCGCCGTGCCAGCGTCGATCCGTCCTCTGACATTGCCCGCCTCCCTTCAGGTTTGACTGTTCGCGTCAGCAGATCACACCGCCATCCCATGTGGAGGCCGCATCGAGAATCATCATGCAATCAGTGCATAACCTCAGGAAGAATTGCATCCAGCGGCGGATTCGCGATCCAGATCAGCGTTGGCGCATACCTGTTCAGCGGTCCACTCGACCCGCCCGAGCCCGGTACAGGCACACACCTTCGTGTGGGCGTTCGCGCTGAGCGCGGCATATGTGATCCGAAACCGCAGGATCGAAACCGATCGAGACGCACTTTGCGTCCCAATGGAACCGATTGACCGTTTCACGCGTCCAGTACAGTAAGCGCACGGATGGCGAGGGAGGCCGCCAGCACCGCCGCCACCTCGCCCGCCGCGACTACCAGCACTCCTGGCACCCAAGCGATGACACCGGGACAGACCGGCCACCTCGGCACTTCTGGACCGGGCGGCGCGTCCGGGCCCGGCAGCAGCACCACACCGAGCCCGGGACACAGCGTCACCGGCGTTCCGATGGCCGGAAACTCCAGCGCGGCAACGGTTTCCAGTGCGACGAGAAGTGCGGCCAGCACTGGCCGCAACGGTATGCCGGGCATGTCGTCGCCCGGTGCGGGACGCAAATCAGGGGAGGACGAGTCGAGCCGCAAGGTTCCCGATTACCTGATCGGCCAGTACGAAGAACTGGTCGGCCCGGACGATCCGGCGGTTCCCCCGTCGATCGGGGCCGACGCGCCCTCGGCGCAACCGTCCTACCCGACCGGTGAGCGCCGGTGAAGTTCGAGTTTACGCCGGATGAGTTCATGCACATCTGGCGCGAGACGCGGTCGGATCGCTACCCCTTTCCGTTGCGCCTGATCGCCTCGGTGCGCTGGGAGGACGAATTCGACCAGCTCACCCGCGAATTGGACCGTCGCATGCCGCTGCACGCCAACCCGGACCTCTCGGCCGCCATGCGGGTGGCAGCCGATCCGCAAATCGCCTTGACGCTCAACGGAACTCGGCGACGTCCGCTCCGCGCGTTCGGCGCGATCGACGCCGACATCGGCGGGGTGCAACGGCCGGGCCCCACCCCCGAATTCGGCGGCAATGTCGTGCTCGAGGTCGGCTCCGCCGCGATCGTGCCTGCCGTGTTCACGGCGGTGCTAGGCGACGTGCCGCCCGGACGGCATCCGGCCGTGGCCGAGGATGTCCAACGCCTGGTCGACGATCTCGAATCTTGGACAGGCATCGAAGAGACGGCATCGGACCGGATCTACCGCCTGCTGCGCGCCCCGCGCGCCGGTTCCGGAACGGTGGAAATCCTTCGCGGCCTACGCGATTCACATCCCGTCGCACCCGAATATCTGAACTGGTTCGACATCGATGGCGACGGTCGCTACCACTACCGCCACCAGTACAACGAATTCCACATCGCCCCCTGCGACCAGTCCACGATCCGCCGCGAACTCACCCGTATGGCACAGATTCCCTGACTGCCGCTCGAGCACCGATGGTCGCTCCCCGCGTTTTGACTGCCAGATAGTCGGATGCTCGAGAAATCGATACACCTCGGACTGTCGGTGCGGGCGAAAATTGATGGAACCACACCAGCATTCGGCGCGTCTACAACTTTGAGACGACACTTCCGATCTGAGGACTTCAGTGTGGATTCATACGAGCAGGCCCAACTGAGTGCACGCACCAATGTGCTCCAAGGCGAGGTCGACACCATGCTTGCCACTTACGAGCAGCAGTTGCGTGACATCGCGAACGCCCGAGACGTCCTGGCTACGGCAACCGCCGAGGGTTGGTCATCGGACAACCTTATTCGGGTGACGGCGAACTCGGCTGGGGTGCCGGTTGATGTGTGGGTCGACCCCGCTACCTACAAGCGGATCACTCCGGACAAGCTCGGCGCATCCATCACTGAGGCCGCGCAGGCCGCGGCGCGAGCGGCGAAGGCGGAGATCGATGCTGTGCTCGCACCGGTTACCGCGGCCGCCGCCGAATTCGTGCCCCCGGAGGACATTTTCACCAGTATCCCGTTCGTCGGCCGCCCGATCGGGGATATCTTGCCGCCACCTCCCGGGCCTGAGCAGGTGCCGACGGGGCCCGAGCCGGATGCGGACGAAGACGAAGGACCGCACTGGAAGGGCTGGGGGCAGAGCAAGAATGGCTGGTAACGATGACTTCGGAATCGATCCGGAACAGGTCAAGGCGCAAGCGCCGAAGTTCGCTGAGCTTGCGAGCCAATTGACGACAGGTCTGGCCGCGCTGCGCAATGGGCTTGCCGAGCATGGGGAAAGCTGGGGCAACGACGAATTTGGGGACCGGTTCGCGCAGAACTACGTGCACAAGGCCGACGAGGCGTTGGAGGGAATCGAAGGCGCCGTACTCCTGTTCCAGTTCCTGGAGAAGGGAGTCGGGCTCACCGCCGACACATTCGAAGGGTTCGATCAGGAATTCAAGGATGCCTTGACCAAGGTCACGCGCAATCTCGATGGAAAGGGCTGACCGGCAGTGGGACTCGAGATACCCGACGAGCTGAAGCCGGTGGCCGCGCTGGTCGTAGCGAAATGGCCCGAGACCGATGAAACCGGCCTGCGTGCCCAAGCCGACCGCTGGGACGAAATGGCTGAATTGCTGGAGCAACTCAGCGAGCTCGGCGACGATGTGGTCAAGGTCGTGCTGGCGCACACCGCAGGGAAAACCCACGACGCGATCGATGCCTTCTGGAAGAAGGCTGGCGGTAGTGACGGAGCGTTACCGCAACTTGCCGAGTTCTGCAGGGAATTGGCCTTCGTGCTGCGAGTGATGGCGTTCCTTGTGCTCGGGGTAAAGCTCTACATCATCTCCATGCTCGTCTATTTGGCGGTCCAGTTGGCGATTGCCGCCGCATTGGCGGTCGAGACACTCGGCGCGAGCGTGGCAGAGGGAGCCGCGGTCCAAGTGGCGGTCCGGACGATGATCATGACTGCCTTGCGGGAGTTGATCCAGGAGATCGGCGTTCGCACGATAGTCCAGGGCGCAGTCCTCGGGGCGGGCATCAAAGCCGGGACTGAGGTCGGGTTCGAGTCGCTCGAAATCAAACTCGGCATCCGGGATGGCTACGACGGATTGAGTATCGCCTCACAGGGAATCTCCGGTGCGATCTCGGGTGCGGTCGCCGCCCCAGTGACCAAACTGCTGAACGACAATGGGGTCAACCTCACGAACAGCTCACTGGGTAAGACGGTTTCCAACTATCTGATCGGCAAGAAGGTCGGCACCACCGTCTCGGAACTTACGTGGGGTGAGCAGGATGGCATCACCGATCGGGTGAAAAAGGATGCGGGCGACTACGTCCGCAAGGAAATCGTCGAAGAACTGTCGGAAAAGCCGGACACTCAGACCACTAGCCAGCCACAGAGCAGCCTTGACTTGCCACCTCCCTGATCGGTTGACGTTGTCGACCGGAGCGCTGCCATGCACGAGGCACATCACCTGCGGCGCGAGGGGTGGACAGGTGGAACCTCCCGCAGCCTGAGGCCGCAGGCGGCGGAAAGTCGCTGGGCGGGTACGGGTTTGGCGGATTGGGATATGGGGCCTGTTGGGTGCCAGCGGGATACGGGTGGTGGCTGTAGTCAGAATTGACCGCTGGGCGGGTTCTGCTATGCGGGAGCTAGACCGTGTCCGGACCTCAGTGCGTTCACATCACGTCGGCGGACAGTAACCAGGTGTGGATCGGGGTCCCCGCTACCGCCGAAACCGTCGGCCAGTGTGAGCGCGGTGATGAGGACCCGGGCGAAATACCAGAAGATGAGGCGGCCGGTGGTTGGCCAATTGCCGTCGTCGCCGCGGATCACCACGAGTCCGAAGATTGCCTTGCCGAGGGTGGTGTGGGTGATGCGCTGGACCGCGACAGTATGGATAAAGGACAGCACCACGTAGGCGACGATCGCGAGCGCGATCCCGGCCAGCCCTGAAACCTTGACCAGGACTGTGGCAGCCAACCCAGCATGAGATGCAATGTCGATGATCGGCGCGAAGAAGACGCGCCATTCCCGCGGCGAAGGGTAGCGGGGATCGTTCTTGTCGCCGTGGTACCGGGGTTCGCGCGGTGCTGACTCCAGATAGTCGTTGACTCGCCGCAAACCTCGACTCACGATCCCCATATCGACGATCTTGGCATACCTCGTGCTGTGAAGTCTCCATGCGCGGCGGTGACACCGCGCATGGCCCGAAAGGGTCTCGCATTCATCGAGTTTCGGATCCGTCAGCACCCACAGGGGCGGCTCCAACATGATGCCTATAACGCCCCCGAGCGGCCAGTCCGCTACGTACTCGTCGCCGATACCATGTTGCGTGAACATAGTGATGGCAAGAGCGTGGAGGTAAACCGATGTCTGCGGTTCACTACGACAGCTACACCGAGGCTCGCCCTCATCTGAAAGGCACAAATCGTTCCCTGATCCGCCGCTTCAGTACAGAGGGCTGTACCTGCTAACGCCACGACACCCGCACCGCCGTCAATCTTACCTAATCTGTGAAATCACCAGGGCCATCCAAAAATCCTGCGCGCTTTGGAAGGCAAGGGTTGGCCTTTCAATGCGCGAACCATACCCACAAGTGTTTCCGCCCCGGCCTGAAGTGTTTCCGCGCCGGCCTGCGTGCCCGCGTCATTGCCCAGATTATAATGTAACTCGCCATACCATCCATCGATGGTCGCAGTCAACGTGTACGAGGGCTGAGTAGTCCGGTGATTCCTGTTCGTCGGTATCGGGTCGACATATTGGTCGACGGACGCGCCGTCAACACTGATATGACGCGCCAATCGGCCCTCAACAGCGGACTGTTTCGGTTCTTGCCGCAATGCGACGTATCCGAGGTACTCCGTTGGGGTCTCGTAAAAGCAGCTTTCCCCAAGGCCGATCTTCTTGCTCATCGGCGTCGAGGTGACTGAGCTCGTTTTCAGGTTCGTGGCATTGAATTGCTTGGCGAAGAACGGCTTCGGAAAATCGCACAGTTCCTGCATAGTGTGCGTGCTTTCACCGAGGTCCACAGGCCGAATAAAACCGCATCCGGAAATTGTCAGCACACCCGCCAATAGTGCGAGCCTTGCAAGATTCACCTTGCCGCCCATTTTTCCGAATTGGGCGAATCTATCGACAGTGATCCTGTCCCGATTTCCGGCCACTTGTTGTTATGAAACGATCTGGGGTTATCGGTGGAGCTGTTGATTTTGTTTATGATCTTCTTCTGGGCTAGGAGTGTGTCGCCAAGTGTCTTTGCATATTCGCCGGCAATTTTGATCATTGAACCGAGGGCATCTATCGCATCCGAGGCGCCAAAGGGTGCCCCCACACCAGTGGCTATCTTGGCCAGTGCCGCACCTAGATCGACAAAGAAATCGATCAAGTCCTTGACGATCTTGGAATAGAAGTCCCAAGCAGCGTCCGATGCTGCAGCGAGGCAGTCGCTCATGACATCGCAGTTCGAGCTGGCGGTATCGGTCGCAGTTACCTGCAGTTGCTGTGCTGCGAAGTATTCATCAGCCGCGGCGCCGCTCCATTTACCGCGAAGATCAGTCTTGACTAGGACCCAATTTCGCGCCTTGTTGATTTCGGTTTGAACATTAAGCCAGTCTCCGCTGACCTGAAGCAAGGCGATCGGCGCTTTGAGTCCATCAATGGCATCTTGCAGTTTGCTCAGGAGTTCAACGATCTTATCTTTGATCTCCTCCTTGTTGTCTTGCATAGTCCCGGTGAAGTCATCTTGGGTGATTGCGCCGTAGGTCGCACCGATGGCGGCACCAATCGGCCCACCGCCGAAAGTTCCGCCCTCAGCCGCTGCGAGCGCTATCGCACCCTTCCGGAAAGCCTCCTCGACATCTTCGGGAGAATTCCTGATGCGCTCGATCTGCTTCGAGAAGTCGGCCAGTACGGTATTCAGATCATCAAGGGTCTTGGTTGCGCCCACAGGTCACTCCTCATCAAGTCTGAGCAACACGCTGGCAAAGTTCTGGTCCTGCTCCATCAGCACCTTGGCAACGTGCTCGAGGGTGTTGCCCATCGCTTCGGTCTGCTTACTTCCTTCGGACACTCTGTCGCTCATGTATTGGGCCGCTGCCACCTGTGCATCCCAAATCTCCTGAAAAAGCGCCCACGCCACTTCTTTGTTGCTGTACTGGATGCCCTGGGCTTTTTCCGTGCCTTGCTTCAGGTCGGTGGAGGCATTTTCCCAGGCTTTCGCAGACGAGACCAACTTGTTCAGGTCGGCGGAAAAATCGGGCATTACTGGGTCCTCATCAAATAGTCCCTATACCGGCGAAGCTCGTGCTCGAGCTCTTCATCGGAACGTGTCGCCCATGTTCCGCTCTCCTGGAAGATCGGGCGCTGCTGACGAATGCTATTCGAACAGTCGATAATGTCGCGAGCAATGTTCCAGAGCGGGACAGTTGTCGCCCATTCCGGGTTGATGTCAATCCGGCTGATTCGAGACAGGTTTGCCATGACAGATACCGACGGCGCTCCGAACTGGGTGTCCGGTCCGTCGGCCTTGAACGCATCACGTCCGCGGAGCGCTCGTTCGATTGCCTCGAATTTTGCGCGTGAACGCGATTGAAGTAGCGCAATCATTTGGGAGCGGCGCGGGCGGGTGTGCGCTCAGGTCCGAAAATTTTCCGCGCGCGATGATCGGCGCGTCACGCGCCCACAGCGCAAGATAGTATCCTGTCATTGCTGCTGCAGAGAAATCGTGCGGATCCAACCGGTTATGGAGATTCCTATCGATGTCGATCGCTATCGGAAGGCGGTCATTGTCGAGCTTCATCGAAACCATTCCGGCGCCGATCAGACCGGTCGTCGGTCTGCTATTCGATGATTTTCGCTCTGGATCCGGTGAGGTGTCTAACGGACTCGCAGTCGCGTCGGACATTGCGCTTCCCGGAACCGGTGGGCTCGACGTAACCTGGGCAGGTGCGGGCTCGGGTGCAGCTGGCTGCTTTATTTCAAGAGGATCGTCGTCCCAGAACTCATCCGGATCGTCGTAGTGATTGTGAAAACCCCCAATTGTCATTATCACAGCCACCGCAAGGCGGCGACAGCCCGACTGGACGTCTTTGTGTACTTGAAAATTTGCATCGAACCCCCGCTCGGTCTGGCCGCGTCACTGCGGACACATGGACTCTAGTTGGTATCAGCCGTTCGTGCATCTCTCCACCGGAAGGCTCGGCCAGACCGGCGGCGGGGTGAGCACGGGCGCTGTGGCGAACCATCGGCGGACCTTCACACACCACCGCCGACCGCACCGAACCTCTGAAATTGCCTGGGCCATCCAAGAATTCAGCGTGCGTTGTTCTTGGCCCACTGAATTCCAAGCTCGCCGCTCCCGCCGGTGACCGATCTCGTTACTACCAGCACACCCTTGACCTGAACCCAGTGGCTGGTCACGCTGGCGGCGACACCGTCACCACCAAGCCCGGTTATCGCATTGTCGCCGCCGCGGCCACCCACCCATCTGAGTGTCGTCGCGCGGCCGCTGGGTGGGCGGCCGGAAGGCAGCCTTACCGGGGGATTCGGTCGAAATGGAACGGGCAGCGGCTGCCCCCGAGTCCAATCGTGGTGGTGCGGTCGAACCGGAAGCCGTGCTTGCCCGGATCGATGGCCGCTATCCAATTGCTGTCGAAGGCGCACATCGCCGGGGTCAGTTCGGCGGCCGAATGGGCGGCTAGTACATCGTGATAGAAGCAGCGCACGACCTCCAAGTGGTAATGGTGATCGTCGTCGGCCGGGCGTTCGAAGCCGAAACCGGCTCCGAACGCGTGTATTTCGCGCGATTTGGATACTTCGACCATGGCATCGAACGGATCAGCGGCCGCATCGAGCATTGTCCGGGTGCTGGCTTGCATGGCCGGTCCCGATGCCGCCGGTCCTGCGGATCAGGACTGGGACGCCGCGGTGAGCTTTGCGATGTCGGAGGCGTAGACGGTCATCCAGTGCGGATGCAGCCGGTAGTAGACCACGTCGTTGTCCCAGTCGAAGAAGTCGTCGCCGTAGAAGTCCTTGAAGTGCGCGAGCAGGTCCGGCCAGTCCGCGGCTGGCTCGCCGTCCTCGGGGTTGAGGATCTCCACCGTGCCGTGCGTGAACACGCCCAGGTCCTCACCGCGCATGTGCGCGGCGCTGACGGCGGGCCGCGCCGCGAGGTGGCGCGCCTTGGCGGCGCCGCGCGCCGTGCCGAAGTGCCACTTTCCGCGCAGGAAGTGCCCGTCTACGCCGCTGATCCGCGGTTCGCCCTTCGCCGTCACGGTGGACAGCGCGAGGGTGCACATGCCGGTGAGGACCTGGCTGAGCTGCTCCGCGGTCAGTGTGCTCTCAGCGTTGATGATCGAGCGGAGGTGCGAGGTGGAGCGGGAGAGGGAGGCGTCGAGGAGGGCCTGAAGCTCTTTGAGATCTTCTGGAGTTTCATGCATGGAGGTCCCTTGTCTATTCGTATCCAGCCGTGGTGGCCGGTCCATGCCCACCCATCGTTGACCGGCGAAACCATCCTCGTCTCAAAACCTGACATCTTGTGTCATATTTTCTGCTCTATTTTCGCGGGCGTCACCGGGCCGCATCGACGTAACCTTTCGCGCGTGAAAGAGAAGGTGGCGTACGTGGAAATGACAGCTCATGGTCAGCTCGAGCCGGCTGCTCCGGTTCCCGGCCTGGACCTGCAGCCCTTGAATCGAGATTCACCACTGGTTGTCGACCTCCAGGCCAGGATCGGTGCCGCCTATGGCTGGACGAGTGCCAGTCGAACCGAGGAGGAATGGATCAGTTGGTTCGCGAGCTGTCCGGGCCGGACGTTTTGGCTGCTGACCTTCCAAGGTGAACCGGCAGGCGTACTTTCCTACGAGGCTTGCGCACCTTCAAGATCGAGGAAGGAGAGCGCGGCTGAGCATGAGCGACCCTCTGCGTGCCCAGCCGGACGCCACACATGGCGATGACGGGTGAGAGGGCTGCGGCGGCTACCTGCGCCTCGATGTCACTCCGCGCCGCGGCGCCTGCCCGCACCGAACTTTCGGACGAGGTGCTATCGGCGGCGGCTCATGCGGCGGGCGCCGAACAGGAGTGCCAGGGCCAGGATGAGGCCGCCTATCAGCAGTAGCGTGCGGGTGTCCGCGTGGTTGCCGGGCTCAGCGGCGGGCTGGGCTTCGTGGTCGGTGTCTTTCGGTGGTGGGGAGGCAAGTCCCGCAGTGGCTTTCGTGGATCCGGACTTGATTTCGGGGAGCTTGCCGACGGTGGAGTCCGTCGGCAGCGCGAAACCGTAGTCGAGCAAACGTGCGGCCTGTTCCCACGGCCGCAGCGGCCGTACATCGGCTTTCAGCAGCGTCACGACGAGTCGGCGGCCATCGCGTTGGGCGGCGGCGACGAATGTCTGCCTGGCGTCGTCGGTGAAGCCGGTCTTACCGCCGAGCGCGCCCTCGTAGTTGTAGAGCAGGTGGTTGTCGTTGGCGATGAGGAAGCCCGGATGGTCTTTGTCGTCAGGGTCTTTCGGATCCTTGGGGAAGCCGGGAAAGTCGACCTCTTCGGTCTGGATGAGTTCGGCGAACAATGGGATGGTCATCGCCTCGCGGAACAATACGGTCAGGTCGTAGGCCGAGGTGCTCATGCCGGGCCCGTCCAGGCCGGACGGGCTGGCGGTCCGAGTATCCAAGGCGTACAACGACTTCGCCAGTTCGTTCATCTTCTGTACGGCACCGGCGTCCCCGCCGAGTTGGGCGGCGATGGCGTGCGCGGCATCGTTACCCGATGCCATGATCAGCGCCTGCATGAGCTGTCGGTTGGTGTAGCGGCCGCCCGGGCCGATGCCGACGCGGGTGCCATCGGCATTCGCGTCCTCCTGTGTTCCGGTGACGGTCTTGTTCAGGTCGAGGTTGCGCAGCGCGACGGTCGCGAGCAGCACCTTGATGGTGCTGGCGGGCCGGTAGCGCCCATGCGGGTCCTTGGCGGCGAGCACCTCGCCGGTATCGAGATCCGTTACCTGCCAGGCCGTCGCGGAAATGTCCTGCGGCACCGGCGGTGCGCCGCGCGGGATGACGACACCGCATTCACCCAGACGTGCGCCGCCGACCGGCGGAATCGGCACGGCAAGTGGGGTCGGCGTCGGCTGTCCGGGTTCGGGGACCTCGGATAGGTCGATCGGATTGGGCGGCTTCGTTTTCTGTGGGCAGCTGTCGGTATTCGGGGTGCTGAACGGCGTGGTCGTTGTCGACGGCGTCGCCTGCGAAATGGTCGCGGCAGGGCCCCAGGTCACGGCGGTAATGGCCAGTGCAGAACCGAGGCAGAGGGCGACAAGGAGGCGAAGGTCCCGGATGCTCATCGGCTGCGAGCCTACTGATCGGGCGCGCGGGGGGCGTCCAGAGACGCCAGTGGGCGAATATTGACAGAAGCTACTAAATGAGAGTTACTATCAAAAAGTTGTAGCTGTCATTTTTGGAGGGCTTATGAACACAGACCCGACTCGCCGCTGGTTGGCGCTGGGGGCGCTGGCTTTGGCAATGCTGACCGTCGGCCTGGATATGACCGTGCTGACCGTCGCGCTGCCCACTCTCGCCGTCGACCTGAACGCGAATACCGGCGCGCTGCAGTGGTTCAGCACCTCGTACACCCTGGCGCTCGCGGCCGTCATGCTGCCCGCGGGCGCGCTCGGCGACCGTTACGGTCGCAAAAAGCTGCTGCTCGGCGCGCTGGTGCTGTTCGGAGCGGCCTCGCTGGCCTGCGCGTTCGCCACCACCGCCGGTCAACTCATCGCCGCCCGCGTGGTCCTCGGCGTCGCGGCCGCGGTCATGATGCCGCTGTCGATGGCGGTGCTGCCGGTGTTGTTCCCGGATTCGACAGAGCGGGCCAGGGCTATGAACATCTGGATCACCTCGACCGCACTCGGACTGCCGCTCGGTCCGATCCTCGGCGGTTGGCTGATCGACAACTTCTGGTGGGGTTCGGTATTCCTGATCAATGTTCCGATGGTGGTGCTCGGTGCGGCGGCCGTCGCGGCCCTGGTGCCGGAATCGCGGAACCCGGACCAGCGGCCGATGGATCTGCCGGGCATCGCGCTGTCGATCCTCGGCATGCTCGGCGTCACCTACGGATTCATCCGCCTCGGCGATAAGGGCTGGGGCGACGGACTCGGCTGGGGTGCGCTGCTCGGCGGCGTCGCGATCGTCGCGGTGTTCGTCGTGTGGCAGCGGCGTGCGAGCTTCCCGCTGATCGATCTCGGCCTGTTCCGCAGCCCCGGTTTCCGCTGGGGCGCGGCGTTCACCGTGATCATCACCTTCGGCTTGTTCGGTCTGTTCTTCACCGTGCCGCAGTACTACCAGGCGGTGCTCGGGGTCGACGCGCTCGGCAGTGGGGTGCGGCTGCTGCCGATGATCGCCGGACTGGTGATCGGATCGCGGCTGGGCGATCGGTTGCAGCCGAAACTGGGATCGGCCGTGATGGTGGCGCTCGCGCTGACCGTGCTGGCGGTCGGCATGGGCTTGGGCGGGCTGACCGAACTGGAGACCTCGTACTGGTTCGTGGCCGTGTGGGTCGGGTTGACGGGCGCGGGCATGGGTCTCGGGCTGCCGGTTGCCATGGCGGTCGCGCTGGACGATCTCGAGGTGGCCCGCGCGGGCGTTGGCTCGGCATTGGTGCAGGCCATGCGTCAGGCGGCGGGGACCATCGCGGTGGCACTGCTCGGCACCGTCCTGGCTACCGTGTACCGCGACGAACTCGGGGCGCTGAATGTCGATCCGATTCGCGACAGCGTGAATGCCGGTGTGGCAGTCGCGAAGTCGACCGGCAATGCGAGCATGCTGGAACAGGTACAGTCGGCATTCGTCGGGGGTATGAGTGCGATGCTGTGGGTGTGCGCGGCCATCTGCGCGGTGGCGGTGCCGCTCGCACTGCGGGTGCTGCCGCGGCGGTCCGCCGCCGCAGCGCAAAGCCGGGAGACGATGCCGGATGCACTGGCGGCGGCCGATGGGCCAGAATCGACACATGTCGGTTGAACTGCCCGCGGACGGGCCGGCCGCGCAGAGCCTGCGCGAGCGGAAGAAGGAACGCACCCGCCGGACGATTCGCGAGGAAGCGTTTCGGCTGTTCCGTGAGCAGGGCTACGTCGAGACCACCATCGAGCAGATCGCCGCGGCGGCCGAGGTATCGCCCAGCACCTTCTTCCGCTACTTTCCGACCAAGGAACAGCTGGTGCTCGCCGACGATCTCGATCCGCTGATGATCGATGCGATACGCGCCCAGCCACACGACATCCCGCCGTTGACCGCATTCCGCAACGCGATAGCGGCGGTGTTTGCGAATCTGCCCGCCGCCGAGCTGGCATTCGAACAGGAGCGTCAGGCACTGGTGTATCACGTGCCCGAGCTGCGTGCGGCCATCGGATTGGAATTGCAACGTGGCATCGATCTGATGGCGGGTCTGCTCGCCGAGCATATGGGTCGGGATGCGGACGACTTCGAGATACGCATAACCGCCGGCGCCATCGCGGGAATCGCACTTGGCATCGCGCCGATCACGCCGATGAATGCCGAGAACCTCAATCGCGCAATGGATTTCCTGGAGGCAGGGTTACCGCTCGGCAAGCAGTAGTGTCGCCGAGCGGCCGAAAACCCTAGGCGGACTTCGAGTTCAACGCTGTGTCACATTGCTCTTGTCGTGCAGTGCGCGCTGCGGCGAATCGTCGTCCATGGTGGCGAAGAAGCCGCCGATCACATCCTCGATCTCCGAAACCGACTGTGCGCAATAGAGAATCGGTTGATAGTGCGTGATGTCGTAGCTGGCGGTACCCATCGCCGCCACGTCCAACGGTCGCAGCTCGGCGTGCTGGAACTCCTCGATCTCGCCGTAAGAGGACAGTAATCCGGCTCCGTAGCAACGGATTTCGTCCTTCTCGCGAACCACGCCGAACTCCATGGAGAACCAGAAGACGTCGGCGAGGAACTTCAGGGCGGTCTCGGTGGTCAGCCGGACGACGGCCGCGCCGACCGCCTCGTAGATGGCGGCGAAGCGCGGGCTGGCGATCTGATTGGCATGCCCGATGATCTCGTGGATGGCATCGGGTTCCGGGGTGTACAGCGGGGCCGAGTGATGCCGGATGTACTGGGTGGAGTGGAAGGTTCGGTCGGCGAAGGAGCCGAAGAACTCGCGCAGCGGCACCAGGCCCGCGGCGGGCACGTAGCGGAATCCGGTCAGCGGGGTCAATGCCGCGGAGACCTCGTCGAGCTGTGGAATGTGATCGGTTGGCAGATCGAGCTGGGCCGCGGCCGCGAGCACCTCGGTGGCGGCGTACTTCCGGTGTTTGCGGGCGAGCTCCGCCGACACGATGCGCCACACCTGTTGTTCGGCATCGGTGTAGTCGATGTGCGGCAGTGGTTTACCCGGTGCGTAATCCAGCGCCATCGCGGCGATCGCATTGCGGCGGGCGCGGTACTCCGGATCGTGCACGCCGGGGTGCTCGTCGCTCAGGTGCACCATGACATCGCCATCGCCGGATCGAGTCACCGGCGAGTACAGCTGAGCTTCGGTGAACATACGTCGATGCAAGCACCGCTGGGCCGTTGCGACAACAAAAGCCCGCCCAGATGGTCAAACTGCCTAGTTGGGAGGGCTTTTTCGGGCTATTACCGGCACCAGACCGATTCCGGCGGCGGCGAGCTGATCAGTGGTGGCCCTGCAATTCGTGCACCATCGCGTCGCCCACGCCGCGGCCGAGTCCCCAACGTTGCACGTTGTGTAACACCGCAGGAGTGCTCGTCCGGTATCCGGTGCCGGTGATCGGAGCCGTCAGTGGCGGTTCCGAACACCGGGCGCAGGTGCAGGGGGTTCGTTCAGCAATGCCCTCGCGGTGGAAGATCCTGCGCCTCACACGGACGGTTACGGTAGGTGGTGTCGACGAATTCGACGAATCGCTGGGCATCCTGGAAATTGGAGGCGATTCCGAAAGAGACACGGAGAGCACCGCCGGTGGGCAAGCCGAGTTCGGTGATATACGAATCGATCGTGAGAGGAGGCTTTTCGAACAGGCGAAGCAACGACGAGCGGCCGATGTCGAAGGCGGCCTCGCCAGCGCCAGGATTGCAGAAGCAGCCGGTGCGTAAGGATAGCCCTGCTGCCGAGGATTCGCGTGCTACCAGACGCTCGTCGACGATGGCCCCGGAGGGGTCGAGGATGTTCAACGCGACCGTCGCACCGCGGTTGACAATATTGCGCGGGCCATAGATGCGGACCACTGGGGCGCCGTTGTCGTGCACGAGCGACAGCAGCTGATCCAGAAGCCACCCGGTCAGGCAGCGGGTACGCCGATTGATCACATCGATGCCGACCCCGTGCAGCCAGTTGAGACCATGCTCGATATCCGGTATGGCAAGGAAATTCACGGTGCCGTCCTCGAATTCAGCACATCCTGCGGCTGGTGTGTGCCACTCTCCCTGCGCGCTGGCGACCTGAATGGTGCCGCCGGAAAACCACGGCCGCCGTAGTCTGGCCAACGCGTCGCGGCGGGCGACCAGACAGCCGACTCCGGTCGGATAACCGAAGACCTTGTACCAGCTCACGGGTACGAAATCGGCTCGAACGGTGGCGAGATCGAGCTCGTGTGTCGGCAGGTATGCGGCGGCATCCAGTAAGACATCGAAGCCGTGCTCGTGTGCGATATCGACCCATTCGAGTGGATGCTGAACACCGGTGAAATTGCTCTGCGCCGGATAGGCGAACAACCCACGGCGACTGTCGCGTCCGTTCGCCGCGGCCGGCGAGAGTGATTCCCGCACCGTGCGGTCGCCCAGTGCGGCGCGGACGGCGGCCTCGGTCACTCGAAGTTCGGTACCGGTGATCGGGATGTACTCGGTTCGAGCCCGCCTGGAGCGGGCGAATTCTCGAATGCCGTTGACCGAATTATGGTTGTCGGCCGTCAGGACGAAACGTGTCGACCGGCCGAAGGGGTAGGCCTCGCCGACCAATCGGCATGCCGTCGTGGCATTCGCCGTGAAGATCACGGTGTAGTCCTGCGGTGGCGCATTGAAATGGGCGAGCACAGCAGCCCTGGCAGTCTCGACCCCGGCCGTCGCCGCACGTGAGGTGGGATTGTCCGAATGCGGATTGCCGTAGCAGCCCGCAGAGATCCACTCGTTGTGTGCCTGGTGTTGGGCGGTCGCGGCCAGCCCTGCGCCGGTGTAGTCGAGATAGACGTCCTGGTTGCGGTCGAGATAGGCGTACTCGGTGGCGCGCAGGTCATCCAGCACTGTCGTAGTGATGTACTCCGGATAATCGGCCAGAAATTGCTCTGCGCTGATCGTTCGCGCGCCGTCGCCGCTCATGGTCGGTCCTCGTCTCGTCGTGCGGGGTCTGCCGCGGCCCGGTCGGAGCGACGCCACGTCATCAGATCTCCCTAGCGTTGTACGCCGAGTACGAGTGTCGCTGAAGTAGCTCGGGACATGAAGCCTGCATTGATCCCCGCCGTGGTAAGGCCGCTTCCCGCGACGATCGCCGCCGCCGACAGCATCCGCACCCACAGCTGGTGGTGCCGGAACGCTGTGGCAACGCAAGAGGGTTCCGCATAGCAAACCGGTTGGTTGGGGGGATCACGCTTCAGAATGGTCCATCGCGCTACGTGGCGCATCGGTGTCCGATCGGTAACTCGGTATGGCACAGGGGGATGCCATGACATCACGCTGCCGGCAATCTTTAGTGCTTCCGGAGCTGATCCATCGCATGCTGCGTTTGGTTTTCGCTGATCTCGAGGGCATCGGCAAAGTCGGCGTCGGAGCTGCCGGCGGTGTATTCGATGTGTATGTTGGTGTATCTCGTTGCGGTTCATGAGTCCCCGCGTAGTTTCGGGTCGCCGCCGCCCGAAACACCCCGCCATCCGCGCGGTCATCGCCTCGAATTCCCGTTCCCACAACCCGACATCTACGCTGTCCGTCGCGGCCGCCCGGCAACTTGCTGATCCCGCACAAACCGGACATGGTCGCGCGGTGGCTGCCCAGAATCGGGGCGACACGCCGACACACGTTGCCGTGCAACCTGTCTCATATTTAAAACCACCTGCGATGCTCGGTGTTTGCGTGCTGAGTGTGCTCGACGGCCGCCGTATCCGCGGAATGTGCTGCGTGCTAGGCATGTTCGTGGTGATCGACGGGCGTTCTGTGCTCGTGCGCTATGCCGGGGAACTATACCCATGTAGGTAATTAGGCAACTGTGGATTCCGGCGTTGTGCCCGATTTGCCAGACATCAGCGGGCCGGATAAAGCAATATGGCGAATGTACGAAGGAGGGCGCATGAAATCCGTGCGGATCGATCTCGACCAGAAACTGCTCGTTGCCGCGGCCGCCATCATGGGCACATCGACGAGCAGCGCCACTATCAACGAGGCGCTGCGCCGAATCGTTGTGCACGAGCGGCAACTTCACCATCTGGAACGGTTGGCCGCCGGAGTGCTGTGTACCGTGCCCGGACCCGGTGTCGCGGTTGCCGACAACTGATCGGACCGTCGCTCACCTGGTCGGACAGCGCAGACCTTCCTGCGGCGGGGTCAGCTCGAGCAGGTAATTCAGGACCGGTTCGTCAACACATGTGACGCCGTCCAAGAACGAACCATGTTGGATGCCTTCATAAGTGACCAACGTGGCGCCCGGCGCACGGGCGAGATTCGTCGCGCTCTGGTAAGGCGCGACCGGATCGCCGGTGGAGGAGACGACAACCAACTTCGGTAAGCCGGTCACCGTCGGGATATGCGGGCGGCTGGTCGGTGGGACCGGCCCAAAGGCGCAGGCTTCGAACGGCCGATATGGCCGCACCGCCGCTGTCGAAGGCCGCGGCGCCGGCGCGGACCCGCCGGTCCAGCTCGAGCGCTCTCTCACCAAGTTGGGGTCAACCCAGCAGAGCGACAGTCGGTGGGACAGACACGACGCTCAGGAACCTTCTCCATCAGCAATGTCGGTGGGGGCTGGCATGATGCGGAGATCGCACCGCATTCGAGGGGGATTGATGTCGGTACCCATCGCCAAACTGCCGTCCGGTCAACGACCACGGGAACGGCTGCTCACGCTCGGCCCGCACGCGCTCAGCGACAGCGAATTGCTCGCCCTTCTACTGCGTCAAGGGCGTCGGGGTGAAAGCGCGCTGGAAATGGCCGCCGAATTGATCGCCGAGCACGGTGGCATCGCCGGTTTGGCGGCCGCGCGGCCGGAGGAGCTATCGCGGCGCTCGGGCGTGGGGGCGGCCAAGGCGGCGGCCATCATCGCCGCCTTCCACCTCGGCACCAGGGCCCGCAACAGTCCGGAAACCGCCCCGCGTCTGGACGGCGCCGCCGATGTCGTCCGGGTGGCGCTGCCGCCGTTCGCAGGTGCTCGCGTCGAACGGTTGCTGGTGCTGGTGTGCGATGCGCAGAATCGCTTGCGGCACAAGGTATTCGTCGCCGAAGGGGCGATCGATCAGGTCGCCGTCCCGGTCCGCGAAATCCTGAATACCGTGCTGCGCCACGACGGTCGGGCCTTCGCGGTCGTGCACAATCACCCTTCCGGCGATCCGGTTCCCAGCTTCGACGACCGGCGTGCGACCACTCTGCTCCTCGAATCCGCCCGCACCGTCGGCCTGCGCTTTCTGGACCACGTGGTGATCGGGGGCGACAGATGGGCGAGCGCTGCACCGCTGCACCCGTCGAGTACCTGATGCGGTCAGCGGGGTAGTACTGGAATGAGTTGCAGCAGTGTGGATGTCGGCTCATCGATGCTCACCGCGAAGTCGTTGTGCCGGTTGACCCACCGCACCACGAACGGGCATACCGGCACGATCCGGCGGCCGGTCGCCACGGTGTCCGCCAGCACGTCGTGGATCAGCATGCTGCCAATTGCCCTGGCCGGTGCCGCCAGATATCGGTGCGTCCCGAGTGGGCACGTCAAAGAATATCTGTGCCGATCCGGATCGGATTTCGGAGCGCCTCGAGGTAGGGGTAGAGCCCGAACGTGTCGCGCTTACCGAAGACGAGGGATATTCGTTGGGAGTCTGGCTCCTCGAAGGCGCATATCGGACAGAGTTCGTTTACGCATGCTCAGGCATCGATCTTCAGCTTATCGAACATGTTTCGTAATCCCGATCTGAAGTATCTCGCGGTACGGCTTGATCAATCCCTCCGCTAGAAGAGAGTGAAACTCCCTGTGTTGCATCGTGTTTGGTTGCTCAGGAGCGATCGCTCGATATCAGAGCGTTCAAATGCCACTGAAATGTCCGCGTAAATGGTACTGAAATGAACGCAATTCGGTGGTATTTCTTCGGTGCCCGAGCGACTGTGCTCGAGCGGAAATAACAAAGGCCGCCCGCGTCTTTCGATGCGGGCGGCCTTCGAGTGCCTCGGGTCAGCGGGCGAAGAGCAGTGCGCGCTTGACTTCCTGGATTGCCTTGGTGACCTCGATGCCGCGGGGGCAGGCGTCGGTGCAGTTGAAGGTGGTGCGGCAGCGCCAGACACCTTCGACGTCGTTGAGGATGTCGAGGCGTTCGCGGGCGCCTTCGTCACGGCTGTCGAAGATGAAGCGGTGCGCGTTCACGATCGCGGCCGGGCCGAAGTAGCTGCCGTCGCTCCAGTACACGGGGCAGGAGGTGGTGCAGCAGGCGCACAGGATGCACTTGGTGGTGTCATCGAACCGGGCGCGGTCGGCCTGGCTCTGGATCCGCTCGCGGGTGGGCTCGTTACCGGAGGTGATCAGGTAGGGCTTCACGGCACGGAACGCGTCGAAGAACGGCTCCATGTTGACCACGAGATCCTTCTCCACGGGCAGGCCGCGGATGGGCTCGACGGTGATGGTGAGGGTCTTGCCGCTCTTGTGCAGCATGTCCTTCATCAGCACCTTGCAGGCCAGCCGGTTCACGCCGTTGATCCGCATGGCATCCGAACCGCAGACACCGTGCGCGCAGGAGCGTCGGAAGGTGAGGGTGCCGTCCAGGTAGGACTTGATGTAGATAAGCACGTTCAGGAAGCGGTCGGTCGGCAGCACCGGCACCTGGAAGGTCTCCCAGTGCGCGCCCTTGTCGTCCTCTGGATTGAACCGGGCGATCTTGACGTCGACCATGACCGAGCCCTCGGGGACCGGAGCGGACTTCTGCGGGGGTGTTTCGAGTACGGCAGTCATCAGTACTTACGCTCCATCGGCTCGTAGCGGGTCTGCACCACCGGCTTGAAGTCGAGGCGGATATCGGAGATGAGCTCCGCACCCTCCTTGTAGGCCATCGTGTGCCGCATGAAGTTCACGTCGTCGCGGTCCGGGTAGTCCTCGCGGGCGTGGCCACCGCGCGATTCCTTGCGGTTGAGCGCGCCCACCACGGTGACCTCGGCCAGCTCCAGCAGGAAGCCGAGTTCGACGGCCTCGAGCAGATCGCTGTTGTAGCGCTTGCCCTTGTCCTGCACCGTGATTCGGGTGTAGCGGTCCTTGAGCGCGTGGATATCGGTGAGCGCCTGCTTGAGCGTGTCCTCAGTGCGGAACACCGCGGCGTTCATATCCATCGTGTACTGCAGTTCGGTGCGGATATCCGCGACCCGCTCGTTGCCGTGATCCGACAGCAGCATGACCAGCCAGTCCTGCACCATCTGCGCCGGGTTCTCGGGCATGTCCACGAACTCGGTGCGCTGGGCGTACTCCGCGGCGGCGATGCCGGAGCGGCGGCCGAAGACATTGATGTCGAGCAGTGAGTTGGTGCCCAGACGGTTGGAGCCGTGCACCGAGACGCACGCGCATTCGCCCGCGGCGTACAGGCCGGGCACCACATCGGTGTTGTTGCGCAGCACCTCGCCGCGGATCCGGGTCGGGATGCCACCCATCACGTAGTGACAGGTCGGCATGACCGGCACCAGTTCCTTCACCGGGTCCACACCCAGGTAGGTGCGCGCGAATTCGGTGATGTCGGGCAGCTTCTCCTCGAGCACGTCCTCGCCGAGGTGGGTCACGTCGATGTAGACGTAGTCCTTGTTCGGTCCGGCGCCGCGGCCTTCGAGCACTTCGAGCACCATCGAGCGGGCGACGATGTCACGCGGCGCGAGGTCCTTGATGGTGGGGGCGTAGCGCTCCATGAAGCGCTCACCGCTGGCGTTGCGCAGGATGCCGCCCTCACCGCGCACGGCCTCCGAGATCAGAATGCCCAGACCGGCGAGACCTGTCGGGTGGAACTGGTGGAACTCCATATCCTCCAGCGGCAGACCCTTGCGGAACACGATCGCCATACCGTCACCGGTCAGCGTGTGCGCGTTCGAGGTGGTCTTGTACATCCGGCCGGAACCACCGGTGGCGAAGACGATCGACTTCGCGTGGAAGACGTGCAGCTCGCCGGTGGCCAGCTCATAGGCGACCACACCGGTCGCCACCGGACCGCGATCGGTCTCGGTGAGCACCAGGTCGAGCACGTAGAACTCGTTGAAGAACTCGACGTCGTGCTTGACGCAGTTCTGGTACAGCGTCTGCAGGATCATGTGGCCGGTGCGGTCGGCGGCGTAGCACGCGCGGCGGACCGGGGCCTTACCGTGATCGCGGGTGTGACCACCGAAACGGCGCTGGTCGATCTTGCCCTCGGGCGTGCGGTTGAACGGCAGACCCATCTTTTCCAGGTCCATCACCGCATCGATGGCCTCCTTGGCCATGATCTCCGCGGCGTCCTGGTCGACCAGGTAGTCACCACCCTTGACGGTGTCGAAGGTGTGCCATTCCCAGTTGTCCTCTTCGACATTGGCCAGTGCGGCGCACATGCCGCCCTGCGCCGCACCGGTGTGGCTGCGCGTCGGGTAGAGCTTGGTCAGGACGGCAGTGCGGGCCCGGGGACCGGCCTCGATCGCCGCGCGCATACCGGCGCCACCGGCACCGACGATGACGACGTCGTAGCGGTGCTCCTGAATCCGGGATTCACTCATGCCTCCACCTCGCTGCGCTCGGCTCCGGCATGTGTGAAACACGCTGTATCGATGATTCGTTCGCTGCGCTCACTCATCGGAGTTCGCCTGTTCCTAACTGCTGATGTTGGGGTCGAAGGTGAAGATGACGTAGGTGCCGACGCCCACGATCAGGATCATCGAGATGGCCAGCAGGGTGTTCAGCCAGAACCGGGTCGAGTCCTTGCGCGAGTAGTCCGCGATCACGGTGCGCAGGCCGTTGCCGCCGTGCAGCTGGGCCAGCCAGAGCATGGTCAGATCCCAGAACTGCCAGAACGGGCTGGACCAGCGGCCCGCGACGAAGGCGAAGTTCAGCCGCTTCACGCCGCCGTCGAGCAGCAGCATGATCGTCATGTGGCCGAGGACCAGCACGATCAGCAGCAGGCCGGAGAAGCGCATGAACAGCCACGCGTACTTCTCGAAGTTGTTGCTCGAGCGGGCACGTGGCGAGCGGGGCAGATCCAGGCTCGCAGGCCGGTCGTAAGACTTACCGAGAACGGGTGCGCTCATGCCTGCACCTCGCTGACGCTCGGCTCCGGCATGACCGCATTGGCGGCTGTGTTCATGATTCGTTCGCTTCGCTCACTCATCGGATCAGTGCTCCGTGAACAGGTAGAAGAACTGGCGACCGACGGCCGGGACCACCAGCAGGAACCAGATGGCGAGAACCACCCAGAGCATCGTCTTCTGGTACTTCGGGCCCTTACCCCAGAAGTCGACCAGGATCACGCGGACGCCGTTGAGTGCGTGGAACAGCACGCAGACCACAAGACCCATCTCCATCAGCGCGACGAGGGGGTTCTTGTAGGTCTCGATGGCGTGGTTGTAGGTATCCGGGCTGACCCGAACCAGCGCGGTGTCCAAGACGTGCACGAAGAGGAAGAAGAAGATGGTGACACCGGTGATCCGGTGCAGCGCCCAGGACCACATTCCGGGGTCGCCTCGGTACAGCGTCTTCCGCTTCGGCTGTGCCGGAGCTTCTATCGTAGTCATAGAGTGCGGTGCCTCCAACGTCGTCGATGGACCCGGTTGCAAGTCCGACGCAGGCGACGTGGAGATAAATGCCCAGGTGGCTGCGCTTTGCTGCTCCATCTAGCTCGCGCGGGGCCCGCCGCCGGGAACCTGAACCGATCTGATCTGGACTCTAATCCCCTCGCAATCGCGGAACTAATTCGGTGTGCCGTGCGTTGCGCTACAGTCGAGCGAGTTAGGTTTACCTTTCTTGATGTGTAAAGGGTTCCGCTATGGCCCTCGCGCGGGCGCTTGCGGCTTGGCTCGAAAGGGGGTTCCGGTGCCGAATATCGACTGGAAAACCTTGCGTGACAAAGCAATTCAAGTTATGCGCAACGCCTATGCGCCGTACTCGCGGTTTCCGGTCGGCGCCGCGGCTCTCAGTTCTGACGGTCGAATTGTGAGCGGCTGCAATGTGGAAAATGTCTCATATGGATTAGGCCTGTGCGCCGAATGTGTACTCATCGGTAACTTATTTGCAGGTGGTGGCGGGCGTTTGCTGGCTATCTCCGTTACCGATTCCCGAGGCGAAATCCTGATGCCCTGCGGCCGTTGCCGACAGCTGCTCTACGAACACGGCGGGGCCGATCTACAGGTGGATCACAAGGCCGGGCCCGTGTCGCTGCGAACCCTGCTCCCGGACGCCTTCGGACCCGACGATCTCGATGCCGGGCAGACCTAGGGTGAGCGCCGTCCTCAGCAAACGTCGTCGAACGACGCGTCGTTTTCGGCTTCCATCGGCAGCTCGACGTCGGTGAGCTGAATCGGCGGTAACCCCATCCGCGCCATCATCGGCGCGATGCCCGCTCCGAGGGTGCTCGTCTGAAACGCGAGCCGGTGGGCGGAGATCTTCAGCTCGCGAACATCTCTGGACAGACCTTTGCGCGCATCGCGGTGGCTGGTTTCGATGTCGTCGACTCGAGTTTAGTCATCCGGCGATCCATCTGTGCGGACGTCATGATCGCCCTCAGCAGTCTTCGTCGAGGACGGCGTCGATCTCGGCCTCGGTCGGCATGCTGATCTCCGGTGTGTCGACCGGCGGGATCCCAAGGTGCTCGGCGATGAGCTTCACGTTTCGTCCGACACCATTTGCGTGTGTGGTGACTCGACCAGCCCAGATCTCGAGTCCGGAGACTCGTCGTGTCAGGCCGAGCTGTGCTTCGCCGTAGCCTTCCTCGATATCGCGAATACGGGCCTCGAGACCGGTCGCACGACGACCGATGTGTGCGTGCGTCATTGCTCCCCCAATTTCGACTCGATGCGCAGAGGCTATCGGAGGCCACCGACAAGTTCCAGGGGCCGAGCGTGTCCCGTGCCAGACTTGCGGGTGTGACGGCAGTGGACGCGGTTTCGATCATTACGGCCAAGCGGGACGGCGGGGAGCTGTCGGATGCGCAGATCGATTGGGTGGTGGCTGGATTCACCAAGGGGGCGGTGGCCGACGAGCAGATGGCGGCGTTGGCGATGGCCATCGTCTGGCGGGGGATGACGCGGCGGGAGACCGTGCGGTGGACGAATGCCATGATCGCGTCGGGGCGGCGGATGGACTTCACCGATCTGCCGCGGCCGACCGTGGACAAGCATTCGACCGGCGGGGTAGGGGACAAGATCACGTTGCCGCTGGCGCCGTTGGTCGCTGCGTGCGGTGCGGCGGTGCCGCAGCTGTCGGGGCGTGGGCTGGGGCATACCGGTGGGACGCTGGACAAGCTCGAAGCGATCCCGGGGTGGCGGGCCGATGTGCCGGTGGCGCGGATGCGGGAGATCCTGTCCGATCCGAGCATCGGCGCGGTGGTGTGTGCGGCGGGTGCCGATCTGGCGCCTGCCGATAAGCGGCTGTACGCGCTGCGCGATGTCACCGGGACTGTCGAATCCATCCCGCTGATCGCCAGCTCGATCATGAGCAAGAAAATTGCCGAAGGGACCGCCGCCCTCGTACTCGATGTGAAGGTCGGCTCCGGAGCCTTCCTGAAAACCCTGGACGGCGCACGCGAATTGGCGACGGCCATGGTCGAACTCGGTACCGACGCCGGAGTGCGCACGGTGGCATTGCTGACCGCGATGGACACTCCACTCGGACGTACCGCGGGCAATGCACTCGAGGTTGCCGAATCGGTGGAGGTACTCGCGGGTGGCGGCCCCGCCGATGTTGTCGAGCTGACGCTCACCCTCGCCCGCGAAATGGTCGCCCAGGCCGGACTCGACATCGACCCCGCCGATGTCCTCGCCGATGGTCGTGCGATGGACCATTGGCGCGCCATGGTCCGAGCCCAAGGCGGCGATCCGGACGCGCCCTTGCCACGCGCGAAGCACACCGAGACCGTGCGGGCCGAACGAGATGGTGTGCTCACCCGCCTCGACGCGCTGGCCGTCGGCATCGCCGCGTGGCGACTCGGCGCGGGCCGAGCACGCAAGGGCGACCCCGTCCAATTCGGCGCAGGCATCGAAATGCACACCAAGCCAGGCGATTCCGTATCCACCGGCCAACCCCTGCTCACCCTGCACACCGACACCCCGGAAGCTTTCCCCGGCGCCCTCGCCGCCCTCGAAACCTCCTGCACCATCGCAACCTCGCCCCCGCCACAGCGCCCCTTGCTTCTGGAGCGCATCGCCGTCTGACACCGTGGAAAACCGACCGCTACGTTGATTCTTGGCTGGTTAAAGGGCATTTTCGGTAGTTCGTGGGGTGGGAATTGACTGCTCGATTAGGGGGTTGCGGGTTATGTGTCGGATCGGGGTGGCGCAGAGCGCAATCGCAGCCGCATGAAGGGTTGTGCGGCTAACGTGTGGTCATGACAGGACCGATGCCTTTGACCCTTGCCTCGATCCGCCAAGCTCCCAAGGCGCTGCTGCACGATCATCTCGACGGTGGTCTGCGGCCTGCGACGGTTTTGGAGCTCGCCGTCGATTGCGGTTACGACGACCTACCCGCCGACAATGCGAGCGAACTGGCGGCCTGGTTCCGCGATGCGGCCGACAGCGGCTCGCTCGAGCTCTATCTGGAAACCTTCGCGCATACCGTCGCGGTCATGCAGACCCCCGAGGGCCTGCGCCGGGCAGCTCGGGAATGTGCGGAAGACCTCGCCGCCGACGGTGTCGTCTACGCCGAGGTTCGCTTCGCTCCCGAACAGCATCTGGAGCGCGGCCTGACCCTGGACGAGGTGGTCGAGCACACCCTCGCCGGATTCCGCGAGGGCGCGGCGGCCGCGGCCGCGGCCGGTCGCCCGATCGTGGTGATCTGCCTGCTGACCGCCATGCGCCACGCCGCGCGTTCGCGCGAGATCGCCGAACTCGCGGTGCGGTGGCGCGACCGCGGCGTCGGCGGTTTCGATATCGCGGGCGCGGAGGCGGGCTTCCCGCCCAGCCGCCACCTGGACGCCTTCGAATTCATGCGCGCCAATAGCGCGCACTTCACCATTCACGCGGGTGAGGCGTTCGGGCTGCCGTCCATCCACGAGGCGCTGGCGTTCTGCGGCTGCGATCGGCTCGGCCACGGTGTGCGGATCACCGATGACATCACCGTTTCCGGTGCGACCGAGGATGCGCAACTCGGACTGGTCGCGAACTACGTGCGGGATATGCGAATTCCGCTCGAGCTCTGTCCTTCGTCGAATGTGCAGACCGGCGCGGTCCCCTCATTCGACAAACATCCGTTCGACCTGCTCGCGCGGTTGCGTTTCCGCGTCACGGTCAATACCGACAACCGGCTGATGAGCGATACCAGCATGAGCCAGGAGATGCTCAAGCTGGTCGACACCTTCGGTTACGGCTGGAGCGACCTCGAACGCTTCACCATCAATGCGATGAAGTCAGCGTTCATCCCGTTCCCGGAACGCCTGCGCATCATCGACGACATCATCAAGCCGGGTTACGCCGTCCTGCTCGGGTAGCTCCTACTTCTCCTGCGTGAGCCGGGACTCGAAATTGCGCTCCAGATCCCGCCAGCTCTGGGCCTCCGCGGTGAACGGCGGGTTCGGAGCCATGCGGGTCGGGTCCGGGTTCAGCAGGTAGGAGACGTACCAGCCGAGCGGGGCGGACTGCGCCAGCGCCTGCTCCACGGTGTCATCGTCGGCGTAATCGGCTGCGTCGGTGAACAATTCGACTGCCAGATCGAGCTGCTCGATATCGACCGCCTCCGGGCCTTCCCCCAGATCGTCGGCGAGACCGGGCAGCACGTAGACGTTCTCGTCGGTCACCTCGACCTCGAGCGAACCGTCGACCGCGGCGGTCTGCACATCGGTGTAGGTGCTCACCCGCGCCAGATCGTGCTCATGGGAATCGGCCAGGTAGCGGGCCAGTGCACGCTCGGAGCCGAAGACCGTGATCGATCCGTCCTTCCCGAGGAAGATCGGCTCGTCGTCGAGGTAGCAGCGCAGCGTGAAGTAGGTGCCGTCGGAGGTGACGATCTTGACCGGGTCGATGCCGACCTCATGCCAGAACGAGTCGTCCTCTTCCTCTTCGTCTTCTTCCTCGTCGTCCGCATCGAGGTCGACGGATTCGAACTCCTCGTCCTCCTCGCTGTCGGCGGCGTCATCGGCGTCGACGACGTTCTCCTCCGCGGCCAGCAGTTCGGCCTCCGCGACCGCGACCGCCTCGGCATCGACCTCGGGGGTCTGCACGACCGAGTCGATGGCGTCGAGCACATCGTCCCAGCCCTTGGCGATGGCCGCGCCGATCTGATCCCACAGCTCCTCGCCATCGCGCCCGACGAAGGCGCTCACGCCGCTCGCCAGCGCGCCGACCACCGGATGGGAGCCGAAGAACTTGGTCACGGTCTCCAGCTCGCACACCTCACCGATGTTGCGCACCATGCTGAGCGTGTCGTCGAGTTCGGCGATGGTGTCCCCATCGGGATCGCTCGCGACCAGCTCCGGCACACCGACCAGATCGAAGGTGAAATTCTCCTCCGGCTCCAGTTCCACCGCCGACAGCCCGGCAACGACCTTCCACGCCGGATGGTCCACGAGATCGTTATCGGAGTTGGTCCGGATGAATGCGGCCAGCTCCGCGACGGTCTCGAAACCGTAGAGCGAGTCCTCGTGTCCGAGGAACGCCTCCCACTCGTCATCACCGTCGCGCCAGCGCGGTGCCCACAGGGTGACGAGATCGCCGTCGGTCAGGCCGAGCTCGATCGGGACGATGTCTCCAGAAGCCATGTGCGGAAGCCTATCGACCTTCCGAGTCAGTGACTATCCGGCCCGCCCCCAACGCTTCCGGGGTCACCGTTCGGCGCCCCGGCGAATGACTCGTTCAGTGTTGCAACGACCTTCGATCGCTGTGCGCCGGCGTCCTCGGCGGCCTGCCGACAGGCCCATACGATCAGCTGACCGACCTCGGCGGGCGGCAGCGATGTGACCGACTCCGACAGGCTCAGCGCGACCAACGCGCCGTCATTGTTCACCTCGACGCTGACCGTGCCGTCCTCGGTCCGGAACCGGCCGTGCACCTGCTCGAGGCCGTACAGCGCGGCCTCGAGCGCTTCCAGTTTCGCCGTCGCGTTGGCGACCAACGCGTCCATTTCCGCACTCATGCCTCCGCCTCGCTGGCGCTCAGCTCCGGCTCGAGCGCGGACGCGCCTGTGTTCATGATTCGTTCGCTCCGCTCACTCATGTGCCTGCGCCTCGCTGGCGGTCGGCTCTGGCTTGACTGCGGTCGCAGCTGTGTCCATTGTTCGCTCGCTCACACCGGCCTCATCCAGCTCGTCGGTCCGGTGTCCGCGTCATCGATCCGGTCCAGCTCGTCCACCGCGGCCTGCCGCGTCGGCAGGCCGAGCTTGTCCAGAATGTCGGCGGGCATACCCGCCTCGGCGAGCAATTCGCGGCGGCGGGCTCGGGCGGCGACAGTGGAGCGTTTGGTCAGCCGCAGGATCTCGTTGGCCAGAGTCTGTGCGCCGTAACGGTATTCGCTGCGTTCGAACTTGATCTCGATCGGCATGCCCTGGTCGGTGGCCCGGACCGAGATGGTGCCCGATCGGTTGGTGCTCGACGCCACCGTGACATTGGGTATCGGTGGGGTCTGGGGCTGAGACATTGTTCGTTCGCTCCGCTCACTTATGAGGTCGGTCGGTAGAAGCCATAGAAGTTCATACCTATGTTGTCGGTTCGAATAGAGCTGATCTGGACCGGATTACCGGCCTCGACGAACTGCCCGTTGCCGATCACCATCGCGACGTGGCCGTCCCACACTGCCAAATCGCCCGGCATCAGATCACCCGGCGAAACCTGCATATGACCGTTGCCCTGTTCCTGCGCCAGCCGGGGCAGCTCGACACCGGCCTCGCCGTAGGCGTACTTGGTGAGACCGCTGCAGTCCAGCCCGGAGCCGGGCGTATTGCCACCCCACACATAGGGCGTGCCGACCGCGCCGATGGCCGACTTGACGGCGGTCGCCGCCTTTTCGTTCGGGGCCTCAACGACACTGCCGTCCGGCAGGGTGATCTTCACGCCATTGCCGGAGGTCGACGATTGCCCGGTCGTGGTGCTCGTACTCGGTGTGGTAGTCGACGCCTTGCTCGCGGTCGTCGTGCTGGCCTTGCTCGCGGTGCTCATCAGGCTGCTCAGCACGCTGCCCGCACCGCTCGCGACAGTGCCCACCGTCGACGACAACTGGGATGCGCCCTGTGCCGCGGTGCTGACCGTGCTGGCGACCGAGGACAGCGACGGCGTCGACGGCGCTGGAGTCAGCTCGTTCATCGACGCGGTCTGGGTATCCAGTTCATTGCGCACGCGGCCGACCACATTGAGCCCCTGACCGATGTGGTCGATCGCGGAGCCGACGAGCACGGCCAGCCCCTCCGGCGTCGCCAGCGCCGGGCCGAGACCGGTGGCCTGGCTCACGAACGACTGGACGATCCCGTTCAGGTCCTTCTGACCCGATTCGACCTGGGCGGCAGCCTGATTCACGACGGTAGCCATGTCGTTGCCGCGGTCGGAAATGGTGGCGGCGGAAGTCTGCACCCGCAGCGCCTTCGCGGTGACGGAATCGGCGGCCGCGCCGTCCCATGCGTTGTTCACCTGGTTGATGCTGTTGCGGCCGAGTGTGTGCACCTGTTCGATGGCGGTCGAGGTGGAGGTCAGTGCGTCGGCGGGCCCACCGGTGGGCAGGACACCGGTGCCGAAGCTGGAGAGCAGGTCGAGCAGTGGCTGGACCAGAACGCTGACATCGATCACCACGTCATCCGTCCAGTCCGGTGGCGTTCAGCCCGGCGGCATTGTTCAGGTCGGTTTCCTCGAGCACGACGGCGGAACCGACGGCCGCACCGCTCATACTCGCGAGCACCGCCGACAGCTGACCGATCGAGGCGACGTGCCCGGCATGTGCCGCGGCGTAGGCGGCCATGAAATCGCCGCCGATCAAGCCCATGATGGGGCCGAGGAGAGTGGGATCGGCGGCCGCGGCGCTCACTCCGGCGGCTGCGAGATCACCGGACATGGTGGCGGCGGTCGCACCATAGGCGGTGATGCCCTCGGTGTCGGCCGACATCTTTCGCATAGCTTCCCCCATCTATTCGTTCCCAGGCAGAGTACGTCATCCACCTAGTTCGACGCGCTGCCTTACCGATCGGTTCCAGCCGTTCGAAAAAAATTCGGGTGGAGGTTCGCCGCCGAACTCGCCTTCGACCTTATCGTTCCCTCATGCGCACGCACACCGTGAACCATCCACTCGCCGCCGCCCTGCTGACCACGATGCGCGATGCGGGCACGGTCAATCCGGCCTTCCGCGCGGCGCTGCGCGATCTCACCGGAATTCTGATCTACGAGGCGCTGCGTGACGCGCCGGTGATCCAATTCCCCATCACCACACCGGTGGCCGACACCGAGGGCATGCGATTGGCGCAGCCGCCACTGCTGGTTCCGGTGCTGCGCGCCGGACTCGGCATGGTCGACGCGGCCGCCGAACTCATTCCGGACGCCCGGGTCGGTTTCGTCGGGGTCGCCCGCGACGAAACCACCCATCAGCCGGTGCCGTACATGGAATCGCTGCCCGCCGATCTGTCCGAGATGCCGGTCTTCGTCCTCGACCCGATGCTGGCTACCGGCGGTTCGATGCGCCACACTCTGCAACTGCTCGCCGCGCGCGGAGCCACCGACATCACCGCGGTCTGTGTCGTCGCTGCTCCTGAAGGCATTGCCGCCCTTACTGATTCGGGCCTACCGGTCCGTTTGGTCACTGCCGCCGTCGACGCCGGCCTCAACTCCGATGCCTTCATCGTCCCCGGCCTCGGCGACGCGGGCGACCGCCAATTCGGCCCCCGCTGAGCCACTTTCGCGTCGAAATGTGTCGGTGGCTTCTGACAGGCTGAGTGCCATGGGGAGTCAGCAGGAAGTCCATACAATGATCTATCTCGATGTCGTCGAATTCGTCGAGAACTATTTCTCGCTGGTGTACGGCGACGCCGTCGGATTCACCGACAGCGAGGTGCAGTGGTGCCCCGAATGGTGGAAGCATGTCAGCGTGGTGGCTCGTCTGGATGCACTGTGGCGTTCATGGGAGCACTATCGACTCGATGGCAGCACCGGCCTGAGTGTTTGGTTGTTGGACCACGCTGACCCACACATGCGCGAGATGCTCAGGCGCGACGGTCCGTTCCGCCATTGCTCGGTAGCGAACGGACACGGGAGCACTCGGCCGCTGCCGTTGAAAAGCCCCATGTCGGGCCTGTTTCGAGCTCCCTTGGTGGCTCGCTCGGCGACCGAGTCCGGGTGATGGCCCGGCTCAGAGCCCTCGACAGAAAGCACGCAGTTCGGCGATGCGTTGTCCGGCTGCGGTTCTCGTCGCAGGTAGAACGGCGCGGTCGGTGACCGGCTCGACCACCTCCAGGTAGCACTTGAGCTTCGGCTCCGTGCCCGACGGGCGCACCACGATCCGGACACCGGCGCCCTCGAAAATCAGTGCGTCGGTGCGCATTCGGCCGCGCATCTGGAGCAAATCGGTGTATTCGACCGGCTCCCCGGCGATTTCCGCGGGCGGGGCGGCACGCAGCCGGTTCACCACGTCGGCGGCGGCCGCCGGATCGGGTAGGCGCAGCGAGACCTGGTCGGTGGCATGCAGCCCGAATTCGATCGCGTAGTCGTCGAGTTCGTCGGCGAGGGTGCGGCCCGCGGCCTTCAGGCGGGCGACGAGATCGGCGGCGAGGACTGCCGCGGAGATGCCGTCCTTGTCGCGGACTGCGGCCGGATCCACGCAGTGACCGATGGCCTCTTCATAGGCGTAGACCAGCCCGTCGCCCGCGCGGGCCAGCCATTTGAAACCGGTCAGCGTTTCCGCGTACCGCGCGCCGCGGGCGGCGGCGAGTTTCGAGAGCAGTCGCGACGACACGATAGTGGTCGCCACCAGTGCATCCGGCGGCGCGGTTCGCAGCACGTAATCGCCGAGCAGCACACCGGTTTCGTCGCCGCGCAGCATGCGCCAGCCGCCGTCGCCGTCCGGAATTCCGATGGCACAGCGATCGGCATCCGGGTCGAGCGCGATGGCGAGGTCGGCACCGATCCGGGTGGCGGTGGTGAGCAAAAGGTCGGTGGCGCCGGGCTCTTCAGGATTCGGGAAGGCAACGGTCGGGAAGTCGGCATCGGGCGCGAATTGCGCACCGACGACGTGCACATGCTGAAATCCCGCAGCGGTAAGGGCCGCCACCGCCGTATCGCCGCCGACACCGTGCAGCGGTGTCAATACGATCCGGATATCGGAGCGCGCACCGGGACCACCGATCAACTCGGGCAGCCGGGCCACCCGGTCGATATAGCTTCGCACCAGGTCATCGGCGGCCGGTGTCACGGGTGTGCGGGCGATGGGCTCGGTGACGGCCTCGATGCAGCGCTCGATCTCGGTGTCGGCCGGTGCGATCAGCTGCGAACCGCCGTCCAGATACACCTTGTAGCCATTGTCGGTCGCGGGATTGTGCGATGCGGTGATCTGTACTCCGGCAACGGCTCCCAGCTCACGCACCGCGAACGCGACAACCGGAGTGGGCAGCGGTCCCGGCAGCAGCGTCACCGGAAAGCCCGCGGCGGCAAAGATTTCCGCGGTCGCGATGGCGAATTCGGCGGAGCCGTGTCTGGCGTCGCGCCCGACGACTATCGCGCCGCCGCCGAGACAGCGACTGCGTAACCAGTCCACGAGTCCGGCGGTCGCCCGGCTTACCGTGTCCGGATTCATGCCGTCGGGCCCGTCCCGCAGCGGCCCGCGGAGTCCGGCGGTGCCGAAGCGCAGCATCTACAGCCGTTCCAGTACGCCGCGCAGCAGTTTGCCGAGACGCGGTGCGGCCGCTTGCCCTTCGGCGAGCACCTCGGCATGCGAGAGGTGCGCACCCGTGACGCCGGCGCCGAGGTTGGTGACCAGTGAGATACCGAGCACTCGGGCCCCGAGCGCGCGGGCCGCGATCACCTCGAGCACCGTCGACATGCCGACCAGATCCGCACCGATGGTGCGCAGCATCCGGATCTCGGCCGGGGTCTCGTACTGCGGTCCGGTCAGCCCCGCGTACACGCCCTCGGTCAGGGTCGGGTCGATTTCCCTTGCCAGCGAACGCAATTCGGGATCCCAGGCGTCCACGAGATCGACGAAGGTCGCGCCCGTCAACGGCGTGCGGTCGGTGAGATTGAGATGGTCGCTGATCAGCACCGGCTCGCCGACGTGCAGTCCATCCCGGATCCCGCCCGCCGCATTGGTGAGCACCACGGTTTCCGCGCCCGCCGCGATTGCCGCGCGCACCGGATGGACGACATCGCTCGGCTGATAGCCCTCGTACAGATGCTGGCGCCCCATCAGTAGCAGCACGGGCGTGTTGTCGACGGCGACCGAATGCACCATCCCGACATGCCCTTGCGCACTCGGCGTCCCGAATCCGGGCAGCTCCGGCATCGGCACCGACGCCGTCGGCACCCCGATCTCCGCGGCCGCCTTCTGCCAGCCCGATCCGAGCACCACCGCAACCCGGTGCCGCTCCACTCCCGTACGTTCGGCAATCGCCCTCGCGGCCTGTTCGGCAACCATGCCGTCACGATAGCTGTGTTTGATTTGCCGCGCCTGCGGCGCGGCGTGTCCGCGGCCCCCTGCTGTCTCGCGACTGCTCCTTCGAGCGACCTCCAAGCAGTCGCTAGCGGCGCCGTCGAGACTGGCGACTTCGTCGCATGCGCTTCGACGACCCGGACGCGAAATGGGTTGCCGACGTCGCTCGTAACACTCGCTTCGTCGGGGCTGGGGTGAGCGGCGGCGCCCGCGGACGGTGATCTGCCGATAATTAGCTACCCGCGAGTAGGTGGTGCGGCGCATGCCCGTTACGCTGCACGCATGCCGTATCTGGAACGTGAAGGGGATGTGTTCGTCGTCTATCTCGGGAACGAGGGGCAGACCGACAGCGAGAACCGATTCCATCCGGATTGGATCGATGCGTTCCACGGGCTGTTGGACCAGGTCGAGGCGTCCGAGGGGCCGGCGGCTCTGGTGACCACGGCGGCAGGGAAGTTCTACAGCAACGGGCTCGATACCGATTGGCTGTTCGGCAACCTGGACAAGATGCACGGGTACCTCGATCGTGTGCACAGCATCTACACCCGGCTGCTGACCTTCCCGTTGCCGACCGTCGCCGCCGTCAACGGGCACGCCTTCGGCGCGGGCGCGATGCTCGCCACCTCGCACGATTTCCGGGTGATGCGCGCCGATCGCGGCTTCTGGTGTCTGCCCGAGGTGCACCTCGGCATGCCGTTCACCGTCGGTATGAACGCGCTGCTCACCGAGCGCCTCACCAATCAGGTCTGCGTTCAGGCCATGACCGCCGGACACCGCTTCGCCGCCGATGCGGCCATCACCGCCGGCATTGTCGATGCGAAGGCGGATGCCGATGTGTTGCTGAAGTCCGCGATCGAGCGTGCTGGCGCCCTCGCGGCAAATCGCAAGCCGAATCTGCCGGTGATCAAGCGGGCGCTGCATGCCAAGGCGCTCGCCGGACTCGCGACCCCGACCACCCCGAAGAATCTGGCGTTCGCCCCCGGATAACCGCAACCTGATCACAACTCTTGCGTCGTGCGGCGACATCGCCCCGGGGCGCGGGATGCGCCCGATCATCGGCGCAGTGCCAGACTGTGTGCCATGCCACCACCGCGCAGCGGGCACCCCGAATCACCTACGGACGACCACGTCGCGCACCCTCGTGCGGCGGCGGCTGCCGCGATCCTGGCCGCCGCACCCGAACTGATCGCGCTCTCGCATTCGATCCACGCCGAACCGGAGCTGGCGTTCGAGGAAACCCGCAGCGTCGCCAAGACCATCGCGCCGCTGGCCGAACGCGGGTTCGCCATCGAGACCGGCATCGCCGACCTGCCCACCGCATTCCGCGCGACCTATGGATCCGGCGAGCTCACGGTTGGAATCTGCGCCGAATACGACGCGCTGCCCGAGATCGGGCACGCCTGTGGGCACAACATCATCGCCGCATCCGCGGTCGGCGCCGGACTCGGCCTCGCCGAGGTGGCCGACGCCCTCGGCATCACCGTCGTCGTTTTCGGTACGCCCGCCGAGGAGAGCGGCGGCGGCAAGGTGCTGATGCTCGAGCGCGGCGTCTTCGACGATGTCGCGATGGCGATGATGGTGCACCCCGGCCCCATCGATATCGTCGACGCGCGCTCGCTGGCGCTGGCGGATCTGTCGGTGGTCTTCCACGGGCACGAGGCGCATGCCAGTGCGGCCCCGGAATTGGGCCGCAATGCGGGCGACGCGGTGACCGTCGCGCAGGTTGCTCTTGGATTGCTGCGTCAGCATCTGCGACCCGGGCAGCAACTGCACGGTATAGTCAGCGACGGTGGTGTTGCCCCCAACATCGTTCCCGGACGTGCGGAACTGCTGTATTACCTACGCGCAGTGGACTCCGCATCCCTCGACGATCTGACGCGACGAGCGTCGGCTTGTTTCGAGGCGGGTGCGCTGGCGACCGGCTGCACTCACGAAATCCGGACGGTTGCGCCGACATATACCGAGCTGACGCCCGATTCGGGATTACTGTTTGCCTATCGCGAGCAGATCGTCGACTTGGGCCGGGTGCCGATCGCACCGGAACTGGAGGCGCAGCGACCGCTCGGGAGTACGGATATGGGCAACGTCACCAACGTCGTACCGGGCATACATCCGGTCATCGGCATAGATGCCGGTGGGGCGGTGACGCATCAGCCCGGTTTCGCCGCGGCGAGTGTCAACGCCTCGGCGGATCGTGCGGTAACCGACGGTGCGATCGCGCTCGCGCGTACCGCTATCGCCGTGGCCCACGATCAAGTACATAGGGACAGGTTGTTGCAACGGCTCGTTCAACGACAGGAGGACATTCGGTGAGCATTACCGGCCGTTCCGCGGCGCACGCGACACGCAGCGGGGCGGCGACGCGCGTGACCATGGGGGGCCAGGGGAGCACCGCGCCGTCGGCTATCGCGGAAGTCGGACCGGATGCGGTTGATTCCTGGCTGGCCGAGCACACGGTCGATCTCGTCCAGTGGCGCCGGCATATCCACGCGAACCCGGAGCTCTCCCGCACCGAATTCGCCACCACCGAGTTCGTCTCGGCCTGGCTGACCAAGGCGGGATTGACGCCGCAGAAGATGCCCAACGGCACCGGAGTGCTCTGTGACATCGGTCCGGTGGACGCACCGCGCATCGGACTGCGCGCCGATATGGACGCACTCCCACTGCAGGAATTCACCGGACTCAGCTTCGCCTCGACCGTCCCCGGCGTCTCGCACGCCTGTGGTCACGACGCGCATACCACGATCCTGCTCGGCACCGCGCTCGCGCTGGCCGATCAGGAGCTGCCGGTGGGCGTGCGCTTCGTCTTCCAGCCCGCCGAAGAGGTGATGCCGGGCGGTGCCATCGATATGGTCGCCGCGGGCGCGATGGAAGGTGTCGACCGGATCTTCGCACTGCACTGCGATCCGCGCCTCGAGGTCGGTCGGGTCGGCATCCGGGTCGGTGCGATCACCTCGGCCGCCGACACCATCGAATTGGTCCTCGATTCGCCGGGCGGGCACACCTCGCGTCCGCATCTGACCAGCGATCTGGTCTACGCCATCGGCACCGTGATCACCGGCCTGCCCGGTCTACTCAGCCGCCGCATCGACCCGCGCACCAGCACGGTGATGGTCTGGGGTGCGGTCAGCGCGGGTAAGGCGCCCAATGCGATTCCGCAGACCGGCATGCTCACCGGCACCGTCCGCACTGGTGATCACGCGACCTGGTCGCTGCTGGAGCCGACGGTGCGCGAGATCGTGGACGGCCTGCTCGCCCCGACCGGGGTCCGCTATCAGTTGAACTACCGGCGCGGCGTGCCGCCGGTAGTCAATGACGAGCAGTCGACCAGGATGTTCGAGGACGCGATCCGCGCGCTCGGCCCGGACGCGCTCGCCGACACGGTGCAGTCCAGTGGCGGTGAGGATTTCTCCTGGTACCTGGAGGAGGTGCCGGGCGCGATGGCACGCCTCGGGGTCTGGGCCGGTCACGGTGAACAGTTGGATCTGCACCAGCCGACCTTCGATATCGACGAGCGCGCGCTGGCCGTCGGTGTCCGGCTGCTCAGCAATATCGTGTTGAACGCGAGCTGACGAAGTCAGGGAAGCGGCCGACCTCGATCGGGTCGGTCGCTTCCGCTTCTGTTCAGCTACCGAAGAATCCGGGTCCAACGTTCTTGCTGTTGCGGGTGCGCAGCGCGTGCACGTATTCCGCTGGCGCGCCGGCCTTTTCGGCCGCATCGGCCATTACGCCGATATAGCGCGCCGACGGGAGCCCGCCCTCGTACGCATCGAGGACGTACAGCCAGGCCAGGATGGGTTCGGAACCGCTGCCCGCACTCGGTGTCACGCGCAGCCGGATCTTGCGGTGGATACCGAAATCGGAACCCTCCCAGCGGTCAAGGCGCTGCTCGTCCTCGGGGGATACGTCGTAGAGCACCACGAATACCCGTGAGCCCGGCTCCTCGACGACGGTGGCCAGCGGGCCCTCCCAGCCGATGTCGTCGCCGCTGAAGGTGAGGCGCCAGCCCTCTAACCAGCCCGTTCCGTACATGGGGGAGTGCGGACAGCGCTCGAGCATCTGGGACGAGTCCATGTTGGACCCGTAGGCGGCGTAGATCGGCACGACGCAAGGGTATCCAATAACCTGCGCGCATCGTCTCTATCCCGCCGAGATGAGCGTGTGTTCGCCAGCTAACGTTGTGTACCGGCACCGGAGATCCCGGTCGAACAGCTCCAGCGGAGGTATCCATGACCCGCATAGCGATCATCGGTGGCGGACCGGCCGGTTATGAAGCGGCCTTGGTGGCGGCCCAACACGGGGCCACGGTCACCCTGATCGATAGCGACGGCATCGGCGGGGCGTGCGTGCTGTGGGACTGTGTGCCGTCGAAGACCTTCATTGCCTCCACCGGCGTGCGCACCGATCTGCGTCGCGCCCGTGACCTGGGCATTACCCTCGACCCGAGCCAGGCCCAGATCGAACTGGGCGAGGTGAACGCGCGCGTGAAGGCGCTGGCGTTGGCGCAATCCTCCGATATTCGCTCCAAGGTGCAGGCCGCGGGCGTGACGGTGCTGGCCGGACGCGGACAGCTCAGCGATCCGGCCACCGGGTTGGCCGCGCACCGGGTGCGCGCACTGTTGGCCGATGGCACCGAGGAGTCCGTCGAGGCCGAAGTCGTGTTGATCGCCACCGGTGCGAGCCCGCGCGTGTTGCCCGGCGCCGAGCCCGATGGCGAGCGCATCCTGAACTGGCGTCAGCTCTACGACCTGGAGGAACTCCCAGAGACTCTGGTTGTGGTCGGCTCCGGTGTGACCGGTGCCGAATTCGTCTCCGCGTATACCGAAATGGGTGTGCGGGTGAAGTTGGTCTCGAGCCGCGACCGGGTGCTGCCCAGTGAGGACGCCGATGCCGCGCTCGTGCTCGAGGACGCGCTCGCCGAACGCGGTGTCGAACTGGTCAAGCACGCCCGCGCCGATGCGGTGGAGCGCACCGCCGAGGGCATTGTGGTCAAGCTCTCGGACGGCCGCACGGTCACGGGTACGCATGCGTTGATGACCGTCGGCTCGATCCCCAATACCAACGACGTCGGCCTGGAGCGGGTCGGCATCGAAGTCGACCGCGGCGGCTACCTGCGGGTCGACCGGGTGTCGCGCACCTCGGTGCCCGGCATCTACGCGGCGGGCGACTGCACCGGTCTGCTGCCGCTGGCCTCGGTGGCCGCCATGCAGGGCCGCATCGCGATGTATCACGCGCTGGGTGAGGGCGTCAGCCCGATCCGGCTGAAGACGGTCGCCTCGGCGGTGTTCACCCGTCCGGAGATCGCGACCGTCGGCGTGAGCCAGACCGCTATCGATAACGGCGAGGTGCCCGCGCGCACGGTGATGCTGCCGCTGAACACCAACCCACGAGCCAAGATGTCGGGTCTGCGCAGGGGTTTCGTCAAGATCTTCTGTCGGCCCGCGACCGGTGTTGTCATCGGCGGTGTGGTCGTCGCACCGATTGCCTCGGAACTCATCCTGCCGATCGCGCTCGCGGTGCAGAACAATCTGACCGTCAGCGATCTCGCCCAGACCTTTTCGGTGTACCCGTCGCTCACGGGCTCGGTCACCGAGGCGGCCCGCCTGCTGATGCGTCACGACGACCTGGATTAACCGGGGCCGAATTCGGCCGCCCCGAGACTTATTGTCTTGTGGCGGTTTTCACCGCATTGCCAGCCCGGCGTGCATGTGGTTCACTTCCCGCAGAGATGCGATCGGCGGGCGATCGCGAGGGTTCTGTGTGGGGGGATCGATCCTTTCCATCGGGAACGGCGAACGGCCGCTTGGTCGTTCGGCGGTCTTCGTTCGTGGACCAAGCGTCTCACCAGGGATAACTGCGTGTGACCCACTCGGTCGCACACGGGAAGGGATTGCGAAAAGTGAAACATCGTAAGCCGAGTCGGGCGCAGCGAGCGATGGCGAGCACATCGTTGCCACTTGCCACCGCGGCGGCCGTGGCGACGCTCTTCGCGGCGCCGGCGGGGGCAGTTCCGGATCAGCCGAGTACACCGACCACTCCGGTGCCCGCGCCCGCGGATCCCGGCACCACGGCGCCGACAGATCAGGGCCAGCCGGAGACGACGAAGCCGGAGCCGGGCCAGCCGGAGACGACGAAGCCGGAGCCGGGCCAGCCGGAGACGACGAAGCCGGAGCCGGGCCAGCCGGAGACGACGAAGCCGGAGCCGGGCC
>NZ_JBFAXH010000027.1:0-28715 GCF_040680755.1 Nocardia sp. NPDC051990 | reverse complement strand
AGCCGCAGACCAAACCGTCGCCGACGCCGAGCCAGCCGGGTGTCACCACGCCGGATCCGAACCAGATCATGCCGAATCAGCCCAGGGATCCGAAGCTGGCCCAGCCGACCCAGCCGGGTGTCACCACCCCGCGCGTCGCGCCGCTGCCGGTTCCGGGCCAGACCGGTCCGGCGCTGCCCGCCGTGGTGCCGGAGACGGCCCCGGGCGCGGAGGCTCCGAAGCCCGCGCAGCCAGGGACCACCGCGCCGGGTGCGAACACCCCGAGCGGTCCGAGCGCCCGGACCCCGCAGCAGCCGGACAACGACACGCTGGTGCAGCAGCCGCGCTGGGCGGCCCCCCGCTTCCAGCAGGCCCCTGCCGCGCCGGTCGTCGAGATGGACGGGCCGCACCAGGAGATCGGCGCCAATATCGACGGTGGTTCGCTGGCACCCGGCTATGTGGCCAACACCCACCACTTCAACAATGCTTCCGGCTACGTCGGCACCATCGGATTCCACACCCCGACTGGTCAGGGTGAAGCCGGTGTGTCGGTCGAATACATCAGCGCCAACAGCGTCAAGGTGACCTCCTACACCGGTGGTGAGGGTCTGGCCGACAACAAGACCGAGGTCATCATCGACACCACCCAGGCCAATCTGGCCAAGGCGGCTGTCGAGCACTGGATTCGGGAACAGCCGGGCGGCGCGGCTGCCCTCGAGGCCGCCGCGCAAGTTAAACTTCCGGTGCCGTCAGGCGAACTGGCTCCGCAGACGGTCACCGTTGCCGGTGTCACGACCCAGTGGGGTGGGTCACTCCAGTACTGACACGAGCTGATTCGACGGGTGGGGCGGTCGTTCGCGACCGCCCCACACGTGTGTCCTGGGGAAAGGATTTGGTGTGGGCTCCGAGGGTGATGGCAGGGACAACGAATCCGACCAATCGGGGTCGGGATTCGGACCCCCGTTGGACGATTTCGGCCCGCCGGTTTCCGATTTCGGCCCGCCGGTCGGCGAATTCGGCCCTCCGACGGGTGGGCAGGGTCGACCGCAGTGGTCGGTGCCCGAACCTGCCGCCGATCATCCCGAGCTGATCTGGCGTCCCGCCGATGAACCACCGACGGTGCCGCCGCCACCCCCGCAGTACCGTGCGCCGGATACCACGGTGTTCGGCGATGCGCCGCCGCAGCGACCGGAGCCACCGCGACGCCCCGAGCCGCCGGTCGAGCCGGATCCCACCGAAGCCACTGTCCGGCCTGCGACGCCGGCTGTGGGCCAGCGCGATACCTGGTGGAACAGCCCCACCGAATCCGGTGGGGTACCGAAGCCGCCGTCCGAGCCATCGGGTCTGTCCTGGGCCGACGATCCGATCGCGACGCGCCTTGCGCCGAAGCTGATCTCCGACACCATTACCGCGACCCCGCGGCACAGCTCGCGCGGCCGGTGGATCGCCCTCGGTGTGCTCGCCGCGATTGTGGTGGTCCTCGCGCTGGTGGTGACCTTCGTCGCGGTCCGCCGCGACGACAACAGCAGTCCGAAGGCGGCGCCGCCCGCACCGCCGAGCACCTCCGCCGCGCTGAGCTGCCCTGCGGGCAAAGACGGCAAGGTGACCCGCGGTAACGGGCAGGGCGACACCTCGAGCGGCCCCGGAGCGATTCTCGGCTTCCAGTACGAGTTCTACGTCGACCGCAATGGTGAGCGTGCGCGCAGATTCGTCGCGCCGGATGCCGAGAATGTGTCGACGGCCGAGGTCATCCAGCAGGCCATCAATGAACAGATTCCGGCCGGCACCACGCATTGCCTGCGGATTGCCGAGGTGGCCGGCGACACCTTCGAGGTGGATCTGACCGAGCATCGCCCCGACGGCACGACCAATGTCTACCGGCAGACCATCATCACGGTGGTCCGGGATGGCAAGACGGTGATCTTCGCGATCCGGGAGCGCGTCTGAGTTCTCAGATCATGGGATGAATATTTCGCAATTTGGTAGTGGTGTGAGACAGTGGGATTTCGGATACCGTGGCGTCCCCACTGCGGTGTGAGCGACCCGGAGGCGGTAACGGAGCGTAATCACGCCAAGGACCCGCGAACGCCGCCATCGAATCGGAGGTTTTCCATGTCGCCGACCAATCCACCGCTCGCGGCCAAGCTGAGCGGACTGAAGAGTTCGGCGATTCGTGATCTGCTCGAGCTGACCGCGCGCGCCGAGGTGATCAGCCTCGCGGGTGGTTTGCCGGATGCGGAGTTGATGCCGCGGGAACGGCTCGCCGCGGCGGCCGATGCCGCGCTGCGTGGTTCCGCCGTATTGCAGTACACCGGGTCGCGCGGATGGCCGCCACTGCGCGATGTGCTGCGGCAGCGGGAGTCGGCGAAGCTCGGCCGCTCGGTGGGGATCGACGAGGTGTTCGTGACTCATGGTTCGCAGCAGGCGCTTTCGCTGCTCGCCGAGGTGCTGCTGGATCCGGGCGCGCTGGTCGTCGTCGAGGATCCGGCGTATGTCGGTGCGCTGCAAGTGTTCCGGGCGGCCGGGGCACGAATTGTCGCGGTGCCTTTGGATGCCGAGGGCATGCGGCTGGATGTGCTGAGAGAACTGCTGGCCCGCGATGAGCGGCCCGCGATCGTGCACACGGTCAGCAATTTCCACAATCCGGGTGGCGTCACCATGAGTCCCGTGCGTCGTCGTGAGTTGGCCGAACTCGCCGATACCCACGGCTTCTGGGTGATCGAAGACGATCCGTACGGTGAGCTCTGGTTCGACCGGCCTTCGCCCGATCCCGTGGCGACCTACTCCCGCAACGTGATTCGGCTCTCCAGTGCCTCGAAGATCCTCGCCCCCGCGCTGCGGGTCGGCTGGATGGTGGCGCAGGAGCCGATCTGTCGCGCGGTCGAATTGCTGAAACAGGGTGCGGACCTGTGCGGTTCGGCGCTGACCCACCAGATCGCCGCCGACCTGCTCACCGACGAAACCTGGCTGACCGGACATATCGACACTGTTCGCACCGCATACGGCGACCGCGCCAAGGCCCTCGTGCACGCCGTGCGCACCCGCTTCGGTGACCGCGTCACCTGCACCGATGCCGCCGGTGGCATGTTTGTGTGGGCCGATTTCACCGACGGCACCGACACCGATCGGCTGCTGCCCCGAGCCCTGGAGCAGGGCGTCGCCTTCGTCCCCGGGTCGGCCTTCGCCGTCGACACCGACTACAGCCACTCGATGCGCATGTGCTTCACCACTTCGGATGCGGCGATGTTGGAAGCGGCCGTGGACCGAATGGCCAGGGCTGCCGAACAACTCTGAACCACTGCGCTGGTGCGCCCGACGACCGGCTAAATATTCGGCAGGGCGGGGGAGCCGACCCAGTTGTAGGTGCGCTCCACCGCCTTGTTCCATGCAGCGAGGTGGGTCTCGCGGTCCGTGGCCGACATCGAGGGGCGCCAGGTCTTATCCGCGGCCCAGTTGGCGCGGATGTCATCGGTGCTCTCCCACACGCCGACGGCGAGCCCGGCCGCATATGCCGCACCTAGCGCGGTGGTTTCGTTGACGACCGGGCGGACCACCGGCACATCGAGGATGTCGGACTGGAACTGCATGAGCAGATCGTTGCCGACCATTCCGCCGTCGACCTTGAGCGTGGTCAGTTCCAGTCGCAGCTGCTGGGATTCGGCGTCGGCACGCATCGCGTCCATGACCTCGCGCGTCTGAAATGCGGTGGACTCCAACACCGCTCGCGCCAGATGTGCCTTGTTGACGAAACGGGTCAGGCCCGCGATGACGCCGCGGGCATCCGGGCGCCAGCGCGGCGCGAAGAGGCCGGAGAATGCGGGGACGATATAAGCGCCGCCATTGTCCTCGACGCTGCGCGCCAGCGGTTCGATCTCGTCGGCGGCGGAAATGATGCCGAGATTGTCCCGGAACCATTGCACCAGTGAGCCGGTCACCGCGATGGACCCCTCCAGCGCGTAGACCGCGGCCTCGCCGCCGAGCTGGTAGCAGACCGTGGTGAGCAGGCCGTGTTTGCTCAATACCGGTGTGGTTCCGGTATTGAGCAGCATGAAATTGCCGGTGCCGTAGGTGTTCTTGGCCTCGCCGGGCGATAGACAGGCCTGGCCGAAGGTCGCCGCCTGCTGGTCGCCGAGAATGCCCGCGACGGGTATGCCCGCCAACGGACCGGAGCTGATCTCCGCGTAGATCTCCGATGAGCTGCGGATCTCGGGAAGCATCGACTGCGGTATCCCGAATTCCGCGCAGATTCGCGGATCCCATTGCAGCGTACGCAGATCCATCAGCATGGTGCGCGACGCATTGGTCACGTCGGTGATGTGCTGACCGGTGAGATTCCACAGCACCCAGCTGTCGATGGTGCCGAAACACAGCTCACCTGCCTCGGCCCTGGCGCGCGCACCCTCGACATTGTCGAGAATCCAGCGCAGTTTCGGACCGGCGAAGTAGGTGGACAACGGCAGACCGGTGCGGTCCTGGTAGCGCGTCGCGCCGAATTCGCCGCCCAGCTCGGTGACCAGACGGTCGGTGCGGGTGTCCTGCCAGACGATCGCGTGATGAATCGGCTTGCCGCTGGCCCGATCCCACACCACGGTCGTCTCGCGCTGATTGGTGACACCGACCGCGTTGATCTCATCGACGGTGATCCCGGTGCTGCGCAGCACCTCGCCGAGTACGAATTCGGTATTGCGCCAAATGGTTTCCGGATCGTGCTCGACCCAGCCCGGCCGCGGGAAGATCTGCTCGTGCTCGCGCTGGGCGACCCCGATGACGCGGCCCTGCCGGTCGAAGATGATGCACCGACTCGAGGTCGTGCCCTGATCAATGGCGGCCACATAGCGACGCATTCATGCAGGCTACTAAAGGCGACGTGGCCCGCGGGGGAAACCGCGGAGCGCACCGCGCGGCACATCGCAACCAGCAGGTTGTCGGACTGGTCTCGGTATCGGTATCGGTTACCCGTGAGTAGCGCCAGTTATCGGCGGCGGGCGAAACGGCTTCGACACGCGATTATCGCCGATTCGCCGGGAATTCGAGTGCTTTGTTCGGACTTATGCATCACCACGGCGACTGGTGGTGGCCTTGTTGTCGATGGCCGGTCCGAAACTGCGCTGGATTCTCGACAATGTCGAGGGCGCGCGACAAGGCCGAGGCGCCCCGAGCGGCGGGATCTGGCTCGAGTCCGGTAGCCCGAAGCGCGAGCACCGGTTGACGGCGCCCGCTGACGGGACGGCTCTGGCGCACCCACCCGGGTGTGTGTGAAACCAGCCCGGATGATGCGGGCACCGATGCCCACCCTCGGGTACCTGGCGTCCGAGAAGGACGGCGTCATAGATTCTCAACAGTCCTCGGACGCGCTGTTAGCCTGTACAGCAGACCACCTCACCTGAGCAGCTCGATCGTGTGCCCATAGGACCACAAACGTCGTCTACACCCGACGCCGGCTGGAGGAGGCGAGCATGACCAATAAACCGGAATCGCAGTTCCTCGGCCCCGAGCAGCGTGCGAGGGCATGGGAGCGCTTCGGTAAGGACCACTACGACGTGGTCGTCGTCGGGGGCGGCGTGGTCGGCTCGGGTATCGCGCTCGATGCGGCCACGCGCGGTCTGAAGGTCGCACTGGTCGAGGCGCGCGATCTCGCCTCCGGCACCTCCAGCCGGTCCTCGAAGATGTTCCACGGCGGACTGCGCTATCTGGAGCTATTGGAATTCGGGCTGGTGCGCGAGGCATTGCGCGAGCGCGAACTCGCACTCGCCAGGCTCGCGCCACATCTGGTGAAGCCGCTGCGCTTCCTCTACCCGCTGACCCACCGCGGCTGGGAGCGCCCCTATGTGGCCGCTGGGCTGGTGCTCTACGACACCATGGGCGGCGCGAAATCCGTTCCCGGCCAACATCATCTGTCCCGGTCTGGTGCATTGCGGCTGGCACCGGGGCTGCGCCGCGACGCGCTGATCGGCGGCGTCAGCTACTACGACACGGTCGTCGACGACGCGCGCCACACCATGACCGTCGCTCGCACCGCCGCGTACTACGGCGCGGTGGTCCGCACCTCCACCCAGGTCGTCGGCTTCCTGCGCGAGGCGGACCGGTTCGTCGGGGTGAAGGTGCGCGACAGCGAGGACGGTCGCACCGGCGAAATCCGCGCGCATGTGGTAATCAATGCGACCGGTGTGTGGACCGATGAGGTCCAGACGCTCTCACACAATCGTGGCCGCTTCCATGTGCGCGCATCCAAGGGTGTGCACATTGTGGTGCCGCGCGACCGCATCGTCAGCGATGCCGCGATCATTCTGCGCACCGCGACCTCGGTGCTGTTCGTCATCCCATGGGGCGCGCATTGGATCATCGGCACCACCGATACCGACTGGAATCTGGATCTCGCCCATCCGGCGGCGACCAAGGCCGATATCGACTATCTACTGGACCGGGTCAATCAAGTGTTGGTCTCCCCGCTCACGCCTGCTGATATCGACGGCGTATACGCGGGTCTACGGCCGCTGCTCGCGGGCGAAAGCGAATCGACCTCCAAGCTTTCGCGCGAGCATGCGGTCGCCCGGGTCGCGCCGGGGCTTGTCGGGATAGCGGGCGGCAAGTACACCACGTACCGGGTGATGGCCTATGACGCGGTCGACGAAGCGGCACAGGACATTCCGGCGCGCGTCGCACCGTCCATCACGGAGAAGGTTCCGCTGCTAGGTGCCGACGGCTACTTCGCGCTGATCAATCAGACGATTCATCTCGCCGAGGCATACGGCGTGCATCCGTACCGGATCAAGCATCTGCTCGATCGCTACGGCTCCCTCATCGACGAGGTAATGGCCACCGCCGACGGCAAACCCGAACTGCTGCAACCGATTATGGACGCACCGTCATATCTGCAGGTGGAGGCGGTGTACGCGGCAGCCGCCGAGGGCGCGCTGCATCTGGAGGACATTTTGGCCCGCCGCACCAGGATCTCCATCGAATACTCGCACCGCGGCGCGAACTGCGCCGAACAGGTGGCCCGGTTGGTGGCGCCGATACTCGGCTGGGAGGAGGACGAAATCGACTGGGAGGTAAGCACTTACCAGGCCCGGGTCGAGGCAGAGATCCGCTCCCAGACCCAGCCGGACGACCAGTCCGCCGATGCGCTGCGCATCGCCGCCCCCGAACCGCGCCCGGAAATCCTGGAGCCGGTTCCGCTGGACAGCTGAGGTCTAGCCGGCGGCCGGCGGCGGGAGCACAATCGAGGCGATCGTGCCGCCACCGGCGGCTGGTTCCATTGTCGCGGTGCCGCCGTGCAATTCGGCGATCCACGCCACCAACGCCAGCCCGATCCCGCTGCCCCGCCCGCCGCTCACCCCGCGCGCGAACGGACTGCTCGACAGTTGCGGGGTCAAACCCGCCCCGTGGTCACGCACGCTGACTCGACCATCGGCCACATGCACCTCGACGGGCGCACCACGATTGACCGCCCCGTGCGTGATCGCATTCTCGATGAGATTGCGCACCGCGAGGCTCAGCAGATTCGGATCACCGACCACCACACTGGGATTGGTCTGCAGCACAATATCGGCCCGCGGGAATTCCTCGACCACCGATTCGGTGAGCTGATCGAGCAGCAGCTGCACCTTCTCCATGGTGGTGACGCCCGCCTGCATCCGCGCCCGCGCCAGCAATCCCGCGACGATCCGCTCCATCCGACTGCCCAGCGCCCTGGCATCGACGAGCGCCCGCTCGACCTCGTGCGGATTGCGACGGCGCGGCGCGGTAACCAATCCGAGCGTCGTGAGCGGTGTGCGCAATTCGTGTGCCGCATCGCCGAGGAAACGCTCCTGCTCTTCGAGCAGCACAATGGCCTGCCGCATGCTGCGGCCCGAGAGCAGATGTCCGGCTGCCGCGGACAGCGCGACCAGCGTGAGCCCGCCCACGACGAGTCCCCAGATCAGCAGTGCCCGATCACGGTCGAACGCACCGGGGTTCGTGCCCGCGATGACCACCGCCTTGGTCTCGGAGTCCTCCCAGGTGATGGGTGTCGCCGCGATACGGACGGGGCGGCCCGCACCGTCGTATCCGTTGCGGAAGACGGTCTCTCCGGCCAGGTCGGCGTCATCGGCGAGTCCCGCTACGCCGTCGTCCTTGGGCAGCCAGGAGCGCAGATGCGCGAAATTCTCCTGCCACCTGCCATTTTTGGGCGCGCTGAGCACCAGCACCGCCACCTCGCCATTGGCGAGTGCGTCGTTGTCCAGCTGGCTCACATCGATGGTTTCCTCGCCCTCGGGCAGGTTGACGGCGCGGAACAGCCCGCTGACCACCCGATCGAGGGAATCGTCGAGCGCGGTCTCCCGCGAGCGGGCATCGATGGTCGCCGCCACGATGCCGAGAATGATCAGGCAGGTCGCGGTGATCGCGGTGATCAGGGCGGTGAGCTGCCAGCGGGTGCGGCGGAGGCGGGCCACGGCGGGGCGGGCATCCGCCGTGGAAATCACGGTGCGAATGAGTCACTTCCGATCAGGAAGCCGGTGCCGCGCACGGTCTCGATCACCGGCGGTGCGCCGAGCTTGCGGCGCAGCTGCGCTATCACGGCGTCGACGACATTCGATGCGGGTTCGGCCATTTCGTCCCAGCAGCATTCGATGAGCTCCGAACGCGAGATGACGCTGCCCGCGCGGGTGGCGAGCAGTTCGAGTACGGCGAACTCCTTCGGCGTCAGCGAGCGCAGAATGCCCGCGCGCTGCACCCGGCGGCGCGGCAGGTCGATATCGATATCGCCGAGCACGATCCGGGCGGGCGCCGGATATTCGCGCCGCCGCGACAGCGCACGTACTCGCGCGACGAGTTCCGGCAGTGCGAACGGTTTGACGAGGTAGTCGTCGGCGCCGTGCTCGAATCCGGCAATGCGATCAGCGAGTGCGTCGCGGGCGGTGAGCATCAGGACCGGCACCCGCTGACCCCGCGCGCGGTGCGCTGCGACCAATTGCAGACCGTCGCCGTCGGGCAGGCCACGATCCACGACGAGCACGTCGTAGCCATTGACGGAGATTTTGAAATCGGCATCCGCGAGGTTGGGGGCGAGGTCCACCGCGAAACCGGCCGAGCGCAGTCCCGCGGCGACTTCCATGCCGAGCCCCTCGTCGTCCTCGATCACCAGCACTCGCACGAAGTCAGAGAATAAGGTACTTCAGACCTGGTGCGCAGCCTGGTGCCCGAGCACTCAGTAGGTGTACAGATCCCAGCCGCCGGGGACCTCGCGGCATTCCCACTGGGTGCCACCGGTTTTCGGCGAATTCCCGTCGGCGGCGCAGGCCTCGTAGGTCGCGTAGTTGCCGATGAAGTCGGTGTGCATCGGGGTGGGCGCGGCGGAGGCGATCCCGGCGCCCGCGGCGACGGCCCCGAGTGCGAATATTCCGGCGGCGATCGCGGAGCGGATCTTCATGGTTCTTCCTCTCTTTCGCGCGGGTTGTTCCCGCGTTGCGATAAGAAAACCAAGGCGTCCGTGAGAATTTCATGATGGCGGTGAAACCGCAGTTCTGTGCGCTTTTTTCGGGTCTCGGACATGGGTGGCCCAGGCCACGAGCGACCGAATGTAGTGCAGTACCAGCTCATCCGGGTACTGCTGCGGATCGGTCAGATGCAGCCGAGCCAGTTTCTCCAACGCGGCGAGCATGATTCGCTGGGGCGCGCCGCCCGGATCGACGGTGACCCCGGCACAGCGCGACAGCTGCCACGCGCCGATCGCCCGTGCGTAGTTTCGGCCGAGTTCGAGTCGGTCGCGCAATCACCGGCCGGCACCCGGGTCGGCACCGAAGTGCGCTGCCTTGGGTGCAGGCTCGGTAAGTCAACTGGGAGTGCTTGGTCCGTAAACAGTTTCGTCAAATGCCGATCTGCTCCATGGCGTGGAATTCGATGGAGCTGTGCGCAGAGAACACCGTGACCTCGTCGCCGTGGTCGCGCACCAGTTCGCGCAGCCGCTGCTGATTCTCGATGCGGGCCGCGGCAAGTGTCTGCACATTCTTCTCGAACATTGCCGTGCCGAGCGGTTGCCGCGGACGAACCGGGTCGAGAACGCCGGGATGATAGTAGGAGTCGCCCGCGGACAGCAGCCAGCCGTTCCCGGTATCGACGGCGACGCCCGCATGGCCGCGGGTATGTCCGGCGAGCGGGATGATCAGGATTTCCGGCGGCAGGCCGGTCAATTCGCGCACCGCGTCGAAACCGAACCAGCTGGCACCGGTCTCCGCGTACGACTCCCAGTGTGGACCGTGCCGAAACTGAGGTTCCTTGTAGCGCAGGCGTTCTTCCGGTGTATGCCCGCCCTGTAGCGCGCGCAGCTCCTCGGCGTATACGTGCACCCGCGCCTGCGGGAAGTCGGCGAGGCCGCCCGCATGGTCGAGATCGAGATGGGTGAGCACGATATCGCGAACATCCTCGCGGCGGTAACCCAACGCTTCGATCTGGCGCACCGCGGACTGTGCGAGATCCAGGACCGGATTGCTGAGCCGGAGGAAGCGGCGGCCGAGCCATTCCTCGGGCCGGTGTACCGCCTGCTCGCCGACGCCGGTCTCCACCAGGACGAGTCCGGAGTCGAGTTCGAGAAGCAGGCAGTGGCAGACCATTTCGGCGCGGCGGAAGATGCTGCCGGTGCCGTCGAAGAGTCGGCCGCCGAGTGGGCGCATGGTGCCGCAATTGAGATGGTGCACACGCATCAGGGAAGCTCCCGTTCGAAGGTGGTACGCAGGTGGTCGGCGACCGCGCGCAGCGGCGCGATATCGCGGGTGGTCTTGGCGAGTAGGAGGGCGCCCTCGATCGTGGCCAGCGCGACGGTGGACAGTTCGGTGGCCCGCTGTCGATCGATTCCCTTGTCTCGCAGGTACTTGTCGATCGACTCACGCCAGGATTCGAAACCGGTGACGCAGGCCTGCCTGATCGTTTCGCTCTCGCGAGCCGTGTCGAGCGCGATGGTCGCGATCGGGCAGCCGCGTTCGAAATCGGAATCTACGAGCAGTGTGGTGAGGACATCGAAGACGGTGGCGATATCGCCGCCATCGGCGAGGATCGCGTCGAGCTGGTCGCGCAGCTGCCTGCTGGATTGGGTGAGGGCCTCGGCGGCGAGTTGTTCCTTGCCGCCGGGGAAGTGGAAGTAGAGCGAGCCCTTGGGTGCGCCGCCCGCGCTGACGAGTTGATTCAGGCCGGTAGCGTGATAGCCCTGGGTGTGGAAGAGGTCGGCCGCGGCGTCGATGAAGCGTTGGCGGGAGTCGGAACGAGGTGCCATGTCCCTGACGGTACGTGAACTATGACGACCGGTCTAGTTAGTTCGGAGAACTGACGGATACTCGGAGATGGTCGGTAATTGCCCAGGGGTGTGATCAGCCGGGTTCAGGCTGGCAGCGCGGGCAGAAGTAGATTCCGCGTTCGCGTTGGGTAATGCGGTCGGATTGGGTGATCCGGGCCGCACGGCCGGGTGCCGGTTCGGTTTCGCCGAGCAGCTGGACGACCATGCGGGTGCCGCAGCGCTGGCACGGGCGGCGGGCGCGGCCATAGGCCAGTGGCCGCCACGGTGGTTCGGTGGCGGCCTTGGTGAGTACCCGATGGGCCTCGTGCACGAGGGCGAGCAGATCGGGGACGTCGCCGACCGGTGTGGCCGGGTGGACCCGGCGCAGGAAGCAGACTTCGCTGCGGAAGATATTGCCGATACCGGCCAGGTTGCGCTGGTCGAGCAGGGCGAGGCCGATCGGTTGGGCGGGATGTCGCCGCAGCCGTCGCACCGCCTCGATCACATCCCAGTTCGCGCCGAGCAGATCCGGCCCGAGGTGGTCGGTGGCGGTGTGCTCGTCCGCGCGGCGCAGCACCTCGACGGCGCCGAGCGAAAAGCCCACCGCCTCGGTGTCATCGGTGCCGAGCACGAGCCGGGCGGTCACCGGCGGCCGCGTCCACCGTTCACCGGCGCAGTAGGTCCGCCATTCGCCCTCCATCTTCAAATGCGTGTGGACGCTGACCTCGTTGGTTCGGACGAACAGATGCTTGCCATAGCTGGCGACCCCCTCGACCCGCTGCCCAACCAGATCGACCGTGGCATAGCGCGGCACCCGGAAATCGCTGCGGATCAGTGTCTTTCCTGCCAGCGCGAGCCGCAGTCTGGCCGCGGTCAGGTAAACCGTGTCACCTTCGGGCATGGTTCGACCATAGGTTGATTCGAGCCGGAGTCACTGTCGGCTCCGGTTCGGCGGTGGGCGAGTGACCGTTGTCATGCGTGCCGCGCCGCCGTATCGGTGTCGCCGTGTGCGGGTTCGTCGCCGGGTCACGGCTTGCTCCGCAAACGCAGGCCGCGGGGAGTCGCGGAGAATCCGGCCTCGGTGAGGAAACCGGCGAAGGTATTGCCGTGCACGGTTTCTCCGTCGACCCGGTCGATCACCAGCGAGTCGACCCGGCGGTCGCGCACCAGATCGGCCAGGGCGGTGGCCGCGGACTGGCGGACGTTCGGATCCTCGGTAAAGGTGAGCAGCGTTTTCCCGCCGCGCTCCAGATAGAGCGCCAGTTCGCCGTCGACGAGCACAACGATGGCGCCGGCCTTGCGTCCTGGACGGTGGCCCGCGGCTTCGGACGGTCCCTTCGGCCAGGGCAGTGCCGCGCCATAGGGGTTCGCGGGATCGCTTGCCGCCATGGCGAATGCGGTGCTCGGGCTTTGTCCGCCGCTGTCGGGGCGGGTGCGTTCGGTATCGAAGGAGCGCAGTCGGTCCACCACATCGGTGGTGGAGAACTGTGCGCCGCCCAGCGAATCGATGAAATAGCCACGGCGGCAACGGCCGCGATCCTCGAATTCGGTGAGCACACGGTACATGAGTGCGAATCCGCCCGGCACGCCCTCGTTCTGCACCGAGCCACGGGTCAGCACGCCGTACCGCTCGAGCAGGGTGTCCGCCGTCGCGTGGGCGCGCAGGGTGTTGTCGGCCACCCGTTCCGGTAGCAGAGACCAGCGGCCCGCGACGGCGGGTGGTCCGGATCTGGTCGGCATATTCGGTCGTGGGAGGTAAGCCCGTCCGCGTGGCGCGCGCCGCGGCGTGCGATGGGCGGTTGTGGTCCGTGCCGTACCCGAGAGCAGTGCGCGGACGGGGGCGAAGGTGTCGCCGGAGACCACGCCGGCCCAGACGAGCTCCCACAATGCGTTCGCGGCCTGGGTGTCGTCGAGAAGTCCGGTAGCGTCGGAGAGTTGCCGGAAGAAGTACGCGCCGCCGCCGTGCAGGACCGGGGGAAGCCGCGGTGACGGTACCGAGCCGCTGGCCGTCGCCGCAATGCCTGCCTTCGTTGAAACATCCTGTGCCACATCATCGTCCAGCGAAACAACCCGGCCTGACACCGCGTCGGGCGGTGTCTCGCTATCGGCTCCGATTGGCGTCCACAGGGCGATCGATGCGCCCAACGCGCTGAGCAGGCGCAAGTGCACCTCGGACAGTTCGATCTCGTCGGCGGGCGTCAGCGTGAACGGGGCCTGATCGGCCAGGTGCAGGGCAATCCAGCCGTCCTTGGCGGTGATGGCGCCGTGCCCGGACCAGATGACCTCACCGGTGGCCATCAACTCGTCCAACATGGCGGGGGAGTAGTCGCGCACCCGCGCGGGCAATACCAGCGATTCCCATGCGGAGGCGGGAATCGGCACTCCCGCAAGCTGTTCCACTACGGCTGCGACCCCATCGGCCCCGCGCAATGCACCGGTACCGATGTGCTGCCAGGACGGCAGAAAGCGACCGAAGGCGGCGGTTGCGACCGGTTCCACTTCATGCCGGGCGGCCGCGAGCGACCTGCGGCGCAATCGGCGCAGCACCTGGCTGTCGCACCATTCCGAGCCACTGGCAGCGGGAGTGAATTCGCCCTCTACCACGCGCTTTTCCGCGACCAGCCGATGCAATGCGGTTGCGGCGACCGCGGTGCCGAGTCCGAAACGGGCGGCCACGGCCTCGGTGGTGAACGGTCCGTGCGTGCGGGCATAGCGCCCGACCAGGTCGCCGAGCGGATCGGCGACCGGTTCGATGAATGCGGCCGGGGTGCCGATCGGGAGCGGTACGCCGAGTGCATCGCGCAGGCGGGCGGCATCCTCCACCGCCACCCACCAGGTTCGTCCGGCGAAGGTGACCTCGAGTGCGCGCTTGGATTTCACCAAACCGGCCAACCATTCCGCCGGATCACCGGTCGGCTCCGCATTATCGAGTTGAATCTCCGTGGCGGCGACGCATCGCTGCGCGACCTCCTCGGCGGTCAGCGGTCCGAGCAGCCGCAAAAGATCGGCAAGTCCCTCCGCATCCCGTGCCAACCGTTCGGGTGTCAGCCGCTGCAACTCCCGCTCGGTCTGCTCGATAACAGTGGCGTCCAACAACTCCCGCAGCTCCACCCGTCCGAGCAGTTCGGCGAGCAGACTCGAATCCAGCGACAATGCGGCGGCCCGACGTTCGGCCAGCGGACTGTCCCCGTCGTACATGAACTGCCCGATGTAGTCGAACAGCAGCGAATTGGCGAACGGTGACGGTGTCGCGGTCTCCACCTCGACCAGTCGCACCTGACGGCGCGCCACCCGTGCCAGCAGATCCCGCAGCGACGGCAGATCGTAGACGTCACGCAGACATTCGCGCACCGTCTCCAATAGGATCGGAAAGTCTGGAAACTTCCGCGCCACATCGAGTAATTGCGCCGAACGCTGCCGCTGCTGCCACAGTGGCGCACGTTTACCCGGATCGCGTCGGGGCAGCAGCAGCGCCCGCGCCGCGCACTCCCGGAATCGCGATGCGAACAGTGCCGATCCGCCGACCTGTTCGGTGACGATATCGTCGATCTCATCGGGCTCGAAAACGAAAAGTTCGGCACCGGGCGGATCGTCGGTGGTGTCGGGTAGCCGAACCACGATTCCATCATCGGAGGCGTTCGGCGCGACATCCACCCCGAACCGCTCGCGTAGCCGCGCACCGATCGCCAATGCCCACGGCGCATGTACCGGCAGGCCGTATGGCGAATGCAGCACAAGTCGCCAATCGCCGAGCTCGTCGCGGAAGCGCTCGACGATCAAGGTCTTATCGGTGGGCAATTGTCCGGTGGCAGTGCGCTGTTCATCGAGCAGGGTCACCAGATTCGCGGTGGCATTGTCGTTCAGACTCGCGCCGCGTACGAGTGCGTCGAGTGCCGGATCCGCCGTGGCCTTGTTCTTGCCGTCGGTTTTCGGGTCGAAATCCGGTGGCGCGTGCGCACCTGCCTTGCGAATGAATTCACCCAGCGCCGCACCGAGTTCGGCGGGGCGGCCGAGTCCGTCACCATGCCAGAACGGCAACCGCCCCGGCTGTCCGAACGCGGGGGTGACCAGCACGCGGTCGAAGGTGATCTCCTCGATGCGCCAGCTGGTCGCGCCGAGCGCGAACACGTCGCCGACGCGCGACTCGTAGACCATCTCCTCATCGAGCTCGCCGACGCGGGAGGCCTTTTCACCGACCATGTAGACCGCGAAAAGACCGCGGTCCGGGATCGCGCCACCCGAGGTCACCGCCAGTCGCTGGGCGCCGGGCCGTCCGGTCAGCGTGCCCGCGTCGCGATCCCAGACCAGCCGGGGCCGCAATTCGGCGAACTCGTCCGACGGATAGCGACCAGCGAGCAGATCGAGCACCGACTCATACGCCGACCTGGGCAGCGAGGCGTAATTGCCGGTGCCGCGCACGGTTTCGAACCAGGCGTCGACATCAATGGGTTCGAGCGCGCAGGCCGCGACGGTCTGCTGGGCCAGGATGTCCAAGGGGTGCGCGGGAATTTGCAGCGCCTCGATCTGGCCAGTCGTCATCCGCTGCGCGGCGACCGCGCAGTGGATGACATCGGTGCGATGCTTCGGGAACAGCACCCCGCGCGAGATCTCACCGACCTGGTGCCCGGCCCGCCCGACTCGCTGCAACCCACTCGCAACCGATGGCGGCGCCTCCACCTGCACCACCAAATCGACCGCGCCCATATCGATTCCGAGTTCGAGACTGCTGGTGGCCACCACACACCGCAGCCGTCCGCTCTTGAGATCGTCCTCGATCAGCGCCCGCTGCTCCTTGCTCACCGAACCGTGGTGCGCCCGGGCCAGCAGCGGATCGGCGCCATGGATCACTTCGGTCGGCGCACCGAGTTGCGCGGGTGGTTTGTGGCCGCCGCGCGCGTCAGGCCGGGATGCGGCAGCTTGCGTAACCACGGAGGGCCCCGCGCGCGGCGTATCGGACCCGGTGTCGACGGCCTCGCCCAGCCGCGCGGCGTAGGCCTCATTGAGCCGCGCGGTCAGCCGCTCGGCCAACCTGCGCGAATTCGCGAAGACGATCGAAGACCGGTGGTCCAGCACCAGATCCACGATCGCCTCGTCCACATGCGGCCAGATCGATCCGGGCTGATCGGAATCGCCCGGCTCGGTCATATCGGCGATCGGCACGCGCACGGACAAGTCGAAGGTCTTCGGTGCGGGCGGCGAAACGATGGTGATCGGCGCACTCCCGACCAGGAACCGCCCGACCTCCTCTGGGGGCCGCACCGTCGCCGAGAGTCCGATCCGCTGGGCGGGCCGCTCGGTCAGCAGATCCAACCGGGCCAGCGACAGTGCCAGATGTGCGCCGCGCTTACCGCCCGCGATAGCATGCACCTCGTCCACGATCACCGTGCCGACATTGCTCAACGTTTCCCTCGCCGCCGAGGTGAGCATCAGGAACAGCGATTCGGGCGTGGTGATCAGAATGTCGGGTGGTGTCCGCAGCATCGAGCGCCGGTCTGCCGCACTGGTATCGCCGGAACGCACACCGACGGTGATCGTCGGCGGGTCCAGGCCGAGCCTCTTGGCGGTCTGGGTGATCCCGACCAGCGGCGCGCGCAGATTACGCTCGACATCCACCGCCAACGCCTTCAGCGGTGACACATACAACACCGAGGTGCCGACCTTGCTCTCGGGCTTCGGTCGGGTCGAGAGTTGATCGATGGCCCACAGAAAGGCCGACAGCGTCTTACCCGAACCGGTCGGCGCGACGACCAAGGTGTGCTCACCTGCGGCAATGGCCTGCCATGCGCCCAGCTGAGCGGATGTCGGCGCGGGAAATGCGCCGTCGAACCACTCTTGGGTCGCGGTGGAGAACTGGGCCATGGCATCAGTGTGCACCCGGGCACCGACAACCAGCAGCGGCGGTCGGAATACCTCGAGTCCGGCAAGTGGCTCGCGGGCCGAGCGAAGGGGTGGCAATCGAAGTACGGCCGCTGGCGTCGCACCGTACGCTGCCAACCGTGCAAAAGGTGCTCAGACTCGACCTGGTCAGCCATGGCATGACCGAGGCGATGCGAAAGGCACGTTTTCCAGTAGACGAATCGCTGACCGAGGCCGGTCGCCGAGCAATCGCGGCGGGTGGCCGCCGGACCGCGGCTCGGGTGCTCACCGGACCCGAACGCCGGACCGTGGAAACGGCTGCGCTGATGGGACTTCCGGGCGAGCAGGACGCCCGGCTGCGCGATCTGGATGCCGGCGCGTGGCGCGGCGGTGAACTGATGTCGGTGCCGCAGGATGAGCTGTACGCCTGGCTGACCGACCCGCAGTTCCGTGGTCACGGTGGCGAATCCGTGATCGATGTGATCGAGCGGACCAGGTATTGGATGGCCGAAATCGCCTCGGAGAGCATGCCGACCATCGCGGTCACCCATCCGGCGGTGATCCGGGCGGCGCTGCTGGTGACCCTGGACGCGCCGCCGAAATCGTTCTGGCGGATCGACATCCCGCCGGGCAGCGTCACCCGGCTGCACTATCGCGGCGAATGGACGTTGCACTGCACGGCGTGACAGCTGTGTATGACAACCGTTGCACGGTCATCTGCCACTCCCCTTCTGGGGTGCCGTCGGTTCACGCCACGATCGCAGTGTGAACGTCGGCTTCCGCGTTTTCTGGGCCGATATCACCTGGAAACGAGACACAGCCCATTCCAGCCCAGGTGTCCGAGGTCACATTTCACCTCACATCCTGCATAGCCAGTGCCCACTGCGAAGAGTGGAAATTGGGCAGTCTGCTCAATATGTCATTCATCAGTTGTGCGTTCAGCTCTTCACAGACAGTATGGCGGCAAGAAATGCTCAACGAAGCGAAGCGCCCGATCGGCGCCTAGCGGACGGGTGGACGATATGACCGAGCTCGCCGACCGCGAACTGATCCCAGCCCCCTATGACCTTGCCGACCGCTACCGCGTCGGCGCAGGCACCGTTGTCCTCACCGGTGTCCAGGCGATCGCTCGACAACTGGTCGAGCAGCATGTTCGTGATCTGCGCGCCGGGCTACGGATCGGCACCTTCGTCTCCGGATATCAGGGCAGCCCGCTGGGCGGCGTCGACCGGATGCTGAACGGGATGCCGAATGTGCTGGCCGAGCACGATATTTCCTTCGTGCCGGGTTTGAATGAGGAACTCGCCGCGACCTCGGTATGGGGTAGTCAGGCCGATCTGCCCGCGGGGCATGCGACCCATGATGGCGTCGTCGGGGTCTGGTACGGCAAGGGGCCCGGGCTCGACCGCGCGACGGATGCGCTGCGGCACGCCAATATGTACGGTGCCAATGCCCGCGGCGGCGTGCTCCTGCTGGTCGGCGACGATCCGGCCTCGAAATCCTCCACCGTGCCCGCGGTGAGTGAGCGTTCGCTGGCCGCGATGGGTATTCCGGTGTTGTTCCCGCGCAATGCGCGCGAGATCATCACCATGGGGCTGCACGGTGTCGCGCTGTCCCGGGCGTCGGGATGCCTGGTGGCACTGAAGATCGTCGCCGATGTGGCCGACGGCGCGTGGACGGTCGACGGCATGGTGGGCGATATCGACATCACGGTGCCCGAGATCGAGTGGGAGGGCAGGCCGTTCACCTACCTGCAGCGACCGATGGCCGCGCCGACGGACAGCGTGATCGCCGAGGCGGATTTGTATGGACCGCGCTGGGAGTTGGTCAAGGCATACAGCACGTGCAACGAACTCGATGTCATCGAAGTGAACCCGGGGCGTGCCACCGTCGGAATCGCCGCCACCGGAACCACATTCGACGCCGTGCGCCAGGCGCTGATCGATCTCGGCGTCGACGATGACGCACTGCTGCGCGCGGGCGTCCGGCTGTTGCGCATCGGCATGCCGTATCCCATCGCGCCCGAACGGGTCCGGCAGTTCGCCGACGGGCTGGAGCGGATCGTGGTCGTCGAGGACAAAACCGCCTTCATCGAAACACAGATCAGGGAGATCCTGTACGGCACCGAGAACGCGCCGCGGATCGTCGGCAAGCGCGACGATCGGGACCGGCCGCTGTTCGCCCAGGACGGTGAACTCACCGCGGGCCGGATCGGCAAGCCGCTGCGCCGCGCGCTCGATGGCTATCTCGAGATGAAACATCCACTGCCGCAACCACTGTCGCTGTCGGTGTTGCCCACCAAGCGGGCCGCTTACTTCTGTAGCGGGTGTCCGCACAACCGGTCGACCGCGGTACCGGAGGGCTCGCTGGCCGGCGGCGGTATCGGCTGTCATACGCTGGTGACGATGTCGGGGCGTGCGGACAGCAAGGTCACCGGTCTCACCCAGATGGGCGGTGAGGGCTCCCAGTGGATCGGGCAGGCGCCGTTCACCGACGTACCGCATCTGTTCCAGAACATCGGTGACGGAACATATTTCCACTCCGGCCAGCTCGCGGTGCAGGCGTGCATCGCGGCGGGCGTGAACATCACCTTCAAGCTGCTGTACAACGATGTCGTCGCGATGACCGGCGCCCAGGACGCCGAGGGCGCGCTCGCGGTGCCGATGCTCACCCACAAGCTCACCACCGAGGGCGTCCGGCAGATCATCATCTGCGCCGACGAACCCAAGCGCTATCGCAAGCGCGATCTCGCCGCAGGAACCCTGCTGTGGCACCGGGATCGGCTCGACGAGGCACAGCGCACGCTGCGTGAGATCCCCGGCGTGACTGTGCTCATCTACGACCAGCACTGCGCCGCCGACGCACGCCGTCAGCGCAAGCGCGGCACCCTGCCGACCCGGCGGACCCGAGTTGTCATCAACGAGGCGGTATGTGAGGGCTGCGGTGATTGCGGCGTCAAGAGCAACTGCCTCTCCGTGCAGCCGGTGGACACCGAATTCGGCCGCAAGACCCGCATCGAGCAGACCTCGTGCAACACCGATTACAGCTGCCTGGACGGCGACTGCCCGTCCTTCGTCACCGTACAGTTGCCGGAACCGCGAAAGGCGAACAAGCGCAAAGGCATTCGGCGTCCCGAAGCGCCGGTGCTGCCCGAACTCGGCGCCGAGCCACCCGTCGCGACGCAGAATGTGTTCCTGGCCGGCATCGGCGGAACCGGCATCGTCACCGTGAACCAGGTGTTGGCGACCGCCGCCCTGCGTGCCGGTTACGAGGTGGCGAGCCTGGATCAGATCGGCCTGAGCCAGAAGGCCGGCCCGGTCGTCTCCCATCTGCGGTTCGCGCCCGACGCGCTGGAACCGGCCAATCGGCTGACCCCGGGGTCGGCGGACTGCATCGTCGCCTTCGATCTGCTCGCCGCCACCGACAGCAAGAACCTTGCCTACGGCTCGGCGACGGCGACGGTATCGGTCGTCTCGACCAGCAGGACGCCGACCGGTGACATGGTCTACGACAAGTCCGTGTCCTACCCCGAGGAGCAGCTGCTGCTGTCGCGGCTGGCGCAGGTGTCGCGTTCGGTGAACTCCTTCGACGCACTTGCCGCCGCCGAGGTGCTGTTCGGCAATACCGCCGCCGCCAACTTCCTACTGGTCGGAGCGGCCTATCAGCTCGGTGGCCTGCGCCTGCCCGCGGCAGCGATCGAGGAGGCCATCGAGATCAACGGCGTCGCGGTCGCGGCGAATATCGCGGCATTCCGGTGGGGTCGCATCGCGATCGAGCGGCCGGACGAATTCGCCGCGGCAACCACCCGCCCGCGCCGCGAGCGCGCCGAGATCACGGTTCCGGCCGACCTTTTCGACGGTCTCACCGCCGCCGGCGAGACCAGGCGGCTGGTCGAACTGCGCGCCGTCGAATTGATTGGCTTCCAGAATGCTCGGATCGCCCGCGACTACGTTCGGACGGTGCAGCACATCTGGTCGGCGCAGCAACGCGTCACCGATCGCACCGAGTTCAGCGAGCAGGTCGCGCGCGGACTGTACAAGTTCATCGCCTACAAGGACGAATACGAGGTCGCGCGTCGGCTCACCGATCCGGCCTTCCTGGACGAGGTTTCGGCGCAGCTGCCCGACGGCGCGAACCTCACCTACCGTCTGCACCCGCCGGTGCTGCGTGCGATGGGCCGCAAGAAGAAGATCGGCATGAGCCCGCGCAGCCATGTGGTCCTGCGGGTGCTGGCCAAGGGAAAGCGGTTGCGCGGCACCAAGCTCGATCCGTTCGGCTATGCCCACGTCCGCCGTGTCGAGCGCACGCTGCTGGCCCATTACACCGATATGGTCACGACGCTGGCCGCCACGCTCGACGACGGGGGTTACGACCGGGCGGTGACCGCGGCCGCGCTTACCGATATGGTGCGCGGCTACGAGGACATCAAGCTCGCCAATGTCGAGCGTTACCGCGACCGGCTCCGCGAACTCGGCATCGAACCGCCGCGGCTATAGCGCGCGCGTGTTGTCGATCGGGCGGCTCAGTATGCGGTGGTCGCTCCCGTAACACGCCGCTCGCCATTGTTGCGTTGCTGCCAGCGGCGGTAGACCTCGATCGCGTCGTCGCGGGGCTCGTGGCGCATGGGCAGGCGGCGCTGGTCCCAGGGCTTGCCGAACTCGTTCGTCGCCGCGCATCCGCAACGCCTGTGGGTGCTGCACCGCGGCCGCGTCGTCGCAGTCGGTGCCGCGTCGGATCGCCTACCCGCCCACTGAGCTGATCGCCACCTCGATCAATGCAAATCCGGCCCCGAAACCAAGTTCTGCTGGCGGATGCCGTTGCTCATGCGGCCTGCTCGACGGCGTCACGCGATGATTGAGCGGTTTCTTCTCGACCGGATCGACGCAGAACCCGCTGGAGCGGCCGTACGTGGTGAGTACGATCTGTTCGTCCACTCGGGCACGAACGAAGCACAGCCCCCGCTGCCCCGCACGCAACTTGCAAGCGCGCGGACACACGTCGCACTGCAGCCTGCCATCACCGAGCCGGTGCCAGTGCCTGGTCGGGACAGTGTAAGGGTCGTCGAGCGTTGGTGTCGTCATCGGTTTTCCGATGATCAGACTACGTCGTCAAAATGCCCGCTGGCCCTGTTTCGACGGGTATCCGCTCGGTGACCAACTGGCCGAATCGAGCATGCCTGGTCTCACCCATCGGGCAGCGATGATCACCGCCGTTCCGCTCCGTCTCGGAAGGCTGTGGCGCGCATCATCTGCGCTGGTCGACGCCGCACAACGGCCCACGCCGCACCGAGAATGATGAACCAGACAGGGGTGACGAGCAGGGCATGGAGTGTGTCGTCCTTCTGCGTGAACGCCCAGATCAAGAATCCGAAAAATACGAACACCACGTAGCACATGGCCACGCCACCAGGCATCTTGAAGGTCGACGCGTCGTGCAAATGGGGACGCCGCTTCCGATAGACGATGTAGCTGAGCAAGATGATCGACCAGACGAAGATGAAGCACAGCGATGAGATCGTCGTCACGATGGTGAATGCGTCGATGATCGAACCACCGACTGCAACCATGACCACACCGGCCAATAAGAACACGCCCGACAGGTACAGGGCGTTCGCCGGCACTCGCCGCCGGGTGAGCCTGCCGAGCGAGGCGGGGGCGGCACTGTCGCGCGCGAGCCCGTACACCATGCGTGAGGTGGAGTAGATTCCGGAATTCGCTGAGGACGCAGCTGAGGTGAGAACGACGAAGTTGATCACCGATGCCGCGATGCCGAGACCGGCGAGGGAGAACATGGCCACGAACGGGCTGCGGTCCGCACTGATCGAGTGCCATGACGTGACCGAAATGATCACCGTGAGGGCGACCACGTAGAACAGCATTACCCGCATGGGGATCGAATTGATCGCCTTCGGCAGATTCTTCTCGGGATCCTTCGCCTCGGCAGCCGTGGTGCCGACGAGTTCGATGCCCACGAATGCGAAAGTCGCGATCTGGAAGCCTGCGACGAAACCCATGATCCCGGTCGGAAAGAAGCCGCCGGCGTTCCACATGTTCGCAAACGACGCCTGCGCACCACTGGGTGCGGTGAAGTGTGTGAACACCATCGCGAGTCCGACGACGATGAGACTGATGATGGCGATGATCTTGATCAGGGCGAACCAGAACTCGGTCTCCCCGAAAGCCTTGACGCTGGGCAGGTTGAGCCCGATAAGCAGGGCCACCGATGCGAGCGCAGGGATCCACAGTGGAAGCGACCCCCACCAGTACGACACGTAGCCGGCGATCGCTATGACGTCCGCAATGCCCGTGACGATCCAACAGAACCAGTACGTCCAACCGGTAAAGAAGCCGGCCCATGGGCCGAGCAGGTCCGATGTGAAGTCCGCGAACGACTTGTAGTCGGTGTTGGAGAGCAGCAACTCACCCATCGCTCGCATGACGAAGAACAGCATCGTGCCGATGATCATGTACACGAAGATCACCGAAGGGCCGGCGAGGGAAATGGTCTTACCGGACCCCATGAACAGGCCAGTGCCGATCGCGCCGCCTACGGCGATCAGCTGGATGTGTCGGTTGGATAGTTGCCGGGACAACCCGGGCTGGGGTGGTTCGTCGGCTCGTGGGGAGATCAACGCCGTCGCGACGCTGGGCTCGGTGTACTCGGGCACGGATGCTCCTTGCTGGGAAACGGACGCTGCACAGCGAACGACGCCGGCGACTCACTCGGGGCGCCGCTGTGACGACATCGCGAAGTCAAGCGATCGAATCGGAATCACGAGAGCCCTGCTCGGCAGGTCATCTCAGGGATGTGTCGGTGTGCGGGTATCTACAGGTCAGCTCGTGCTCGGCTGACCGCGTGCTCGATCGAAACGGGCTCAGCCCGGATGCTTGTGCGCGGGAACACGCCACGAGCGAAGCGACATCCATGTCCGCCGACTCAGCTTCTCGCTATGCTGCGCATCACACTGTAGGGGTGTGTCGAGCAGAGATGCAACCAGCAACTTCGATAACGCAGCATCCAGGGTGAACTGGACGAGTAGCATGTGCGCGGAAATGCCTTGCAGGACAGTCAAATCCATCGAACATCTGGGCTCGCGATTCAGCTATACCGCGTTTTCCCTTCACGTTCCTGTCCTTGGCGATCTCGGAGCTATCCGGAGTGATGCGGGCAGGGCAGGGGCGCAAGGGGAGTCGGCGGTTCGTCTGCCGCACCATTACCGGCGATTGTGCTGTGAGCACCGCCCGCGGGCGAATGTTTGGAGCGAGAGCACGGTGACATGGGTGCCCAACACGCCGACGATCGAGTGACGGCAAACACATGCGAGAGAGGTGCTCATGAGGCTAGGCTCCACGGCCCCACGACGAGTCGGCATTGTTGGTGCCGGGATGGTCGGACTGTCGACTGCGTGGTTCCTGCAGGAGCGAGGAGTCGAGGTCACGGTATTCGACCGGGCGGGGGTCGCGGCCGGAGCGTCGTGGGGGAACGCGGGATGGCTCACTCCTGGCATCAGCACGCCGCTGCCCGAGCCCGCGGTGTTGCGATACGGCATACGCGCCGTGCTCAGTCCGTCCTCGCCTGTTTACGTGCCGCCGACGTTGAACCCCCGACTGATTCGGTTCCTCGCGTCGTTCGCTCGGCACAGCACCACGGCCCGGTGGCGGGAGGCGATGTCGGCGCTCGTAGCGATCAACCGGGGTGCACTCTCCGCGTTCGACGCGCTCGCGGATGGCGGTGTGACAGAACCGTCGCGCGAGGCGAAATCCTTCCTGGCCGCATACCGGACACCGCAGGAACGCACTGTCCTGCTCGAGGAGATCGAGCATATTCGCGCAGCCGGTCAGGAGATCGAGTTCGACGTGCTGTCCGGGGACGACGCTCGCGGCGTCGAGCCGTCGTTGTCCGACGAAATCGGGGCCGCAATCAGGTTGCACGGTCAGCGATTCATCAATCCCGGCGAGTTCGTGGACAGCCTCGCCGAGGCGGTCCGGGCGCGTGGAGGCGCGATCCTGGAGGGGGTCGCGATCAGCCGCGTCTTCGATGATGGTGACGCCGTTCGCATTTCGGGTTCCACCGGTGAGACGGGCCAGTTCGACGCATTGGTGCTCGCGACCGGGACTTGGCTCGGCGACATCGCCCGCGACTTCGGAGTTCGCATACCCGTGCAAGCGGGCCGCGGATACAGCTTCAGCGTCGCGATCGATCACGTTCCTGCGGGCCCCGTCTACTTTCCGGCGCAAAGGGTGGCGTGCACGCCGCTCGGGGACCGCCTGCGGGTCGCCGGGATGATGGAGTTCCGGGCGCCCGATGCTGCGCTGGACAGACGACGGATCGCCGCGATCGTCGAGGCCGCCCGGCCCTTGCTGCGCGGCGCGGATCTCGATACCCGGCGCGACGAATGGGTCGGTTCACGGCCCTGCACGCCGGATGGCCTGCCGGTCATCGGAGCCACTCGGTCCCCTCGCGTGTTTGCTGCGGGCGGTCACGGAATGTGGGGTATCACCCTGGGCCCGGCGACGGGACGTCTGCTCGCCGAGACCATCACTACCGGACGCACAGCGCCCGAGCTCGGACCGTTCAACCCACTGCGATGACCCAACCGACGTCGGTGCCACAGGCGCCCGTCTTCGGCACTGTGGCCGCGATCGCCGCAGGCACCGACGGCCTGGGGCCAGCCGGCCCGAAGGCCGTCACAGTATGCGGGTGAGCTCCCGTCGACGGTACTCGGACACTACTGTAGAAGTACGCGCCAGAGCTGGTTGTCCCTTCGCATGGAACCACTGGCACCGAGCAGGAACCGACGTGACGGAGAGCCGTCACCGGCGCCGAGGAGAGCGATGATCCGCGTCAGCGCCCTGATCGAATCGCTGGGCGGGGCAGTTCTTCGCCCCGTCGTGTCGGGCAACCGTGATGTCATCACCGACGTCACCCTCGTCGGCGGCGATGACACGGATCTCGAACAACCCGGAAACCTCGTACTCGGACTCGGAATCCGCACCGCTGCAGCCGCTGTCGAGCTGCTGCGTCGATCCGCCCGCACCGGTGCCAGCGCGGTGGTCCTCGAGTCACCCGTAGTCGACGACCCGAGCGTGGTCGAGGCCGCCACCGAACTGGGGGTCGGACTGATCGAGTTACACGCGCGGGCATCGTGGACACACCTGGTGTGGTTGACCCGCAGCATCCTCGATCACTCCACCGCGCTGACCGGATCGCAGGTGCGGCGTGAGCAGAGCGACTACAGCGAGCTCTTCGCCTTCGCCGATGCCGCCGCCGCCATCGTGTCCGCGCCGGTGACCATCGAAGATGCCCATTCTCGCGTGCTCGCGTACTCCGAGCGTCAGGACACGGCCGACGCCGCCCGGATCTCCACGATTGTCGGACGCCGCGTCCCTGAGGGGATAGTGCGACACTTTCGGTCCCGCGGGGTCTTCCGACATCTACAGGAGTCAGACGAGCCGATCCGGGTTGCCGCCGGACCGGACGACGTTCTCCCGCGCCTGGTCATACCGATACGGGCGGGCAAGGAACTGCTCGGGTCCATTTGGGCGGTGGACCCCGGCCTCGTTCCCGAAGACCAAGTTCGCGAACTGACCCGAACTGCGTCGGTGGTGGCGTTGCACCTGCTTCGTCTGCGTGCCCAGTCCGGTGCGGCTCGGCAGATGGCGGTCGACCGCCTCCGGGCCGCACTGCTCACTCCCGACCAAGCCGCCGATCTGCAATTGCCCCCCGGCCCGTGGCGAGTCGTCGCACTGGCCGAAGCCACCGGCGCGGGTCGGTCGGACTACCCGATCGAGCTGTGGGCGTCTGTCCTGCGCCGCCATGGGTGGCCTCAGCCCCTGCTCACCTCGATCGACGACATGCCGATGGCAGTGGTGACCGACGATGCGGCGGCAAATACGGTCGGCAGTTGGATGTGGTTGCAAACCGTGGCCGCCGAGTTGTACGCGGACGACAGGCGCGTGTCAGCCCTCGCGGGCGCACCCGCACAGACCACGAAGCAACTGTCCCGATCACGCTCGGAGGCAACAGAACTCGTCGGCCTGGCGCGGAGCGGACTACTCGACATGCCGTCGACGACCTTCGAGAAAGCCTGGCACGAAGTCGTTCTGGCGCGAGCCGGCTCCGCAATTCTCACCGGAACCCTGTTGGCCGAAGGTCCGGTCCAGGCGTTGATCGAGCACGACCGGGAACGGGGAACCGAATTCGTGACCACCCTCGCCACATTCCTCGTCCATCACGGCGAACCGAAGCGTGCCGCCCAAGGGCTCCATGTCCACCCGAACACGTTGCGCTACCGGATGAAGCAGATTACCGACCTCACCGGACTCGACCTGACCGATCCTCGGCGCAGACTCGCGGTCGGACTTGCCCTCACGGCAGTTTTGGATAATCAGGACCATTACCTGTCCGCGGCGAACCACGACACTGCGAACGCCCCGAAAGACTCGACGACCGTCGACACATCCTCAGAAGTCGCCGGCAACCCGAAGCCCCTGGAAGGCTGAGGAAGCACTGGCCTCGGTGTTCCCCGAAGCCAGATCCGTTTCAGTCCACCACTCGAAATCTCCGCCGCTCATCTGAGAACAACGCACTCGGCACCGCCGCCCACGCCGATCCGACTCGGATTATCGATGGCCCGGCCATTGTGCAACGAGCGCTGCCAGACCGACCCCGCCACCGAGGATGATCGGATCGCAGTCGAGGGCTGAGTCGACCGATGGTCATGCTGACCGCCTCCCATAGTGACCAGATATGATATTCTGGTCACTACGAGAGGCGAGGAGGTGCCATGCCACGACCACGGATCCCCGCTCGCCGCGACGCGATCGTTAGCGCGGCGCGCGATCTGATCCTCGATCAGGGCTGGCCTGCGACGACGGTCGCAGACATCGCTGGTCGCGCCGGGGTCGGCAAGGGGGCTGTCTACCTGGAGTTCCCTGACAAGTCCGCGATCCTGGCAGCAGTGTTGACGGCCAGCGTTCGACGCGTCGTCGTCGAAGTGCGACGCCGAGTGCTCGGCGCCCCCGTGACTGTCGATCTGCCGACCGTGTATCGCTTCGGCTTGGAAGCGTTGTTGGGCGACCGCCTTCTCTGCGCGGCGTACACCCACGACACAACCATCCTCGGGGAGCACGTCAAGCACATTGCGGACGACCGGTACGCGCAGCGGACAAGCTGGCTCGATGACTATGTCATTCGTTTACAACAGGCCGGTGTAGTCGATCCCGCACTCTCAGCCACGGCGATCGGACGAATGCTCGCGGTGTTCTCCCTCGGTCTCGTCCACGCACCGGGCACCCTCGGGACAGCCGATCCGGACGATCTCGCTGCGACCGTCGGCATCTTCGCGGAGCTCCTCAGTCGCGGCCTCTCGGCGGGCGGATCCACGGACCCCGTCGCGGCACGCGAGGCGCAACTCGATCTCCTCGACGCGCTCGAGGAGCAGATAAACGAATTGGAGGAATCTCAATGACGATGTCAAGCTGCGACCGGGGCTCCGGTGACGCTCGGGGGCTTGGTGTCGAAGGGCCGGTTGTCGTGCAGCAGTGCCCACAGCACGTCGACCAATCGCCGGGCCAACGCTAGGAGCGCCTGGGTATGAATGAGTCGTTCGGTGCGTTTGCGCTGATAGAAC
>NZ_JBFAXH010000026.1:0-76186 GCF_040680755.1 Nocardia sp. NPDC051990 | reverse complement strand
TGATCCGGTTGCCGTCATTGCCGTTGCCCTGCACCACACCCGGCAGGTACCGCTCGATCGGAGCGTCGAGATCGACGGTGCCCTCCGCGACGAGTTGCAGGACGACCGTGGCGACGAAGGTCTTGGTGATGCTGCCGATTCGAATATGGGCGCGCTCGGCGTAGGGCGCCGCGGTGGTGAGGTCGCCGGCACCCGCGGTGACGGTGTGCTCTCCGTCCGGTCCGCTGATGACGGCCTGCGCGCCGGGCAGACCGGAGCGGACCAGGTCGGTCAGTGCATCGGAGACCTGCGCGGGCAACGGTGCGGCCGTACTCGGTTTCACCGTGCTATCGCCACAGCCCGCGACGGCCAGCAGTGCGGCGGCGATGATGGCGTACCGGCCGCGCCGCCGAAATATGCTCGTACCCACGCTGCTACCTCTCTCCACCACACAACCAAGGTCATTTCGACATGTTGGTTACGACGGTAGAGAAGAGGTACACCCATGCCTATCCGGTAACCCCCGGAATTCGCCCTACCCCCACAGTCGTACCGCCACGGTTTCGTAATACCCAGCAGGTAGCAGCGACGGCCGCGGCCCGGCTGACCTGTAGCTGGCGATTCCACGAGCGGACCCGGGCACCGGCTCTTTTACAGTGGCGTCGACACGGTCGAGGGCCAATCCACATGGCTGCCGAGCAACCGCCATAGCCGACAACCGTGTGGACGTTCGAGGCAGAGCGCCGTTAGTTGACCACTCGGAGCGGTAAACGGCTGCCTCACCACTTGGGCTTATGGTCGGGATCCTCGTTGGTGTCGATTGCCTGGGCGGTGCTGTGAAGCCAAGCGGAGATCATGCCAGTGACCCGGTCTGGTGCCGGGTCGGCCTTGATCATCGAGCTGAAACGCTGCGCTTGCGCGGTGGTCGGTAGGAATCCGACCAGCAGGGCAGGCAAGAGCAGGCGCCGGGCCAATAGCTCCCGGGCAGACGTCATCTGCGGTCGGCGCACGACCGAGACGTTGACGCGGACGGCGTGCTCGTTTCCCGGTGGGACTCCGGGGCGATCAGTCTCAACTGCGGCGTAACGAAACCCGTGAGCGAGATTGCAGGGCGAGCAGGTCATCGGGCCACGACTCAGTTGTTCACCACAGTCGATACAGGTGATCCTGTCGAGAGCGGCGTCGACCACACGCCAGTCATGCCTGTCGGGTTCGGTCACGACGAGACGGGCGATTTCGTGTTCGGATTCGCCCTGCCAGTCGCCGAGGAAGCGCCGCCACTCGTCGTTGATGATGTCGTCGACGCGAGTGCAGCAGCGGTGGCAGTCGGGCGCTCCGCCGTACTCGTAGCCGCCACACTCCTCACACCGAACCACATCGGCACCCACAGCCGGTCTCATACTCCTCATCGTCGCTTCCCATTACCACCGACGCCAGTGAATTGATCTCTATCCGGTACCACCGGGCGACCAAGCTGACGAGCCAAACATCCCAGTGACGCGAGACCCGCTGTCCAACCATCGTTGCGAGCCAGTACTCACCGGCGTATTAGCCACTGAAGACGGTGCCCGCATTGCGCCGGAAACCGATCGGCTTCTTCACTGCCGAAGATCTTCGCATCATGCTGGGGCAGCATGAAAGAACGTCCGCTCTCCTGCCGCGAGCACTCGATGTGCTGGAGCGGAACCCGTTGGCTGAAGGTGATTACTATCCCGGCGACCTCTTGGTGACAGCGTTGAAGATCCCCCCAAGGCGATTGGACCGCGAATCCGAGCGCGGTGATTCACCTCCGTGCAGTGATCGATCGGCTGATGCAGCGGGACGATCTGGATGTCTACTTTCCGCCGGACGACGAAATATGGCCTCAGATAGCGTAATTGAGGACCTCCGGCACATTGTGAGGAATCATGCTCCCGCGCACGTTTTCTCACGCCGCGAAAGCGGTTGCCATCAGTCGTCTTCTGCGGATTGCGGGTGTTCGACATGGCCGGGCTGTTGTTGCACGCCCAGCACAACGGAAAGGTGCTGGAGCAGAGACATCCCTGAACCCGAGCTAGAGCAGGGTCAGCAGCATACTCAGGACGACAAAACATATCCGTACGTTGCTTGACGGGGCATCGGCGCACTTTACCGAATGGACACGAAAACCACTGGTCGGGAACGCAATTCGACTGACGAGCGGGGTAGGTTGATACCGTGACAGAGAACGGGTCCGCCTTGTGGGCGGTCGAGCCCGGCCTGAGGTTCCCCCCGAATGGTCTGCCTTACCGCCGCGACAACTTGCGGAGAGTTCGACAGCTGATCTCAAAGAGGTACCTGATGGCAAATCTCTCGGACGCGAAGTGGTTCAAGAACAGCCACAGCGGCGGTAGCTCAGACTGCATAGAAGTCCCCCTCCTCCCGAACTCCATTGTCGGCGTTCGTGATTCAAAGACCTTATCCGGCCCCACACTCGTATTCCCCCCGGCTGAGTGGTCGACCGACCTTACCTCCGCAACGACTCGCGGAGAGTTCGACCGCTGACGGTCGCGGACTGACTCGGCAGCGACGTAATCCCCGAAAGCAACAGCGCCGCAAGCACACCCGGCGGCGTCGCCTTCCACCAAGCCGCTACGGCACCCCCGAAAAGAGTTGCGGGCAGGCCACAGGACTGCCTGGTCGAACTTCGCACCCCACCACGCCTCGGTTGACAAGTCGGCGGGCCGGAAAGGGTCGGAACGGGCCACCGCAGCTCAGAAGCGATACGGTCTGAGCTTAAATTCGTTGGGTGCCAACCTGATTGCTTATTGAATGCTCAGATGTATGTGGCTCGCCCCGATACGGTGAACTGGGACATGATCGCCGATCAGACAGGTTGTCCCGCCGTTTTCCGGCACGATCCCGGTCGCCGACAACCTGATACGTTTATCGCAACCTGCGGCGTCGGCGCAGGCACGAGATGATCGGGTGGTTGGGGCGGAATGGCTGAGGACACCGAAGAGTTGGCCGCGCGGATCAAACGGATCAACGAGGCGACCGAGCGGGTACGGGGGCGTGCCCAGTCCGCGGACGGCACCGTGTACATCGAAACCGATGCCCGCGGGGCGATTACGGATCTGCGGCTCGCGCCCCATGCTGTAGAGCATGGAATGAGCCGACTGGCCATGCTCATCGTCGATCGGCATCGCGCGGCGTATACGAATGCCGAAGCCGAGGCTCAGCAGGTGTTCATGGAGGTGTCGCGGGAGTACCCGCGCGTGGATAGCGGATCCGGCGACACTCGGGACGAACAACTTCCAGGCCGGAACTCGGAGCTGGCCGCGCCGCCGACGTATGTCCCAACACATCTCCGCGGCGACAACGGCACTGGACGCGGTTCGTATGGCGACCACGACTACGTCGTCTGAGGTCATAGGATGTTCGAGATCGATCCGGTGCGAGTTCGTGAACTCGCCAACAGTGTGCGCGGGCGCTCGACCACTATTGCAGGCAAGGCACCGGTGGCCGTCCCTGCTCGCGATGAGGCCCGTGCTGGGGCGGCGGAATCGCTGGCACTAACTCGGGCCGAGGAGACGCTGAAGGCCCTCGATGAAGTGCTGAAGTTCCATGCTGGACGATTCAGCGGAATCGGGGATCTCGCGGAGAAAGCGGCGAACGAGTTCGAGGAATTGGACCGGCAGCGCGCCGTAAAACTCGATCAGGCCGGGCCGCGATGAGTGAAGCGGAACCGCTGACGATCTCGCAGGTGTTGGCATGGAATCTCAACCCAGCCGACGACCTGGCCGTCGCCCTTGGTCGGGCGGCCGAGGAAATCGAAGCCGAAGTCGACGCCGCCGCCAGCGCGCTCGCCAGCTCGTATGAGTACTTCAACAGCGAGTCCGGCGAATCCGCTCGCCAGCGTGCCCAGGACGATCGCAAAGACGCGCTCACCACCGTCGATATCTACCAGGAACTTGCAGGGGTCATCGCTTCCACGACAGCGGTGTTCGAGGGCATGATCCTCCTGATTCGCGCGGCGATCAAGGAGGTCGAGGACTCTGAATGGGACCTTTTCTACACCGATGACGGCACGGTGCGATCGAGGAAGTCCAATTGGGAGTGGATGAAGAAGTACTGGTGGTCGCCGGGGACTGCTATCGCGCACAAGGAGCTCGAGGAGGCCAGGCTCGCCGGAGGGCTCCGCGTCGCCTTGAACCGAATTCAGGAAGCGGATCTAATGGCAGAGGGGACGATTCAAGGTGCGCTCGAGAAGGTCCCGATTTCGGCGCGACAGGCCCTCATCGCCGTGCCCACCGATACCGAGCTGGCGAAGGTCCTCACTGACTATCAAACGGACGCCACCAAGGAAACCGTGGTGTGGCCGAGCGGCTGGCTCCTCGATATCGTCCGTGGCTGGGACCCGACCTTCAAAGCTGGGGCGATGCCGCGTGAGGAAGCCACCGCACTGGAAAACCTGGTCGGCAAGCACGGGCTCCTCGGTCTCAAGGAGTTCTATGACATCAAGACGGAGGCGGAGCAGGCCGCCAAGGACCAATACTCTGCATTCGATCCGAAGATGCAAGAACGAGTCCTCGCTGATGGTCATGGTGATGCGTTCCGGCACGCGTATTGGAACGCGCGGATGACCCAAGAATTCGGTGCGGAATGGACTCAAACCTATACGACAGCGCACGAAAAGACAGGCGGAAATCCTCCAGCTCGCGAAGCGATGGATCTGTACAACAACGAGCTCGGACGCAAGATAGCTTCGGATAACCCCGGTGCCAGCACTGAACAGTTGCAGGCCAAGATCTCGGAAGCCATTCAGAACGGGCAAGCGGTCGTGCTCAAAACACCGGACGGGCAATCTCAACCGCAGATAACCTGGAGCAATCAGGTTGCGGTAGCTGACACCGATGTCCAATCCGGAGTGGGGCTTCCGCTACCCGGGAAACGATGAGGACTGGAATGAAGATCCAATATTTTGCCCTCGTCGCGGTGGCGATGGCCATGATGAGCGCGTGCGGATACCCGCCATCCGCAGAGGAAGTATGTGGCTCGAACAACCTTTTCAGCTTCGATAGCCGGAATGAGCCATTGGGATCTGGTTCACGCCTCAAGGCGGAGATCGGCAAGGCAGCCGCCGCTAAAGCTCCGACCACCCTCGGCGATATCGCTCGCGATGCCGGATGGTCTGACAACTGGGATCGGATGATCACTGTCTACTCGGATCCGGATATCGACAAACTGAACAAGGCAGCACAGATCGACCTGCCCGCAATCTGTTGGAAGGGAGTCCCGCACCGGACGAATTCCGATGGCCCGTCGCCGGGCTACTATCTCTTCCTCTCGAACGGAAGGCGCGTTCAGGTCGTGGACTGGGATACCCTTACCCAGCCTCCGCTGAATCCGCACTATCTACCATCACTCACGCCACTATCCGCGTTAGTTGTGGACGAACGCGGCGATCTCGTACCCGCCGGTTGACATCGGCAATTCGCGATAAGCACCCACCTCACCGCAGATAACTTGGAGCAACCAGGTAGAGATCGCTCGGCCCGATATTCAATCCAGAACAGGACTTCCGTTGCCCGGGAAGCGACGGTGGTCGACATGAAGTTCGGATATTTTGCCCTCGTTGCGATAACGATGCCCATCACAAGCGCGTGCTGCGGTATGCCGCCATCCGTTGAGGAAGTATGCGGTTCGGATATTTTCTGGAAATATCGACACTGTGATGACAGTGCTGTAAAGCTTTTATTTGAACCGCATTTGGCGCCAATGCCGTACCAGCAACTTTCACCGGGACCGACACGCGCTTCGTGGGCACCGGGGTGACTTGCAGCCGAGCTTGGGACACTCAGCGGCGGCGCAGGCCCGAAAGCACCAGTGCCGCAAGCGCTCCCGCGCCGAAGTAGGCCGCGCCGGTGCCTATCGAGAGGCCGGGGGCACTCATGCGGGGCTTGATCACTGCGGCACCGGGTGGGGAAATTTCGGCTTCGGGCTCGTTCTCGGCTGCGGTCGCGGCCCAGGCGGTCGCGAACAAAAGGATTCGATAGGTGATGTAGCTGAACACCATCAGGCCGATGACGGAGCCGAAGGTCGCGCCGGCGGGGCTGGTCAGCACCTTTTGCAGGTAGAACGATGCGACATATTTGAAGATCTCGAAGACCAGCGCGGCCAGCGCCGCTGCCCGCGCGGCACTGCGCAGAGTTACCGGCTCGCGGGGCAGGCGCGCGATCATCCAGGCGAACACGGCCCAGGAGGCGAGGAAGCCGAGCAGTATCGAAACGAGCACCAGCAACAGCCGCGCGCCGGGCAACTCCGACAGGTGCAGTTTGATCAGCAGCCGCGCACCGAGCGTGCTCGACGCCAGCGCAGACAGGCCGATCGAGACCACGAAGGCCAAGCCGAGTCCGAACAGCGCGCCGAGGTCGGAGAGCTTGGTGAACAACCAATTGCGTTTCGGACTCTGCTGTTCCCACTGTTCGGTCAATGCCGCCCGCAGGTTCGCCATCCAGCCGAGTCCGGTGTAGGCACCGACGAGCAGACCCAGCGTGCCGACCGTGCCGCGCGATCGAATCGCCTTGACGATCAAGTCATTGAGCTGGTTGCCGAGCGATCCAGGAAGGTTCTCGATGATCTTGTGTTGCAGATCATTGAGCAGATCCGGATGACCCGACAGCACGAATCCCGCGACCGCGAAGGCGACCATCAACAGCGGAAACAGCGACAGCACCGTGAAATACGTGATCCCGGCGGCGTAGTAATCACCGCGTTGCCGCTCATATCTTCCGCCCGCGCGGATCAGGTGATCCAGCCATGGCCGCGACTGGATCCGACGTTCGAGCCCGGCTTTGATGTTGTCGATCACCTGCACCTTCCAGCCCCTTCACGAGACCTCGCAGGCACGACACCTAGTGAGCCAGGAAGCCCACCCGGTCGTATACCTGTGCGAGGGTGTTGCCGGCAATCTCGCGCGCCCGCTCGGCACCTGCGTCGAGGATGCGGTCGAGCTCGCCCTGATCTGCCAAATAATCTTGCACCTTCGCCCGCAGCGGGGTGACAAATTCGGTCAGCGCGTCGGCGACGTCGGACTTCAGATCGCCGTAACCCTTACCGGCATAGTCGCGTTCCAACGTCACGATCGGGGTGCCGCTCAGTGAACTCAGGATCACCAGCAGATTGCTGACGCCCGGCTTGGCTTCCGGGTCGTAGCGGATTTCTCGCTCGGTATCGGTGACCGCGGAGCGAATCTTCTTGGCCGAGATCTTCGGATCGTCGAGCAGGTTGATCAGACCGGCGTCGCTGGAGGCCGACTTGCTCATCTTCGACGTCGGATCCTGCAGGTCGTAGATCTTCGCGGTGCCCTTGACGATATGCGCCTCCGGCACCACGAATGTCTTCTTGAACCGAGTGTTGAAGCGCTGGGCCAGATTTCGGGTCAGCTCCAGATGCTGGCGCTGATCCTCGCCGACCGGCACCTGATGCGCACGGTAGAGCAGAATGTCCGCGGCCATCAGCACCGGATAGGTGAACAGTCCGGCGCTGGCATTCTCCGCGCCCTGTTTGACCGACTTGTCCTTGAACTGGGTCATCCGACTGGCCTCGCCGAATCCGGTGATGCAGCTGAGTACCCAGGTCAGCTCGGCATGCTCGGGCACCTGGCTCTGCACGAAGAGTGTGGAGCGCTTGGGGTCGATGCCGAGCGCGAGCAACTGCGCGGCGGCCGCCTTGGTGCGTGCGCGCAGTTCCTTCGGATCCTGCGGCACGGTGATCGCGTGCATATTCGGGATGAAGTAGAGCGCGTCGTAGTCGTCCTGCATGGTCACCCAGTACTGCAGCGCCCCAAGGTAGTTGCCGAGATGGAAGGACGCGCTGGTGGGCTGGATCCCGGACAGCACCCGCTGTTTGCGTTCGGCGGCCGGGTTCGCCTGAGCAGGACTGGACATATCCCGATCTTCGCATGCGGTACTCGATCGACGGCCATCGCGGGTCCCTCCGCAGTTACACCCTGCTACCGGTCCGGGCCCGTCGCGCACGCGGTATTCGATCGACGGCGTTCGCGGGTCCCTCCACGGTCACACTCCGCTATCGCTGCGGCCCGTCGCTCACGCCGAGGGCAGGTCACGCGGAATTTCGCGCCGCCCAGTTGTGTGGGTCGACACCAGGCATGCTCGGACGGCCGGTGCTGTGCAGTTCGCGTTCACGCTTGGACAACAACTTGTAGATCGGCGCGCTCCGCCCCGCCAGCGTCCCGCGCAGTACCGGTGGCAGCAGCGGCGGGGCGATATGCGCGGTGCGCACGCCCTGCGCGAGCGCTTGGAACGCGAGTTGCTCGGTCAGCCCCCAGCGCATCCCGTACATCTCGCGGATCCGGGTCGGCAGACTGCCCTGCACCAGCAGGTAGTACGCGTCGACGACCTGACGGATCGGCGTGCGCTGCGGATAGGGCACGCGCTGACCGGCCAGATACGAACCGACCAGCCGGGCCTCGTCGGTCAGGAACAGTTCGTCCGAGGCGAGGTAGTCGTCGAAGGATTTGCGGAACTGCGGATAGCTGCCGGGTGCGGCCGCACGTGGCATGCCGAACAGTTCGCCGAAGCGGACATGGTCCTGGTACAGGCCCTCGCGTTCGCCGTCGGTCAGTGGACGGACCAGCAGATCGTGCATTGCTTCGACCGAGTCGAAGGTGAAGGCCATGGTCATGTACATCAGATGTGGATCGAGGGCGGAATAGCCGGTGCCCGCCGGATGGTGCGAGCCCGCGTCCTCGGGCAGTTCGCCGACGACCTTCGCATGCTTCTTGGCGGTGAAGGCGAGCGCGCGATCCGCCTCGTCCTTACTGCCGAGGAAGACAGCCTCGAACAGCTTGCCGGTCAACGCGACCCGCGTGTACGGGGTCATCCGATGCTCGGTGTTCTCGGCGGTTCCGACGTAGAGCAGCGGATTGGCCGCGCCGATCACCAGAGCGCGCTGGCCGTAGGTCAGGCCCACCGCACGCTTGCTCATGACCCGTCTGGCCATCGAACTATCGGCGAAGTAGCCGGGTTCGGACATCGCTACCTCCTCGTTTGAGCGCGTGCCGTCGGGCATTGTGACCCGTCATCCCGAAGGCTGGGGTGCACAGCATCTGGCAATAGAATTCCCCAGATTTCACAATCTGGCAATAGTCTCTGCCAGATTTGCCATGCTCCCGACCACGATCCGGTCGACCGGAACCGCCGCCATGCCAGAATCGCCATATGACTGCATCGCGAAGCGATTCCGTGGGGGGCGGTGGTCGGGCGACGGGTGGGCCTGCATCGCGAAGCGATTCCGTGGGGGGCGGTGGTCGGGCGACGGGCGAATCCGCATCGCGACGCGAATCCGATCGGACGACGAGTGGGTCGGCGAAACGGACCTATGGCGGCGTCTCCGCGGACGAACGCCGCGCGCAGCGACGTGCCACACTGCTCGATGCCGCGCTGGAGATCATCGGCACTCAGGGCATCGCCAAGCTCACCGTCTCGGGGCTGTGCGCGCGGGCCGGACTCAACGAGCGCTACTACTACGAAAGCTTCGACAGCCGCGACGCGGTGCTCGCCGCGCTCATCGATCGGATCGCGGAGGAACTGGCCGGGGCGATCATCGGCGCGCTGCAGGCCGCACCCGCCGACACCCGGGCGAAGGCGCATGCCGCGATCTCGGCGGGCATTCATCTGCTCACCGACGATCCGCGCAAGGCGCACGTTGCACTGGTCGCCGGCATGGCGACGCCGGAACTACGCGCCCGCACTAACCAGACGGTGCGGGCCTTCGCCAGCCTGGTCGCCGCCGAGGGCATCGACTTCTACGGCATCACCGACCCGAAGCCCGATCCCGCCATCGACTTTCGCGCCACCTACCTGGTCGGCGGCTTGGTCCAAACCCTTACCGCCTGGTTACAGGACGACCTCACCCTCACCCGCGACGAACTGATCGACCACACCACCGACATTTTCGTACTGCTCGGCGAGGACCTCGCCGGCCGCCTCACCTGAGGGCACTAAGGGCTCAGGCGGACGATCTCCGGGTCGGAGGGTTCACCTTGCAGCACGACCCGGAAGGCCAGGCCCTTGTTGGACCAGTAGTCGGCGGCATCACGCATGGCTTCGGCGAACCACCCGCGTTCTTCCAGTTCGTCGATCAGCAGATCGGCCGAATCGCGGATCACGGCAACGTATCCGGCGGCGGGGCCGACGAAGTCATCGAGATCGCGCAGGCATTCGTCGAAGGCGTCCTTATTCGCGCCGAAGTAGTACGGGAATTGGAACGCGGCCGCGAATTCATCGAAAACGCGTGCGGTGGTCCGCATTTTGGGTCCGCGCAGTTCCCGCACCGCGTAGTCGACGGGTGCGTCGTAGCGGACGCCGCTGAGCGTCGGGGCGTCCACGGGGAGGGCGCCGAGTACCGGCGCCGAGGCCGCCGCATCGGTGGAGCGCCTGGCCTCGGGGCGGGCAAGGAACTGCGATAACGGAACTGTCATCAGCGCATCCTCGTGAAGGTTTCGTAGTGGTCACCGGTGTACCAAGCGGAACGATCGCTGCCGGTGACGATGCGTTCGGCATCGCGGGAACGGTTGGGCTGCTTCGGATTCACATCCCATTCCTGGTAGGTGATGGCTTTGCCCGCCGAATCCTTGGCAGGCAGAGTGCCCGCGCGGTTCATCCAGCGGTCACCGCCCTTGGTACCGGGCGCGTTCGCCGAATCCGGCCAGCGGCCCGCATCGATTTCGGCCAGGGTCGCGTAGGCGCGGTCCGGAACGCCGGGGGCGCGAACGGTGGATGTGGTCGGCACATCCGGGCCGCGCGCCGGAACCACCACGCTGGCGCTGTGCGAGGTGGTGGTGACCGAGGCCGCGGTCGGCTTGCTGTCCTCGCCGCCGCGCACGGCGAGCAGTGCGATCACCAATGCCAGCAGGGCCACACCGAGCGCGGCGAAGGCGCGAACCCGCTGCGAGGAAATATTCATGCGATACCGATCTCCAGCACTGCCATGTCGCGAACCTTATCGGTACTGCACCGTGACGGGCGCGTGGTCGGACCAACGCTCGGCGTAGGTGGCGGCGCGTTCGACCACGGCCTGCTTCGCCCTGGTCGCCACCTCACCGCGGGCCAGGTGGTAATCGATGCGCCAGCCCGCGTCGTTGTCGTAGGCGCGGCCCCGGTATGACCACCAGCTGTAGGGGCCCGCGACACCGGGATGCAGGCTGCGCACCACGTCCACGTATCCGGCGGCGAGCATGCCATCGATCCAAGCCCGCTCCGCTGGCAGGAAGCCGGAGTTCTTCAGGTTGCCCTTCCAGTTCTTGATATCGAGTTCGGTATGCGCGACATTCCAGTCGCCGCAGATCACGAAATCGCTGGTCTGGGCCCGCAGATGGGCGCCGATCTCGTCGAGGAACCGGTACTTCTCGTCCTGCATCAGCGTATCCGCCTCACCGGTGTGCACATACACGCTGGCCACGGTCAACTCATCGAATTCGGCCTCGACATAGCGCCCGGTAGCGGCGAATTCGGCGCTGGGCTGCCAGGTTCCGTCCTGCCAGCGGCCGAGTCCGATGCGCACGGCACGGGGTTCGCGCCGGGACAGGATGCCGACCCCCGCCCGCCCCTTTGCTCCAGGCTCCGCGTGTGTCAGGTACCAGCCCGCGTCCAGTGCGGGCGCGAGCGCGGCGCGGGTCTGCGCATCGGTTGCCCGAGTCTCCTGGAGACAGATGATGTCGGCCTCGGTGGACGCCAGCCACTCGAGCATCCCCTTGCCGGTCTTGCCCGTCGCCGCACGGACGCCGTTCACATTGATCGACGAGATGATATAAGCCACCTCTCGACCGTACAATGCTGGTCAGATGAATTGCCCCGGACATCGCCGTCCAGGAAGGGGTCATGACGATGAAGTCAGGCACCACCAACTCCACTACCCCGCTCGCGCCGATCAAGGCGCTGCATATCGGTTCCGGTGATCCGGTCCTGCTCCTGCACGGGTTCATGCTCTCGCCGCACTGCTGGGAGCAGGTTGCGCTGCGGCTTTCCGCGCATTGCGAGGTGTTCGCCCCGGCCTTTGCCGGGCACTGGGGTGGAGACCCGGTCGACGGCTGGTCCACCGATGTCCATGCCCTGACCGACCGGATCGAGGATCAACTCGATGAGCTCGGTTGGCGCACCTGCCATATCGCGGGCAATTCGCTCGGCGGCTGGGTCGGCTTCGAATTGGCCCGCCGCGGCCGGGCCCGCACCCTGACCGCGATCGCGCCGGCGGGCGGTTGGCAGTCGCCTTCGCTCACCCAGTTGCGCGTCGGCGCGAAATTCCTGTCGCTGGTGCCGATCGTCGAAATCGGTAAGCGGCTCGGCGGGTTCGCGATCAACAATCCGATCGCGCAACGCTTCGCGCTACTGCTGCTCAGCAAGAACGCCGCTGCCGTCTCGCACCGCGACATCACTGCCGTGCTCACCGCCGCACTGCACTGCGATGCCATGCTCCCGATGATCCTGGGCACCCTACGCGCCCCCGCTCTGCCGGACCTGTCGAACCTCCCGACCCCGGTGCGCCTGCTGATGGCCGAATACGATCGGATGCTCCCCAACCGCATATATGCCCGCCGCTTCCTGCAGGAATTGCCCGACTCCGCCGACCGCATCCTCGTCAACGGCGTCGGGCACGTCCCCATGCTCGAAGCCCCGGACCGCATCGCGACCCTGATCGCCGAGCACATCTACGCCAGCCGCACCCATTTGCGCGCGGTGTGACCCTCGCTATCGGGCGAGCAGGCCCTTGGCTACGTGGGTGACTTGGATTTCATTGCTGCCCGCGTAGATCTCGAGGGATTTGGGTCGCGGGCGAGCTGTTCCACTCGGTGTTGGACCGCCTCCGTGGCGGCCTCGGCGGCGTAGAGCTTCATGGCCGAGGCTTCGGCGAGGGTCGGCAGCTTGCCCGCCTTGCCGCACTCGATGGCATCGACCCAGACGCCGTAGCGCGCGAGTTCGTCGGCCGCGACGAGGGTCGGCGCGGCGACATATAAGCAAAAGTGATCAAGTGCAGTCGGATTCGGCGTTGTTCCCGGTAGCGACCTTGCAGAGGCTGAAGCAGCACATCGCAACACACCGAGGAGTCTGTAGTGTCCAGCCAGCAGCCAGCCGTACTATCGGTCGTCATTCCGGCGCTGAACGAAGCGACAACCATTGTTCGGACCCTGGATCGTCTGGTCACCCAGGACGCGATCGGCGAAGTCATCGTCGTCGATAACGGTAGCGAGGACGACACCCGCCGAATCGTGAGCGACTATGCGCTCGCCCACCCGAAGGTCGAAATCATCGATGAGCCGCAGCGCGGCGTGGCCGCCGCCCGCAACCTCGGATTCGACAAGGCGCGTGGCGATTTCATCGCCCGGACCGACGCCGATACGCTGGTCGATCCGGACTGGGGCGAGGTCATCAGGGGCCATTTCATCGCACACCCCGATACGGCCGCGCTCACCGGCATCACCACCTACCACGACTCACCGGTCGGCTTCCTCTTGAAATTCGGCATCTACCTACAGCAGCGGCGCGGCAAGTTCGGCGGTCGGGTCGGCAATCTGCAAGGTGCGAACATGGCCGTCCGGCGCACGGCCTGGCTGGCGGTACGAGAAGACACCGCGGTCCGCGTAGACGTGGTCGAAGATCTGGATCTGGCGCTGTGCCTGACCAAACGTGGTCTCCCGATCGATCAGCTGACGAATATGCGCACCCAAACCTCGGCGCGCCGCCGCCGAACCGGCCCCCGTCAGTGGTGGCACTTCCAAATGACCGGGCTGCGCACCATGACCGATCAAGGATTCCAACTGCGGGCCAACCATCGCGCCTTCATCATCGGGGCATGGCTCGCGCACACGGTGCAGTGGCCGATCTACCGCTACTGGGACTTCGAACGTCGACGCTTCACAACCCGTCCCCGTGCCGCCCGGATATCCGCCGTGGGCGACTGAGCAAGCTGAGCGTGTTCCGTCGAAAAATGATCTGATTGGGTGGCGTAACCCAATCAGGAGCACCACGATGGAACTGAGAGATATCGAAATCTTTCTGGCGCTGGCCGAGGAATTGCACTTCGGGCGGACCGCGGAACGGATGTATCTTTCGCAAGCCCGGATCAGCCAGTCGATCAAGAATCAGGAACGTCGCATCGGTGGACGTCTCATCGACCGCAGCAATCCACGCAATATCCAGCTCACCGCGCTGGGCGACCAGCTGCTCACCGAGCTGCGCCCGGCCTATCACGATCTGACCCAGGCGATCGAGAACGCTCGCGCTACCGCACAGGGGGCGGCCCGGATCCTTCGCATCGCGATGATCGGCTTCAATTCGTATGACTACCGGCCGTTTTGGGAGCTCTTCCGGACCCGGCACCCAGAGTGGGAACTACAGATTCGGAATATCGAGTTCATCGAACAGTTCGACCCGTTGCGACGCGGCGAGGCCGACATCGTCATCGCATGGTTACCGGTGGAGGAGCTCGATTTGACTGTCGGGCCGATCATCTCGACCGAACCGATGGTGGCCATTGTGGGCGACGACCACGAGCTCGCGGGCGAAAAGCAGTTATCCCTGGAGGTTTTCGGCGATCGCGGGGTGCTGGCACCGAGCAAACCGATGCCCGACTACTGGGAAGACGCCATCAGCCCCTTCTACACACCTCGTGGCCGCCCCATCGAACGCATTTCCACCGTCTCGACGGTGGAGGACATCCTTACGGTCGCCAGCACCCGCCGAGCCTTCACCATGGGTATGAGCCATGTCGCCCGCTACTACAACCGCCCCGGCATTCGCTACGTGCCGATCAGCGATTCGCACCTGGTCCGGTGGGCGCTTGTCTGGCGCAGCGGCGGCGAAACCCAGCAGATTCAGGCCTTGGCGAGCATTGTTCGTGAGTTGGGGCCGTTGGCGCAGAGCTGACCGTCGCGGCGGTCGGCGGCGTGGCCGAGGCGGTCGGGGACGCGATCGCTTCCTCGCCGAGCGGGTGCAGCAGATCCAGACCATACTGGATCGAGCCACCGCCCGCGGCGACACGGCACCCGAGGTACTGGAAGTGGTCGACATCATCCTGGCTCCGCTCTACACCCGCACTCGGGTTCGGCACCGGCCCGTTCACCGACGACTACGCCGATACGCTGGTCGACCGGCTATTGCGCACGGCAGCGGCGGCCGATAAGCGAAAGTGATCGAAAGACGGTCGGATTCGGCGTTGTTCCAGTCGCGCGGCTCTCGCAGGCTGAGGCGGTGTCCGAGATCAAACCCTTCCGAATCGCGATCCCGCAGACCGACTTGGACGACCTCGCATATCGCCTGACGCACACCCGGTACGTCGCGGAACTGCCCGCTCGCAAGGTCGCGGGCCGGGTATACCCAGGAGTGCCGGTTCGGCCCGGCTGGGAGTACGGCGTTCCGCTGTCGTACGTCCGGCGCCTGCACGAATACTGGCGCGACACATTCGACTGGCGCGCACAAGAGCGGCGGCTCAACGCATTTCCGCAATACACGACCGAGATCAACGGGCAAACCATCCATTTCGTGCATGTCACCTCTCCCGAACCCGACGCGATACCACTGCTGCTCGCACATGGCTGGCCGAGTTCGTTCACGGAATTCCTGGGCCTGGTAGATGAATTGACCGACCCGCGCGCACACGGCGGCGATCCGAGCGACGCCTTCCATGTGGTGATCCCGTCCTATCCCGGCTTCGCCTTCTCGGGACCGACGCACACCGCCGGATGGGGCCCGACGCGCATGGCAGCGGCATTCGACGAGCTGATGCAGCGCCTCGGCTACGACCGTTACGGTGTGCACGGCAACGACTGCGGCGCCATCGTCGCACCGGAGCTTGGCCGGCTCGCCCCGGACCGGGTCGTCGGCGTGCATGTCACCCAGATCTATTCCTTCCCGAGGCGTGAGCCGGGCGAGCTGGACGGGCTCAGCGAATACGAGCTGATTCTGGTGTACTTCGGGCAGAAGTTCCGCGCCCACGCCATTTACAACGCCGCCCAGCAAGCACAGCCGCAGACCCTTGGCCACGCACTGTCGGATTCCCCCGTCGGCCAGCTCGCCTGGAGCGGCCAAGCGCTGGTGAACGCGCTGAGCACCGATGAATTGCTCACCAATGTGGCGATCTACTGGTTCACCAACACCTCGGCGCCCGCGGCCCGGTTCTATTTCGAGCACCATCGCTCGCCGACGCCGACCGAGCCGACCACGGTGCCGATCGGATTGGCCTCGTTCGGATTCGACTTCAAACCGCCGCGCAAATTCGCCGAACGCGACCATCGCAACCTCGTGCAATGGCACGAATACGACAGCGGCGGGCATTGGCCCGCCCACGAAGCTCCCGACCTACTACTCGCCGACCTGCGCGGATTCTTCAGAAAGGTGATCTGATCGGACTGCCCATCGGCGACGATTACCTCGACCCGATCTCTCGATCCGAGGAGCGCAGATGGCAAACGATTGGAATCAGCAGATCATCGCGGAGTTCCGAGCGAATGCGGGCAAGGTCGGCGGCCCGTTCGAGGGCAAGGATCTCTTGCTGCTCACCACGACCGGCGCGAAAACCGGCCTACCGCGCACGAATCCGACGGCCTATATCCGCGACGGTAACCGGTTCGTGATCATCGCGTCCAAGGGCGGCGCACCCGAGAACCCGGACTGGTATCACAACCTGCTGGCCAATCCGAGGGTCACGCTGGAGATCGGCACGGAGACTATCGAGGCGACGGCCACCCCTCTCACCGGAGGTTCGGAACGCGACCGACTCTTTGCGGCGATGGTGGCGGCCATGCCGGGCTTCGCCGAGTACCAGACCAAGACGGATCGGCTGATTCCGGTCGTCGCGCTGACACCCAGCTCGGGAGAACCCGGCAGCTAAGCCCCTGAGCGACGACCCACGAAGGCATCGCGCCAGCCGAAATGCTGGCCCAGCCAGGTCGCACTGGGAACGCCGACAACATTGGCGGCGCTCAGTCCCAGCATAACCGCCGCAACCGCCTTGGCGGGCTGGCCTATGGGTGCCAATGTGGCGGCGGCCAGCGCGGCGACACCGAAGTACACGCCGTGCGGCAGTCCCGGACCGAACCGCGCTATGACCAACGTTTCGAACGTTGGCGCGATAACCGTCGCCGCGTTTCCGATGGTGAACGCCACCATCAGCGCGATGAGCAGACGTTTGCGCAGCACCCGCACGGCAAGTGCGGCGATCAGCGGTGCGCCGACGACGACGCCGAGCGCATATGCCGATACGGCATGACCTGCCGTCGGTTCGGATACGTGCATGGCGCTCGCGATATCGGGCAGCAAACCCATGGCGACGAATTCGGTTGTGCCGATTCCGAGAATCCACCGCACGCCAGCGCGAGCATCGCCGAATATTGCCAATCCGTCCGCTCGGCCTCGGTGGTCAGGTATTCAGGTAACCGCCGAGCAGCGCACGTCGCTTCCCGGGCAAAGGCAAGTTCCTCCACGTAACAATGCGGGCACCCGTACCACCGGTGTGGTGCGGGTGCCCGCATGTGGCGCCTGGCGCTGATCACCAACATCGCCCAAGCGACAACTGGTTTCGTGAGCACATGGGTAACTCACCGGGTACGCCCAGAAGCCGACCCCGCGCTCTTCCGCCGGCCCGCGACGACACCTCAGTGGCAGTCACGACCGGCAAAAGGCGCGGAGAGGTGGGGAAGCTCAGCGCAGGGCGCGGGCCAGGTTGGCGTCGAGCGCACCGAGGAACTCCTCGGTGGTCAGGTAGCCCTGATCGCCGCCGACGAGCAGCGCCAGATCCTTGGTCATCTGGCCGCCCTCGACGGTCTTGATGACGACATCCTCGAGTGTCTGCGCGAAGCCGATCACCTCGGGGGTGTTGTCCAGCTTGCCGCGATGCTCGAGGCCGCGGGTCCAGGCGAAGATCGAGGCGATCGGGTTGGTCGAAGTCGGCTTGCCCTGCTGGTGCTGGCGGTAGTGCCGGGTGACGGTGCCGTGCGCGGCCTCGGCCTCACAGGTCTTGCCGTCCGGGGTGAGCAGCACCGAGGTCATCAGGCCGAGCGAGCCGAAGCCCTGGGCCACGGTGTCGGACTGCACATCGCCGTCGTAGTTCTTGCAGGCCCAGACGTAGCCGCCCTCCCACTTCATGGAGGAGGCGACCATATCGTCGATCAGGCGGTGCTCGTAGGTGAGGCCCGCCGCGTCGAACTGGGTCTTGAACTCGGCCTCGAAGACCTCCTGGAAGGTGTCCTTGAACATGCCATCGTAGGCCTTCAGGATGGTGTTCTTCGTCGACATGTAGACCGGGTAGTTCTGCTGCAGGCCGTAGTTGAACGAGGCCCGCGCGAAGTCCTCGATGGACTTCTTGAAGTTGTACATACCCATGATGACGCCGCCGTCCTCGGGCATCTTCACGACCTCGTGCACGATCGGCTCGCTGCCATCGTCGGGGGTGAAGGTGAGGGTGACGGTGCCGCCCTGGAACACCTTGAAGTCGGTGGCGCGGTACTGATCGCCGAACGCGTGACGGCCGATGATGATGGGCTTGGTCCAGCCGGGGACCAGACGCGGCACATTCGAGATGATGATCGGCGCGCGGAAGATGGTTCCGCCGAGGATGTTGCGGATGGTGCCGTTGGGCGAGCGCCACATCTTCTTCAGGCCGAACTCCTCGACCCTGGCCTCATCCGGGGTGATCGTGGCGCACTTGACGCCGACACCGTGTTCCTTGATCGCGTTCGCCGCGTCGATCGTGACCTGGTCGTCTGTCTTGTCCCGATATTCGATGCCGAGGTCGTAGTACTCGAGGTTCACATCGAGATACGGGTGGATCAGCTTGTCCTTGATGAACTGCCAGATGATCCGGGTCATCTCGTCGCCGTCGAGTTCGACGACAGTGCCTTCAACCTTGATCTTGGACATGGATCTTCGTGTCCTCCTAGGATGGTGCCCTCATTGCACGGCCAGGCGAACACGCTTGTGAGCGGACCCCAGCTGTTCCAACAGACAACGTATATGTCCCGCGTTGTCGGCGAGACGTGTGGTGCAAACAAGACAAGCGTACTGCTTCCGTTGACCGCACCGCGCGGGCAGCCCCCATGTGCAGCCGCCCGAAATTGTTACCGACAAGTAGGTCGGCAGTGACGTGTACCACCACCGAAATAGCAATGTCCGGGTATCCCGTTGGACACCCGGACCAGCTACTTCATGATCAGACCGCGACCGAAATCCGCGCCCCCTCCTCGGATCCCTCGATCAGATTTTCCGGCTTGTCCCGAATCATCAACGCGATCACCGGAATTGCCACGAGGAAGAAGCCGGCACCGACATAGAACGCCACGTCGTAGCTGTGGATCGAGGCGCGGGCCAGCAGATTGTCGAGTGTCGGATTGTTCTGCGCGAAGGTCTTGGCCGTCTGCACCGAGATGGTGGTGAGCAGTGCGGTGCCGACCGCGCCACCGACCTGCTGCGCCGCATTCAGCAGCGCACTGGCCACACCCGAATCCTCCTGCTCGACCTGATGCAGCGCGACGGTCTGCATTCCGACGAACAGCGGGCCCATAGCGAGCGCCATCAGCACCTGCGCGGGCAGCACACCGGCAGCGTAGCTGTCGCCGAAGCTCAGCTGCGCCAGCCACACCAGACCGAGCACACCGAGCACGGCACCGGCCACCATCAGCGGCCGCGGGCCCAGCTTGGGCAACAGCGCGCTGGTGACACCAGCGGAGATCGCGATGCCCGCCGGGAACGGCAGGAAGGCGACGCCGGCCTTCAGCGAGGAGTAGCCGAGGGTGATCTGGAAGTAGTAGCTCAGGAACAGGAACATCGCGAACATCGCGATCGGGATCAGCAGCGCGGCCAGGAAGGCGCCACCGCGGTTGATCTCACCCGGAATATGCAGCGGCAGCAGCGGATTCGACGAGCGACGCTCGATGCCGACGAAGGCGATCAGCAGGGCAACACCGATGACGAGCAGCCCGAGGGTGCTGCCGGCCAGCCAGCCGTCCTCGGCGGCGCGACTGAATCCGTACACGATGGCGATCAGACCGAGCGTCACGGTGATCGCCCCGGGCACGTCATAGCCGCCGGTGCGCGGTGTCGGCACATCGCGCACCACGAAGGCCACCGCGCCGAGCAGCGTGAGCAGGGCGATCGGGGTGTTCACCAGCAGGCACCAGCGCCAAGAGGCGTATTCGGTCAGCGCACCACCCGCGATCAGCCCGAGTGCCGCACCACCCGAGGAGACACCAGCGAAGACGCCGAATGCGGTCGCACGCTCCTTGGCCTCGGTGAAGGTCACCGAGAGCAGTGACAGTGCCGCGGGCGCGAGCAGCGCCGCGAACGCACCCTGCAGCGCCCGTCCGGCGAACAGCTCCGCGCCGTTCTGCGCCAGACCCGCCACGGCGGACGCCCCGGCGAAGCCGACCAGGCCGACGATGAAGACCCGGCGCCGCCCGAGGTAGTCGGCCAGCCGTCCGCCGAGCAGCAGCAGACCGCCGAAGATCAGCGTATAGGCGGTCAGCATCCACTGCCGATTGCCGTCGCTGATGTCGAGATCCTGCTGGGCGAACGGCAGTGAGATGGTCACGATGGTGGCGTCGAGAACCACCATGAGCTGGGCGAATGCGATCACCCCCAAGGCCAACCAGCGCGTCGAGCCCGCTCGTCTTTTCACATCGTCCACCGCTGTCGCAGTCTCGCTCACCTTGGTCTCCTAGCCGTCTCGAAGTCGTGCAGCCATCCTGTCATCGGCAGACATTTGTCGTCAAGAGAAAAATGTCGCAATCAGACATTTGACTGTTAAGGACACAAACCGTCCCGATTGCGATAGCATGGGGGCATGCTCGAGTCATCAACGCCGATCGGCGCGAGTGCCACCGCCGAGGAGGCGGTGCGCGCTCCAGCGAATCCAGGGCGCAGTGCGCCCAGCGGCGCGAGCATGGGATTGCGCGAACGCAAGAAGCAGCAGACCCGATTGCGCATCATCGAGGTGGCGCTCGACCTGTGCGACGCACAGGGATTCGACGCGACGACGGTCGAACAGATCGCGGACCGCGCGGATGTGTCCCCACGCACGATCAACAGGTATTTCGACAGCAAAGAAGCGATCATCCTGGGGCCGGTCAAGGATTTCGGCCTCGCCATCGCCGAATGCCTGCGCGGACTCCCGGTCACCGGTAACGAGCTGCAATCACTACGCGAGGCCTTCCTACAGGTCGTCGACCGAGCCTCGGAAACCGTCGAGGGACCGCTGTCGTTCCGGCGCTTCCAGCAGATGCAGCGGATCCTGCGTGGCAGTCCGACGGTCAGCGCGCAGAGCATGGAGCTGGCCGACGATAAGAACGCCGCGATCGCCCACGTGATCGCCGAGCGACTCGGCACCCAGCCCGACGCGCTGCCGGTCCAGCTGGTCGTCGGCGCCTGGCAGCTGATCGGCCACCTCAGCATGGAGTGCCAGAACTCGATCTTCGACGCCGAGGACACCGGTGCCGCCGCCGCGCAGGCCCGCAACGCATTCACCACGTCGTACGACGAATTCATGCGGGTATGCGCCGGACGGCCGACGAGCGAACCGGCGGAAACCCAGTAACGGATTTCAGTCGCCGACCGCCCGCCGGTTACCATGTCCGTCAGGTCATGAGTGCCAGCGCGAAGCCCCGGCTTGCTGGACGGCAACCCTCCAGCTGCGGTGGGGTGCTCCGGGTGATGACCGGGCTCTCGATGGTCGAGGGCAAGCGCGCACTTCAGGAGGTTTCCAATGAGTTGTTGTCCGTCACCCGCACTCCGATAAGACCTGCTGGCGAACAACCCTTTGGAGCACGACATGAGTGACCCCATCGCGTCGGCGACCGATCGGTTCGCCGCGAGCGAGCAGATCACCGGCGCACCCACATTCCCGATCTACCGGACCGCGGCCCGGTTCAGCCGGATCGCTAACATCGGGGAGGTGCGTTCTCTCGTGATTCACTCAGCTTCGGCGACGCACTGCGGTTTCACGGGAGCGACGTCGTGAGTGAACGAACCACCGATACCGCGCCCTTGATCACGACGGAGCCGAACGCCGGCGAGGCGGAGTCGTGACCGTGAACGCCGAACCAAGTACCGCGCACTCGGCGGCGGTGGTCCTGCCACCGCCGGATGGGACGCTCGGCATCATCGCCATCGGGGATGTGCGGCTGGAGAGCGGCGCGACCATCCCGGACGTTCATCTGGCCGTGCAGCGCTGGGGTGAGCTCTCCCCCGCACTGGACAATGTGGTGCTCGTCGAGCACGCACTGACCGGTGATTCGCATGTCGTCGGGGTTCCCGACGATATTCATCCGCTGCCCGGCTGGTGGGACGGCTTGGTCGGCCCCGGTGCACCGGTGGATACCGACGAATGGTGCGTCATCGCGACGAATGTGCTGGGCGGCTGCAAGGGCAGCACCGGCCCCTCGTCGCTGGCCCCGGATGGAAGGCCTTGGGGCGCAAGGTTTCCGGAGATCTCGATCCGGGATCAGGTGACCGCGGAAGCGGCATTGCTCGATCGGCTCGGCATCGAACGCCTGGCCGCCGTCGTCGGCGGTTCGATGGGCGGTATGCGGGTGCTGGAGTGGATGGTCGGCGCGCCGGAGCGGGTCGGATCCGCACTGGTACTCGCCGTCGGCGCGCGCGCCACCGCCGACCAGATCGGCACGCAGACAACACAAATCGCCGCCATCAAGGCCGATCCCGACTGGCAGGGCGGCGATTACCACGACACCGATCGCGCCCCGATGACCGGTATGGGCATCGCCCGCCGCATCGCCCACCTGACCTACCGCACCGAGGGCGAACTCGATCACCGCTTCGAGAACCATGCCCAGGGGGACGAGGATCCACGCAGCGGCGGCCGCTACGCGGTACAGAGCTATCTGGACCACCAGGCCGGAAAGCTTTGCAGCCGTTTCGATCCCGCCACCTACGTCCTGCTTACCGAGGCGATGAACCGACACGATATCGGCCGCGGGCGCGGCGGGATCGCGGCCGCCCTCGCCGCCACCCCGGTACCGTGCGTGGTCGGCGGTGTCGACTCGGATCGGCTGTACCCGTTGCGAACTCAGCAGGAATTGGCCGACCGATTGCCCGGCTGCGAGGGCTTGGAGGTCGTGCACTCCCATGACGGCCACGACGGCTTCCTCACCGAAGCCGCCGCGGTCGCCAAACTGCTGACCGAGACAATGCGATTGGCCCGAATCGGTCGCACCGGCTGAAGTAGTCGTGACTCCCGACTAGCCGTCATTCGGTCGGCGGCGCGGTGGGTGTCCGGCGAGCCCGCATAAGGTTGACGTCGGTGGATGGACGTTACCTTGACTCGGGGAGTCGCCGATGTGCAGACTGGGCCGGCATCGCACCGTCTCAGCTCGGCGGGCATTCCGGTTCATGGACGACATCGGGGGTAGACCATGCGTATTCATCGTGTCGTACTGATATTCGCGCTGCTCGGCGCGATGTTGATCGGCACTACGGCGTGCTCGGATGAGCCGACCGACACTACTCGGGCAGCGGCGTCGACGACCACCCTGCCCCCGGCGCCGACCGTGCTCGGGCCGCTCGGCTTCGGCAAGCTGCGGCTCGGGATGAGCCGGAGCGAGGCCGAGGCCACCGGTGAAATCGCGACCTTCGACGACACCGACGATCCGCCCGGCTGCGGTCGCTACACCGCACGAGCCGGTTGGCAGGGTTTCACCAACAAGGGCGAAATAGTCGCGATCATGCCCGGCAAGCTTCCGGTCCGCACCCCTGAGGGCATTACCATCGGTTCCACTGTCGACGAAGTGCGCGCCACCTATCCCGCGCTCGAGATCGGCTACAACTGGAGTTCAGCCGTGGCACCAGACCAACCCGCGCGCTATGGCTTCCTCGGCATCTACCGAAATATGCCGGCCGATGCCAAGGTCACCCAGATAATGCTCTACAACGACCGAGACACCTGTCACAACTAGCGGCTGCTGTCGTGGACCGAAAATCGTTGCGCCGCTTCGGTCTCAGCCGATGCCCAACGTATTGATCGTGGCGGCGATGAGGACGATGGCGGTACCGAGCAGGCTCAGCGCGGCGACATCGAACGGCTTGCTGCGCACCGCGAGCAGCCCGACCCGGGCCGTCGGCAGACAGAGCCGGAAGGCGGCCGCAATCAGGGCGGCACCGCCGAAGAACAAGGCGCCGCGACGCCAGCGGTCCCAGGCCACGAGAACAACCGCGAGCAGAATGACCGCCGTCACGACCAGCATGGGCAGGTGGCAGCGCAGGAACTGCGCACCCGGGCTGGTCCGGTCGGGCTGCCGTTCGGCGGCAGACGAGTCAACGTCGGTCACGCCCCGATTCTTGCAGACGGCACGCGACCGCTCACACCACGGCAGGCCCGGTCGGCATTGCCTCCGACTACTACACGTCGCAACTCACTAGAGAATCGGTCAACGAAGTGAGACTCGTGACCGATGCGCCGGATCTGCCCGATGTCGTTCCGGGCCAGCCCACGCGACCTGGTTGACTGCACTGGTGTTTCGTTTGATGTTTCACGAGCCTGCGATTCCCGGAAATACCGGCAATGCGATTCGACTGGTCGCGGGGACCGGGTGTGAGCTGCATCTGGTCGAGCCGCTGGGGTTCGACCTTTCCGAGGCGAAGTTGCGGCGGGCTGGATTGGATTACCACGATCTGGCCTCGGTGACGGTGCACAAGGATCTCGCGGCGGCGTGGGCGGCGGTGCGACCCGAGCGGGTGTTCGCATTCACGACCCAGGCGAGCACGCGGTATACCGATGTGGCGTACCGCGAGGGTGATGTGCTGCTGTTCGGCACCGAACCGACGGGGTTGCCGAAGGAGGTGCTCAACGATCCGCACGTCACCGAGCAGCTGCGCATTCCGATGCTGCCCGGCCGCCGCTCGATGAACCTGTCCAATGCCGCCGCCGTCACCGTATACGAGGCGTGGCGCCAGTTCGGATTTCCCGGCGCCGTGTGACGTTGTCGCTCAATCCAATTCGGCGCTATCCAGCGAGATGGCCACTGGCACATCCTCGGTTCAGAGGTCTACCTCGAAGCGTTTGAAGCGGGAGGTTGCGCCTGCCGCGAGACGGACGGCGGATTTGGGGACGCCGTAGTGGTCCGCAAGGAGTTCGATGGCGGCCTTGTTGGCCTTGCCTTCCACGGCGGGGGCACGGACATACAACTGAAGGGTGCCGTCGTCGAGAGTTTCGACGAGCGGGCCCTTACGGCTGTTCGGTTTGATCGTTGCCCTTACCACCGTCGGCACCTGAATCTCCTGTCGTCCCAGCGGCTTTCCCTGTTCCGGAGTCTGCACCGGTGCCAGCGCCCGCACCTGCACCCGATCCCGTACCTGTGCCGGCACCTTCCGCCGCCGACCCGGTCGGGGCACCGACCATAGCGGCCTTGCCCGCCTCGGATTCGCCGGAACCCGAGGAGTCGCGCTTGCGACCCCGCACCACCCGCACGATGCCCCACACCACCGCCGCGATCACCACGACGAACCCGAGCCACGGAATCGCCTTGCCGGTGAACACCACCGCGTCCTTCAGCCAATCCACCAGCGAATGCCAGCCGGAGACGATGCCGTCCCAGAAATTGGTCGGCCCCGCATCGGATTTCTTGTCCTCGGTGGTGATGTCGATGGTAAGTGTGGACAGCGCGACCTGATCGTCGAGGTGCCGCTTCTGCGCGGTGAGACTGTCGAGCTCACCCTGCCGACGCGACAACGCCTGTTCGGCGGCAATGAGATCCGCTGTGCTCGTCGCACCGGCGATCAGCGTCCGCAATCGGTCGACCGAGGCCTGCAACGCCTTGATCCTGGCGTCGAGGTCCTCCCACTGCATGGTGACGTCGTCGCGGTTGGTGCTCATCCGGGTGACCCGGCCGACCTCGGTGAGACCGTCGATGAACTTGTCCGTCTTATCCGCGGGCACCCGCACGGTGAGCGTGGCTTGCGGATCGTTGTCACCGGTCCCCGGCTGCTCGGTGCGGCTGTCGACCCGGCCGCCGACCTCGCGCACCCGATCGGACACCTGCCCGCCCGCCTTGATCGGATCAGCGGCGGTGATGTCGACGCTGCCGGTAATGACCTCCTTGCGCGCCTCGACGGTGGTCCCGCCGGTATCCCCCTTCGCCGGGGAACCCTCGCGCAGACTCGGTGGCGGCGCCATCGGCGCGACGGTCGCCATGCTCGACCGGCCCGAATCGGATCTGTCGTCGTTGTCATCACCACAGCCGACCAGCAACGTCAAACCCAGCAGGCCGATCACCAGCACAGCAAGCTTCCGCATGGACGCAGGGTAGCCGCTGCGGCGAATTCGGTCACGAAACTCATGTGGGCCACTGCCGAATGCCGAAGGCGATCATGGATATCTTCCGACTCGCTGACAGCAAAGCTGGTCGAACATTGGGATGTCATCCAGCCGGTTCCGGAGCAAGCCGCCCATGCGAACGGAATGTACCAAAGGCTCAACGGAAGTCACGAGATTTCGAATCGACGCGCAGGTCCATGCGCTGCAGATATTCGGCGACGACACTGACCGCGCCCTCGGCATTCTGGACGCGACCGCGGATGAGCAGGGCGGGAGCGCTCTGGGCCAGGCGGTGATAGCGGGTCCACAGGCCCACCGAGCAGACGACATTCACCATGCCGGTTTCGTCTTCCAGGTTGAGGAAGGTGACACCGGCGGCAGTGGCGGGGCGTTGGCGATGTGTGACGGCACCACCGACCAGAACGCGCGAGCCGTCGGGCACGTCGAGCAAACCGGCGGCCGGGATGACACCGAGTGCATCCAGTTGCGGGCGTAGGAATTCGGTGGGGTAGCTGCCCGGGGAGATACCGGTGGCCCAGACATCGGCAGCGGCGAGTTCGAGTTCGCTCATACCGGGCAGGGCGGGGGCGGTGGTGGCGGCACCGGTGCCGGGAAGGCGGTCGGGCCGTTCCCCTGCCGCGGCGCCCGCCGCCCACAGCGCCTCGCGTCGGGTAATGCCGAGACAACCCAAAGCGCCTGCGGTGGCGAGGGATTCGGCCTGGGTGACGGTGAGTTCCACCCGTCCGGTCAGGTCGAGGAAGCAGGTGTACGGGCCGGCCGAGCGGGCCTCGACAATGCGTTCGGCGAGGTCGGTGCCGATATGGCGAATCGCCGCGAGGCCGAGCCGCACCTCGTCACCATGGTTTTCCAGCGTGGGTTCGGCACGGCTGGCATTGATATCGGGTCCGTGCACCAGGACTCCGTGCCTGCGAGCGTCGGCGACCAGCGACTGCGGGGAGTAGAACCCCATCGGCTGGGCCCGCAGCAATCCGGCGCAGAAGGCGGCCGGATAGTGCAGTTTGAACCAGGCCGAGTAGAACACGATCGAGGCGAAGCTCTGCGAATGACTCTCCGGGAAGCCGAAATTCGCGAAGGCATACAGCTTTTCGTAGATGCGGTCGGCGACTTCGCCGGTAATGCCGTGCAAGTCGCGCATGCCCTGATACAGCCGGTCCTTGAGGCGCTCCATGCGTTCCGGTGAGCGTTTGGAACCCATGGCGCGGCGCAGCTGATCGGCCTCGGCGGCGGTGAAACCGGCGACGTCGATGGCCATCTGCATGAGCTGTTCCTGGAACAGTGGCACACCGAGGGTGCGTTTCAGCGAATTCTTCAGCGCGTCATGGTCATAGCGCACCTGCTCGTCACCGTTGCGACGGCGGATGTAGGGATGCACCGAACCACCCTGGATCGGACCGGGGCGGATCAGCGCCACCTCCACCACCAGGTCATAGAATTTCCGCGGCTTCAGTCGAGGCAGCGTGGCCATCTGCGCGCGTGACTCCACCTGGAACACCCCGACCGAATCGGCGCGCGAAAGCATCTCGTAGACAGCCGTTTCCTGCAGATCCAGCTGGTGCAGTTCGACGGTTTCGCCCTTGTACTCGCGCACCATATCGATCATGTAATGCAGCGCGGAGAGCATGCCGAGACCGAGCAGATCGAATTTCACCAAATTTATTGCGGCGCAATCGTCTTTATCCCATTGCAGTACGCTGCGGCCGGGCATGCGCGCCCATTCGACCGGGCAGACATCGGCGATGGGCCGGTCACAGATCACCATGCCACCGGAATGGATGCCGAGATGCCTCGGCAACCCTTCGATTTCGGTGGCCAACTCCAGCACTTCCGCGGGAATATCGGTGCCGGTTTCGGTGCCGACCCCGGCCCAGCGACTCACCTCTTTACTCCAGGCATCCTGCTGTCCAGGCGAAAAGCCCAGTGCCCGTGCGGCATCGCGGACCGCGGACTTGCCGCGATAGGTGATCACATTCGCCACCTGAGCGGCATATTCGCGGCCGTATTTGGTGTAGACGTGCTGGATCGCCTCCTCACGCCGATCGGATTCGATATCGATGTCGATATCGGGCGGGCCGTCTCGCTCCGGAGCGAGGAACCGTTCGAACAGCAGCTCGGCGGCGATCGGGTCGACATTGGTGATGCCGATCGCATAGCAAACGGCTGAATTGGCCGCTGAACCCCGGCCCTGACAGAGGATGTCGTTGTCCTTGCAGAAGCTGACGATATCGTGCACCACCAGGAAGTAGCCGGGAAACTTCATCTCGTTGATGATCGCGAGTTCGTGCTCGATCTGCTGGTACGCCTCGGGACTTCCCGACGGTGGACCGTAACGTCGAGCGGCGCCCGCAAGGGTGAGTGCACGCAGCCAGGAAGCCTCGTCGTGGCCCTCGGGCACGTCGAACGGCGGCAGGCTCGGCGCGATCAATTTCAGATCGAAGACGCATTCGCGGGCAAGCGTCACCGCATTCGCCACCGCCTCCGGACAGGCGGCGAACAACTGTGCCATCTCCGCACCGGAACGCAGGTGCGCGCCGCCGGTCGGCGCCAACCAGCCCGCGATATCGTCCAGGCTCCGGCGCGCTCGGATCGCCGCGAGTGCCATGGCGCGCCGACGCTGGGCGGGTGCGGCGAAATGCGCCCCGGTGGTGGCCAGCACGGGCAGACCGAGGCGATCGGCCAAGGCGATGAGGTGGGCGTTGCGTTCGTCGTCCTCCGGAATGCCGTGATGGGTGAGTTCGACACTCACCCGGTCGGCGCCGAAGCGCTCTGTCAGATCCCGCAGGGCCGCCTCGGCTTGCCCGAGACGGGTGTCTCCCGCTTGCAGATCGCGATCCAGGGCTTGGCGCACATGGCCTTTGCGACATCCGGTCAGGAGGTGCCAGTGCCCATCCGCCGCCGCGGTGAGCGCATCCAGGTCGTAGCGGAGGATGCCCTTCTCTCCCGCGGTCATATGCGCGGCCGCGATCTCGCCGGAGAGTCGGCGATAGCCCTCTTGACCTCGGGCGAGCACCAGCAGATGCGGACCGTCCGGATCCGGTGCGCCGGTGCGCGGCGCCGAATCGGGTGCGCCGATATGGCCGAGCGAATTCGCGAGTCGCGGCGCGTCTGCCACAGTGCCGAGCGATAATTCGGCCCCGTAGACCGTCGGCATGCCCCATTCCCTGGCCGCCTCGAAGAAGCGCACGGTGCCGTAGAAGCCGTCGTGATCGGTGAGCGCGATCGCCTCCAGCCCGAGCCGCACCGCCTCCTCCACCATCTCTTCCGGCTGACTCGCACCGTCGAGGAAGCTGTAAGCCGAATGCGCGTGCAACTCCGCATACGGCACCATCGGACCACCGGTTGGTTCGACCGGTTCGGGCCGATAATCCCCGCGCTTGCGTGACCACGCCGGACTGTCGCCGCCGTCGCCCGGATACATCGCATCCGGATTCGTCGGCCCTGGTCGGCCCGACAGCACCCGCTCCAACTCCGCCCAGGTCGGCGGGCCGTTGCTCCAACCCATGACACATCACCTCCTCGCACTCGAACATACATTCGAAATGCGATGAAGGTGTGGACACCCGCCGAATCAGGCAGCCGAGAGCGGATCCGTCGACTTCACGGCCAGCGCGACCTCGACCTTGTCCAGGCCGGAGCGGATCACGGCGCCGTAGGCATCATTGGCGAGGACATCGAGGTGACCGCGAGCGATGGTCAGCTGCATGAAGGCCACATCGAAGTCACCCACACGACGGTGACTGTCGGCGAGATTGAGGTAGAGCGAGGGCAGGAATCCGCGTAGCCCCTCATCGAGCGGAACGCCAGGGCCGAAGACCGCGGCCAGTGCGCGTTGATCCCAGCGCAGTGCACCTTCGGCCGTGTCCTGCAGATCGGCAAGGTGGTGCGCGATTACACAGCGCTGCAACGGATCTCCACCGTCGCCGAGCTCGCCCCACAGTTCCGCCAGCATCCGCTGCGCCGCCTCCGGATCACTGCCGGAGAGCCGCACCGCGGCAAAGATTTCCGCCATCCGATCGTCCGCCATGCGCAGAGTATCGCACATATGTTCGATAGATTCGAGAGCGATTCGAACACCTCGGCGTGGCCCGATTCGCGCGCTCGATGCGACGAAGCACACTTGGCAGGTAAACTTACTTCGAAGTAAGTTCATGCCGACCCGACCTGCAAAGGAGCAGCGATGACCCGAGCCTCCGCCGACGACGCCGACCTGCGCGAGCAGGTCTGGCGCAATCGCCGCGACCTGACGGGGCGGCATGTGCTCATTACCGGCGCGTCCTCCGGCATCGGCCGGGCCGCCGCGCTGGCCGTCGCGAATAAGGGCGCCATCGTCTTCCTGCTCGCCCGGCGCGCCGACGAACTCACGGCAGTGGTCGAGGAGATCCGGGCCGCGGGCGGCAGCGCCTACGGATATCAGTGCGACGTCACCGATTCCGGCCCCGTCGACCACACCGTCGAAACCATCCTGGACGAGCATGGCCACATCGACATGCTGGTGAACAATGCGGGCCGCTCGATTCGTCGCGCCATCCACCGCTCCACCGACCGGCTGCACGATTTCGAACGCACCATGGCGGTCAACTACTTCGGCGCGCTGCGATTGACGCTGGCACTGCTGCCGCAGATGCGCGAGCGTAAGTTCGGCCACATCGTCAATATCAGCAGTGCGGGCGTGCAAGTGGCCGCGCCGCGCTACGCCGCCTACCTCGCGAGCAAGGCGGCACTGGATAAGTTCACCGAAGTCGCGGCGGTCGAAACCATGACCGACGGCATCACTTTCACCACCATCCACATGCCGCTGGTGCGCACCCCGATGATCACCCCGAGCGGCGATCAGGGTCCGTCGCAATCCCCCGAATGGGCGGCCGCCACCATTGTTCGTGCGCTGAGCGAACGGCCCAAGCGCATTGATGTCCCGCTAGGCACCTTCGCCGAATACGGTGCGCTGCTCACCCCGAAGCTACGTGACCGCATCCTGCACCGGTACTACCGGGCGCTACCCGACTCCCCCGCCGCCAAGGGCGAGCAGGTGGATACCGGGGAACCAGCGCAATCCCCTGCGCCGCGACGTGAACCGCGTCAGCAGTCGACGGCCCTCCGAGTCACCGGCACCGCGCTGCGCCGCGCCGCACGCTGGGTGCCTGGCACCCACTGGTAAGCACGCGACCTTCATCCCGCAGGGGGCGATAGAGGTCGCCGCGAACGGGACATGGCTGCGGTGGATTTGTCGCAACCATGTCCCGTTCGTCGTTCTCAACCGAGGACGAGGCGGGGTTCCGGGAGATAGGTACCTTCTCTCCCGCCTCGACCGACGGTCAGATCGTCCGGACACTATCCGTACCGCGGGCTTGGATCGAGTTGCGAGGTGAGAGTTCGGGCCGCCCCGCACCGGTGTCCACGCAATCGCCTGCGGTCCGATCGGCGCATTCGCACTCCTCAGCGCGATCCAGGCGTTGGACCGTGCGGTCAGCCCGTGGTCAACGGCTGGATCCGATCGGCCACGACCGCGGTGACCGGTTTCGGTTCGGCACCGCAACTGGCTTGGCGCGGCGGGAATTCGACGGTGCGAGTCGTCACCCGCCAGCGACGGCCGTCGCAATGGGTTACCACGGCAAGATCGGAATCGGTTGCGGCGGAATCGGTTTCGAGATGAATCGTGAGATCATCGAGACGTGCCGAAACGTGTTCGCGCACTGCGATTTCCGCGACCTGCTCGATCGGATGGTGACCGCTGCGACCACGCAGACCGGCCAACGAAACCGCATTGCGTCCCACGGCTTCGACCGCCGCGATGGCGGCCGCGGTATCGACGCGACCATAGGTCAGGCCGGAAGGTAACAACACCATGGCGGGCGCGAAGCGATGACCGCCGGTGTGCGAGCACTCCCAGACCCGGTCCGGATAGTCGGCGGCCAGATTCGCGGCAATCGGACGACCGAACAGCGCGCAGCACTGATCGCGTTTGCCGTGCGCGCACACCAGAATCAGCGAATCGCGCACGGGCGCACCGATTCCCGGCGGTGGGCCGTTCAGGAGATCCAGGTCCAAGTCGAGCAACTGCTTCAGGTCGGTGATCTCGAAGCGTTCGCACCAGAAGCCCTGCGGACGCGAACTGGCGATCAAAACCGTTCGAACACCGTTGAATTCATTGCGGCCCGGCCGCCGGATCAGCGTCGGACGCACCTTTGCTGCAGCGGTGCGCGCGGCGAGCTCGGCAGTGATCTCCGGACCGAGCACTTCAGCACCGATCACATCCCGGCCCCATGCACCCGGCTGCTCGACGCACAACCACCCTGACACCCGAGTTGCCGTGCCGGGCAAGGGCACATCGACCGCGGCCGCTGCCGAACAGAGCATTCCTTCGAATCCGGTCATCGCCCGAACGTCCGTCGGTCAGCGAACCTCCACTTTGCGGCATGCGCCACGCTCCAGCGGCCATCGGCCTCGGCCCGATCGATCTCGGCTTGTTCGGCCGGATGCATCAGCCCCTGCGGCCGGACCCCGTCCACCGAGGCATTATCGGCCATGAGCCAGTCGCGGAACGACTGCTCGTCGGGGAAGAACAGAACCGGACGGTCTTGCGCGGGCACCGCTCCACTCTAGATCCGCTGATCTGCGGTGGGCGCATGCGTCGCGAGGAACGGCAGCACGGTCGCCTCGAATTCGCGATAGCGGTCGCGGTGGATGCTGTGGCCGCAGGTGAAGGCGGCCACCGCGCAGTCCGGGATGGTGTCGCGCAGCATCGCCAGCTTCTCCGGATCGACCATGCCGCCGGGGCCGCCGCGCAGCACCAGGGTGGGCGCGGTGATATCGGCGAGCCGATCCCACCACTCCGGATTCGGCTTGCGGAACTGTTCGAGCGCGGTCCGCGTCATCGAGCGATCGAAGGCCAGCACCGCGCGCGGATGCCGGATCAGGCTGGTGGTGGCATGCCAGAGTTCCGGAATGGTCGGGAAGCGACGGGTCAGCTTCACCTCTTCGTCGCCGGAACACAGCGGCATCGGACACTCCTCGACGACCAGCCGCCGCACCAGTTCGGGCCGTTCCTGCGCAACACAGGAAACCGCGTACCCGCCCAGCGAATGTCCGACCAGATCCACCGAATCCAGCTCGAGCCGGTCACACAGATTCAGCACGTCCGCGCCGAATGCGGCGAACAGATAGGACTCGGTATGCGCGCTACGCCCGTGCCCGCGCAGATCGGGAATGATGACCCGGCGCCCGGCCCGCACCAATGTGTGTGCGAACCGATCCCAGGTATGCCCGTCCCCACCCATGCCGTGCACCAGCATGACCGGCGTGCCATCGCCCACCACGGAATCCCGATAGGCGATCCGCACGCCGTCGAGCACAGCCTTGGTCACCGCGAGATCCACGATTTCCGACAGTACTGTGTTAGTTTGCCGCGCCTGCGGCGCATGCGCTTCGACGACTCGGCTGTGTTCGATGGCCGCGCCTACGGCGCGGACGCGAGACGGGCCGCGAACGTCGCTCGTAAGACTCGCTCCGTGGTGGTCCCAGAGCCGAATAGCTTGGACACTCCAATGCTCGGCATCCAGAGATGGCCGAGGCGCTGGTGGATGATGCCCGGATCGCGGTCGAGCCGAAATGGGCCGAGGTGCGCGGACATCCGTTCACGCTGGCGTTGGTGTGGTCGCGCACATAACCGGTCAGTCGTAAAGCCCCTCAACACGCCAGGTCCGATCGTTGTAGATGAGCAGCAGGACGCGGACATCGGCCGGTTCACCAGCAAGTTGCACCTGGATGCGGGCAGCGATTCCGGCGCAGAGGGCGGCGGATTCCGGCGTCCACCAGTGTTCGTCCATCGGCCAGGGACCGGCCCAGCCCGCGAGCCGCCACTGTTTGCTGCCCCAGCGCAGCAGGGCCGGGTCGGCGGTGAAAAGGCCACGATCGGTGACCTGTACGGGCGTTGTGTCGGCGGCCTCCAGCCGCACCACCGGACGGTTCACCAGGATCACCGCGGGTGCGGGCCGGGGCAGGCGGCCGGGCCACGGCAGGGCCGGGTCGGCGGCCGGAATCGGCTCGTCACCGAGTGCGACCATGTTGATGCGTTCGGCGGGCCCCCGACCGCCGCTGAGCACGCCGATCCGAACCGCCTCGCCGCCGAGCAGCCCCTGCACCCGGATCAGGGCGCGGCGGGCCCGTTCGTCCTCCTCGCCGACACCGCCCCACAGCCCGAGCTGAAGTGCGCTCGCTGCGACGACTTCGACGGGTTCCAGGCGCAGCAGGGTGATCGGTGCGGTCGGCCGGTCGCGGCGGGTGAGCCAGCCGTCCAGCTGCCAGCGCACCCGATCCGCGGTGCCCTCCGGGGTCAGCGGTTCGGCGCACCGCCAGATGCGCGAAAGTTGTTCGCTCGCCTCGGTTTCCGCGAGCACCGATAAGCGGGTGCAGGCCATCGAGGCATTGGACAGCGCCTCGTGCAACTGGGTGGCGAGCAGGCGCCCCGCGAAGGCCGCGGCATCGACCCGATCGATCGGCGGATCGCAGCGATACTGCACCGTCAGATCCTTCGGCGGGCGACGCGCGGACGGCGAACGCTCCAGTACGGCCCTAGCGCAGCGATGCGCCAGCACGGCATCGGCGCCGAAGCGCGAGGTGACCTCGATCGGGGTCAGCGCGGCGAAATCACCGATCCGCCGTAATCCCAAGCGGTGCAACAGATCCACCAGGTCGCCGCGTTCCGGTGCGGACAGGCTCGGCTCGAGCGCGAGTTCGCGCACCGGCAGTGGTGCCAGGAACCGCGCACCCGCGCCGGGCGGCACGATCGCGGTGAAGCGCGCGGCGATCGCCGCCGTGGACAACTCGTCGGCAATGCCGATCTGCGCCTCCACCCCCACCGCGGCGGCCGCGTCGACGAGCCGTTCGGCCGCCGCCTCCTCGGACCCGAAAAATCGCGCCGCACCCCGCGCACCGAGCACCAACAACCCAGGGCGTAGCACCTCAACGCCCGGCACCGTCGCATCGATGGCCGCGACCACCGGCTCGAACAGTCGCGCATCCCGATCCGGATCCGTCTGCGCGACATACGCATTCGGGCACCGTGCCTGTACCTCGCGCTTGGTCAGTCCACGCCGCACCCCCTCGGCCCTGGCAATGGCCGAACACTCCACCACCCTATTGGCGAACAGCACCGCCACCGGTCGCGTAGCAGGCACCCGCGCCACCGCCGCAGCCGCCACCGCCGACCAGTCCGGACACCACAGCGCCAGGACCCGCATCCCACCCACCCGACTAGGCCGAATCACCGCCGCACCCCCGCAGACGCGCAGACGACCGGATCACGTCGCCGCACAACGTGCATAGGAGCTGTACTCCCATGCCGACTCAGGCATCCGGCGACCGCGATTCGGTCGGCGGCACCGGTTTGCGCGCCCTCGTGGCCAAGCGACGCCGTCGTGCCTTCCCACACATCTGCTGCGCCAATCCCGACTCGCCCGCTTGTCCATCGATGTGCGGTCAACCGCCCACTGCCAAGACGAATTGCGATGCCGCACAGCCCATATCCGGGCCGAGTCCAGTGCGGCGCACGCGGACCGCTGTTGCTTATGCCAGTGAGCATCACTGCACTCGGATCACGGCAGCGCATCGCATGCACGGGGTGTCACCTCACTTGCGGGGCATACTGCGCTCGCCCGCCGCGTCGAGACCTCGCCCCGCCGGAAAAGGCCGCTTCGCGTGGCGGAACTCACGATCCGGCGGTCGCCGAGGACCGACTCAGGACGCCGCACCGTGCGCCTCGACGGTCGCTTCATCGGCCGCGGCGACCGTTTCCAGTGACACCCACTCCACTCGACTCGCACTGGGGCGCAGTTCGATTCGGCCGTGACAGGGCGGGCCCGCCTTGCCACGGACCGCGACCTCCAGACTGAGCGAGCGGAGGCGACCGCGGCCCGCGCCGAGGCCGCCGTACCCGGCGATGCGGGTATCCACGCGCAGGGACGGATTAGGCCAGCGGGCGTCGGTGACCACCAGGGTGGCTCCCTTACTGCGCGCACGGGCGGCGATGACACGGGTGCGAGACGGGGCGACGGCGGCGCCGGCGAGGCCGAGCACCACCAGATCGAGGCCGTCGAGCAACACCGCGGCCACCTCCACCGGATCCGGCCCGGGATCGGCGACGACGGCGAGGCGCTGCAACTGCGCACCCATTTCGACCGCGGCGAGCAGCCCGAGCCGCGGCATCCCGACCACCGCGGCATGCCCACCGCCCTCGGTCACCGCGGCGAGCAGCCCGGCCAGCAGCGAACTCGCCCCCGAATAGGCCACCACCGAACCCTTGACCAGGCCGCCATCGGGCAATAACTCCGCAAGGGCAGGCGGCACCGCAAGCGCTTCCCTGCGCAATTCGGCCGCGCGCGGAATCCGCTCGGCCGCCACTTCCCCGCGCCCGGGTATCGCGGCCATCCGTCGCCGCAGCTCATCCAGTGTCGGTTTATCCCTCGGCGGCATCTTGTCCCGCCGTCTCCCCGCCCCTGATTCCTCATCCGAACCCATCACAACCACCTACTTCCAACGATGGACCCGAGGCGAAGCGCGCGGCCCGAACCCGCACGATCAAGGGTTCAGCACCGATCCAGCTATCGATCGATATCGAATATACGTTCGATACTCGCTCAGTAGAAACCCGCCCTGGACTTCCGTCAAGTACGCGCACCGACCGCGATCACTTCGCAACTTTGCCGTTAGGGGAGTTGATCAGCTTCGATATGGCTATCGCGGCTGTGTGTAGTTGCCGTACAACTTCCGGCTCTAGACACCCGGCCAGGTGGTCAGCCCTGGAGCGGGCGTTCGGGTGTGCCCGGGTGGTGTTCAACGACGCTCTATGCGCGGCAGCATGTCCACACCGCCGGGCGCTCGTACCTCAACCGACCCGCACTCTCGAAAGCACTGACCGAGTCGAAGATGACCCCGCAACAGGCGTGGCCGACCGAGGTGTCGTCGGTGATGCCGCAGAGGCGTTGGCGGATCCGAATACCGCTTACCGCAACTTCTTTCAGTCGGTCACCGGCAAACGTGGGGCGCAAAAGCTCACCCCCCCGCGGTACCGGTCCCGCAAGGACGATCGGCATGGTGGACGGCATACACCCGGATCGGCTATTGGCGCACTAGGGTGTCGACCCCGAATCAGGCCAGCTGGCCTCATTTTCCGCTACCCTGCACCCGTGACCGAACGCGCTCGTCCCATTGTCGGCCCCGATTACCTGGTTGCCGGCCGCTACCGTCTGCAGTCGAAGCTGGGCGGCGGCGGTATGGGCGCGGTATGGCTCGCACACGATCGCCTGCTCAACCGGGATGTCGCGATCAAACAGGTGCTCTCCACCGCCGGACTCCCGGAGGCGCAGGCCAATGCGATCCGCAACCAGATCATGCACGAGGGCCGGGTCGCGGCCAAGCTCTCGCATGAGCACGCCATCGCCGTCTATGACGTGGTGCTGGAGGCCGGTGAGCCGTGGCTGGTGATGGAGCATCTGCCATCACGCAGCGTCGCAAGGGCATTGGCGCTGGTGCATGCGCTGCCGCCGATCGAGGTGGCGCAGATCGGTGCACAGGTCGCCGATGCGTTGGCGGCCGCACACGCCGCAGGCATCGTGCACCGTGATATCAAACCGGGCAATATCCTCGTCGCCGACCGCGGACCCGTCGTCGGCATGGCCAAGCTCAGCGACTTCGGCATCTCGCGCGGCGCGACCGACAGCTCCGACGAACCGGACGGTGTGATCACCGGCACCCCCGCCTATCTGCCCCCGGAGGTGGCGCGCGGCGCGCAGCCCACCACAGCCAGCGATGTGTTCTCCCTCGGCGCCACGCTCTACACCGCGATCGAGGGACAACCACCGTTCGGCATGGACGACGACACCGATGCCGTGGTCTATCGCGCCGCCATGGCCCAGATCATCCCGCCGAGCCGCAGTGGCATGCTCACCAACGCCCTGCTGCACATGATGGAACCGGCCCCACAGCGCAGGCCGACCATGGCCGAGGCGCGGGACGAAATCCTCACCGCCGCATTCGGACCCGGCACCGGTCCGTACATCCTCGGCGCTCCGGTACGCACCGAAGACGGCACCATTCCGGCCTGGGCCGCCCGCAATTCGGCATCAGGCCTGCGCAGTCCGCATTCGACTCCGCTGCCGCGCCCGCACCGCAGCACCCCGCCGGGTCCAGCCGCCGCCACACCCCAGCGCCCGAAGCCGAAGGAACCGAGCAATGCCCCGCTCGCAATCGCCATCGGCCTGCTGATCGGTCTGATCATCATCATCGCCGTCATCATCGCCATGATGTAACTCCTGCGGCGAAACCTGCTGCACCGCAGCCTCTTTACGGTCAGTCGATGCGGCGGCGGTGGGCCCAGCGGGTCAGGGCGTTGCGGTTGGATTGCTGGGTTTTGCGGAGCACGTTGGAGGCGTGTGTTTCCACGGTTTTCACCGAGATGTAGAGCTTCTCCGCGATTTCACGATAGGTGTAGCCGCGGGCGAGGAGCCGCAGTACCTCCAGTTCGCGCGGGGTGAGCGAATCCAGTTCCGGATCCAGGGGCGGCTCCGGCACCGGTGATTTGCCGGTGAACGAGTCGAGGACGAAACCGGCCAGCCGTGGGCTGAATACCGCATCACCACCGGCAACCCGCCGAATGCCATCGGCCAGTTCGGATCCCGAGATCGTCTTGGTCACATAGCCGCGCGCACCCGCACGGATCACCGCGATCACATCCTCGGCGGCGTCGGAGACGCTCAACGCCAGGCACACCGGACCAGCATCGATCCCGGACAGCACCGCGACCCCGCCACCGTCGGGCATATGTACATCGAGCAGTACGACATCCGGACGCGCGGCATTGATTCCGGCGACCGCCTCGGCCACCCCTCCGGCCTCTCCGACGACCTCCATATCGGTCTCCCGGCTCAATTCGGCCCGTACACCCGAGCGGAATACGGCATGATCATCGACGAGAAAGACCCGCACGGCCACCTACTTCTCCTCACCCTCGGTGGATCGACCCACCCTGACGCACGGACCGCCCGCAGGCCGTCCGCACTTCATCGGTACCACAACCGCCACCGCATCGGTCCGTCATCCCCGCTTCGCACCGTCGGCGGCGATCAGTTGGCGTTGCGGACTGTCTGTCGTACTCCGTCGACCTGATCGTCGCCGACCGGCTGTTCCGCCTCGGCCCGATCCCGATCGGCACCGGAATCGGTGCGCGGCATAATGATCCGCACCTCGGTGCCCCGACCGGGTCCGGACAGAATCTCCACCTGACCGCCGCGCCGCTCGATTCTGGCGCGAATGGATTTCGCGACACCCCGCCGATCCTGCGGCACCGCCGTGATATCGAATCCGGCCCCGCGATCGCGCACGAAGATGCTCACCTGATGCGGTTCCGCCTCGGCGAACAGATCGATCTCCGGGACGCCCGCATGTTTGGCGGCATTCACCAGCGCCTCCCGGCTCGCACCGAGCAATGCGGTGAAGTGCTCCTTCGGCAGGCCGGATCCGCTGTCGGCACCGTCCATCGTCACATCACCGACGGTGACCGGTGTCACCTTCACCCCGTGCTGATCCTCGACCTCGCCCGCGATCGTGCGCAGCGCCGCGGCCAGACTCGACTGCGCGGGCCCGGAATCCTCGAAGAGCCAGCGCCGCAGTTCCCGCTCCTGACTGCGCGCCAGCCGGGCCACCTCTTGCGGATCGTCGGCCTGACGTTGAATGAGCGCCAAGGTCTGTAGCACCGAATCATGCAGGTGGGACGCGATTTCTTCGCGTTCCTCATTGCGAATGCGGGCCGCGCGCTCGGCATTCAGCGCACTCATCATGCGCAGCCACAGCGGCACCGTCAACAGACCGGCACCGACCAGCGTCACCGCCACCGCGAGCAGCGCGGAGCCGAGCGAACTCAGATCGATCCTGGCCAGCACCACCACGCCGAGGCCGAGCACGATCATCGTGATCCCGGCGACGATGCGCGACCAGGTCACCACCGACGGTCGCGCGGGCAGTCCGAGCAGCGACCGCGGGCCGTCGGTGTCGTATTCGCGCCACACCAGCGCCGCACCCACCGCCACCACGACGACCGGCACGATCGCCTTCGCCGCGGTACCGCTGAACAGCCACGACACCCCGACCGCGAGCCCGAGCCCGAGCAAGGCAAGCCCGATCGCCTGACGGCGCTCCTTACCGGTGGGCTGCACCGCATCGTTGCCGCCAGGAGTGAAGATCCACAGCATCCCGTAGGCGACGATTCCGGCCCCCGCGAGCGCGGACAGCAATACGAATGCCATCCGCACCTTGAACACATCGAGCCCGAGATGATCGGCGACACCGCCGGCCACACCGCCGACGATCCGGCCACCCGAACGCCGCACCATCCTCGGATACGGTGGGGTGGGCGGGAGGACCGGCGCGGCGCCGAGGCGGCCGGGGCCGGGTGCAAACCCGGGCGCGGCGCCGAAACCCCGTGGATCGGCCCCCCGAGCAGCATCGAACACGGGCACGGACGGGTACATGCCTTCGATACTGGCACGGCCCACCGGCACCCGACCATAAGGAATCACCCTGATCTTCACCGGTGACAAGACACCGGCCCGCCGGAGCCCGTAGCGGTCGATCAGGCGGCGTAATCGATAGCGGGCCCGAAGGTGCCGTCGCCGTTGCCGTAGCGCAGGGTGATGTTCCCCGTGCCGGTATTGCCGATGACCGTGTCGATCTTTCCGTCGCCGTTGAAGTCGGCGAGAATCGGGGTGGACAGGGGGACGAGCCCGCCGGAGGGGTAGGTGTGCGGCGGACCGAAGGTGCCGTTGCCGGTACCGAGCAGCACGCTGATCGTGGAGGTGCCGCCATTGGCAACCACCATGTCGAGCAAGCCGTCGCCGTTGAGGTCGGCGAGGTCGAAACACTGCGGGAGCAGACCGCCGGTCTGATATGTCGCGAGCGCGCCGAAGGTGCCGTCACCATTGTTGAGCAGCATGGATACGGTGCCTGCGACAAGGTTGGAGAAGAGGATGTCGGGCTTGCCATCGGCGTTGATGTCGCGCGCCATGCCGTACCAGGCGGTCAGGGCACCGTCGCCGAACGTGGTCGGGGCGTCGAAGGTGCCGTCACCGCGGCCGCGGTAGATCTGGATGGTGTTGTTGACGTAGTTGCCGCGCAGCAGGTCGAGGTTGCCATCCCCATCGAAGTCTGCGACGTCGGCGGAGCCGGAGCCGACGCCCAGGTTGCTGGAGACGGTGTAGGCCGGAAAGAAAGTGCCATCGCCCTTGCCCCGGAGCACCGACCATGACGGGGCCTGGTTGGAGGTGGCCAGGTCAGGGTTGCCGTCGTGGTCGAAGTCGCCGACGACCACCGCCCCCGGGGCCAGGTCCGTCGCGTAGTTGACGGCCTCGGCGAAGGTGCCGTCGCCGTTGCCCATCAGGATGGAGACGTCGCTCGTGGTGAAGTTGGTGACGGCCATATCGAGTTTGTCGTCGTGGTCGAAGTCCGCGATGGCGACATAGTCCGCCTGACCGCCGGTGGCGTAGCGGACGGCGGGCTGGAAGCCTCCGCCGGGCCTTCCCAAGAAAACCGACACTCCGAATCCGAGCACGAAATCGCTGAATACGACATCGGTGTAGCCGTCACCGTTGAGGTCGGCGATCGCGGGAACCGCTGGGCCCGTCAGGCTGGGGAGCACATCCGCAGATGCTGGAGTGCTGGCGAAGGCGGTACCTGCCAATACCGCAGCAACGCAAGCGCTGACGACGAATCTACTGCGTGACACACTTGTTCCTCCCAGTAGGACCGATATCCGTAGAACGCTACGGCGTTCTCAGACGTGGTGATCTTGCGCAGGCCGCCGACTCCGGTCCGGTCTTAGGCAGGTCACAGCCCCGCACCATGCGTTTCTCTGGGGCGGAAAACGTCCCGCTGACCACCGGGACCCGCGCCGCAGGGGGCCGAGAATCACCCTGATCTTCACCGATTTGTGACGACGGTCGTAGTTGTCACCTACGCGCCCGCCGCGCAGGAAGCGATCAGGCTCGAAGGAACAGCCGCAGTGCCGCGTCGACGACGGCGTCGCGAGTTCGATTGCCCGGATCGGCGTCCGGACGCAGCCAGATGGAGGCGTGGTTGAGGATGCCGTGCAGGCAGTGCAAGGCGATCGACGGGTCCGGGCAATCGAACTCGCCGGCGGCGATGCCGCGGTCGATGACATCGCGGAAGATCTGGTCGTGGCGGCGGCGCATTGTCTTGATGGCCTCGGTGTGCTCGTCCGGCCAAGGCGCGGGGAACGAGAAAAGCTTGCCTACTTCGGGGTACCGCACTGTCAGCACGTGTAGCTGCTCGGTGACGAGCGTACGCAGTTGATCGGTCGCGGACCGGTCGGCCGCGGTGTCGAGGGCTTCGCCGAGGCGGGTCAGCACGTCGGTGGTGAGCTTCTCCAATGCCGCCGCGACCAGCGCATCCTTACTCGGAAAGTAGTGGTACAGCGTGGCTTTCGCGATATCGGTGCGCTCGGCCACGTCTTCGAAACGCATACCCTGATATCCGCTGCTCGACAGGATCTGCAGCGCGGCCGCGATCATCTCCGCCTTGCGACGATCGCGACGGCGGGCCGCGCGCCCGGCGGGCGCGGCTGCCTCGTCCACAGTCGAAGTCATCGCCCGATCATATCCGGGACATTCCGTCGAAAAATCCACCGTGAACCGCGTGGATGGACTCAGCGGTCGATAGCCCGACCAGCTTGCGAAGCCCCGTGAAATCAACCACAAAGATTAACTTCCGACTAGATAGACTGAAATTCGACCCATAGGTTGATATTCGTGATGGATACGACCGGACCTGAGTCCAGCTACTTCGAACGCGTCGGCGCGCACCGCTTCGTCCCGACCGGCCACGCGAGCGGAGCATGGGCCACCGACGAGCAGCATTTCAGTCCGCTCGGCGGGCTGATCGTCCACGAGATCGAACGGGTACGGGCATACGAACAACGCCCCGCCCTGGTGCTGAGCCGCATCAGCTTCGACATCCTCGGCCGAATCGCGTTCGAGGAGTTCGATATCCACGTGGAGACCGTCCGGCCCGGTCGTACCATCGAGCTCGTCCAAGCCACGGTCACCATCGCGGGCCGCGATGCGGTTTCCGCGCGCGCATGGTTCCTCGACGCGCACGACACCGATAACGTCGCGGGCGGCGAACCCGACCGGTTCTCCGAGCCCGAATCGGTGCCGTCATGGCCACTCGCCTCGATGTGGCCCGGCGGCTACATCACTTCCCTCGACACCCGCGCGGTCGGCATACCACAGCCTGGACGCACCACCGCGTGGATCACCACCCACCTGGACCTGGTTGCCGGTGAACAAGCCAGCGCCCTCGCGTCGTACGTCGCCCTCGTCGACACCGCGAACGGCATCGCGGTCCGGCAGGAGCCGACCAAATGGATGTTTCCCAACCTGGATCTGACCATCCACCTCTATCGCCAACCCGAGGGCCGATGGACCGGCCTCGACACGAGTGTCATCTTCGGCCGAACCGGCCAGGGCCTCACCTCCACAGTTCTGCACGACACCCGCGGACCCATCGGCTACGCCCAACAGATCCTCACCGTCCGCCCACAACCGGACCGTCAGCCGTAACGGCTGGCCCGAGCGACCGGTTCGGACAAAAGCGTCGCACTGACCCCTCGTTCTTATCCGCCACTCCGATCGCGATCATTCGTTCCGACGCCGCGCTGGTGAGCAGCATGCGATCGAGCGCATCTGTCATGCCACCGCCACCCGCATGACTCCCGAACTCTGGCAGCGCTACCTGTCCCAACTCTCCTACAGTCCCCGTGCGACGACTGATCAAGAGACCGATTGGTCCAAAAGGATCAGCCATAGTTTCAGGGTTCCCCCCGATGCGCCGCAGTGCTGGTCAACCCCACCATGGGAAACATGACAAAAACGAGCTTCGGCGATCAAATACACCAGATGTGGCAGACGCGGCCCGTCCGGTTGCCGCGGCAAGGTCCGATCGCGGGCGTCGCGGCCGGATTCGGACAGCGCTACGGGATCGATCCGGTGCTCGTGCGGGTCGCGCTCGTGGTGTCGACGATCTTCGGCGGGGCGGGCATTGTGCTGTACCTGCTCGCCTGGCTGCTGTTCAGCGAGGCGGGCGATCAGTCCTCGGCGGCGGAGTCGCTGTTCGGCAAGGGGCACAGCTCGCAGTCGCACACCAAGACCATCGTTTTGATCGTGGCACTCGCTATCGCGGTCAGCACCACCGGACCGATCGGCGTCGGACTGGGCGGCTCGGGCCTGATCAGCATGGCGCTGATGCTGGCTGGTTGGTGGATGCTGCATATGCGAAACCCGCGGCCACCGCTCGGCACGAGTTCGCCCGGCGCCTCCGCCGGCGGTCTCACCGTGACCGGCTATCCCGGAGCGGTATTCCCACCGCGCACGATGCCGGGCGATTTCTACGCGTCGGAGACCAGCGTGTACACGCCGTACACGAAGTTGCCGGACGCATATGTTCCGGACGCTCCCGCACCGGAGACACCGGTTACGAATGCCTCGGCGCAACAGGCAGATCTGGACACGGCCCCTGTGCAAAACGCCGAAAAGGGCGGCACCGAAACCGAACTGATCGAAACAGGCGGCACGCCAATCGACGCGGGCGCGACGCCAGCCGATGCTGCCGACACGGTCCTGCCGCGTAAGGAAGACGCCGACACCGTCCTGCTCGACAAGGGCACCGCGGGAACCAGGGCACTTCCCGTCGAGACCACAGCGCCAGACAATGAGGCAACGCCGGGACCCATCGCTGCCGAATCGCCGCACGCGACCGGCGGACTCTTCGGCGGAGCCCCAACGTCCGCGGCGACAGATGGCGGCACCATACCGCCATCCGGCGCAAGCGACACCGATCCGACAACCGGCGGCAGCTCGTCACGAACTGAATCCGCACCCGCCACAGGCACTCCCCCATCCCGCACGACGGCGGCGACACCCGCACGCCCCGCCGGCCCGACCCCACCCTCCTGGGATCCGCTCGGCGTCGCCCCGCTCGCCTGGGATCTCCCCGAACCCACCCCGACCCGCACCATCGTCGCACCTCCGCCGAAGCGTCCCCGCTCCCGGCTCACCCCGGTGGTGCTCGGTCTGGCCATTCTGGCCGCCGCCGGTGCGGGTGCGCTGGCCGCCTCTGGCAACGAGTGGATGACACCCGGCCGCATCGGCGCGGTGGCGCTGGCGGTGATCGGCATGGGTCTGGTGATCGGCGCATTCCTCCGTCGTGGCTACGGCCTGCTGGTGCTGACCGCACCGCTCGCCGGATTCGTGGTGCTGGCCTCGATGATCGGCCCGATCGAATTCGACAGCGCCACCGTCGGCGATCGCACCTGGGCGCCGACCTCGATGACCGACCTGGCCCCGAAGTACGAATTGACCATGGGGACAGGCACATTGGATCTGCGGTCCCTGAAGCTGACCGAAAACCGAACCGTCGAGGTCGCGGTCCGGGTCGGCGAGGCCAAGATCCTATTGCCCGAGGGGATGGCGGTGCACACCGATTGCTCGGTCAATATGGGAGAGGTCAACTGCCCCACCGGCACTACCGGCCCGCATGCCGACGGCGCGCCGATGCTCGATCTGAAAGTCAATGTCCGGACCGGCAATGCGGAGGTGCGCCGTGGCTGACCCCACCGAAGACAACGCCACCAAGCGGAGACCGTCCGTCTCCCTGCTGATCGTTGGGTTGCTCGCCCTCGGCGTGAGCATCTGGGCCTTCATCGGCCCGGCCACCATGACCGCCACCGGGGTGGCCTCGATCGGCTGGGTCGTCGTGATCGCCGCCATCGTGGTCGGCATCCTGCTGGTCATATCCCCGCGCAGACCCGGCTGATCACCCGAATGGCCCGTCCCGCAGACGGGCCATTTTTCTTTCCGGAGGAATAGAACGCCAATGCCCATGAAACAGTTCGACAGCCACGACGAACCGAGCGGTCATACGGGAATCCCGATCGGCCGTTTCATGCCGCTGACACCGAGCCGGAGCTACCTCGGTGGCGGCTTGTTGCTCGGGCAACTCATCCTGGGCCGGACGCCGGGCACGCTGACGGCCGCTACCGACCCCGAAAGGTACTCCCCGAACCCACTACTCCAAATAGGCCGGGCAACCCAAATGTCCACTGATCCGGTCGAGTAGTCGCTGCATACTCCCCCGCTGCTTGCCCTCGACACCCCGCGCGACCATCGGCACCATCCACCGCGCACTGGTCGCGATATTGAACACCTGCTGGGTCATCCGAGCCCCCTTCGGATGCGGCAACACTCGACATTCGGCGCGAAACCACCACTTCCCCTCGACCGCGAGCATCGCCTGTGCTCGATCCACCTCGACCCGAATCCCATTGAGATTCCCGGCGATCGCAGCCCAGAATTCGTTCGGGCCACCGCGCAGCCGCAGGTCCGGATCGGTCCCGTGAGCGAGGAAGAAGCCGTTGTGCGGACCGACCGGACCGGCACTCACCGTGGTGAGCAGCGCGGCCACCACCCCACACGGTGCCTCGACGACCGCGTTGACGGTGCAGAGCGGCTTCTTCGCTGTCATCCGGACCCCCTGGTAACTGGACTATCCGGCCGACGGTACTCCCGAAATCCGGCAAACCAGGCCCGATTGCGGGGTCACTCCCATTCGATGGTGCCCGGCGGCTTGCTCGTCACATCGAGGACAACCCGGTTGACCTCGGCCACCTCATTGGTGATGCGGGTGGAAATGCGCTCGAGCACGTCGTAGGGCAGCCGGGTCCAGTCCGCGGTCATGGCGTCCTCGCTGGAGACCGGGCGCAGCACGATCGGGTGACCGTAGGTGCGGCCGTCGCCCTGCACGCCGACGCTGCGCACATCCGCGAGCAGCACCACCGGGCACTGCCAGATCTGGCGGTCCAGTCCGGCGGCGGTCAACTCCTCGCGGGCGATGGCATCGGCCTGCCGCAGCGTGTCCAGGCGGTCCGCGGTGACCTCGCCGACAATGCGGATGGCCAGGCCGGGCCCCGGGAACGGCTGGCGGGCAATAATTTCCTCGGGCAGCCCGAGTTCGCGGCCGACCGCGCGCACCTCGTCCTTGAACAGCAGCCGCAGCGGTTCGACGAGTTCGAACTCCAGATCCTCGGGCAGACCGCCGACATTGTGGTGGCTCTTGATATTCGCGGTACCGCTGCCGCCACCGGATTCGACGACGTCCGGGTAGAGCGTGCCCTGCACCAGGAACTCGACTTCGGAGGCGGCGCCACCGCTCTGCTCGACGACGACCTCGGAGACCGCATCCTCGAACGACCGGATGAACTCCCGGCCGATGATCTTGCGCTTCTGCTCCGGATCGGTGACGCCCTTCAGCTCACCGAGGAATTTGTCCACCGCGTCGACGGTCACCAGCTTGGCGCCGGTCGCGGCGACGAAGTCCTGCTGCACCTGCTCGCGCTCCCCCGCCCGCAACAGGCCGTGGTCGACGAACACACAGGTCAGCCGGTCACCGATGGCGCGCTGCACCAGCGCCGCGGCGACCGCGCTGTCCACACCACCCGACAGCGCGCAGATCGCATGGCCCTCGCCGATCTGCTCACGCACCGACGTGATCAGCGATTCGGCGATATTGGCCGGGGTCCAGGTGGCGGGAATCTCGGCGAGATCGTGCAGGAAGCGGCTGAGCACCTGCTGACCGTGCGGCGAATGCAGCACCTCCGGGTGGTACTGCACCCCGGCCAGCTTGCGGGCCCGATCCTCGAATGCGGCGACCGGTGCGCCCGCGCTCGTTCCGGTGACCTCGAAGCCCTCGGGCGCGTCGGTGACCGCATCGCCGTGACTCATCCACACCGGCTGTTTGGTGGGCAGACCGCCGTGCAGCAGACCGCCATCGGCACTGAGCTCGGTGCGGCCGTATTCACGGGTGCCGGTATGCGCGACGGTGCCGCCGAGCGCCTGCGCCATAGCCTGGAAGCCGTAGCAGATGCCGAAGACCGGAATACCGAGATCGAACAGCCGCGGGTCCAGCCGCGGCGCACCCTCGGCGTACACGCTGGACGGTCCGCCGGACAGAATCACCGCGAGTGGCTGCTTCTCGGCAATCTCGTCCACCGTGGCGGTATGCGGGACCACCTCCGAATACACACTCGATTCACGGACCCGCCGGGCGATCAGCTGGGCGTATTGTGCGCCGAAGTCGACGACGAGGACCGGTCTCTGAGTTTCTGCCACTCGAACAGTTTAGTGAGGCAGCGAAGCGAGCGAACCATCGGTACAGCAGGGTTCTCCCTGACGGCGCAGCCGAGCGCCAGCGAGGCGGAGTCGGCAGGCAGCGAAGCGAGCGAACCATCGGCACAGCAGCCATCGCCGGCATCGAAGCCGAGCGCTAGCGAGGCGCAGATGTCAGCGGCAGAAATCGTCCCGCGCGCCCGCACACCGCTGATTACCTCATGCGGTGACCTTCGCCCGCGATAGACGCCGATATCCACTACGAGGACAGTGGCGGCGACGGTCCGGTGGTTTTGCTAGCGCACGAGTTCTTCGTGGACCGAACGACGTTCGCATCCTGGATGTCCGCGCTCGCACCGGAATTCCGGATCGTGTCCTGGGAAGGGCGCGGACGCGACCGCACCAGGGACGAGGGCTGCCGTTCACCTGGCGGACCGCCGCGCGCGACGCCCGCACCGTGCTCGATCAGCTCGGCACCGAACGCGCCGTATTTGGCGGCACCGCGCAAGCGCTTCACCGCACTCATCGCACCGAGCGGGTTTCCGCGCTGATCTTGATCAGCACCGAGGCGCACGGCCCGACGCCCGGCTGAATCACGCGCGAACGCTGAGGCCGACCCGCTGGAATTCCTTGAGGTCGGAGTAGCCCGCCTTGGCCATCGAGCGACGCAGGCCGCCAACGAGATTCAGCGAGCCGAACGGGTCGTCAGAGGGGCCGTACAGCACCCGCTCCAAGTTCGGGCGCACCGTCTCGCCGATATCACCGGACAGTTCGCCGCCCAGATCCCACGGATCCTCCACATGCAGCAGCGAACCGCGCGGTACCGATGGGTGCGCGGCCGAGGACGGCCAGTACCAGCCGCGACCCGGTGCCTCGGCGGCCAGTCCCAACGGGACCCCGAGCATGGCGGCATCGGCGCCGCAGGCGATGGCCTTGGCCAACTGACCCGAGGTGGCGATATCACCGTCGGCGATCACATGGACATAGCGTCCGCCGGTCTCGTCCAGGTAATCGCGACGCGCGGCGGCGGCATCGGCGATGGCGGTGGCCATCGGCACCCCCATGCCGAGCACCTCGCCGGTGGTCGTCGCGCCCGGATAGGAGCCGTAGCCGACGATGACGCCCGCGGCGCCGGTGCGCATCAGATGCAGTGCGGTCTTGTGATCGCTCACGCCACCGGCCACCACCGGCACATCCAGTTCGGCAATGAAGGTCTTGAGGTTCAACGGCTCACCGTCACCGACATGTTCGGCAGAGATGATGGTGCCGTGCACCACGAGCAGGTCGATACCGGCCTGCACCAGCGCCGGGGTCAGCGCGCGCGCGTTCTGCGGGCTCACCCGCACCGCCACCGTCACACCAGCGGCCCGCACCTGCGCGACCGCGGCCGCCAGCAGATCCGGCTGCATCGGCGCGGCATGCAGTTCCTGTAGCAGCCCGACGGCGCGCTCATAGCCGCTCTTCGCGACGAGTTCGAGCAACTGGTCGATCTTCGCGGCGACGTCGGCGTGCCGAGCCCACAGCCCCTCACCATTGATGACGCCCAAGCCGCCAAGCCTGCCGAGTTCGATGGCGAACTCCGGCGAGACCAGCGCATCGGTGGGGTGCGCCAGGAACGGGATCTCGAATCGGTAGGCGTCCAACTGCCACGCCAGCGATACCTGCTTCGACGAACGAGTCCGCCGCGACGGGACGATATCGACATCGTCCAGTTCATAGGTACGCCGGGCGGTCCGACCCATACCGATCTCGACCATGTCGCGCACGCTTGTTCTCCTTGTCTAATTGCCGCGCCTTCGGCGCGGCGTGTTCGCGGCTCCCTGGTGTCTCGCGTCCAGCCGTCGAGACTCGCGACTTTCGTCGCATGCGCTTCGACGACTCGGCTGAGTCGATAGCCGCGCCTTCGCGTGGACGCGAGATGGGCCGCAAACTCCTCGCTCGTAACACTCGCCCCGTCGTGGTCGACAGAGCCGGGACTGGCCATCGGGACTCGTGATCCCTGACCACTCGCTTCGCGCAACCGTCGCCGCTGTGGATCGCGACGACCTGCGAATAAGCTCAATCATGCACGGACCGGACGGTCCCGTGCACCAACGTCAACCGGACTAGCCGCGACCAGTGTAGTTGGGGGCCTCGACGGTCATCGTGATGTCGTGCGGGTGGCTCTCCTTGAGCCCCGCGGCGGTGATCTGCACGAACTGTGCCTCCTGCAGATGCGCGATAGACTGCGACCCGGTGTAGCCCATGGCCGCCCGCAGCCCGCCGACGAGCTGATGGATCACCTGGTTGACCGGCCCGCGGAACGGCACCCGGCCTTCGATGCCCTCGGGCACCAGTTTGTCCTCGGCGAGCACATCGTCCTGGAAGTAGCGATCCTTGGAGTAGGACTTGGCCTGGCCGCGGCCCTGCATGGCACCGAGCGACCCCATGCCGCGGTAGCTCTTGAACTGCTTGCCGCCCACCAGGATCAGCTCACCCGGCGACTCGGCGGTACCGGCCAGCAGCGAGCCGAGCATCACGGTGGACGCCCCTGCCGCGATGGCCTTGGCGATATCACCGGAGAACTGGATGCCACCGTCGGCGATCACCGGAACGCCGTGCGGCTTGCACGCGGCGACAGCCTCGAGGATCGCGGTGATCTGGGGCGCGCCGACACCGGCGACCACGCGGGTGGTGCAGATGGAGCCGGGACCGACACCGACCTTCACCGCATCCGCGCCCGCCTCGACCAGCGCGGCCGCACCGGCTCTGGTGGCCACATTGCCGCCGACGATCTGGATGCGGTCGCCGACTTCGGCCTTGACCTTGGTAACCATCTGCAGCACCCCGGCCTGATGGCCGTGTGCGGTATCGACGACGAGCACATCTACCCCGGCGTCGGCCAAGGTCATCGCGCGCGACCAGGAGTCCTCGCCGACACCGATCGCGGCGCCGACGAGCAGGCGGCCGTCGCGGTCCTTGGTGGCGTTCGGGTATTGATCGGTCTTGACGAAGTCCTTGACGGTGATGAGTCCGCGCAGGCGGCCGTTACCGTCGACGATCGGCAGCTTTTCGATCTTGTGGCGGCGCAGCAGACCGAGCGCGGCCTCGGCGGTGACGCCCTCCTGGGCGGTGATCAACGGCGCCTTGGTCATCACATCGGCGACCCGCCGGTTCTGATCCACCTCGAAGCGCATATCGCGGTTGGTGATAATGCCCACAAGTGCGCCGGTCTCATCCACCACCGGCAGGCCGGAAATGCGGAAGCGACCGCACATCGCGTCGACCTCGGCGAGGGTGTCGGTGGGGCGACAGGTCACTGGATCGGTGACCATGCCCGCCTCGGACCGCTTGACCGTCTCGACCTGCGCGGCCTGATCGGCGGCGGCGAGATTGCGGTGCAGTACGCCCATACCGCCCGCGCGCGCCATGGAGATGGCCATGCGCGCCTCGGTCACGGTGTCCATCGCGGAACTGCAGAGCGGGGTGCGCAACCGGATCTCGCGGGTCAACTGGCTGGAGGTTTCCACCGAGCTCGGGATGAGATCCGAAGCGGCCGGTAGCAGCAGCACATCGTCGAACGTGAGGCCGAGCATGGCGATCTTGTTCGGATCGTCACCACCCGTAGGAGGGCGGACCGCGATTCGTTCGCCCGATACGGGATTACTCATTCGGATCGACCCCTCCTGGACGTCGAAAGCAACGAACGCCGGGAGGACCGGCGTCGTGGAAGCTGATGGGATGGACGGTGGTGGCTCCGCCAGCGCAGTCGGATACTGGCCGGGGCCTGTCACCCATGGTATCTGTCCCGCAAACTCGCGCCCGACAGCGCCTCGCTAACGCTCAACTCCGCTGTGCGCGATACGCGCTGTGTCCATGGTTCGCTCGCCGCGCCCAGTCGCGAAACCGAGCCCACCGCCGAAACTTGCGCGCCGCATAGCTGGCGAAGAGCACCCTGTTCTGCGTACCGTGGGGGTGTGCGTGACCATCTACCACCTGGCTTGCCGCCGGATCCGTTCGCCGGAGACCCCTCCGACCCGTCCGCCGCGCTCGATGCCATCGAGCCCGGTGAACCGCTGGATCCCCACGAGCGCCTTGCGGTCGAGGAGGATCTCGCCGACCTTGCGGTTTACGAGGCACTACTAGCGCACCGTGGCATCCGAGGACTCGTGGTCAGCTGCGAAGACTGCAGACAGGACCACTACCACGACTGGGATATGCTGCGCGCCAACCTGCTTCAACTGCTGGTCGACGGCACAGTGCGCCCGCATGAGCCCGCCTACGACCCGATGCCGGAAGCGTATGTCACCTGGGATTACTGCCGGGGATACGCAGACGCCTCGATGAACGAGGCATTCCACGGCGACGGATTCGATGGGTTCGACAGCTGACATCGCGCGCCCGCACAGTGCGCTGACTCGCGGACGTGATGTGAAATAGCTGACAGACAAAAGCCGACCGCCGGTCGGCGATCGGTTCATGCACGATGATTCGGATGTCCACGCACTCACGACACGCGCTGATGTGGCGGATCTGTATCCGCCACAGCGCTTCTGCTGCATCGAGCGCTTCGATGAACCAAAGCGCTGTCGGAGTATCGACTCCGATTAAGGGGCCGGGCTCGATCCGGGCAACCCTGGCAAAGACGGCAAAACGGTGGGAATCACGAAGGTCGGCGGCTGCTGATGGGTCGGGGGTTGCGCGGGCGGGCCGCTGTCCTCGCTCGGCACGACCCCCGTGGGACGGGTTCCCACCACGGTGCTCGGCGGACCCTGGTTTGTATGACTGGGCTGGGTCGGCTGTTCCGGAGTGGTCACCGGCGGCTGGGTTGTCGGCGATGTCGACTTACCCGGTGTATTCGGTTCCGTCGTCGGTGCCGTCGTATCGACCGGCGGCACCATTACGGAGGTAGAACCAGTACCGCCCGGCGTGGTGGTCGGCGGGTTGCTGCCATCGGTTGCCGCCGGATTGGATGTCGTTGGTGCCGTGCTCGGCGCAAGCGACTTCCCGATCTCCGGAGCGACCTTGTTCAACTCCGCGATCAAGGCATTGAGTTCGTTGATTCGCTTGTCCCGCTTGACCGGATCGTCGATCAGCTCGGCATTCGCCTTGGCGCCCTCCAGCTTTTCTCTGGCCTGCGCCGGATTGTCCTGAGCGAGTGCCACTTTCGCGGTGGCCAGATCGCTGTCGGCACGCTGCACCACGGTCGACTGCGCCTGTTCGCTGAACACGACTTCCTTGACCCGCCAGAGCGGATCACCCGGAGCGGCGCCATAGGAGAACGCCGACAGACCACCGATGACCAGAGCCAGCGCGGCAGCTGTCCCGAGAATCGGACTGACAAGCCGTAGTCGCCGACCGGACTGTGCACCGACGCGGACCTGCCGGGCACCGATCTCCTGATTGACCGCGGCAACGATCTCATCGAGGTTCGGTTCAGCAGGCAGCGGCGGAGAAATCAGCTCCGCTCGCCAATCCGCCAGCAGCGCCGCGAGCTGAAACTCTTCCGCGCTGTCGGTCTGCACCGGTCCGTTACTAGCGATGGCATCAATCAGCGCATCGTCTTTGCGCACCGCCGCGATGTCCACCGGACCAGTGTCACCACTCCCGGCGTAGGGACCGCTATTTCGCGATCCACGTCGCGCCTTCCAGTCGCCCCGACCGCGCTCGCCATCCCTAGCCATACATTTCACCTGCCCTCGCCACTTGTGACTTCAGTTTCGCGAGCGCCCGGTGTTGGGCGACGCGTACCGCGCCCGCCGTACTGCCCACGGCGACTGCGGTTTCTTCTGCTGACAAACCCATGACCAAACGCATGATCAGAATCTCGCGATGCTTCTCCGGAAGCGTCGCGAGCAGGCTATTCATCTGCCTGCTCGTTTCGGATTCCAGAGCGCGCTGTTCCGGCCCCTGGTCGGTGGATATGACATCTGGTACTTCGGCCATTGCCTCCGCCTTGTTACGGGCGGCGTTGCGATGAGCGTCGGCAACCTTGTGCGAAGCGATTCCGTATACGAAGGCCATGAAGGGCCTGCCCTGGTCCTGATACCGGGGCAGAGCTGTCATCACGGCCAGACATACCTCCTGCGCAACGTCGTCCGCAGAGAGCTGTCCACGCTCCGCGGCGCCGATCCGCGCGCGGCAATAGCGCACCACCAACGGGCGGACCATTTCGAGTACCTGGGCTAAAGCGGATCTGTCGCCCTGCGCAGCGGCAGCGACGGCGAGGTCCAACTCTTCGCCCGTGTTCGTCATCGTCAGAGAATTTCCTGGCGTTACAAGTGGCACCGGCGGAGATGACCAGTGCTTCCGCCGAAGGGGCGGAACGGATCTAACAATAGCGATACAGCCCGTGGATACGGGCAACACGGTGGTCTGTTGATCAGACTCGGGAATCACTCATGGGACGAAAGCGCCCGCCACGACGGCCGATGGCCTCCGCACATCCCTGCGCATCGGCCGCGGCCGCGCTGGCGCCCGCGCCGACGGACACCCCGGCGCGCAACATCGAACTGGCCCAACGCAATGGGAGCAATCCGTGCTCGCGACACTGCTCGGCGACATCTTCGGCGAGTGTGCGCGCGTTGTCGATATCACCGGCCGCCGCGGCGGTCGCGGCCACCAAGAGCCGGGATTTGACCCGGTGCCGGACCGAGGGGCCGTCCTCGGCCAGCGCGAGGGCCGTCGCGGCATGGGGGGCGGCGGTGTCGGCGGCACCGGAAGCGAGTGCGGTCTCCGCGCAGACCCAATGCCAGCGGATCAGCGTTCGCCAACCGTGCGGGGAGTCCGCCTGGGTCATCGCGTCATGACTGCGTCGGAGCAGACGGGTTGCGAGCGCCAGGCGGCCGGTACCGAGGGCGTCGGCCGCGAGACCGGTCAGCGCATCACAGATCGCGTCCACCCGATCGGGCCCGACCGCACCCGCCGTCGGCAGGATCAATGCGGCCGCGCGACCGTCGTATCCGGCAGCACGGGCATGCCAGCCGAGCTGACGCAGAAACGAGCCTTCGGTACTCGCGGCCAGCGACAGCAACGCTGGATCGGTGGTTCGCGCGCGCAATACCCGCAACTCTTCCCGCGCCGCGGCATAGCAGCCCTGACCACCGAGAATCACCGCCCGATACCAGGAATCGAGCGGGTTCGCGGCGGCTGGCAACTCAGTAGCGGCACGGCCGGGGCAGGCACCGAAAGCCGCGTCGGCAAGCATGGCCGACTCGATATATATAGGGGAAGCAGGCACGAGCACGGGCGAACTCTATCCCGAGCGGTGCGGGCGCCCGCGCCGCGAGAAACCGTCTGTCGAGTACTTCCGGCTAATATTGAGCGATTTCATCGCCGTCGCCAGGTTTCCATCAGGTAAAAGTACTACCGGCAATCACATAGCGTGTGTGACCGGAATTCACATGCGTTTCGCGCCATTAACCTCAGCGTCCCGTTTCTGCCATCTCCGATCGACCGGACATCGAACCCGCCCATCGATGATGTGACAGGGCCCATGTCGCCGCGTACTCGCTACCACACGGGGCGGCAAGCATCGACCCGTTCCCACCTGCGGGAATGCGGAATACTGACGCCATGCGAAGACATACCGGACTCCGGTCAACCGATCATATTTACCGGACGGGTCCGAAAAAGTAAACAGCTTCGAGGTTAAATTTCGCAGCTTAAGATTTAGGAAACTGCCGCGTCGAACTATTGACGGCATTTCGCGGCTGGACCTAACGTAGCTCATCGCCACGGTCGGTGCCGCGCGAAATTGCAGCGACCGCAATAGGCGAGCCCATGGCACGCCGCCGACCCAGCGCCGTGGCCACAACTGTTGCAGAACAACTGCTCGACAACACTGACGAGCTCGCACCACGAGGAGTTCACCAATGCCCATGCCGACCCACCTCCCCGGACCGAACGCGGACGTCTGGGACTGGCAGATGCGGGGATCCTGCCGAGGCCAGGATTCCGCGGTGTTTTTCCACCCGGACGGTGAACGCGGCCGCGCCCGTACCGCGCGCGAGATGCGCGCCAAGGAGATCTGCCGGGCCTGCCCGGTGCTCATGCAGTGCCGCAGCCACGCGCTCAAAGTCAGCGAGCCCTATGGCATCTGGGGCGGCATGTCGGAAACCGAGCGCGAGATGCACGCCCGGCGCAGCCGACGTCGCATGGCCGTTTGAAACCAACTTCTTCCCATCCAGGTGGCGCGGCGCGCCGAATGCCTAGCAAACACGCGGCGACGGCCACAAGCCGAAGTCGATTGCACATCCGGCGTTTCGCAAAATCCATCGGCGCGTCACGGCGTGTCCTCGCCAGAACCGCCTGGCGCGTCGAGGTTTACCGGATAGTTGCTAGTCCGCACACGGTTCACTGACACCCCACCACACAGGGTCCCATAGCAGTCCGCTACGGTAGTGACTGATGACACAGAATGGAGCGTTGTGACAACGCGGCCGCCGGCCGCAGAGGGCGACTCGTTCCGAAGAGAAGCCATCCCACCTACCGTCGCTTCGAACGGGGTGGAATCTGCGGTAACGGCACGCGCCGCCGAAAGTATCGAACTCGCCGCACTTCTCGAACGTTGCGGCCGGTCCGACCAGGAGGCATTCGCCGAGCTATACGACCGAACGTGCGCGCGCGTATTCGGTCTGGTGCTACGCGTCCTGCACGACCCCGGCTACGCGGAGGAGACCACCCAGGAGGTGTATCTCCAGATCTGGCGGACCGCATCCAGTTTCGACGCGGCCAAAGGATCCGCGGTGACATGGTTGATGACCCTCGCACATCGGCGGGCCGTCGACCGGGTTCGCACCGAACAGGCCCACACCCTGCGCGAAGTCGCTTACGGGATAAGGGTTCTCGGTAATGAATTCGATGAGGTCACCGAGGAGGTAGAGCGCAGGTTCGAGCAACAGGCCGTCCAGCAGGGTCTAGGGACATTGACACAGACCCAGCGGGAAGCCATCTCGCTCGCCTACTACGGCGGGCGAACCTACGCGGAAGTCGCCGACTTCCTCGGCGTGGGGCTACCGACCGTTAAGTCCCGTATACGGGACGGATTGACACGACTGAAGAAAAGTTTGGGGGTGACGTGAGATGAACGAAGCTCGGATCGATCTCGCGCACGCCGTCGCGCTCGGATCGATCGACGACGAAGAACACACTGCGGTACAGGAAGTGCTCGACGGCGAGGACCCTGCACTACGCGCGGAATTCATGACCGAAGTCAAGCAGACGAAGGAAGTCCTCGCCGCGCTCGCGGAGGCGATGGCGGCCCAGCCGCCCGCCGCCCTGCGTGCCAGATTGCTCGCCGCCATCGCCGCTGAGCAGCCACCCGTCGCCTCGTAAGTTTCTGCCCAGACGGCCGATCTACGGCACCACTGCCCACGACACTGATTTCGCTGGCACAGGGTAACTCGTCGGGTACTCGGCTAGAGACAGTCCGCCGGGCCGCAACGAAACTCTCGGCGACACCTACCGATCGGCACAGGGTTGGGGGCGGCCGGGGAGCCGCGATTGATATTTTTCGACTTGTTTTCCGGCCATTGCGTTCATATTGTTCACAAACGAAGGCCCCCGGGACGAAGTGCGATCCCGGGGGCCTTTGCCGTGCGGCCTACGCTCAGTGCGCGTGACCGTGGTGGCTGTGGTCGTGCTCCTCTTCGGCAGGCTTGTCGACCACGGCGCTCTCGGTGGTGAGGATCATCCGGGCCACCGACGCCGCGTTCACGACCGCGGAACGGGTCACCTTCACCGGGTCCACGACACCGTCGGTGAGCAGATCACCATAGGCGAGGGTGGCGGCATTGAAGCCCTCCTTGCCATCGGCGACCTTGCTGACCACCACGGAACCGTCCACACCCGCATTGGTGGCGATCCAGTACAGCGGCGCACGCAGTGCGGTACGCACCGCATCGACGCCGATGGCCTCATCGCCGGAGAGCGAGTCACGCAGTTCGACGAGCTTGGCGGCGGCGTGCACCAGCGCGGTGCCACCGCCGGGCACGATGCCCTCGTCGACGGCGGCCTTGGCCGCACTCACCGCGTCCTCGACCCGGTACTTGCGCTCCTTGAGCGCGGTCTCGGTGGCCGCGCCGACCTTGATCACTGCGACGCCACCAGCCAGCTTGGCCAAGCGCTCCTCGAGCTTCTCCCGATCCCAATCGGAATCGGTGGCCTCGATCTCGCGCCGCAGCTGCGCGCCGCGGGTCGCGATGTCCTCGGCGGTGCCGGCGCCGTCGATGATCGTGGTGTCGTCCTTGGTGACGACCACGCGACGCGCCTTGCCGAGCACCTCGATGCCCGCCTCGCGCAGCGCGATGCCCAGATCCGGGTTGACCACGGTGCCCGCGGTGACGACGGCGAGATCATCGAGAAACGCCTTGCGCCGGTCACCGAAGAACGGGGCCTTTACCGCAACGGCCTTGAGGGTCTTGCGGATCGAGTTGACCACCAGAGTGGACAGCGCCTCACCCTCGACGTCCTCGGCGATGATCAGCACCGGCTTGCCGGATTCGGCGATCTTCTCCAGCAGCGGGAGCAGATCGGGCAGCGAGCTGATCTTCTCCCGGTTCAGCAGGATGTAGGCATCCTCGAGGATGGCCTGCTGGCTGTCGGCATCGGTAACGAAGTAGGGCGAGAGGTAACCCTTGTCGAACTGCACGCCCTCGGTGACGACAAGTTCGGTCTGCAGCGTCGAGGACTCCTCGACGGTGACGACGCCGTCCTTGCCGACGGTGGTCAGCGCCTTGCCGACCATCTCGCCGATCTCCTCGTCACGCGAGGAGACGGTGGCGACCTGCGCGATGGCCTGCTCACCGGAGACCGGGGTGGCCAGCGCGAGCAGCGCCTCGGAGACCGCGTCGGCGGCCTTGGCGATGCCCGAACCGACCGCGATCGGATTCGCGCCCGCGGCAACGTTTTTCAGGCCCGCGCGGACCAGCGCCTGGGCCAGCACGGTGGCGGTGGTGGTGCCGTCACCCGCGACATCGTTGGTCTTGGTCGCAACGCTCTTGACCAGCTGCGCGCCGAGGTTCTCGAACGGATCCTCGAGGTCGATGTCACGCGCGATGGTGACACCGTCGTTGGTCACCGTCGGGCCGCCGAATGCCTTCGCGAGCACGACGTGGCGACCACGCGGCCCGAGGGTGACCTTCACCGCATCGGCGAGCTTGTCGACACCGCGCTCGAGAGCACGACGAGCGTTCTCGTCGAACTCGATCTGCTTTGCCATGTGTTTGTCAGCTCCTGTGTGTTCTGGGCCGAACGCACTCCGCCCCGGGTCGCGAAAGACACCGGGGCGGAACGCATGTGCCTATCGGCTACTTGGTGACGACGGCCAGGATGTCGCGCGCCGACAGGATGAGGTACTCCTCGCCCTGGTACTTGATCTCGGTGCCGCCGTACTTGCTGTAGATGACGACGTCGCCTTCCTTGACGTCAACCGGGATGCGGTCACCCTTATCGGTGACGCGTCCGTCGCCGACGGCGATGACGGTGCCCTCCTGCGGCTTCTCCTTCGCCGTGTCGGGGATGACCAGGCCGGAGGCCGTCGTCGTCTCGGCCTCGTTGGCCTGGACGAGGATCTTGTCCTCGAGCGGCTTGATGTTCACGCTCGCCACGTTGAGCCCTCCACTTTCAGGGGATTTACGGTCGTCCGGAACTGTTGTCCCGGACCATCGGTATCGGTGTTGTATCGAACGACCAGCAAGCAGTCGCCGGCGGTCACTCGAACTCGACCCTGCGCATCAGCCCCGTCGTCGCGGGTGCCGGGACCCCTGCTCAGTAGTCGAACTGGCACACGCACATCACACAGTGCCGACTAGCACTCTATACATGAGAGTGCCAGCGCTCAAGGTTGGACTGTGCCAAAACCGTTGGTCCGGGCACGTCGTGTCGTTTTCCGACACGCATGCGACGCGCCACGCCAAAGCGCCTGAGGGCTTCCCAAGACTTCAGCAAATCTGTAACGTTCGGATAACGGATTGTGACAGTATTGACGACGGTCGTGCTCGCTCGCCGTGTTCGGCCCGAGCCGGCGTCGTGGGGGGAGCACCAAGCGCCACGAAACACCCAGCGCCACAGAGCAATACCCGCTCCGCAAGAGCAAGATCAGCGTCCGTACCAAATCCAACCAGCGTCACGAACACCAGCGTTTTCCACAAGAAGCTGCACCAGAGGGCAAGACCACACGTGAGCCATGGCGGTCCCAGCAACCCATCCGGACAACGGGTCGGCCCGGTCCCGCGTCCGGATCGTTCGCCATCCACGCGAGCAATCCGGCTGTTCATTCGAGATGGTCGGCGACACCATGACCATCCGCGCGAAGGGAGGTGACATGCGAACATCCCTCGGCATATCGGCCGGTAACGAGGTCGTGTGCTCGGCACTGGTCGCGACCGCGTCCAACGGCACGCAGAGTTTCGACTATCGGGTGGTTTCCGCGGACGCGGCCCACTCCGATCTCGGCGATCTCGTCGCGTCCTCGATCGAACTGATGACCACCCAGCTCCCGGCCACGCAGGTCTCCTATGACGTGGCCTTTCCGACGCATCCGGTCGGTACGCGCTTCGCCGGTGCGAAATCGATCGGTGTCGATTCCGTCGCCGGTCGCCGGCCCACCAGCGTCGCGGTCGCCTACCGCAGTAAAGAGCAGGCGCAGGTGATCCGGTCGGCCACCGGCAAACAACGCGATCTGCGGCTGGTGCCGGAAGGTACTGCGGCACTGATGTATTTGCGGCACACCGGACTCGTAGACCGCTACGACACGGTCGCCATCGTCGATCTCGGCGCAACCGGTCTCACCGTCACCGTCGCCGATCAGGCCGACTCCACCATCCTGCGCACCGAGCGCACCGCGGCGATCAGCGGGAACGCGATCGATGAGCTGATCTATCACCACCTCGTCGATCTGCACTACGCGCGGCGCGGCACCCGACCCAACCGGGGCATGCTGACCAACCGCGGCCGCGCCGCCAAGGAACATCTGTCGATCGCGCCCGCCGTAACCATCGACCATGTCGCGGGGCAGCCGCTCAAGCTGACCAGGGCCGACTTCGAGGAACTGATCTCGGATCTGCTGCGCGAGACCGCCTTCTTCGCCGCCGCGGTCTTCGCGCGGGCGCCCAGATTCCCGCAGGCCGTCATCGTGATCGGCGGCGGGGCCAATATTCCGGCCGTCCTATCCACCCTCGAACGTGAGCTGGACCTTCCGGTGCACACCATCGACGATCCGGAGGCGGTGATCGCGAAAGGCGCCGCGCTGGTGGCGGATTCGGTGCAGCCGTCGGTATTCCCGGTGGTCGGCGCCGCGGACGCGCCGGTCGGTACCTTCACCAAAGTCGTCGGCACGCTGGCGGGTGCGATCGTGGTGGTCGGACTGGTCATCGGCTACGGGGTGAATACCTTCGCGCCGACCGGGGACGAAGAGATCTCCCCCGCGGGCACCACCAGCAGTGGCCAACTGTCCCCGACGTCGGTGACGGTGGTGCCGCCGACCGGTGCCGGCACTTCGACCACCGGCCCGAACCGGGAGAACACCAACCGGCCCTCCGGCGCCAGCATCCCCTCGCCCACCCCGGACCGAAGCCAACCGGCCACCACGACCGCCTCGTCGCCTGCCGGAACCACAGCCCCGTCCGCACCGACACTGCGCCCGGATCCGAACCTGCCGCCGATCCCGTTCCCGGAGTTGCTCGGTCCGCTGTTCGGAAATCCGAATGCGCCGGGTCTGGGGTCGTCGGGGCCGGACGGCGGTCCGGCCTCATCGGCGCCGCAGACCACTCCGTTGCAGATGTTGCCGACGCCTGCGCAATCGCGAATTCCGTTCCCACCCAGGGTGAATTCGGGGTCGAGTGCAGGGCAGGCCGGGCAGTTGGTCGGGCCGCACGACTGAGAGGTGAAAGCCCCTCGCGGGCGCCCGGCGGATGCGGGTCAGCCGACGTGGCTGACGGAGACTGGGAGGCCGGGGTCGGTGGCGACGGTCAGGGGTGAGGGGGAGGCACCGCCCGCGATGACATGGGCGCCGAGGGCGGCGATCATTACACCGTTGTCGGTGCACAGGCGGGGTTTGGGGACGCGAAGGCGCAATCCGGCTGCGGCGCAGCGGTCTTCGGCCATCGAGCGGATTCGGGAGTTGGCGGTGGCGCCGCCGCCGAGGACCAGGGTCTCGACGCCGACATCCTGGGCCGCGCGCACTGCCTTCATGGTGAGTACGTCGGCGACCGACTCCTGGAAGGATGCCGCGATATCCGGGATCGGCAGTTCATCGGCGGTGAAGCCATTGCGCTGGGCCGCCTCGACATAGCGGGCGACGGCGGTTTTGAGGCCGGAGAAGGAGAAGTCGTAGCGGGAGTCGCGCGGGCCGGTCATGCCTCGAGGAAACGCGATGGCCTTCGGATCGCCGTGTGCCGCAGCCGCATCCAGTGCGGGTCCGCCCGGGAAGCCGAGGCCGAGTAGCCGGGCGACCTTGTCGAAGGCTTCGCCCGCCGCATCGTCGACGGTGCTGCCCAGTTCGACGATCGGCTCGGAAAGATCCGTTACGTGCAGCAGATGTGTGTGTCCACCGGAGACCAGTAGCGCGACGCACGGCGGCATCGGGCCGTGTTCGAGGGTGTCGACCGCGACATGCCCGCCGAGATGGTTCAGAGCGTAGAACGGCACATCCCAAGCTGCCGCATAGGCTTTCGCGGCCGCGACGCCGACCAGCAGGGCACCGGCCAGTCCGGGTCCGATGGTCACCGCGAGCGCATCGGGCTTGCTGATGCCCGCGGCGGCCAGCGCTCGGCGCATCGCGGGCACGATGGCCTCGAGGTGGGCGCGCGAGGCGATCTCCGGGACCACACCGCCGAAGCGGGCGTGCTGTTCGACACTGGAGGCTACCTCGTCGGCGAGCAGTTCACAGCTACCGTCGGGGTGCCGGCGCACAATGCCGACTCCCGTTTCATCGCAGGAACTTTCGATACCCATGACGATCACGACAGCACCTCGTTCGGTTGCGCCGTTTCGGCCGGCGGCGGGCCCCAAGCCGGGTTCGCGGCGGTTAGTTCCGGTCGGCGCATGGTGTAGGCGTCGGCGCCGCTGGGATGGTAGTAGTTCTTGCGCAGGCCGATGATGTGGAAGCCGTGCTTGGCATAGAGCGCGATGGCGGGGGCGTTATCGGTGCGCACCTCGAGGAAGACCGGCCCGCCGCGCTTACCGGCCTCGGCGAGCAGCGCCTCGAGCAGTATCGTGCCGACACCGCGGCGATGGCAGCCCGGATCGACACCGATGGTGTGCACCTCGGCCTCGGGGTGTTCGGCATCACCGAGCAGCGCGATACCCGCATAGCCGACCATTCGCCCGGCCTCGTCGCGCGCGACGATATAGCGGTTGTGCGGCCCGGCCAGCTCCGAGCGGAAGGACACCGCCTGCCACGGATCGTCCTCCGGGAACAACAACTGCTCGAGTTCGACACAGCGCTCGATATCCACAACATCCATGGGCTCGATGCGCGGCATGGGTCTGCTCGGCTCCTGCGGGGAAGACCCCCACACCCCCTGGGCTGCGGGGCTTCGCCCCGTGGACTTCCGGTCGGGCTCCACGGCCGTCACGCTCCCGTCCGGTCGAGCGTGCGGTAGCTTCGTTCGACCGCGTCCGGTCGGCGCAAGTACAGCGGGATCAACGGTTCCGGCACAGCGCGCGCCAGCAATTCGGGAGCCGCGACCCGGACCAGACCGGCAGGTGACGGGGTCTCAGCCGGAAGCACCGGCAGGTCGAACAGGTCGACGTGCGATGCGGATCCGGCGATCATGGTGGCCTGCACGGGATCCAGGTCACCGGGCTTGCTCACCTCCGGGCCCGCGATGCGATATCCGTCACGGTAGCGGGCCCAGTACACCTCGCGGCGGCGCGCGTCGGTGACCACGAGCAGTTCGCTCCCGGGTGTGCGGCCGGGCAGCAGCGAGGGTTCGAGAACCGCGTCGGCGGCGATCGCGTCGAGGCTGCACACACCGTAGACCGGGACGCCGAGTGCGTCACCGAAGGCGGCGGCGGTCGCCATACCGACCCGGAGTCCGGTGAACGGACCCGGCCCGATGCCGACCACGACGGCCTCGATATCGGCCCTGGAACGATCTGCCTCCGAGAGGCATTCGAGGATTTGCGGGGTGAGCACCTCAGCGTGGGCGCGGGCGTCGACCCGGACGCGAGCGGCGACGGTGTGGACCCGCGCCGGGGCGACGGTGCCGGGTGCGACCTGCTCCAGTTCCACCAATCCCGCTGTCACGGCAGGGGTCGCGGTGTCGACGGCTAGTACAAGCATGATTGGCCCAACGATACCGGGTGGTACCCTGCGTCCGGTGCGGAGCTACTCGGTAGTTTCGGCACCCAGACCATCAGCTGTCTCCACGACCTAACCGACCCATTCCCAGATCGCGGTGCGGACTTCGGAATTCGGTTCGCGCGAGAGCAAAACGTACAGGTGCCGCTCGGCGAGGTGTTCTACGACACCCTTGCCCCACTCCACCACTACGACCGCCTGATGCAGATCGGTGTCGAGATCCAGGGCGTCCAGTTCATCCAGATCGCCGCCGAGTCGGTAGGCGTCCACGTGCACCAGCGGTACCGACGCGGTGCCCTCGCGCTGCCCAGCCCGGTGCTGGCGGGCGATGATGAAGGTCGGCGAGCTGACCCGGCCCTGCACGCCGAGGCCCTCCGCGATACCGCGAGTCAGTGCGGTTTTACCGGCGCCGAGCGGTCCGTCGAGTACCACCAGATCACCGGCGCCCAGTCCGGCGGCGAGTTCGCGACCGAAGGCCTCGGTGTCGGCGACCGTGGGCAGAATCCGCTGCTGCCGTTCAGCCACCGGCAACCTCCGCGGTTGCTGGGATGTCCTCGATGACTCCCCGGTCGAGTGCTGCGTTGACGCTATCCGGGAACTGGATATGCGCCATATGCGCGGCGTCATCGAGTCGGACGAGTTCGCTATGGGGCAATTCGCGTGCCAGCGCCCGGGCGTTGCGCGGTGCGCCGGGTGGACCGCATTCCCGGGTGGCAAGGCGCACACCGTCTTCGGCGAACACCGCACCGGAGCAATCCGCGTCCAGCAGGTCGAAGTTCTCGTCGCGGTACTCGTCGGCGTGGGCGGGCCGGAACACGCGGGTGCCGATACGACGCAAGGCGTGGGCACCGGCCAGCACGCCGACCACACCGGCGGTGGCGAATCCGCCGCGGACGGCTGTTCTCATCGAGATCCTCCTATGTGGCGCCGCAGCACTCGGCCGTGTGGGGCGCACACGATCTCGTAGTGGATCGTGTCGAGCAGATCGGCCCACTCCTGGGCGCGCGGTTGGTCCGCACCGAACAGGATCGCGGTATCGCCCTCGGTGACGCCTGCGGCATTGTCACCGAGATCGACGATGAATTGGTCCATGCAGATGCGGCCGACGTTGGGGCGCAACTCACCGCCGAGCCACACCGCGAAGCGGTTGCTCATCGGACGCAACACGCCGTCGGCGTATCCGGCGGGGATGAGGGCGACAGTGGTGTCCTGCGGCGCGATCCACTGGTGGCCGTAGGAGATGCCCTCGCCTTCGGCGACCTGCTTGACCAGGGCGACACGCGCTTGGAAAGTCATCGCGGGGCGCAGGCCGAACTCGCCGAGTTCCGGGATCGGGGTCAGGCCGTACATCGCGATACCGGGCCGGACCATATCGAATGCCAGATCCGGGCGGGTGAGCGTCGCAGCCGAGTTCGCGAGGTGGACCAGTTCCGGTTCGAGGCCGTGCTCCTTGGCAGCGGCGGTGGCCTCGACGAATCGGTCGCGCTGGATGTCCAGGTAGGGATGTTCCGGCTCGTCGGCGTGGGCGAGGTGGGAGAAGATCGCGCGGAACCGCACCACCTGTTCGTCCACCAGCATGCGCAGGGCCGTGAGCACCGCCGGATAATCGAGCGACGCGACACCGTTTCGATTGAGGCCGGTGTCGACCTTCAGCGAGACGATAGCGGTCCGGCCGGTGGCACGCGCCGCGGCCTCGACCGCACGCAGGTGCGCCAGGGAGGAGATGCCGATCTCGATATCGTGCTCGATCGCGGCGCCGAAGTCGGCATCGGAATTATTGAGCCAGCACAGGATCGGGGCGGTAATTCCGGCGGTACGCAATTGCACCGCCTCGGCGACCGTGGTGACCCCGAGTTCGGCCGCACCCGCCGCCAGCGCCGCCCGCCCGACCTCGACGGCGCCGTGGTTGTAGCCGTCGGCCTTGACCACCGCCATCACCGCCGCATCCCCCGCATGTGCACGCAGGATCCGCACGTTGTGAGCAATGGCATCCAGATCGATAACCGTCTCTACTTGCGCCTCCACGCTTATTTATCCTGCCATTCGGCATCTGGCTCGCGCGGAGGGCATCGGTTCGAGCGGGACGGCGGGGTCACTTGGCGGTGAGCCCGAAGAGGACACGGATGCCCCCGGGCTGCCGCCGTCAAGGAGTGTGGTTGCCGAGATCAGCGCGTCGAGCAGGGGCGTCGACGCGGCATTGGAGAGTGCGGTCCCAGCCATTGCACGTCACTTCGCCGCAAGCGTGCGCAAGACGCGGATTGCCGGGCGCAGGTGGTCGAGGAGGGGGGATGCGGAGGTGGGGGCAGCATAGCGGTGATCTTCATGGGCCGAGAGGTTGGCAGCCAGGGAGTGGGCACGGGCGGCGGCAGCCGCGGACCAGGCGGGATCGCGGCCCGCGGCGAGGAGGGCGCCGATAATGCCGGACAAGACGTCACCCGCGCCCGCGGTGGCGGCCCAGGAACCACCCGCTTCGTTGACCAGTACCGGGCGGCCTGGCGTGGCGACGAGGGTGGCGCGGCCTTTGAGCAGGACAGTGAGTTGCCAGGATTCGGCGAGATCGCGCACGGCGGCTACCCGATCGTGGCCGACCTCTTCCCCGGTCAGGCGGGCGAATTCGCCTGCGTGCGGGGTCAATACGGTGGGGGCGGTGCGGCCGCGGGCCAGATCGGGGTCGGCGGCCAGCAAGGTCAGGCCATCGGCGTCGACGACAACGGGAAGATCGGTCGCGAGGATTTCGGCGAGTCGCTTGTTGGCGTCGGTGTCGATGCCCGCGCCGGGGCCGAATACCCAGGACTGGACTCGGCCGGTGGACGAGATGGTCTGGGCGGCAATGACTTCGGGGAAATGGTCGAGGACCTCGGCGGCGCCGGTTCCAACGTAGCGGACCATGCCGGAGGTGGCCGCGACGGCGGCGCCGGTGCACAGTACGGCGGCGCCGGGATAGGTCGCGCTGCCCGCGCAGATGCCGGTGACGCCCTGGGTGTATTTGTCGTCGGCGGGTCCCGGGATCGGCCACCGCGCACCGATCTCCGCTGGTTCCAGCGCCGCGAGATTCGGTTCGGGCAGCCGTAAACCGATGGGTACCAACTCGATTCGGCCGCAGTAGGGCGCAGCCAGGGCATGCACCGGCTTATATGCGCCGAAGGTGACCGTGACCTCGGCGCGCACCGCGGGGCCGGTCACCGCGCCGGTATCCGGATCGACTCCGCTCGGCAGGTCCGCGGCGATGATCGGAACACGCAGAGCGGCAACGATTTCCGCGGCCATCGGGCGCAGCGAACCGCGGCCGGAGATGCCGACGATGCCATCGATCACCAGATCAGGTGCGCCCAAGCCTGTTTCGTCCAGCATCGGTGCACTGTGGTTCGATCCGGCATCGCCCACCCCGGCTGAGCTCGCGGCGCCAGCAGGCGACACCTGCGAAGCGGGTCGGATCCGACCACCTGCCTTGCGCAGTGCGGCAAGGCCTTTCGCGTGAGCACGTTCCGGATTCAATAGCACCGCGGTGACGGCGACGCCGCGGCGACGCAGCATTGATCCGGCCCAGAGCACATCACCGCCGTTATCGCCGGAGCCGACGAGCAGCAGCACCGACCTGCCCGCGATGCCGCCGGTCCGGGCGCGCAACTCGCTCGCGACCACCGTCGCCAATCCGTAGGCCGCCCGATGCATCGGCATGCCCTCGGGAACACGGGTGAACAGCTCGGCCTCGGCCGCGCGCACTTCATCGGCGGTGAAATAGTCCCGCTGGCTGGACATGAAACGCTCGCCTCCACTGCGTCGATCGGGCACTGCGGTTGCGCTCGTACGGGATCGTCATGGGCGCTGCGCGGACCCGTACCGTCAGCAGACTACGCTTGGACGTCATGCCGATGGTGCGCCGTGCGATGTCCATCCGGATCACCACCGGATTCGTCCTGGCTGCGATGCTATTGTCGGCAGGCTGCAGCTCCGGCGACACGAACTCCGCCGCCGCATCGACCACTGCGAAGGCCGGGCAGGCGACGACCACCAATTCCGGCGATTCGAAACCCGCGGCCGTCACCGTCGACGTCACGGATATGAAGTTCTCCCCCGCCGATATCACCGTCAAGGTCGGCGAGACCGTGACCTGGAGGTTCAAGGACTCCGTCCCCCACACCGTCCAGGGCATCGGCGATAAGGCCATGGGCATCAACAGCCCGATCTTCAACAAAGGCGAATGGAGCTACACCTTCTTCGCCCCAGGCACCTATCGCTACCTGTGCTCCCTGCATCCGCAGATGCGCGGCACCGTCACCGTCGAGTAGCCGAGCCCGATCAGCACACCGCATCACGAGCACCGCCCCGCCGGCCCTCGACGCATTCCGCCGATGGCGGCACGTTCATCGGCCTGGCGACCTCGAAACCGGCGACGGGTCCTAGATCGTCGCCGGTTACGGCTGTCCACGCCGTTCGGTCGCATCTGCACGCGAGCTGTCGCATACCCAGTGAGCTCGCACAGGCTCTACCTTGCGTAGGTAATCACTGGATATGCGCCATCCTGCGAAAGTCGAACTGCGGGCTGTAGCTCAGCCAGCGCCGCGCAGATCGACGACGTGGGAGTCCGAGCGCGGCCATCCTCTCGGTGGATCGACGTCGCTCCCGACGTTGCCGATGAGGAACGCCTCCGCGACTCTCGCGTTGCGGCGCTCGGCGAGCGAACTGGTCTGGTGCTATTCGACAGTGACCGACTTCGCCAGGTTGCGCGGCTTATCGATGTCGTACCCGCGCGCCTGAGCCACTTCAGCGGCGAAGATCTGCAGCGGAACAGTCGACAGCAACGGCTGGAAAAGCGTTGGCGCCGAAGGGATCTCGATGAGGTCGTCGGCAAACGGGCGCACCGTATCGTCGCCCTCCTCGGCGATCACGATGGTGCGGGCGCCGCGGGCCTGGATCTCACGGATATTGCTGAGCAGCTTCGAATGCAGAACCGCACGTCCCTTGGGGGAGGGCATGACCACGATCACTGGCAACCCCTGCTCGATCAGCGCGATCGGCCCGTGCTTGAGCTCACCGGCCGCGAAGCCCTCGGCGTGCATATACGCGAGTTCCTTGAGCTTGAGCGCACCTTCCAGCGCCACCGGATACCCGACGTGGCGGCCGAGGAACAGCACGGTCGGCACGTACGCCAGCTCCCTGGCGATCGCGCGTACCTGCGGCGCGGTCTCGAGCGCCCGCTGCACCAGGTGCGGCATCGCCTCGAGTTCGGCGAATTCGCGCGCCACCTCATCCGGATACTTGGTGCCGCGGGCCTGTGCCAGGGCCAGCCCGACCAGGTAGTTCGCGGTCACCTGCGCCAAGAACGCCTTGGTGGAGGCGACACCGATCTCCGGCCCGGTTCTGGTGTAGAGCACCGCATCGGACTCGCGCGGAATCTGCGCGCCATTGGTATTGCAGATGGCGAGCACGCGCGCCTTCTGCTCCTTTGCGTGCCGCACCGCCTCGAGCGTGTCGGCGGTCTCGCCCGACTGCGAAATCGCCACCACCAACGTCGACCGATCCAGAACCGGGTCGCGGTATCGGAATTCGCTGGCCAGTTCGACCTCGACGGGCAACCGAGTCCAGTGCTCGATCGCGTACTTGGCCAACAGTCCGGCGTGATAGGAGCTGCCGCAGGCGACGACGAATATCTTGTCGAAGTCGCGCAGTTCCTGATCGGCGAGGCGCTGCTCGTCCAGCACGATCCGGCCACCGGCCTCGTCGTGGGTGAAGTGGCCGATCAGCGTGTCCGCGACACCGGCGGGCTGCTCCTCGATCTCCTTCAGCATGAAGAAGTCGTGCCCGCCCTTCTCGGCGGCGGCCAGATCCCAGTCGATGGTGAACGGCCGGGTCCGCGCCAGTCCGTCATTGCCCGCGAAATCGGTGACCGTATAGCTGTCGGCAGTGATCACGACGGCCTGGTCCTGGCCGAGTTCGACGGCCTCACGGGTGTGCTCGATGAATGCGGTGACATCGGAGGCGATGAACATCTCGCCCTTGCCAACCCCGACGACCAGCGGCGTCGAGCGACGCGCCGCGACAATGATGTCCGGATGATCGGCATGGGTGAAGACCAGCGTGAACGCACCCTCCAGCCGACGCAGCACGGCCAGCGCGCTCGCCGCGAAATCACCCGCGGTCGGGCCGTCGGCGTATGCGCGCGCCACCAGGTGCACGGTGACCTCGGTGTCGGTATCGCTGCCCAGCTCGACCCCGGCGTCTTCGAGTTCCCGACGCAGCGGGGCGAAGTTCTCGATGATGCCGTTGTGCACGACGGCCACCTTGTTGGTGGTGTCGCGGTGCGGATGGGCGTTGCGGTCGGTCGGCGCGCCGTGCGTGGCCCAGCGGGTGTGCCCCATGCCAGTGGTGCCCGCGAAGTGGCAGGTCCCGATTTCGGCGAGTTCGGCCTCGAGATTGGCCAGTTTGCCCGCCTTGCGTTCCACCGCCAATACGCCCGCGCCATCCAGGATCGCGACGCCCGCCGAGTCGTATCCGCGATATTCCATGCGGCGCAACGCGTCAACGACAACGCCGAGGGCATCCCGGTACCCGACGTATCCCACGATTCCGCACATGGCTCACCAGAGTACTTATCGGATAACGTTCACGTCGTGTCGGCGTCTGTGAAATCACTTCTGAGCATCCTGACCAGCCGAGGGCCCCACCGCGTACTGCGTGGCAATCTCGCCATCGCTGGTCAGCCCGGCGTGGTGTTCACCCCGGAGTCCGGACTGAATCTACCCGCGGTCGCCTTCGGCCACGGCTGGCTGACCAGCGCCGCCAACTATCGCGCCACCCTCGAACACCTGGCTTCCTGGGGTTTCGTGGCCGCGGCCCCCGATACCGAGCGCGGGCCGATTCCGTCACATCTGGGGTTGGCCACCGATCTGCTCACCACACTGGATATCTGCACCGGCGTCCGGCTCGGCGACGGCGCAATCAGCGTGCATCCGGAACGGCTGGCGCTGGCCGGGCACGGCATGGGCGCGGGCGCCGCGGTGATCGCCGCCGGGCAACGTCGCGTTGCCGCGGTCGCCGCCCTCTACCCGGCGCCGACCGCGCCGTCCGCCGAGACCATCGCGCCCGATATCGATACGCCCGGGTTGGTGTTGGCGGGTGCGATCGATATCGAATCGGTCAGCTCGAATGCGATCCCACTGACGGCCGCGTGGGCCGGGCCGATTGTTCTGCGGACGGTCGACGGGGCGTCACATAACGGCATTGTCGAAGGGCGTCGCGCGCTGGCCGCGTTGGGTGTCGGGAAGCACGAGGCCAAGTCCGCGCGGACGACGCGGGCCGTACTCACCGGATATCTGCTGCACAAACTGTTGGGCGACAAGACGTATGCGGCATTTTCCGATCCAGAGGCGGTTATCCCGCACACCATTGTGGTCGATCCGGAAGCACCGCGTGAGGAGGAGCGGCCGAAGCTCTCGGTCTTGCAGCTCGCGCAGCTCTTGCGCAAATAGAGGATCTGCGGCCGGTCAGGGCCGCAATCCAGCCAACGCGAGTTCGATGAATCGCCGCCAATCGCCGAAACCGTCGCGGCTTATCGTGGCGACCGCGCCGACGAGCATATAGAGGTCGGCGACGGTGGCATCCGCACGGATGCTGCCGTCGGCGCGACCTCTCGCCAGCAGTTCCGCACCGAGTTCGGCCAGATCGTCGCGCACGGGGCCGTGCGGTTCGGTGTCGCCGGGTACCGATTCGATGGTGCCCGACAGTGCACGCCCCCGCTCGTGCACTTCCGCGACATGGCCGAGGAAACCGGCCAGCGCCTGCCTGGTATCCGGATTCGGAAGGCAGGTGCGGCGCACATGCTCGAGAATCCCGGCGAACGCTGCTCCGCAGCCGCCTCGATCAGCGCGCGGCGGGTCGGGAAGTGGCGGTAGATCGTGCCGAGCATCGAATGATCCTCACCATCCGTCTCCGCGCGTGCTGCGGCGAACTCTGCCTTCACCCTCGACTAGGCTTGGCATTTCGGCAGTGCCGCAGCGGTTCTCGTAGTGGGCGATCATCGCGTTCCAGCCATCACCCTGGTCAGCCTCGGCGTGTGGGTGACGACGGCTTTCGCCGATCGAGTTGTCCTGCAAGGAATCTTTCACACCACGGTCGGCAAGGCTCTGTTCGGCCTGTGTGTCATTCGACCCGACAACGGTGAGTTTCCATCCTCGGTCGGCTGACAAAGGTCTGGTTCGTAGATTTGTACATCTCAGTGCTCCTGCCGCTTGCGATATTCGGCGGCGACGCCGCCGGCCCCGACAATTTGAGCGACTACTTCCTGCCCGCCGTGCGGCGGCGCGATCTCAGGCCACAAGCAGTGGCCCATTAACCGAATCCTCGCACGGCGGCGTGCAGTCCCTCAGATCAACCAACTCTTGCGGCGGTAATACTCCGATTCCTCGTCACCCTCGTCGTCTATCGGGGCGACAACATCGTGTGCCTTGCGAGCGGCAATAGACCGCGCGATCGCCTCGCGCTGCTCGCGAGCCTCCGCTGCCAGACGCTCTCGCTCGGCGCGTGCCTCGACCTCGAGCCGCTCCTTCTCTTCCGCCTCAGCCTTCGCCGCCGCCAACTCTTCAGCATGGTCTTCCCAGAATTGACGCATTCCTATGGCGGACTGTTCGGCAAGCTCACGGTCCTTGTCTGCGGTGCGTCTATTGATCTCCTCGAATTCGTCGAGCAGCATCGTCGACCGTCGACGGATCTCCTCGACGATCTGTTCCATATCGTCTGAATAGTTCACGATGATGCCCTCCTTCAAAGGTCACCGATCACGTTGGCGCGGAACAACGTCACAGCGGCCCCGCCTCAGCGAGTTTGGCACCGCTATCGGCGGGCTCCTCGAGTTGCAGATCCGCTTCCGGTACAAGCTGTGGCGCATGCTCGCCGTCCTCTTCCCGCTTGCCGGTCGAGGGGACTCTTGAACCGTTTACCGGATTACTTCCGTTGTTCTTTTCGGTAGCAGGTGTTCCCGTATCGGGTTTGTCACCGGACGTCGTGGATTTATCGTCCTCCCCCTTCGACTCGTTGGTGGAGATGACCGGATTGCCCTTGTCATCCAGAGTCACGCCGTACTCATGCGCTTTGCCGTCACCGTCGGTCATCACGAGCTTGGGCTGACCATCTGCGCCTATCTCGACCTTGACATGCTTTCCACCCAAGTCGAACTCGGCCGCAATCTTGTTCTTATCCCCGTCCGGCTTGCCGTCGCCGTCCTTGTCCTCGGTTTCCGTTGTCTCGGAAGTCTTTGTCAGCTGCTCGATCGCGTTGTCGACACTGTCTTTGATCGAGGTACCCAACGAAGTGAGACCTTGACTGACAGACTCGCCGAGCGATGTCAATTGCGAAGCTGCCGACGTCAGCGATGACAACCCCGACAGGAGGCTGCTCACCGTGGTGGTATTCGTCGAAGTCGGATTCGTTGTGCCCGGGGTACCCGGCGTACCTGGAGTGCCGGGAGTCCCGGGGGTGCCCGGCGTACCCGGCGTACCCGGCGTACCCGGGGTGCCTGGCGTACCCGGGGTGCCTGGCGTACCCGGGGTGCCTGGCGTACCCGGGGTGCCGGGAGTGCTCGGCGTCTCGGTCGGTACCCCCGCAGGGCGGTCGTAGTGGGCCTCCGAGACCTTGTCCAGCTCCTGGATAATCTTGTCGTATACCTGCTTGACACCGCGATCCGCCGAGTCGCACGCATCGGTGAATATCTTGATCTTGGCCGCGTAATCAGGTTCGAAGACATTATCGAGCCAGTGCCTACAGCGCGATTGAATATGCTGCTGGTAATCAGATCCCGGCAGAATGCCGAGAATATTATCGGCCGTCCACGCATCTAATCCGCCTTGGAGATCAGGAAAGATTCTGCGCAGCTTGCTCAGCAAGCTATTACTCTGCCAACCGTTACTAACCGCAATACTCGCGCCGGAGATAATGTCATCAATATCCTCTGGCGTCTTCTCCGCGATACGAATACCGTCGCCGTTCTCGAGGATATAGCGGACGGCCTCGGCTTTGATTTTCACAGCCGCCCGCAGCCCTTCGAAAGACCCGGCGATGGCCTTCCAAGCATCCCCCGCCGCTTTCCAATTCGCGTCCGCTCGAGATATCTGCTTGTTCAGCATGTCGAGCGCCGCAGTTCCGGCGTCACCGGACCAGATCGTCGACATTGTCTGCGCATATCCACGCTGAGCATCCAATTGGGTGCCACACTCCTGGAGCACCACCTGCAGTTTTGTCGAGGTGTTCAGGAGCTTGTCCTCGTTCAGCCCGTTCTGCTCATAATAGCGCTTATGGAGTTGCGAATAGTCGGGAACATCGGCAGGCGAGTTGCCGCCAAACGCGCGTTTATAGCGCGGCTGGAAATATTCGAAGTACAACAAACCCCGAGAGCCGATGTCGAGATATTGTTTGACCGATCCGTTCGCAGGTACCTCAAATGCCATACTAACGACCCCCTCGAATACTTCTTCACTGCTCGATCGCAGCTACGATTTTTTGTCATTGCCGATCTGTGCGATATCGCGAGAATTTTCATCGTCGGTGTTCGAGTACTTGACAACCGACGCCCCGATAACGTCCGACGTGGCCAATGTCGCCTCGGACCAGTTACCCAACCACGTATAGATCTTCTCCAGTCCGTCCTGGATCTTCTTTCCGCGGTCATGGTAGTTTTCACCAGCATCGGCAGGCCCGAACAAATTGTCGGCCACATCCTTGGCGCGATTTCGCACCGCTTGGCCCGAACCTCCGAGGTCATTTGCGAATCGCCCGAGCTCCCCGGTCTTGACGCCGAGCATGCTTGAATCGCTCACTGTCCAATCCCCTCCTTCGCTGGTTGCCGACCGAACCGACCTCGACTCGCAACACTGAGGCCGCCGTACTTCCTTGGACGTACACAGCTCACGTTCGGTTCCATGGATCCGCCGGCTGATTCTGTCAGCAGAATCTACTGGGTGGGTGCATCAGCTACAACGGACAGTCAGCCCATCGAGAATGGGGATCATCACAACCGTGACAAGCAGTAAGTGGACGGTTCCGGGTGGAACCACGTCCGACGCCGCTTTGTTCAGAAGCCGCTGCATCCCATTCAGCGTCTGATCACCTGCGGCTTCAGCCAAGGTCCAGCCGTTTTTCCCCGCCAGCGGCGCAAGCAGGCCCCGCACATACGCTCGCGCTCGCAACCGCGGCTCCGCCCGATGAAAACGCCTCGCCACCCGCGCGAACAACTCCTCGAGCCCAGCCGTCCACGCAACCAGATCCTCATCAACCAGTACGAAACACAATGCTACCCAACAACATCACGAAGTGATGCTGGAGTACTAGCACGACAGTTGTATTTCGTTGTGCTGCATGGTGATTGATTCTGCGGTAGCTTGTCGGCTGATGCTGG
>NZ_JBFAXH010000025.1:0-76326 GCF_040680755.1 Nocardia sp. NPDC051990 | reverse complement strand
TGCTACACCCCTGGGTAGACCAGGCGACCGATACCGTCATCGAAATCGAGCCCGCCATCGTCACCGGCATCCGACTCGTCGACAAGGCCACGTAAGCGGCCGGTGCGGCACAACTGCCGCACACCGTTGCGCCGCCTGACGAGGAGGTCGGCGGATTGATCCGGAGTGAGGGCATCGGATGGGAGCGGTTGCGGGCGGCGAAAGCCCAAGCCCGCCAGCGGCTTCCGCGCGATCACGGGCACCTGGCCGCCCTCGATACGTCGTATTCGTATCTTCGGAAGTTCACTCCGGCAGTGCTGTCGGCGGTGCGGTTCGCCCGCGGGACGGCGGCGACGGAGTTGCTGATCGCGGTGAATATGCTGCGCGAGCTGAATGCGACCGATCGCCGGAAGGTGTTCGACGACGCCCCGACCGGGTTTGTGTCGACGAAGTGGCGTGGATATCTCGAGGAAGCCCGCAAGACCGGGAACGCCGTTGCCTACCGTCACTATTGGGAGCTGTGCGTGCTGCTTGGCCTACGGGACGGGCTGCGCACCGGGGATGTGTTCGTGCCTGGCTCGCCCCGCTACGCCGATCCGGCCGCCTACCTGCTCAGCCGCGAACAGTGGGAACCCAGCGCGCCGAATTCTGCCGCCTGGTCGGCAAACCGGCCGATCCGGCGCGTGCGCTGGCCGCGCTCACCGATGAGTGGGGTGAGGCGGTCGGCGAGTTGGAGCGGGTGCGCCGCCGGTGACCGGCCGGTGCGCCTGGACGAGGCCGGTGATCTGGTGATCTCACGGTTGACCGCCGAGGACGTCCCGACCGAGCCGATCGCGTTGACGGCCGAGCTGACGGAGATGCTGCCGTTCACCGATCAGCACACCACCTACGGCACCAAGACCATCGTCACCAAAGATTCGGACGGTTCTGCACCCAGTGGAACGGCGTGCTTCGCTGCGGGAAGCGGTTCGGGTCGATCCGGTCGAGTGCGAGTGTCACCCGGTGGCCATCCAGCTCGCCGGTCAGCACGGCTTTGTCGGGGGCGGGTTGCTGGAAGGTGAGCGTGCCCAACGGATTCCGAGTGTCGTCGGGCCTCGCCGTCGATCCGGATTGCGGCGCCCCCGCGATCAGCCGAATCCGATGGGCGGCGGCATCCACGTCGGCGGGAACGGTCACCAGGGTGTCGTCCATCCGCTGGTAGGTGACCGTATTGGGATAGTCGAACACCACCGTTTTCCAACGGGTTTCGTCGGTGGTCAGCGGCGGCAGCGGCCAGCCGTCGCGGGTGTACTGCGATACCGACCAGATGCCGTACAGCGGAGGTTTGGGGCGATCGGGCCCGCTACCACGCCAGGCGTGCAAGCCGCCGTGCACCAGCGCCACCGCGATCCAGCTGCCGAGCGCGACCTGCAGCAGCGCCGCGATACGCCGGGATCTCGTGGTGTGAAACGGATACGGCACGGCGGAAGGGCCGGTGGTGCGGTCGAGCAACAATGCTCGCATCAGCCGCCGCGCCTCGGGCGCCAGCAGCACCAACGACATCAGCAGAAAGTGTGTGGACGAAATCTTCTCTGGCACATCGAAGGTCATGTTCAACACGACGATCTGCAGCGTGTCGATCAGGGTCAGCAGCACGCCGAACAGCGCGGTCCGCGGAATGAACAGCAAGATCGCCGCAGTGATTTCCGCGGCGCCGAGCAGCATCTCGTAGGGTCTCGACACACCCACCTGCGACCACAGCACAGCCATCGGCGTGAAGTCACCGTACTTGGTGAGCAGCGCGGTCAGCGAAGGCTGCGGCATCTGCGTCGGAATCGCCTTGGCCAAGCCGAAGCTCAACATCTGGCCGGCCAGCAACAGTCGGATGAGGAGGAGATACCAGCCCGCGAGCGTGCGATAGTGCGTGCGGCACCGGTCCAGCACCGACCACACCGCTGCCCCGGCCACCGCCACGACCAGGATGCAGAACAACAGCACCCAGAAGATGGTCTGGTCACCGACGCCGTTCGGATACAGCTGTGCGGTAGTGCCGAACAGGTGCTGGGCCACCCAATTCAGGGCGGGCTGAAATTTCCGGATATGCCAGTACTGCGCGTCGTAGCCCAGCCGGCGGCCGAACCATCCGGTCAGTACGAAGACGATCGGTGGAGTCGACACACAGAACAAGCCGAAGTACAGGAAGCAGAACCGGAACGCGATGCGGGTGAGCGGTCTCCACCCCGCGATGGTTTCGACTGCAGCGGGTGGCTGGTAGGGACCGGATCGGCCGAGAGTGCCGGTCACTGCTGCATCCTCGGATCGTGTGCGGGGTCGGGATACATGGGAGGGCAACCACTCTCGATCGCCTCAGGGCATAGTTCGTAGTGCCAGGGTTCGTTGCGGTAGATCTGACACAGCCCGTTCCGGGCGCCGTGTTCGGACAGCCACGCGCTGGCATCGAAGCCGAGGTCGATCGCGTTGCCGGACACGTGCGCAGAGGTGTCCACAGTGGCGACCCACCGGGCCGCTTCCTCTTCCGATCCGTACGTCGAGACCGCCGCACGACGAAGCTGATTCTGGTAGGCCGGGCAACGCCATCCGCTGTTGACGTAGAACTCGATGCCCTCGTCAGCGGCATCCGTCGCCGCTTCGCGCAGGGTGTGAAGCAGAGCGGGGGCGAGGTTTGCCATGTCGGCATACCCGTCATCGAACACAGTCACGCCGCAGGGACGGGCACCGTCCTCCTCGGTAGCCCTGCCACTGTGGCCGCCCCGAAGGACGTCGCTGAACGAGGGCACCCAGGACGATGCTGATCGACGGACGCGAGTTTTGATGATCGCGGCGATGACGGCGACTAGGCCGACCCCGGTGGGCCCGCGAGTCCCACGGGACCCTGTTCGTATTGCAATTGTGTGACTCATGGTGCCAGTCAAGGCACCGTGGTGTTGTCAGCCCTTATGTGGTTTTCGGTATGCCGACGATATGCGCGGGCTCGTAGCATCCGGAACATGCGTGTATTGGTGGTCGAGGACGAGTTCTACATGGCAGAGGCCATCCGCGACGGGCTACGCCTGGAAGCGATCGCGGCCGATATCGCCGGTGACGGCGACACCGCTCTGGAACTGCTGAGCATCAACGCCTACGACATCACCGTCCTCGACCGCGACATTCCCGGACCCTCCGGCGACGAGATCGCCGAACGCATCGTCGCCTCCGGCAGCGGCATGCCGATCCTCATGCTCACCGCCGCCGACCGACTCGACGACAAGGCCACCGGGTTCGAGATCGGCGCCGACGACTACCTCACCAAACCCTTCGAACTCCGAGAACTCGTGCTCCGTCTCAGAGCACTCGACCGCAGACGCGGCCACAACCGGCCGCCGGTGCGGGAGATCGCAGGCCTTCGTCTGGATCCGTTCCGCCGCGAGGTCTACCGCGACGGCCGCTACGTGGCGCTGACCCGCAAGCAGTTCGCCGTGCTGGAGGTCCTCGTCACTGCCGAAGGCGGTGTCGTCAGCGCCGAGGACCTCCTGGAGCGGGCGTGGGATGAGAACGCCGACCCGTTCACCAACGCCGTGCGCATCACGGTCTCGGCACTGCGCAAACGCCTAGGCGAACCCTGGATCATCGCCACGGTCGCCGGCGTCGGCTACCGCATCGACACCGCACCCGCTGCCGGACGTGAGGGAGCGGCTCGTGGATAGGGCGCCCGGGTTGAGCGTTCGTCTCAAACTCACCCTCAGCTACGCCGGATTCCTCATGCTCGCAGGCGTCTTGCTGCTCGCTGCCGTGTGGGTGTTCCTGCTGCGAGGCGTGCCCGCCGGTTATCTCGTTCCTGACCTCTCCAATGTCCGGCGCGTCCTCAACCCACACAACTTCGGCCCGAGCGTCTTCGGCACGGCGGCAGCCGCAGTGCTGGTGTTCCTGCTCGTGTTCGGTCTCCTGGGAGGGTGGATTCTGGCCAGCCGCATGCTCGCCCCGCTGAATCGCATCACAGAGGCCACACGGATGGCCGCGAACGGATCGCTCTGCCACCGAATCCGGCTACCGGGCCGCCGAGACGAGTTCCACGAACTCGCCGACAGCTTCGACGGCATGCTCGCACGGCTGGAAGCACATGTCGCCGAACAGCAGAGGTTCGCAGCCAACGCTTCCCACGAACTGCGCACCCCACTGGCGATCACCCAGACCCTTCTCGATGTCGCCCGCAAAGATCCGAACCGCGACAGCGGTGAACTCGTCGAACGCCTCCGCGCCGTCAACGCCCGAGCGATCGAACTCACCGAGGCATTGCTCCTGCTCAGCCGCGCCGACCAGCGGTCCTTCACCCGCGAACACGTCGACCTGTCCCTTATAGCGGAAGAAGCCGCCGAAACACTGCTGCCCCTCGCAGAAAAGCACGGCATCACCATCCACACCTCTGGAGAAATCACCCCGACCACCGGCTCACCCGCTCTCTTGCTGCAGATGACCACGAACCTCCTGCACAACGCCATCGTCCACAACCTCCCCGAACACGGCACCATGCAGATCTACACCGCCATCGGCCCCGAGTCCGTCCTGCTCACTGTCGAAAACACCGGCGACAAACTCACACCACAGCTCGTCTCGACACTCGCCGAACCGTTCCAGCGCGGCACCGAACGCATCCGCAGTGATCATGCAGGTGTCGGCCTCGGCTTGGCCATCGTCGACAGCATCGCCCAAGCACACGACGGAACCCTCACCCTCACCCCCCGGGACGCTGGGGGCCTCCGCGTCACGGTGCAACTACCCGTCCCGCCACCGCACACCGGCGGATGAGCTGTCACGGATTCGGGGCCGCCCGGAACAAGCTGACGCCCTTCTCTCCAGTCACGCTGATACTGGTCGGGAAGCTGGGGTTTGTGCGTGGCTCGGGTGCGGACACCCTGGACATGTCGGTGCTGCCGGCGGAGCGCCGCCGGTTTCTGGCCACGCTGGGCCGTCGCCTGATCGGTCAAGCCCTGGAACGGCGTGATCCGCGGCGGCGGTATCCGATTCTGCTGATGGTGCTGGCGCGGTCGGCCGCCGATGTGCTCGATGAGGTGGTAGCGCTGTTCGACGAGGCGCCGTCGGCGAAGTTCAGTGCCGCCGAAAACCGGATGCGCGAGGAACTCGCCGAATGCGGCGAGACCGTATCTGCGGAGGTTCACTCCGGGGGTGAGGTTCGCCGACGTCCACGTCTCGCGGCGGTCCGGCAAGCCGTTCGACCCGAACTGCGCGAGGACGTGGGTGAACGCGCGCCACCGCAACCGCCGAGCGAGACGAGTTCGCGCGAGTGCGAGAATGCGCAGGTGATCGATACCGATCTGCCTCGGGTGCTGATCGTCGAGGACGACCCGCAACTACTGGCGATGCTCGGTGCGTTGCTCACCGAGGAGGGGCATCGGGTCGATACCGCCAGAGACGGCCAACAGGGCCTGCATCTCGGTCTCACACGCGAGTACGACGTGATGCTGTTCGACCGCGGGTTGCCCGCGGTCGATGGGCTGGATCTGCTGACGAGGCTGCGGGTCCGCGGAATCGTCACGCCGACGTTGATCTTGTCCGCGCTGGCCAATCCGGCGGATCGGGTGGCGGGACTCGACGCCGGTGCCGAAGACTATATGGGCAAGCCGTTCGATGTGATGGAATTGCTCGCCAGGCTTCGGGCGCTGCGGCGCCGGCACCTGGATGCCGCGCGTTCGCTGCCGGTGCCGAAGGGGCGACTTGAACTGGACAGCCGCTGCGTCGTGGTGGCCGATACCGCGGAGGTGGTCCGGCTATCCGAACGGGAATGCGATCTGCTTGCCACGCTGGCATCGCGCCCGGGAGTCGTGTTCTCGCGCAAACAATTGCTGGCGATAGTGTTCGACGATGCCGAGAGCCCGGTGGTAGTCGATACCTATGTCCACTATCTGCGTCGCAAGCTCGGGCGCACGGTGATCGACACCGTACGCGGCCGCGGGTACGAACTGGGACGCGGTCGGTGAGGCGGCACCGGAGCGACTCTGCGGACACGCGACTGATCCGGCGGACCATGCTGCGGATCGGATTACAGTCGGGTGCCGCCGTGCTGGTGACCGTGCTGTTGCTCAGCGTGGCCGTGATCGTGGTCGTATCGCACAATGCGCGCGATGACCAGAACAGGTCGCTGGCCACGGCCATCGCAGAGGCCGACGATGTAAACGACCCACCTGCGCGTACCTGGCTAGTGATCCGGCGGGCAGGCGGCACGCAGGTCAGTCCGGGTCTGCCACCGGGTCTGCCCGACGAGGCCGCCATATGGCAGGCCGACCACAACGGTGCGCCGCGAACCGCAGAGGTGTCGATTGGTGACCGGCGGTACCGGATTCGCACCGAGCAGCGCGGCGACGCGGTGATCCAGGCGGTCTACGACCTGCAGGCGGCTCAGCACGCCGCGCGGCGTCTGGTCACGGCCTTGCTGATGTGCGGCGCCATTGGAATGCTGCTGGCGGTACTGACCGGTGCCTGGGTCGCGCGCAGGGCGGTGACCCCGCTCATCGCGGCGCTCGCGCTACAACGCCGTTTCGTCGCCGACGCGGGCCATGAACTGCGCACCCCGCTGACGCTGTTGAGCACCAGGGCCCAGTTATTGCGGCGGCACCTGCGCGGCCACCCGGCCGAAGCCGAGGTCGACAGCCTGGTGGTCGATGCCGGTCAACTGGCCGACATCCTCGACGACCTGCTGCTGGCAGCCGATCCCAGACAGGAGGCTCAGCGTCGACCCTTCGATCTGGCTGCTCTGTTACGGGAAGCGGTGGCCGCCGCCGAACCGGCTGCCGGCCAGCGTGGTGTCCAACTCGAATTGATCGCCGCACCGGTCCGAGCGCAAGGCTTCCAAGCGGGGCTGCGGCGAGCCGTGAACGCGTTGCTGGACAACGGAATACGACACGCGGATCGCATGGTGCGGGTGGTACTCGACAGCGACGGCCGACATGTGCGGATCGATGTCGCCGACGACGGCCCCGGGATCGATACGGACGTTCTGCCCCTCCTGTTCACCCGTTTCGCGTCGACGCCGATCACCGCGAGCCCGAGCGAACGACGTCGCTACGGTCTCGGTCTGTCATTGGTCAGCGACATCGCCGCCCGGCACGGCGGTACGGTTTCGGCCCGCAATCGTGACGGTGGCGGCGCGACACTGTCGATGACGCTACCCACCGGTTCACAGCGCTGAACTGCCTGCGCCTGACCGCGCGAGTCCCAGAAAGCTCCAAGAATCGGCTCATAGGGTTGGCCGCACCGCACTACCCGCGTGACCGAGGAGATTCGAATGGCTATGGGGCTCAGTACGATCAACGGGCTACCTACCCACATACTGATGGTTCATATTGTCGTCGTACTGGTGCCGCTGGCAGCACTGATGCTGGTGGCGTCCGTGCTGTGGCCCGGTGGTCGACGCCGCCTGGGCCCGATCACGCCCCTGGTGTCGTTGGCCGCGCTGGTGGCGATTCCCCTGACGATCGAATCCGGCGAGTGGCTCGAACACCACACCGCCCGTGACCCGTTGGTTCGCATCCACACGCATTTGGCGGATGGCCTGCTGCCGTGGTCGGCAGCGACCTTCCTGCTGGCGGTCGTATGGTGGGCCACGCACAGCGAATGGGTCGGCCGCTGGTCCCGGACCGCTGGGATCGCTGCCGTTACCGCGAACCGGATTGTCGTTATCGCGATGATTGTCGTCGCGGTGGCGGTGTCCGTCGGTTCGGTGGTGCAGGTCTACCGAATCGGTGACAGCGGGGCGAGGGCCGCCTGGCATGACCGGCTCGGATCGTAGGTAGCCGGGGCGGGGATCCAAGCGTCGGTCAGTCCCGAGGGCGGGCGATGATCACGGGGCAGTCGGCCGCATGCAGGACGGCCTGGCTGTTGGAACCGAGGGTCATGCCGGCGAAGCCGCCGTTGCCGTGGCTGCCGACCACGATCAATTGCGCGCGTTCGGCGGTGGCGAGGATGCACTTGGCGGGGCGATCCTCGGCGACCACTCGCTGGACACGGACATCCGGGTAGTTCTCGGTATAGCCCGCCAGGCTTTCGGCGAGCAGTTCCTCGGCCTCGTTCGCCATATCGGTGCGGGGGATATAGCGATTGAACTCGGACCAGGTGTGCACCGCTACCAGGGCCGCGCGGCGCCGCGACGCCTGATCGAAGGCGACGTCAAGGGCACGAGTGCCGCCCGGGGAGCCGTCGACCCCAACCACGACCGGGCCGAGCGCCCGCTCGGGCGCCACCGTCTCCGGGATCACCGCGACCGGGCTGTGTGCATGCCGGGCCAGCGAGGTACTGACCGAACCGAGCAGTCCGCGCCGGAACGCACCGAGGCCGCGAGTGCCGACGACCAGCAGCCTGGCCTCCTTCGATCGGTCGCACAGCACCGGGATGGGCGGTGCCTCGACGACGAATGTCTCGATATCGAGCGGGTGGATCGAATCCGCTACGGCGACAGCGGTTTTGCGTGCGAGCGCGACCGAGGCCGCACCGGCTTCGCGATAGACGTTGTAGTCGATTCGATTGAAGGCGATACCCGGTCCATAGTCGACCGGTGCGCCGATCGCGTAGATGATGTGCAGGGGCGCGCCATGCCGGGCCGCGTCGATGGCAGCCCACCGCACGGCTTCGATGGAATCGGCGGATCCGTCGGCGCCGACGAGGACGGGCGGATTGACGGTGTTGGTGGCCATGTGATTCTCGGCTTTCTGAAGCGGGACCAGCGCGGGCGAACGATCACGTCGACACCGACAACCACTGCGGCCGAGGCGATTCGGTGCGGATCGCTGCTGAGCGGGGTGGTCATGGGCTATCCCTCGGGTCCGACGATCGGTACCCGTAGGTTAGGAACTCCGCGGGGGCCCGCACGCCTGTCCAAAGTCACGAACCCGAGGGCCCAAAGGCGGTGGCCGCTCGACCTAGCGCGAAATATGCCAGCTGCGAAATATGTCTGCGGCGAAATATCTCAGGGCAGCGGCGCCGACCAGCGCAGCACCGCGCCACCACCGGGGCGGTTCTCGATGCTGAACGTGCCGCCCGCCTCCTTCGCCCGCGCCGCCATATTGGCCAATCCGCTGCGCCGGGCGATGTCATCGGGGACGCCGACGCCATTGTCGTTCACCTCGATGCTGACATCGTCACGCACCTTCAACTCGACCGACAAGGTGCTCGCCGACGCATGCCGCACCACATTGCTCACCGCCTCGCGCAACACCGCCTCGACATCGTCGGACAGCGGCGGCGCGAGCACTGTCACCGGACCGGCCAATCGCACCGTGGTGCGCAGCCCGGTATCCGCCGTCATATCGACGATGATCCCGTGCAGGTGCTTGCGATATTTGGACGAATCCGCGGCGGTATTGCTCTGCAGATCGAAGATCGAATGGCGGATATCCTGCACGATCGCCTGCACGTCGTCGATCGTCTCCAGCAGCCGAGACCGCACCTCGGGCGCGCGGGCCCGCTGCGCGGTGCCCTGCAGGGACAGCCCGACGGCGAACAGTCGTTGGATGACGTGATCGTGCAGGCCCCTGGCGATCCGATCGCGGTCGGAGAGCACATCGAGTTCGCGCATACGCTCCTGGGTATCGGCCAGCCGCAAGGCAAGGGCGGCTTGGTCAGCGATGGCGGCCATCATCGTCTGCGCCGCGGTATCGAGCGGGGGCGCAGCGGCCGGACGCAGGGTGGCTAGCACTCCGATAACCGAACGTCCGGTTCGCAGCGGAAGTATCAGCGCGGGGCCGAATTCGGGGAAATCGCTGAACGGGTTGAATGACAGTTTCTGGACCGACAGCACCCGCCCTTGGCGAAATACCTCACCGAAATTCGATGCCGTGACCGGCAGCCGTTCGCCGGTGAGTGCGTCGGCGTCGATGCCCGCAGCCGCGACCACCACCAACTCGGTCACTTCTTCGGCCGGGACATCGGGATCCTCGGGCAGGGCGATGAAGGTGCACGCCGATTCGGTCAAGTCCAGGGCTCGCTGGACGACGAGTGCGAGAACCTCGCCCGATTCACTGGCGACCAGCAGTTCGGTAGCCACATCCCGGGTCGCTTCGAGCCACTGTTGGCGGGCTCGGGACAGCTCGTAGAGCCGGGCGTTCTCGATGGCGATGCCCGCGGCCGCGGCGAGCGCCTGCACCACTACTTCGTCGTCCTCGGTGAACTCCAGCCCGCCCACTTTCTCGGTGAGGTAAAGGTTGCCGAACACTTCGCCACGGACCTGGACCGGAACGCCGAGGAAGGTGTGCATCGGCGGATGGTGTTCGGGAAAGCCGACCGAGGAGGGGTGATCGGAAAGATTGGCCAGCCGAATGGGTTTCGGTTGCTCGATGAGCAGGCCCAGCACACCGTGCCCGCGTGGCAGATCGCCGATCAGTACGCGGGTGCGGTCATCGATGCCCTCGTACACGAATTCGGCCAGCTGATGGCTCATCGGGTCGGTCTCCCGGACACCCAGCGCGCCGTATTCCGCGTCGACCAGTTCGATGGCGGTATGCACGATCGTGCGCAGCGTGTTGTCGAGGTCCAGGCCGGCCGTGACGACCAGCATGGCCTCCATCAACCGGTCCATCCGGTCGCGCACATCGACGATCTGTGCGATGCGGTCCTGGACCTCGATCAGCAGTTCGCGCAACCGCAACTGAGACAATGTCTCCGTTACTGGTGGCCTACTACCGTGAGCCGCTCCGGATGCCAGGCCTTCCATAACAGACATTCTTTCACGATCGGCCCCCGAGTCCGATCAGTGACCACGAATGGACCGGTCGCCTAGTGTTCCTGCTCGTTGAGTTTCGAGGCCAACACGGCCGCCTGCGTGCGGCGTTCGACGCCGAGTTTGGTCAACAGCCGCGAAACGTAATTCTTGACCGTTTTCTCGGCCAGGAACATCCGGCTCGCGATCTGCCGATTCGTCAACCCCTCGCCGAGCAGGGACAAGAGCGTGCGTTCCTGTTCGGTAAGGCTCGCGAGCGGCCCGGTCTTCGCCTCTGCCTCCGCGCGCAGTTTGGCCATCAGCGCCGCGGCTGCCCGGTTGTCGAGCAGTGATTTACCCGCGCCGACCTCACGGATCGCATCGATCAGCTCCAGGCTCGTGATGTCCTTGACGACATACCCGCTGGCTCCGGCCAGAATGGCGTTGAGCATGGCCTGCTCGTCGGTGAACGAGGTCAGGATCAGACAGCGCAGCGCCGGATTGGCGGACAGCAGTTCACGACACAGTTCGATACCGTTGCCATCCGGGAGGCGGACGTCGAGAACGGCGACATCGGGACGCAGCGCCGGAATCCGGGCGAGCGCCTGCGAGAACGTACTCGCTTCGCCGACCACCTCGAGGTCTTCTTCGAGGGCGATGAGGTCGCCGATACCGCGGCGGACGATCTCGTGATCGTCGACCAAGAACACCCTGATCATGTCTTACACCTCTCCCGGAAACCGAATCCACTCAGCGTACGTAGCAGTCTGATCTAGTGGATCGGCATCGGACCCCACCTTGGTGACCAAAGTCCCTTGACCCGTTCTATTCGGCTGCCGCGCGGTCGTCGGTCCCCATTCTGCGCCGATTCGCCACGCTCGGCATGCCGCATCCAGGGTGTCGGCGAGGGGCAGGCCGGTGTCCAGGGCGATAGCGTCCGGCCAGGGCGCATCGACGGTGGACATGGCGGCGGCGATGGCAGGGGTCGCATCCGAGTCCCCGGCCGGGCGCTGCCGGATGCGCTCGTTCGCCAGCGATTGCGGGCAGTAGCATCGCAGTTGTATCAGCTCGGCACGCACCTCCTCGGCGAGCACGGCGGCGTGTCGTCGTTCGTCCGGGTCGATCCAGCTCGCGTCGAGGATCACCGAGCGGCCGGATTCGAGCAGTGCTCGAGCGCGCAGGCGCAGTTCGGTATAGACGCGAGCCTTGTCGGCCGCAGAATACGTTCCGACGCCGTATCCGCCGACCGGGCCGGTCACCTCGCCGACCGCGGATAATTCCCTGCGCACCGCGTCGGTGCCGAGCACCGCCGCGCCGGTCACCGGCGAAAGGTATTCGGCGACTGTGGATTTCCCGGTGCCGGGCAGTCCGCCGACCAGCGTGAGGTGGACCGCGGCCCGATCCAGATGGTGTGCCACGATCCGCAGATGGCGCCGGGTATGGTCGCGGGCCGTCGCATCGCCCTGCCCCACGCGGATCACATTCACCTTGGCGCGGACAAGCGCGCGGTACGCGAGGTAGTGATCCCGCAGGGACGGAGGCGCCGAATCTCCGGTCGCGCGTTGATAATCGTCGAGCAGGCGAGTGCCCAGGTCGTCGTGGCCGAGGAATTCGAGATCCATCGCCAGGAAGGCGATATCGTCCAGGCAGTCGACGTGGCGCAGCCGATCGTCGAAGTCGAGGCAGTCGAGCACCCGGAAGCCATCGGGCAGATCGAAGATGTCCTGGGCTTGGAGGTCGCCATGTCCGTCCATAATGCGACCCTCGGCGATTCTGCGGGTGAGCAGCGATTTTCGGCCCTCCAGGTAGCGCATCGCACGCGCTTCGATCCGCGCGAGCAGCTCTGGAGCCACGAGATCGGCGGGTTGCTCCCGCAGGGTGCGCAGTAGCGCCTGCCATCGGTCGCGCAGCGCCTCCGGGGTTCCGGCCCGGTCGATCTCCGGGCTGCGGCGGGCCGTGCGGTGGAACTGTGCCAGCACTGTGACCAGCGCTGAGATTTCCGAGCTGGCCCCTGGATCGGCCAGGATGTTGGTGAGCCTGCGGTCGTCCGGCATTCGGCGCATGACAAGCACCGGTTCGCTCGGGCCGCCGGTCGGGTCGCTCAGGTGAGCGACGCCGAGATACACGTCCGGGGCCATGCGGCGATTGAGCTCGAGTTCGCGCACGCAGGCCCGCTCGCGCAGTTCCGGTGTACTGAAGTCGAGGAAGTCGGTAGCGATCGGCTTCTTCACCTTGTACGCACGATCGCCGCACAGCACCACGAGGCCGGTATGGGTTTCGCGCAGATCGGCGGGCGACCCGTGTGACACGATCACGACGCACGCCGTTCAGGAGGGGTGGTCGAGACCATGCCTGCCGTGGCGCTGCTGTCGAGGACGAATTCCGAGCCGGTGGAGAACGTCGCCTCGGTGACGATGAATCGGACCTTCGCGGCCACTTCCTGCGGCTCGCCGAAGCGCGGAAGTTGTTGTGCCGCGGTCGAGGCGATATTGACGATGACGCCGTCTCCCGCGGTAGCCAACCGTGGGGCGGCCGAGTGCATGCCGAGCCACGAGCCGACCAGATCGCCCGCGAGCGGGTGGCGGAACATGGCGGGGGATTCGGATGTTAAGACGCCGGCATCCATTTCGACCAGAGCGCTTGCGATGGCAGTGCCGATGCCGCGGGCGCCGCTGGTGACAACGGCGCTGCGGCCGTGCGGGTCTGGGCCAGGGATTTCGGACATGAACGATCGAATCCTCTCGGGTGGGTACTGCTCCCAGAGTTCCGCACCGACCAGGTGTGCGGTGATGGCCGAAGGTCCTCGATCCGCAGAGTCCTCCGGTTCGACCTCGGTTTTCTTCGCCTAGCAAACACTTATAGGCGCCCGAAGTCCCGTCAAGAGGGGCCGTCGTGCTCTTATCGGTGGCGTCTGTCGGTGAGAGCGTTGGTCGAAATCGACGAAGGAAGCGATATGAACCACCGACTGCCCGATTACAGCACCATCAAGACAGCACTGGCGCTCGCCGTGCGGGCGCCGTCGGTACACAATGTTCAGCCGTGGCGGTGGCGGATCGGTGACCATTCCATCCATCTGCACCTCGACCCCGCGCGCGCACTGACCGCGACCGATCCGGATCAGCGCGATCTGGTGCTGAGTTGTGGTGCGGCACTGCATCATCTGCGCATCGCGTGCGCGGCGCTCGGCTGGTCCGCGGTGGTGCATCGGCTGCCGAATCCGGCGGATCCGAACCACTTGGCCGCGGTCGAGTTGGTGCGGCATCGGCCGACACAACTGGATATCGCACTGAGCGCGGCCATTTCCAGACGCCAGACCGACCGCAGGCATTACTCGTCGTGGCCGATTCCGCACGGATATCTGGGACTGGTGACCGAACGCGCCGCGGCACTGGGCGCCATCGTCACGCAGGCCAGTGACCAGCCACGCGAGGTGCTGATCGAGACAATGCGGACCGCCGCCGCCCGGCACGCCGGAGATCCGGAGTACCGCTTCGAATTGGCGAATTGGTCCGGTAGGCACAGCTCGGACGACGGGGTACCCGCCAGGAACGTGCCACGCGTGCGGCCGCATGACGAACTGCCGGGCCGCGAGTTCGCGGCGCCCGCATTGGCCGACGGTGCACACGAACCCGATTACGCCGAACTGCTGGTGATCAGTACTTCGGCCGACGATCGGCTGTCGCGGTTGCGCGCGGGCGAGGCGATGAGCGCGGTGCTGCTGACCGCCACCAATATCGGCCTGGCCACCTGCCTGCTCACCGAACCGCTCGAGCTACCGGACCTGCGTCGCAAGGTGCGTCTCGAGGTGCTCGACGATGTCGCCCAACCACAGGCGATCCTGCGAATCGGCTGGCTGCCGACCAGTGCACTGCCGTTGCCGGTGACGCCGCGACGGTCGGTGGATGATGTGCTCGATCCGTTCGAGTCGGCTGCCGCCAGCTGACCCCATTCGGGCCAGCAGGTACCGCTTAAGCCGGTGCGGCGCAACGCTTTACGACCGCATCCAAAGCGGCGGCCAAACCGGCGCGGGCTTCCTGTGCGATCGGCCGCAATGCGGGCTGATGCGTATGGGCGACGAGAATGTCCGGGTCGACGGCTTCGACGACGGTGGCATCGTTGTCGGTGCGCACCACCACATTGCAGGGCAGCAGTAGGCCGATCTGCCGGTGGATGCCCAGCGCCCGGTGCGCGAGCTTCGGGTTGCAGGCGCCGAGGATGAGGTAGTCCTCCATTTCGGCATCGAGTTTCGCCCGCAGGGTGGCGCGCACATCGATTTCGGTCAGGACGCCGAAACCCTGTTCGGCCAATGCCGCACGTACGGTGGCCACGGTGTCGGCGAACGGGGTCGGCACCCGCACGAGGAGTTCGGCGGACGCGACCGGAACGCGGATCTCGGTGATCAGGTCACGCGCATCGACGACCTCGTCGGGAGCGACCAGGTACACCTCGGTCGGCGGTCCGACGGGTTGGAACGACGAGGCGCGCAACCAATTCTCCAACGCTCGGTACGCATCGCCGATGTGCTGATAGTCGCCGCGATGGGTCGTGCGGGCGTAGAACCCCGGCTCGGTTCTGCGCACTGTCGCCTGGTCGCCGACGTCGTCGATGGGCCCGACGGTGACCGGCAGACCGAAGTCGACCTCGGTCGAGGTGTCTGCGCGGAAGTCACCGAGGTAGGTGGTCGACGGCGGCCCGACCGGTGCCAGGCCGGTGGCAGCAGCAAGTTCGTACAGCGCCCGCATCCCGGCGCCGATATCATCGCCCGCATGGTCGGCGCGGATGGCGCGCCGCAGTTCGATAACGGTCTGCGGGCGCGTTTCATCGATCAGGATGCGGTAGGGCATCGTCGTATCCTCCGATCTCAGACCCGATGCGTGATGCGATCGAGTTCGGTGTGTGCCAGGCGCTCGGCCCAAGCTCGAGCGCGTTCCAGCTCGCCTCGGGCAAGCGGGCCCTGCATGCCAGCGACGAGAAAGTCCATCGGATCGTCGGCGAGCTCATAACCCAAGCGCCGCAATCGTTTTCCGGCGCCACGTGCGGCTGAGCCCGACAGCCACCGCGGTTTGGCGGCTTTTGTGCCGAAGGCCGCGGCCCGGAGGCCCCCGGGCACCGGCAGCGCCGCGTCGAGCCATTCGCGGATTCCGATATCGACCGCGATCGGCGCGTCGGTCTGCTCGGCGGCAGCGCGACGGGTTCGTGTGCGGCTCAGTCCGAAAGCGTGGGTGGGTCCGCCGACCACCAGCAGATCGATTGTCGGCTCCGGCATCTCCGCGGCGACGACGACGCTGAGCACCTCCACTTCGCTGTGTGCGCGCAAGCCGTCCGCGATTGCCCGGGCGATGGCGGCGGTATTGCCGAACATCGATTCGTAGACGACCCGTGCCCGCATCTCGATCTCCTGAGGTTCCTATGACCTGCGGAAATGATTAACGATACGTCGGGGCCGCGGCGGCGCACAGAGCCGAACCGACGCTTCCCGAGTGACCTTCGACCGTCGGTGATCACCTGCGAACGCCGCGGCGTCGCAGCGGTGCGCCGCCGAGTAGCAGCACGGCGAGTCCGAAAACGACGCAGATCGGCTGCACAGCTGAATTCGCGAATAACAATGAGCTACACCATGATCCAGCCGACGAGGGCCAGACCTGAGATCATCGCCTCCTGGTCGGCGGATTGTGCCTGGCTTTCGGCTGCCTCACGTGGTGATCTCCCCGCAATCCGCCGATTCTCGCGGCGGTGCCGTCACCGTCCAGGTCCAGACGTGCTGGTTCGGGGCGGGCGATGTGCTGGTCAACGCCACGGAATAGGTCGGGAGTTTCGCGGCGAGCACCGCGAACTCGTCGGAGGGGGGCTCGGAAGCCACTGGTAAACTTGCCGTTTCGCGTACGCTGATGCGCAGGTCGCTATCCGCGATGACGGTGACCTGGATTTCGTGGGCCACTTCGCGTGCGATGATCGTGGTAAGGATCGCACTCAGGGCCGACAGGCTGACATCTACGACTGCCGCCTCGACCCGGTCCGCGGGACCGTCGAAGGTGACCTCGGATACCACCCCCAACGCCTCAGCCGCATCGCCGACCATATCTTGCACCTGCACCCGGAAACCGTCCGGCACCCCGGTTTCGGTTTCGAGTCCGGCGACGGTCGTGCGGATCTGCGCCATCACGGCATCGAGTTCGGCGATGGTCCCGTCGATGCGAGACGCGACGGCGGCCACGCGCGCGAGCGAACGAACCGCTCCCAGTTTCAAACTGATATCGAACAGATGGCGCAGCACGGTCTTGTGCAGTTCTCGAGCGATACGCTCGCGCTCGTCGATCAATCGCACGGCCCGCGCCTGGTCTTCGGCTCGTCGTAACCGCACCAGATTGTCGACGCGCGCACGGAGTTCGGCGACATCGAATGGTTTCTGGAGGTAGTCGTTGGCTCCGGCGTGCACCAATTCCAGGCGCGACTGGTCATCGGCGCGGGCGGTGACGATGAGTATCGGGGTATTCGCCAGATCGGGGTCGGAACGCACTCGGGCCAACACCTCAGCTCCGTTCATCCGCGGCATCATGATGTCGCACACGATCAGCTGCGGTCTACTGGACTTCGCCAGTTTCAGCCCGGATTCTCCATCGAAGGCCGAGGCCACCTCGTAATTGTCCGAAAGTGATTCGCGGACAAGTGTGTTCAAGTCGGGATTGTCCTCGATCACCAGGATCGAGGGCCGCTGATCAGTGCTCAGGGGCGGTCGGCTCACCATGGACGCGGGCGTGGCGCCGAACGGGGTCGCCACCGCCGCGAGGACACTCGCCGCAGCGCCGGTCGTGTTCATCGGCGCTCCCGTCCCGAGCACGGGTATACCTGCCGGGGCGACGCGCGGTAGTTCGACGACGACGAGTGCGCCGCGCTCTGGGGCGTCGGCGATCGTGACGGAACCTCCGTGCAGCTGGGCCAAGTCTCGGACAATGCTCAGGCCCAGCCCGGTACCACCCACCGACCGACTCGCACCACCGTCGACCTGACGGAATCGCTCGAATACGGCGTCCCGCTGCGCCACCGGAATACCGGGTCCGCTATCGGCGATCTCGATCACGATACGGTCGTCGGAACCACGAATCGCGCACCGGACGCTGCCGCCGGCCGGGGTGAACTTGAAGGCATTCGACAGCAGATTGACCAGAATCCGCTGCACATGCTCCGGATCCAAGTCGCCCCACACCGGCCGGTCCGCCGTCTCGACCCGGAAATCGACGCCCCGGTCCAGAGCGATCGTTTCGAAGAATGCCGCGGAAAGCCGCACCAGATCGGCCACGTCGACATGCGCGTATTCCAGCCGCATCGCCCCCGCCTCGAGCTGTGCGGTATCGAGCAGATCGTTGACGTGGCCGAGGAGCACTCGCGCGTTGCGCACGATCATCTCGAGGTCTTTGTGCGACGAGTCGTCGAGCGGTGCATGCTCGAGCAACTTTTCCGCCGGTGCCAGGATGAGCATCAGCGGTGTGCGCAACTCGTGGCTGACATTGGCGAAGAACTGGCTCTTGAGGTCGTCGAGTTCCTTTGCTCGCGCGTACATGCGTACGAGTTCGGCATTCGCTTCCTTGAGTTGGCGGCTCGTCTCGGCCACCTCGCGGGCCCTGGCGAATACCTCCTGTTCCATTTGTCGCGCCGATGCGCGCAGCGCTGAGGTTTCCTCCTGTTGTGCGGCGTCCGCGGCCTGTAATCGCATGAATTCCGTGACGTCTTCGACCCGATGGATGATGTATCGCAGCCGACCCGTCTCATCGAGCACCGGAGAGTTGGTGGGACTCCAGAACCGCTGTTCGAATGAACCGTCACGGCGGCGAATATCGTAGCGTTGTACGGGCATGGCATCGGCGATGCGGTCGTGCACGACCCGTTCTAGGGATACTCGCAGATTGCGCACGCCCTCGGCCGCTGGGTCGTTCGGATTGTCGGGAAAGACATCGAAAATTTCTCGGCCGACGATATCCGATCGTTCGGTCATCGTGGCCTGTAGGTATGCGTCCGTTACCGCGACGATGCGCAAGGAGGGGTCGAGCACCAGATAAAGACTCGGTGCCGCTTCGAGGAGGGCACGATAGTCGACAGCCTGGACCACAGCGGCATTACCTCGATTCGCGATGGAAAACGACGTAGTTGGTACCGATGCGCCGCTGCAATCTTCCCACTCTAATTAATCTGCGCGAAAGACCTACACCATATGTCCGATTGCCGTGGATATCGTCGGAACATCGCATCAGTCCACCGGTCGATCGTCGGCTGCCGGCGGAGGTCCGGTGGTGTCGAGTGGCATCGGGTCCAGTGCCCGGCTATCTTTGCGCCACCCATCTGAGTCGAATGGTTTCGGCGTGTTCCTCTTCGTCGAGCTCGAGTTCCACTCGCCGGAGTTCGGTGCGCAGGGTGGGTATCCGGCGGCGGCGCAGGCCCTGCGCCCGTATTCGTGTCGCGGTGAGCTCGTCCTCGATGGCGTGGACCGCCGCGACCGCCACGGCATGCTGTGCGGCGGCGGTTACGGCCGACCGGTAGGCGGTCCGTGCGTGCGCCATGGTGGCGCTGTCGATGATCGAGGTGTCGTCGGGGCATGAGCGCAGTCGGCATTCGACGGTGCTGGGGTAGCTGATGCCGGTGCTGGTGGCCTTGCTGATGGTGATGTCGGCACCGCCGCTCGGCATGGCGTGCGACAGCGACAGTTGGCCGCCGAGCAGATTCGCGCGCAGGAGCCGGTCTTGCGCCCGGATGCAGGACGCCTGCCAAATGTCGCGGGTCGCGCTGGCGTGGGTCTGTCGGCGCTCGAGTTCCTGCTCCAGGATGTGCAGCTTCTGCTCGAGCAGTGACAGTCCGCGCTCGGCGACCGCGAGCCGATCCCGAAGCCACATCCGACCCGCCCTTCCCGGGGGATTCGCAATGCCGCCAACCTGATTCACCTGGCCTCGTCGACCCGGGGCGGATGGTATGTCGCGATCAGTTCATCGGGCAGCATCGCGAGGGAGCCGCGGGGCAGCCGGTTGAGCACGCGCCAGGTTCGTTCGAGTGTCGATTCGAGATCGCGGACTTCATCGAGGCGTTGATCGACGAGGTCGGCGGCGAAGGCATTCGCTCGAGCACGTGTCGGCCGCCGCCATCGTCGCCGAATGCGAGGTGTTCGGCGATCGTCAAGGCCAACCGCGGGGTCAACAGTCGCTCGATCACCGGGTCGTCGGCCAGATTGCGTAACAGCACCAATTCGCCTGCGGCACTGCGCTCATCGAGCACCTCGGCGACGTAGGCGGCATCGGTGTGGGTGAGACCCATGCCCGCGAAAACCACGTTGAACGGCTCGCCGCCCACCGTTGCCTGTGCCGCGATCTGGCAGGCCAGTTCGAGGTGCGGCAGGCCGGGCAGTGAGAACACCGGTAGTTTCTGGCCGCGCACCAGGGTGGTGAGTACGTCTATGACCGAGATACCGGTCAGCACCGGGTCCGCCGGCGGGTCACAACGGATCGGATTGAGCGGCGCACCCGATACGGGCATCGGCTTTCCGACGATCGGCGGCCCGCCGTCAACCGGCTCGCCGCGGCCGTTGCAGACGCGGCCGAGCCAACCGTCACCCACTGGGATTCGCAACGGCGCGCCGGTGAATTCGATCCGCAGGTGGTCGGGGTCGATACCCGCGGTACCCTCCAATACCTCGACCACGGCGACGTCGCGGTCCACCTCGAGCACCAGGCCATGCCGGAGCATGCCGTCATCGAGCTCGAGTACGACGAATTCGTCCCAGCCCACCTCCGCGACGCCCGATACCACGGCGAGCGGTCCGCGCAATTCACGTGCCTCGGTGTAATGGATCCATACGCCAGGGTGATCGGCCGAGCCACCGCGCACCCGCTGTCGGCGCCGGCCGCATCGTGGACATGATCGTCGGTGAACAGTTTCCTCGCACCCGTTAGGGCATTGGCCTGCCGTAGGAGGGACCTTCGCCCCTCGCCACCGGTATCGCGCCTGACAAGACTCGAGTGCAGAACTCTGTGCTCCTACCGAAGCGAGGCTCCCATGATGTCCGGCGATACCGAGATGGTCGACCGCGCCGGTCTCGACCGTCTGGTGGACGTACTGCGTGATAGCGGGTATCGAGTAATCGGACCCCAGCTGCGTGACAGCGCGATCGTGCTGGACGAACTGGACTCCGGGACGCAGCTACCCGGCGGTTGGGGAGTCGAAACCGCACCCGGCCGATACCGGGTGTATCGCCGCGCCGACGCTGCCGTATTCGCGCATTCGGCCGGACCGGGGTCGTGGAAGCAGTTCCTGCTTCCGCCGCGGCGCAAGGTATGGGAGACCGGGCCGGACCTGAATCCGCGACCGGCCGAGCAGGTCCCGGTCCGGATGGCATTTCTCGGCGTCCGCGGCTGCGATCTCGCCGCCATCTCGGTGCTCGGGCGCGTGCTGGGCGGCGGCGCCCATCCCGACCCCGCGTACGTCGGACCGTCCGGCACGCGGGCGGCTGGGCCCGCCGACACCGCGGTGCAGGGTGCGGAGCCCCGGGATGACCGTGGCCTACCCGCCGCCGATGACCAGACGCCCTTCATCGTCGCGGTGAACTGTACCGAGCCGGGCGGCGTGTGCTTCTGCGCATCGATGGGCACCGGTCCGGGGGTGGCGCCGGGATACGACCTCGCCCTCACCGAGCGCCTCGATGCGGACGGTCACCGGTTCCTTGTCGATATCGGCAGCGAGGTCGGCGCCCGAATTCTCGCCCAAGTCACCACTCGTCCGGCCGATACGACGGAGGTTTCCGATGCGCGCGCGGCGGTGTCGGCGGCGGCGGGCCGGATGGGCCGCACCATGCCGGAGACCGATATCCGCACCCTGGTCCGCGATTCCCGCGAGTCGCCGCACTGGCAAGATGTCGCGAGCCGCTGTCTGGCCTGTGCCAACTGCACCATGGTGTGCCCCACCTGCTTCTGCACCAGCACCGAGGATGTCACCGATCTCACCGGCGAACACGCCGAACGTTGGGAGCGGTGGGCGTCCTGCTTCGAACTGGACTTCTCCTATCAGCACGGTGGCAGCGTGCGGCAGTCCGGCGCGGGCCGGTACCGGCAGTGGCTCAGCCATAAACTGGGGACCTGGTACGACCAGTTCGGCAGTTCGGGATGTGTCGGGTGTGGGCGGTGCATCGCCTGGTGCCCGGCCGGTATCGATCTGACCGCCGAGGTCGCCCGGCTCGCCGAACTCGCCGCAGGTGTCGGCGATGACCACGGTTGACGAGTTGTCCGAGTTCGCCCAGCTGGGTTCATTGAGCCGGGCGGAACTGACCGCGCTGGCCGCGACCGGACGCGAGGTGTCCTATCCGGGCGGACACCGGCTTTTCGTGGAAGGCCAACCGGCGCAACGATGCTGGCTGATCCGCCGGGGGCGGATCCTGCTGGACTCGCCGGTGCCGGGGCGCGGCGATATCGTCGTGCAGACCCTCGGCAGCGGTGATCTACTCGGTTGGTCCTGGTTGGTGCCGCCCTACCGTTGGCACTTCGGCGCGGTGGCGGGTGAACCGGTGGATGCGATCGAGTTCGATGCGGCGGCACTGATCGAATTGGCCAACGCAGACCCGAAATTCGGGCATGCGCTGACCTTGATGCTGTTCGAAGCGTTACTCGATCGGCTGCAGGCTACCCGGGCCAGGCTGCTCGATCTCTACCACAATCCCGCCGAAGCGTGCGCCGACTACGCATGCCGCATAGGCGCCGGGCGGGGTGAAACATGAACCGAGCATCGTGTAGCGATTCCGCGGGGGGTGGTGGTCGGGCGACGGGTGGGCGCGTCGCCGTGCCGGCCCGCCCGACACCGGTCGGCGAGGCGATGCTGCCGTACCGGGTCACCCACCGCACCCAGCAGACGCGGGACACCGTGACACTGCTACTGGAACCGGTTGGTGTTGCGGCGCAACGCTTTCAGGCCGGTCAGTTCATGATGCTGTACAGCTTCGGTGTCGGTGAGGTCGCGATGTCGGTCAGCGGAGATCCAGCCGCGAACAGCGATGTGCTGGAACATACGATCCGCGCGGTCGGTGCGGTCAGCGGGGCGTTGCACGACACCGGAATCGGCGGCGTGATCGGCGTGCGTGGGCCCTTCGGCGTCGGTTGGGATCTGGCGTCGGCAGCCGGGAACGACCTGGTCATCGTCGGTGGCGGGGTCGGGCTAGCACCATTGCGCCCGGTGGTCCTCGGCGCGCTCGCGGCCCGTGCGGACTACCGCCGCGTCATTCTCGTCACCGGCGCGCGCACGCCGTCGAACATCCTGTTCGGGCGCGAGCAGAACGATTGGGAGGCCACAGGTTCGGTCGAACTTCACCAGACCGTCGACCATCCCGAGCCCGGCTGGACGGGGCGGATCGGTTTCGTGACCGAGCCACTGGCACATCTGCGGCTGGAACCGAGCCGCACCACCGCGTTCCTCTGCGGGCCGGAACCGATGATGCGATTCTGTGCACAGATCCTGTTACGCAAGGGAATTATTGCGACCGACATCAGGGTGTCGCTGGAGCGCAATATGCAATGCGGCGTCGCACGATGCGGTCACTGCCAACTCGGTCCATTGCTGGTCTGTCGAGACGGCCCGGTCGTCGACTACGCGGTGGCCGGACCATTGCTATCTATCCGGGAGTTGTGATGGCTACCCCGACCCTCGCGGTTTGGAAATTCGCCTCATGCGATGGCTGTCAGCTGACGCTATTGGATTGTGAGGACGAACTGCTGACCCTGGCGGGCCGGATCCACATCACGCATTTCACCGAGGCGTCCAGCGCGGTCGAGCCGGGACCCTACGATGTGTCGCTGGTGGAGGGTTCGATCACCACCCCCGAGGACGTGCGCCGGATCGCCGATATCCGTGCGCAATCCCGGATTCTGGTGACAATCGGCGCGTGCGCGACGCACGGCGGGATCCAGGCGCTACGCAATTTCGCCGATGTCGCCGAATTCACCTCGGTGGTCTACGCCAGCCCGGAGTACATTTCGACACTCGCCACCTCGACCCCGATCTCGGCGCATGTTCCGGTCGATTTCGAGCTGCGCGGCTGCCCGATCGACCGCCGCCAGTTACTCGAAACCCTCGGTGCTTTCCTGGCCGGTCGCGCACCCGATATTCCGAACACCAGCGTCTGCACCGAATGTAAACGCCGCGGCACCACCTGTGTGTCGGTCGCCGACGGCATCCCGTGTCTGGGACCGGTCACGCAGGCCGGATGTGGTGCGGTGTGCCCGGCCTACCACCGTGGCTGCTTCGGCTGCTTCGGACCGATGGCGAATCCCAATATCGGTGCGCTACTTCCCATCCTGCGCATCAACGGCATGGACCAGCCCGACATCGACCGGGTTTTCACGACATTCGCGGCGGCGGCACCCGCCTTCGCGGACCGGAGCCGCGATGAGTCACCGCAGTAGGCAATTGAAGGTCAGTTCGCTGGCCCGGGTGGAAGGCGAAGGCGCGCTGCGGGTCGTCGTCGCGGACGGGGTAGTCGAGCGCGCGGAGCTGAATATCTACGAGCCGCCCCGATTCTTCGAGGCATTCCTGCGTGGCCGCGCCTATACCGAGCCGCCCGATATCACCGCCCGCATCTGCGGCATCTGCCCGGTGGCCTACCAGACCAGTGCGTGCAGCGCGATCGAGCAGGTCTGCGGCATCCGGTTGGACGAACCGCTGGCCAACCTGCGGCGGCTGCTGTACTGCGGTGAGTGGATCTCCAGCCACACCCTGCACATGCACCTACTGCACATTCCCGATTTCCTCGGCTATCCGGATGCGATCACCCTCGCTGTGGACCACCGTGAGCTCGTCGAGCATGGCTTGGCCTTGAAGAAGGCCGGGAATATGCTGCTCGAGCTCATCGGCGGTAGGCCGATCCACCCGATCAATGTCCGGGTCGGCGGCTTCTATTCGGTTCCCGATCGCGGCGATTTCGCGCCGGTGGCCGAACAATTGCGCCGCGCACAGGATTATGCTTTGCACACCGCTCGTTGGGCCGCGGCCTTCGACTTTCCCGAGGTCGAACTCGACCACATACTCCTGGCCGCCACCGAACCGGACCGATACGCCATCGAAGGTGGCGACGTACATACCACCGATGGTCTCCACTTTCCCGCAGCCGAATTCCTGGCGCACGTCGTCGAGCAGCAAGTACCGCATTCCACCGCACTGCACGCCCGGCTGGACGGCAAAAGGTATTTGACCGGACCACTGGCCAGATACACGCTCAATTCCTGGCAGCTCTCGCCGACCGCCCGGCAAGTCGCGGCGGAAATCGGGCTCGGCGCGCAATGCCGTAACCCGTTCCGCAGTATTTTGGTTCGTGCCGTGGAGGTCGTCTACGCCGTCGACGAGGCGTTGCGGCTGATCCAAGGCTACGAACGCCCGGCCCGCCCCGCCGTACCGACCGCACCCCGCGCGGGCGTCGGTCATGGTGTCAGCGAAGCGCCACGCGGGTTGCTCTACCACCGATACGAGGTCGACGCCGACGGGATCGTCCGTGCCGCCACCATCGTTCCGCCGACCTCCCAGAACCAGGCCGCCATCGAGGACGATCTGCGTCGCGTCGTGGCGGCCAACCTCGACCTCGACGACACCGCGCTCACCACGCTGTGCGAGCGCACCATTCGCAACTATGACCCATGCATTTCCTGTGCCGCGCACTTCCTCGAGATCAATGTGGTGCGCCGGTGAGTGGGGTGCGTGCGGTTGTCATCGGCGTCGGCAACGAATTCCGCAGCGACGACGGAATCGGTCCGGCCGTGGCCACCGCCATCGCGGAACTGGGATTGCCAGGCGTGTCGGTGACCCTGTGCGACGGCGAGCCGGCCGGACTGCTGGATGTGTGGACGGATGTGGAACTCGCGATCGTGGTCGATGCGGTGCTGTGCGAACCGTGCACTCCGGGCCGCATCTGGCGCACCACCATCGATGCGCTGGGCGGGGCTACCCGGGCCGCCAGCTCACATGCCCTCGGCATCCCGGACGCCCTGCCCTTGGGCCGAGCCCTCGGCCGCCTGCCCGGCGAACTCATCGTTATTGCCGTCGAAGCGGCCGGCCTCGATCTCGGCGTCGGCATGTCCGAACCGGTCGCGGCCGCGGTACCACAGGTGGTCGACGCCGTACTGACGGAGCTGGCTCGACTGGGCATCTCGACCGGACAGGTCGGCACAGCCCGCCCGCTGGATGGCAGTCGGGTCCGGGATCATGGGAGCACTCGCCGCCCGGCAGGAAACTCCTGATCAATGGCTTTACATGGTTGCTTGCGGTTACCTCTAGGGCCGATCGGCCCCCGAATCCAGGGACCGGTGGCCCTGCCCAGATATGACCGCCCGGCAATACCGTTGGCAACAACGTGATCCACGAGCAAGGCAGCCACACATGACATCGGTGAGATCCGAGCACACCACCGCCGAGGACGTCGAACCGACCGATGCGGTCGAGCACCTGCGACACGACTTTCCCGCCGTTTCGGCCGAAGCGCTGTCTGCCGCGGTCACCGGTGCAGAGCGAGAGCTGAACGGTGTGCCGCCCGAATGGCTGGCCGAACTCGCCGAACGATTGGCGTGGTGGCGGATCAGCACGGCCAACGGGGCCGCACATTCATGGACTCCGGATTTGTCCGCTAACGGCTCGGCGAGGTGATCGGCGTAGCGCGACCGGACCACGGCGGCGCACTATCCGGCCGGGTGGGTCAGTCTCGACCAGCCGACCGGGCTTGGTCGAGTAGCAGGCGGCGCTCGGCGGCGGCGACGGCTCGGCGGGCCATGCGGACCGCGTCGGGGGTGACCGAGATCGAGGTAATTCCCAGGCGGACGAGGTGTTCGGCGAATTCTGGGTGGTTGGATGGCGCCTGACCGCACAGCGATGAGGTGATGCCGAGGCGGCGGGCGGTGGTGACGATGCGGGCGATGGCGTCCAGGACGGCTGGGTCGGATTCGTCGAAGAGTTCGGCGCATTCTTCGGAGTCCCGGTCCACGCCCAGCATGAGCTGGGTGAGGTCGTTGCTGCCGATGGAGACGCCGTCGATGCCGAGGCCGACGTATTCGGGGAGCCAGTGCATGACGGAGGGAACCTCGGCCATGACCCAGCGGTGCAGGCCGCGCTGGCGACCGAGCGGACTCGTGTCGACGAGTTCGAGACACGCCTCCAGTTCCCAACGGGTGCGGACGAAGGGGATCATCAAGTGCAGGTTGGGGGTGCGCTCCCGAACCCGGGCCAGCGCGGCCAGTTCCAGTGCGAACATTTCCGGTTCGCGGATGTAACGGTAGGCGCCGCGGTAGCCGATCATCGGATTGTGTTCCACCGGTTCGTATCTGGCGCCACCGGTGAGGGCGCGGAATTCATTGGTGCGGAAGTCGGTGGCGCGGTAGATGACCGGGCGCGGCTGGAATGCCGCGGTGATGCGGTGCAGCGATTCGGCCATGCGGTCGACGAAGAGGTGTTCCTCGCCGCGGGCGATCAGATCGCGGGGGTGGCGCCCGCCGAGCGCCTGGGTCAGCAGAGTTTCCGCGCGCAGTAGGCCCACACCGTCGACGTCGGTGGCGGCGACGCGTTCGGCCGCTTCAGGCAGTCCGAGGTTGACATAGATCCGGGTTGCCGTGGCTTCGGTGCCAGCGGTCGCCGCGGCGGGCGCGGTGGTTGTCGGGCTCGATTTCGGTTGTCCGGCACGGACTTCGCCCGCCGAACCGTCCACGGTGACCACGGTACCGTCGATGAGTGTGGTGGTCGCGGTGCGCGTGCCGACCACGCATGGTACACCGAGTTCGCGGGCGACGATGGCGGCGTGACAGGTCATTCCGCCGCTGTCGGTGACCACCGCCGCCGCGCGAGTGAGGGTGGGCAGCCAGTCCGGGTTGGTCATCGGCGCGACGAGCACCTCGCCGTCGCGCAACGATTGCCCCTGTGTGGGCGAGGAAAGATTGCGCACGGCCCCGGTCGCGCTGCCGGGTGCGGCGGCAAGCCCGCGCACCAGCAGCTGCGCGGGCATCGGGCCAGCGACGCGCTGTTGGGCCGGACCGTTGGGCAGCGTCGTGATCGGACGGGCCTGTACCAGCCAGAGATCGTTATCGTCGAAGGCCCATTCGACATCCTGAGGCTTGCCGCCGTGGTGCTCCTGTACGGCCAGCGCGAGGCGGGCAACGGCCAACGCCTGCACTTCGTCCAGTACCGGTCCGTCGGCTTCGGAACCGGTCAATTCCACCCGGCGATCTCCGTTGGGTCCCGCAACGATCGCGAAGCTCTGATGGCCGACGCGGGTTTCGAGTAGGGTCGGGCCGGCCGCGTCGAACAGGTAGGTATCGGGTTCGGTCGCACCGGAGACGACTACCTCGCCCTGACCGCGGGCGGCGTCGACCACGATCCGGTCCCTGCGTCCGGTCGCGGGGTCGGCGGTGAATGTCACGCCGGATCGCCGTGCGGTCACCATGCGCTGCACCACGACTGCCATGACCGGACGCTGACGCATGTCGCGCCGCGCCCGATAGGTCACCACCCGTGGCGTGAACAGGGAAGCCCAGCAGTCGATGAGCGCGGCGAGTAGTTGCGCGTCGCCGCGCACATTGGTGCGGGAGATGTTCATGCCCGCGAACGAAGAGGTGGCGCTGTCCTCGCCGACGGCGGAGGAGCGCACGGCGACGGGAACCTGCTCGCCGAGTGCGTGATACGCGGTCAGGATGGTGTCGCGAATGCCGCCGTCCAGGACGGCCTTGTGTACGAGTTCGCGCATGCGGCGGCACAATTCGGCCACCCGCGGGGTGTCGGCGCTCGCCGCGAGTGCCGCACTGTGCAGGCGATCCAGCTCAGCGCCGTCGGGACCGTCCGAGATCACTTGCTCATAGCAGGCCCGCAGGATCACGAAACCCGGCGGCACCGGCAGCTTCGCCGCCACCAGCTCGCCCAGGTTCGCCCCCTTGCCACCGGCCCGAGCCGTATCGTCGAGCCGCAGCTCATCGAATCCGGCCACATAGTCGCCCATCTCGGCTCCCGTCACTTTCGGTGTCTCGAAATGTCTTTGTTCTCACCGTCGTCCGGTCCAGCAGCGACAGTCACGGTCGAAGGTCCCGGCGTTGGACCCGCGGTCCGGACGGCGATCGGGCTCGGCTCCGGTTACGGGACGACGGTGTTCGACTGTGCCGCGGGCAGACCGAGTGATCGCGCGATGCTCGTGGACCAGGCGCGGATGGCGGCCCAGTCGCGCAGATCGCCGTAGCGGCCGCCACCCATCATGCGATACAGGATTCTGGCTTTCAGCGAGACGCCGACGTGTTCGTAGTGTCCGGAGAATGCCTGGTAGCCCCGCGGCGATATCGAGTCGCGCAGCGCGGCGATCTTCTTCGGCACGATCCGGCCGATCCGGCTTCCGATGGGCCCGCCGAGCGCGGGGCCCAGGCCGACGCTGAAAAGCCAGACGTTCTTGTTCCGCAATGCCTCGCGGTGCGTTCGCACGAAGGTGACCGCCGCGGGCAGGAAGTCCATATCGTGGATCGCGCTACCGAGCACGACGGTGTCGAAGCGGGACAGCTCTGGTGCGTGCTCGGCGTCACTCAGTTCCACTTCGGCGCCCTGATCCTTCAGTTCGGCGGCGATGAACTCCGCGATATCGCGGGTCGATCCCTTTTCGGTCGCGTATACGACCGCGATGCGAGGTGCCTTCGATTCCATACCCTCAGCGTCGCGCAGGAGCCGGACCGGCGGTGAGAGCCGTGATGCCCGTTGGTCGGGGACCAACGTCCCCATTCCCATTCGGCCTCGGTGGTGGCCGATGTGGATGTGGCGGCCGGACCGGCAGGCCGAGTGCGCTGCGCTGGCAAGCCCGCGTCAGATCGGTGGCGGTCACGATTCCGATGAGTCGGCCGAGTGCGTCGACCACCGCGATGGCGTCGAGGTCCGGCGCAGTACGGCGCGGGAAGCGACGACGCTGAGCGGTTCGTTCTCATGTGCGCGGCCGCGATGGTGCCGCGCAACATGTCAGCGTGCCTGCGAGGCAGTGTGCACCGGTCCCTCGGTGAGCAGAATCCGGTGTGCCTCCTGGGCCGCGGCGGCCGTTCGGTTCGCATTCGAGGCGTCGATGGGCAGCCGCTCGAGACCGTGGGCGAGTGCGGCGACCGCATCGCCGAGCGCGCGAACCCGATTCTCCAAGGCGGTGAACCGATCGATCGGCGGATCCTCGCCGGGGGAAAGCTGCGCCGATCGGTCGTCCGCGACGGGTGTTCGCCCGCCGCACAGCACCCCGTAGAGGTGCATCGGCAGCACCGCGAACACTCGGTTCAGCTGACCCGGGGCGAACAGATCCGACAGCGCGGCGGTGACGGCGCCCGCGACCGGTCCGACCTCGTCCGGATCGATGTCGGCCGCCCTGGCGAACTGGGTGACGAATTCGGAACGGCCATGGCGCACCGGCACATGGCTCGGCACCCAGCCCTCGTAGTAGACGCCGCGCAGGATCTCCGGCAGTTGCGCGCTGAGATGAGCGGAACCGGTAACGCTGATCCGGTCGCGGATGGTGTGCATCCAGGCCCGCAACACCCGATAGGCGAAGGCGCGGTCGTCGGTGTCGAGCCCGTCCGCGACGGCATGCACCCATGCCCGTGCGGTGTGCACGGCGGATGCGAAAGGATCATCGGAATGTGACATGGTGTGCTCCTCGGTGTTCACCTGGTGCGAATCGGGATCGCCTACCGCCTAGCCTGCGATGCGGGCGAGCCGGGTCCAAGGGGCGAAAGTTGCCGCGATGTGGGGCGATGGTCACGGTATCGGCCCCCCGAATGGCCCCAGCATCGTCGCGTGCCACGACCAGAGTCGAAAGTCCCTTCGGCCGAGGACTTTCCGCCGACGGCGCTGTCGGCGCCCGCTTTCTGAACACCATCGCCGAACTGCTGCAGTACCCGGACCAGCTGTGACCTATCGAGAGGTTGTGAACGACATGCCCGACACCCTGTCTCGCGCTGATGCGGATTCCGTTGTGCGGGCCGCACTGACCGGCTTCGCAACGACCGCCGAACTGGCGGCGCTCTCCGACACCGAACCGCTGCGCGGCACCCTTGATCTGGACTCCCTCGACTTCCTGACCTTCGTCGAAAAGCTCACGAAGGCAACGGGAGTGCGGATAGACGAGGACGACTACGCACATCTGGCCACAATCGGATCGTGTGTCGAATTCCTCACCGCGGCGCAGTAAGGATGCGCAGGGCTGCCCGCCCGGCGCCCTCGGCGGCACCTCCGCGCGCGGCTGTGGGCCGCTATTGCCGGATCGACCAGCGCGTATGCACGTCGGCCAGCAATTCCTCGACGGTAGTCGCATCGAATACCTCGGTACCAGGCAGCAGTACCGTCGCCGCGGCCGCCGCGACCCCGTACGCACAGGCACGGACACAGGTTGATACCACCGCCCCCGCCTCGGACCGAGCACAGCCGGGCCCGGTTCTTGCCCTCGTCATACAGCTGTTCCACCTCCAGACAGATGTCTACGGTCGGATTCAGCGTGACGGTCAGAATCGCTGACGTGGAGCGGTCTGGATTGCCGGAAGCCATATCCCTCGAGGTCCGCCGATGTCGCGGCGGGATAAAGGGCAATTAGGCGTTTCGACTGTCGACCTTTGTCTCTCACCCACAGCGGTACGCGCGCGCGAGGATTATCGAGTGGCAGTGCCACACTGTCCCATCCGCGGGTACCGGCTGCCACCATCGATCTGTCGAGGTTAACCATGACCGAGTTGCGTCCGTTGGATTCGGGATTCATGGAGTTGGAGGACACCGACAGGCATATCAGCCTGGGCATCGGCGCGGTGGCGATCGTTGCGGGCCAGCCGCCGACGCGCGAAGAGTTCAGCGCGGGAGTCGCCGCAGGGCTCGAACGTAACGCCCGCCTCCGGCAGCGGGTGCGCAGGGCGCCACTCGACCTGACTGCGCCGGTATGGGAAGACGACCCGAATTTCGATCTGGCGCACCACATTCGGTGGACCGCGCTGCCTGAGCCCGCCGACGAGTCGGCGCTGCGCGAACTGATCGCTACGGAACTGGAGGAACGGCTCGACCGAGATCATCCGCTGTGGCAATGCGTGGTCGTCGAGCGCTTGGCCGGCGATCGCTGGGCGATGATCGTCAAGGCCCATCACAGTATGGTCGACGGCATTTCGGGGATCACACTGTTCGAGGGTCTGTGCGACCGGCCAGGGGAAGACCACAGCGTGCGGGGCCCTCGTGCGGAGGATCGTTCAGGTAGTGGCCTATCGGGTCTGGTGGCGAAGGGGATCCGGCTGCCGCTGGTGGCGCCGCGGTTCGCGGTCTCGGTGGTGCGTGGTCTGGTGCCGGTGGTGTACGCGGCCATCGCACCGACTGCCGCGACCTCGTTGAACGGCCCGATCGGACGGCAACGACGCTATGTGGTCGCCCGCGCTTCGCTACCGGAAATCCGGGAGATCGGCGCGGCTTTCGATGCGACGGTCAACGATGTAGCACTCGCGGCCATCGCCTCGGCTTACCGAGCCGTATTGCACAAGCGCGGCGAGGAGCCCACACCGGACAAGCTCCGCATTCTGGTGCCGATATCCGTGCGCCCGTCGGACGCGAAATATGTCATGGACAACAGGGTTTCGGCCATGCTCCCGTACCTGCCCATCGACATCGAGGATCCGGTGCGTCGACTCGCGGCGGTGCACGACCGGATCTCCGAGCATCGTGCGAAAGGGGAGGCCGAGGCCGAGAAGTCGATGCTGTCGATGGCCGAATGGCTGCCTTTCGCCGTCGTCGCCTGGGCAATCCGGCTGGCCGGACACTTCCCGCAGCACAGCGTCGCCGCTCTCGCCACCAATGTCCCCGGACCACGCCGACCACTGACCGTGCACGGTCGTGAAGTACTGGAAATCCTGCCCTGCATTCCCATCGCCATGCGCTTACGCACCACGATCGCGATCCTCAGCTACCACGACCAGCTCGTCTTCGGCATCACCGGCGACTACGACACCACCCCCGACATCGACCTGATCGCCGAAGGTATCGAACAGGGAATCGCCGAACTGCTGGCCGCGTCCCGCGTCCCACACATCCCATGAGAAGGTGCCGCGAGACCGTTCCGTCCGCTACTGCCGCTTTTGCGGACAAAATGTGGCTGCGATGACCATTACCGCAATGAGTACGGCGCCGGTCAGCCAGTCCATGACAACTCCTTCGAACGCGCGGGATCCGATTCGTCCGTCGTCGAGCCGTGCGGTCATGTAGGGGAATTCGGACCTGCGAAGGTGCCTTTCGGCCTCTCTTGCACGGCCCTCATCGGATGCGACAGTCGAAGCACCGCAAGCGATCAGGAGTGCTGACATGAGTTCTTCGGACACCCCCGACTATCCCATCCACCTGCGCGGTGACCCGGACTGATGCTTCGGCAGGCGTTGCTGGGATACGTGATCGGCGCACTGGTGGCGGCAGGGCTGGTCGCGCGACCGTTCAGCACGACCGCCGCGGATCTGCTCTGGCTGGCGGCGACCGTGATCGCATTGCTGCCGGCGTTGTGGTGGGTCGTGGTCGACCTTCGCAAAGGGCGGTACGGCGCTGATCTGCTCGCCGTGGTCGCACTGATAGGTGCAGCCGCGGTCGGTGCGTACTTCGCGGGTGCACTGATCGCATTGATGGTGGCCACCGGCCGGGTACTGGAGGCCTACGCCGGGCGACGGGCGGGGCGAGATCTGTCCGAGCTGTTGCGGCGGGCCCCGGTTCGTGCGCATCTGCGGCGGGCGAAGGGAATCGAGACGGTTGCGGCCGCCACGGTAGAGCCCGGCGATGTGGTCGTGGTATTGCCGGGGGAGACCGTCCCGGTCGACGGTGTGCTGAGCACCGAGGGGGTGTTCGACGAGTCGACGTTGACCGGTGAGCCGGTGCCCGTCGTCCGCAAGGTGGGCACGGATGTGCGCAGCGGGGTGACGAATGCCGGTGCCGCTGTGGATATTCGGGCCGCCGCCACGGCAGAACAGAGCACTTATGCCGGAATCGTGACGCTGGCCGGCCAGGCGGCCGCGGCCGCGGCGCCGGTCGCGCGATTGGCCGATCGGGTCGCGGTGTGGTTCCTGCCCATCGCACTGGTCCTCGCGGGCATCGCGTGGGTGGTCACTGGGGACCCGGTCCGTGCGGTCGCCGTGATCGTCACCGCGACACCGTGTCCGCTACTGCTCGCGGTGCCGGTGGCGGTCACCGCGGGGATGTCGCGGACGGCACGGGCGGGAGTGGTCGTCAAGGACGGTGCTGCTCTGGAAACGCTCGGGCGCGCACGGTGTCTCGCGATGGACAAGACGGGAACCGTGACCGTCGGCCACCCAGAGGTAATAGATATCGTCACCGCTCCGGGCGTGTCCGAGGAGGTGACACTGCGTCGTGCGGCTGCGGTCGAACAATATTCGCCGCATGTGCTCGCCAAGGCCGTACTCGGCGCTACGGCGGCACGAGGACTGAAACCTGCTGTGGCCGTGGATATTTCCGAAGAACCCGGGCAGGGGGCAACGGGTACGGTCGAGGGCGATCGGGTGCGGGTCGGCAGGCTGCCCGCGGCTGCACACCCTGCACCATGGGTCGATGCCGCGTCCCGACGCGCGCATTTGGATCTGGCCGGCATCATCTGGGTTTCGGTGAACGATGCCCCGGTCGCGGCGCTGCTGGTGCGTGACCGTATCCGGGTCGACGCGGCACGGACTATGCGCCGACTACGGGGAGCCGGCCTGCACAGGTTGCTCCTGCTCACTGGGGACCGGGTCGACAACGCGACCGAGGTCGCCCGCATGCTGGGCCTCACCGAGGTCGTCGCCGACGCCGATCCCGCCGATAAGATCGCGGCGATCCGCGCCGAACAGCACGACCGCGTCACGGTGATGGTGGGTGACGGTGTCAACGACGCACCGGCCTTGGCCGCGGCGGATGTCGGTGTCGCGCTCGGCTCACGCGGGTCTACCGCCGCGGTACAGGCCGCCGACGCGGTGATCGTGGACGACCGCATCGACCGGCTGGCCGATGCCGTGGACATCGCCCAGCGAACGCATCGGCTGGCCGTGCAGAGTGCGCTCACGGGCATGTCGCTGTCGCTGGTAGCGATGATCGCGGCGGCGTTCGGATTCTTGGTGCCCGCCGCCGGAGCGCTCGTACAGGAGGGGATCGACGTAGCGGTGATCCTGAACGCGCTGCGGGTGTTGCGCATCGGTCGTGGTCGGCGCAGCGCCGCAATCGACCCGCTGGTGGCGCGCTTCGCACGCGAACACGAACGGCTGCATGCCGCCCGTTCCTCGGTGCGCGATGCCGCCGACGCCTTATCGCACGGGCCGGTACCCGATGCCGACGCCGCACTGCACAGGGCCCTGGATGTGCTCACCGCCGATGTTCTGCCGCATGAGCACGCCGAGGAGACACAGCTGTATCCGGCCCTGGCGAACTATTTGCGCGACCCGGAGGCGATGGTGACCATGAGCCGCGAGCACACCGAAATCGAGCGGCTGGTCGAGCGGATCCGCCGCCATCTCGCCGAGTCGCCCGGCGGCATCCGCGCCGACCAGATCGATGACCTGCGCGCCACCCTGTACGGCTTGGACGCGATCCTCACGCTGCACTTCGCGCAAGAGGACGAGGCATTGTTCACATTGGCGCGCAATCCGGGTGAGCACGATTCGGGTGTCGCTCGCTAGCATCGCGCTTCGGCTCGGGACTATGACGGGTGGACCACGACGACCGGGCAATGCGCCTGCTGCACAAGCCAATTGCTCGTCGAACCGAGCACCGGTCCCCGGAGACCGGCGCCCGCGGCCGACGACGACGATCACCTGAGCCGACTTCGACCAGACCAACAGGTGCCGGCGTGGCCCGGTGGCGAAGATTTCGACTCTATCCACAGCGGCGCTGCGCCGATGGCCTGAGCCGAATCCGAGCGTGAAAGCCAGGCCATCAGGGCGGCGGGGACCAATGTCCACGGCGGGAGGGCCGCCCGACTCTGTCCAGGCCGAAGTCCGCGCGAGCACAGTTGACGGAACCGGTTTCGGACCCTGCCGCGACCGGAAGGTCGCGCAAGGTGGTTTCGTCGATGATCGAGCTGGACGGGCTGACCAAGTCCTACGGCCGCAAGCAGGCGCTCGCGGAGGTGACATTGCGTGTCCCCGTCGGAGTCGTCTTCGGCTACGTGGGCCCCAACGGTGCGGGCAAGACGACGACGATCCGTATCCTGGTGGGGCTCATGCGCCCCACCAGTGGTTCAGCGCGGGTGTGCGGTGCGGACACGGTCCGGGAGCGGGAGGCAGCGCAGCGCCATATCGGTTACCTCCCAGGACAATTCGTCGCCTATCCCGATATGACGGCGGAGCACTATCTGACGTATCTGGCCAATTTGCGTGGCGGCGTCGATCTCACCGTCCGTGACGCACTGATCAAACGGCTGGATCTGGATCCCACCATCCGGATCGATGCGATGTCACATGGCAATCGCCAGAAGGTCGGTATCGTGCAAGCTTTCATGTCCGAACCCGATCTGCTCGTGCTGGACGAGCCGACGACCGGACTGGATCCGCTGGTGCAGCGCGAATTTCTCACCATGATCCGGGAGGCGCGCGACGCGGGACGGACGGTTTTCCTTTCCTCACACATCCTTTCGGAGGTACAGGCCGTCGCCGATACGGTCGGGCTGTTGCGGCAGGGTCGCTTGATCGAGGTGCGATCGGTCGCCGACCTCACCGGCCGGGCGCCACACCAGATCGATCTGCGATTCGCGGGCGAACCGCCCAACACCGACGCGTTGCGCCGGATCGCGGGCGTGCGGGAGGTCCGGCGCGATGCCACCACCGTGCATATCGAACTGTCGGGATCGACCGCGGAACTGCTGAAAGCCGTCGCACCGTACGACGTCGTCGACATCATCAGCCGCGAACCCGATCTGGAAGACATCTTCCTCTCCTACTACGGACAGGCGTGAGGCGATGCTGCGCAATGTATTTCTGAAGAGCCTGCACGATCAGCGCCGCGGACTGCTGGGGTGGGGTATCGGCATCGTCGCCGTCGTGCTGCTGGAATCGGCACTGTGGCCGTCGATCTCGAATATGGCGGGTCTGGGTGAGTTCCTGAACAGCTTTCCGGAGCCGCTGGTCAGGCTGTTCAATATGGATCAATTCATCACGGGCACCGGATTTCTCAACGCGGAACTCTTCAGCATGCTGCTACCGATCCTTTTCCTCGTATTCGCGATCGGCCGGGGTGCCCGAGCGGTCGCGGGTGAGGAAGAAAGCGGTGTACTGGAGGTGCTGCTGATCACCCGGCTCTCACCGATACGCCTCACCCTGGAAAAGGCCGCCGTGCTGGCCACCGCCGTGATCGCCCTCGCCGTGGTGTTGTTCGGAGCGATCGTGGCGGGTTCGGCGATATTCGGTCTCGGCATCTCGATCGCGGCTGCCGCGGCCGGTGCGCTGGCCATGGCGCTGATCGGTATCGAATTCGGTTGGCTGGCACTGGCTCTCGGCGCGGCCACCGGTCGTAGGATCGTTGCGCTCGGTGGTGCGACGGTCTTCGCTGTCGCCGCCTATGTCCTTTATGTCGCGAGCAAGATCGTCGATAGTGTGCGCCCGTGGGGCCCGTTGTCACCGTTCCATCAGGCGATCGAGGGCGGACCGCTCGGGGCGGGACTCCCTGTGGCGTACATATGGCTGGTGGTGGCCGGTGCGGCGGCCGTACTCGCGGCGCTGCCGGTGTTCGATAGGCGTGATATCGCGGGTGTCTGAGCGCCGAGCCGAATCGGTCATCGTGGACCCGAGTAGGCTGCTGGGTGTCAAGTGACGATCTCGGGAGGCGGGTGCCCGGTGATGAGGTCGGAGCGATTCTCGTGGACGCGCCTGCTGCGCGCGGACGGGTCACCGGCGGTGATCTGCATCCGTCTGGCGGTCGGGTTGGTGTTCCTGAGCGAAGGAATACAGAAGTTTCTGTACCCGGACAAGCTGGGTCCGGGCCGGTTCGACAAGATCGGGATACCGGCGGCGACGTTCTTCGCCGACCTCGATGGCGTGGTCGAAATCGCCTGCGGCGCATTGGTTGTCGTCGGCCTGCTGACCCGGCTGGCGGCGGTCCCGCTGCTGATCGATATCAGCCTGGCGATCGTGCTGACCAAATCGAGAGAGCTGCGGCCCGGCGGTTTCCAAGGCGTGCAAGGCTTCTGGGGCATGGCCCACGACGCACGCACCGACTTCGCCATGCTGCTCGGCCTGATCTTCCTGCTCTGGGCCGGGCCCGGCCGCTGGTCACTCGACGCCAGGCTCACCAATAACGCTCACGCCGTACGCAACACTGCCTCGAACCCGTAGCTGCTTGCGGCAGTGTCGCAGCGAGCTGCCCCGGGCTGATCAGCGGCGACATCGATGTCCATCTCCTGGTAGCCAGCCAACATCACCACGTCCTTGTGCAGCCCGGCGACGGGGGCGAGGGCTCGAACTCCTTCAACGTCAGAAATAGTTCCTGGTCGTAGGCGCCTGGATTCTGCTTCGGCTCGATATACACCGGGCCGACCAAGCCGCTGTACTGGCCCAGACTCGAATCCCCGCCGGCGACCAGATGGGTGTGATAGCACCGCAGCCCCGACGACCCCGGCGTGAACGACAACCGCCGCACCGTGCGCAGGGATATAGGGTGTGCCTTCCTCGGCGGACCCGTCCACCTCCGCTGGCAACGTCTGGTCGTGCCGGTGCAGCTGCTCAGGGGTATCGGTGTCGTTGTGGACATCGACCACCATCGGCTTGCCCTCGGTGAACCGCAGCAATGGGCCCGGGAACCGTTGTAGACCCTTGTTGACACGACCCGACCCGGCGCCAACTCCACCGCGCCCTGCCCGATCCGCAATGTGTAATCCGCCCCCGCAGGCGAGGAGGACCGGCCACACCCCGACACGACCCCCGCCACCATCGCCGCGCCACCCAATTCTAGGAGCTCCCGCCGGCCCAACCCGCATCACAGCCACCTTCCGAGATAGCAGTGTCCGATGCGGATCATTATCTGCGTCAATGGCTTTTACACTGATTATCTTGACTTCAAACTTTTCGAGGAAAAACGGACATCGGTCGGGCCGCGATTTCGAATTGGACCGACGCCCACCAGTGCGCCTCGCCGAACCGCAAGTGTTCTCCGACGTCGGAGTCGGGGTCGAAGGTCCCTTGTGGGCGAACATGGAGCAACCGACGATGGTTGTGTATCACGAAGTGTCCGAAGCGCTCGTTTATCACGCTTCTTTCTCCCGCACCTTTTCTGGTGCGCAGTTCGAACGAGAAGGAATAATCACATGCTTACCAAAATCGCCGGCTCCCTCGCCGCAACCGCAACGATTCTGTCCCTGGGCGTCATCGGGGCTACCACCGCAACCGCCAGCCCGGCTTCGCCCGTTGAAGGATCTATTGGACTGTGCTTCGCCCTCCCATTCCCAGGATCGGCCAGCTTGGTCTGGTGCCTCTGAATCAGCCGCGCCCGACTGAGGATATTCGGCTCTGTTCATCCCCTCTAGCGCGACGATGCCACCGAACCGCACCATCGCACCCAACGCGTTATCCATTGTCGCAGTGGAGGTTTCGCCAGAGGACGCCAAGTGAACCGGCGGAGAAGGCCGAGGTGTACCGGCACGGCACGTGGCCCGGATTCTTGCCGACGTGGCCGGCCGCAGCCGCACCGTGCTGGAGGGAATGGCCGATCGGCGCGGCGATAGCAGTGGGCATGACTTGCGATCGGGCACGGCAGCTCGCGCGCCCCGAGCAGAAGGTTGAATGGGGTAGTCGCCAAGCGCGCGGCCGGGAATGATCCTCGGATCATTGAACGAATCTGATCAGACCATCAGCCGCCGTCATGCCGAGCTGATCGGCGAGGAGCTCGGTGGCATCCATGAGATCCCGGAAGGGGTGGTGGAGCCGACTTTCGCGGGAGGGCGAGTGACTACGCGCGGTCGCGAGTGCTCGATGCGCTCGCCAAACCGTTACCGCCCTTTCAAGGCGACCGGTATGGACGCTATCGTCTACCGCGGTGATCCGCCGGGAATCCGCTTCGCCGACCAGCCGCGAAGGATGCGCTCCGACCCGCACGCGGCAACGCCTCTGACCACTGATCCCATGTCTGCCCCGCCGCTGTCCGAGGCGCAGGCAGCCGACCTGCTCTGTCGTGACGGCCTGGTCTTGGCCTCGATTCCCCAATTCTTCCGTGCGGTGACGGGTGTGTTTCGAGAAGGGGGAGTACGGATGCCTGAGTGTCAGGCGCGTCCGTGGCGACGTTCGTAGTCGAGACGTGCTGCTTCGGAGCGTCGGCGGGAATCGGCGTCGGCCAGTGCGGGGTCGAGGCCGTGCTTGATCAGGCGGCTGCGTCGGTAGACATACATCAGGGCCACGGTGAAGTAGATCAGTGGCAGATACAGCAGCGCCATCATTGCCACGCCCATCCATTTCGGGCCCGGGATCAGCAGGAAAAGCATGAGCGGCGGGATGACCGGGATGAGGAAGCGCATCAGGTAACGCCGTGCCGCACCGGGCCCGGTCAGGTCTTTGCGCACCCATTCCGACATCGACGCGGGCAGGGTGCGGCCGAAGATGTAGCCGATCCGCTGGGGCCAGGTCGGTGTGGTGCGTTCGCTCATCGGGCCAGTATCCCTCATGAGGTGTGCTGTTTGCTAAAGTGCGCAATCATGAGATCGGTCATTGGTGCCGATGCCACACAGGGCGGGAGGTTGGTTCGGGGGTGCCGGAACCGAGTTCGCCCCTCTCATAGATGAAGGCCGACTTCCTCGAGACGTGCCGAAACCCGCGTGGTGGTGGGCATTGTCACAGTCCCGTCGTAGGCCAGCTGATTGCATGATTTCTAAACTAGATACGTAGCAAGTTCGAAGGAGAGCAGCTGTGACCGATATCAGCGCATCCCCCATGTCCGTGCAGGACCCGACCGATTATCCCGGCATCACCGAGTGGGTGCGCGAGGTTGCCGAGCTGACCGCACCGGAGCGTGTCGTCTGGTGTGACGGCTCGCGGGCTGAGTGGGACCGGTTGACAGGGGAGTTGGTGGCCAAGGGCACCTTCGTGCCGCTGACCGGAAAGCCGAATTCGTTCTGGTGCGTATCGGATCCCGACGATGTGGCGCGGGTGGAGGACCGCACGTTCATCTGCTCCGAGAACCAGAACGACGCGGGCCCGACGAACAACTGGGTCGACCCGGTCGATATGCGCACGGTGATGACCGAGCACTACCGCAGCGCGATGGCGGGCCGGACGATGTATGTGATCGCGTACTGCATGGGTCCTTTGGATGCCGCCGAGCCGAAATACGGTGTGCAGATCACCGATTCGGAGTACGTCGCGGTCTCGATGCAGATCATGACCCGCTCCGGCGCGGCGGTGTGGGAAAAGCTCACCGATGGTGTCGAATTCGTGAAATGCCTGCACTCGGTCGGTGCGCCCTTGGCGGCAGGGGAGACCGATGTGGCGTGGCCGTGCGATAAGACCAAGTACATCGCGCATTTCCCGGAATCGCGCACCATCTGGAGTTACGGCTCGGGCTACGGCGGCAACGCCCTGCTGGGCAAGAAGTGCTTCGCGCTGCGGATCGCTTCGGTACTCGGCCGCGACGAGGGGTGGCTGGCCGAGCACATGCTGATCCTGAAACTTACTTCCCCGCAAGGCAAGACGCATTACATCGCGGCCGCGTTTCCGTCCTCGTGCGGCAAAACGAATCTCGCCATGCTCGAACCGGCGCTGCCCGGTTGGCAGGCCGAGACCATCGGCGATGACATCGCGTGGATGCGTTTCGGCGCTGACGGGCGGTTGTACGCGGTCAATCCCGAGGCCGGGTTCTTCGGAGTCGCACCCGGTACCGGGGCGAAGACCAACCCGAACGCGATCGCCACCATCGATATCGGTAATTCGATCTTCACCAATACCGCGCGCACCGACAGCGGCGACGTGTGGTGGGAAGGCTTGACCGACCAGCCGCCCGCACACCTGACCGACTGGCACGGCCGAGACTGGACACCGGAATCGGGAACCCCTGCCGCGCACCCGAATTCGCGCTACTGCACCCCGATCGAGCAGTGCCCGTCGGTGGCCCCGGAATGGAACGACCCGACCGGTGTGCCGATTTCGGCGATCTTCTTCGGCGGCCGTCGTGCGTCGACGATCCCGCTGGTCACCGAATCGTTCGACTGGCAGCACGGGGTGTTCACCGCGTCGGTGCTGTCGTCGGAAACCACGGCCGCGGCCGCGGGCAAGGTCGGTGTCGTGCGCCGCGATCCTATGGCGATGCTGCCGTTCCTCGGTTACCACGTCGGGGACTACTTCGCGCACTGGCTGTCCATCGGCGCTGGCGCGGATGCCGCGAAACTGCCGAAGATCTTCCAGGTCAACTGGTTCCGCCGCGACGCGGACGGCACATTCCTGTGGCCGGGATTCGGCGACAACGCCCGTGTGCTGAAGTGGGCGCTGGAGCGGATCGAGGGCACCGCGCCTGCGGAATGGACCCCGATCGGTCATGTGCCATCCGCCGATGCGCTCGACCTGTCCGGGCTCGACGAGGACGCCCGCGACCTGGTCGAGGCCGCCCTTGCGGTCGACATCGACGAATGGGTGGCCGAGACGCGCTCGATCGATGAGTGGTACGCCACCATCGGCGGCAACCGGCTGCCGGAGGAACTGCGCGAGCAGCAGGCCGCGCTGAAACTGCGCTTGCTCGACGCGCGCCGAGCATGAGGGCGCTACTTCCCACCTGGCCGGAATGGAAGCCCGCGGTTCGCGCGCCCGGCGCGGACCTGCTGGCCGGTCTGATCGTCGCCTTGGTGGCGTTGCCGCTAGCGCTCGGATTCGGGATCAGCTCCGGGCTGGGCGCGGCAGCGGGCCTGGCGACGGCGGTGATCGCGGGCGCGCTGGCTGCGGTGTTCGGCGGCTCCCGGTTCCAGGTGTCGGGACCGACCGGTGCGATGACGGTTGTGCTCGTGCCGATCGTGCACGAGCACGGCGCGAGCGGTGTGCTGACAGTCGGGCTGATGGCCGGGATCTTGCTCGTCGTGCTCGCTGTCGCGGGCGTCGGGCGCGCGGTGCGGTACATGCCCGCCCCGGTGATCGAGGGATTCACCGCAGGCATCGCGGTCGTGATCGCGCTGCAACAGTTCCCGGCGGCACTGGGGATCGCCGACGCCGAGGGTGACAAGGTGTGGCAATCGGCCCTCGACGCCGTGCGCAGGTTCGCAGTGGAACCGAGTCTGGCGACCCCGGCAACCGCGCTCGTGGTGGCCATCGTCATCCTAATCGGTGGCCGATATCTGCCCAAGCTGCCGTTTGCGTTGGTCGCGGTCGCCATAGCGACGGTGATCACCGGCGTATTCGATCTGGACCTGTCGTCGATCGGGTCCATCCCGTCCGGATTGCCCGCGCCGTCGCTGGGCTTCGTGCACTTGAACCAACTCGGATCGCTGCTTGCGCCCGCGCTGGCGGTGGCGGCACTGGCCGCGCTCGAATCGCTGCTGTCGGCGACCGCCGCGGACTCCATGTGCGTCGGCACCCGGCACAACCCGGACCGCGAACTGTTCGGCCAAGGCCTGGCCAACATCGCCGCACCGCTGTTCGGCGGCGTCCCGGCTACCGGCGCGATCGCCCGCACCGCTGTCAACGTCCGCTCCGGCGGCCGCACCCGCCTGGCCGCGCTCACCCACGCGGTGATCCTCGCGGGGATCGTCTACTTCGGCACGTCACTGGTCGCCGAGATTCCCTTGGCGGCGCTCGCGGGCGTGCTGCTGGCGACAACCGTGCGGATGGTGGAAACCGCATCGCTGACCGCGATCGCGCGGGCCTCGCGCGGCGACGCGATCATCATGGTCGTGACCTTCCTGGTCACCGTCGCACTGGACCTCGTCACGGCGGTCGCGGTCGGTGTCGGATTCGCGATCGTGCTCGCGCTGCGGGCGGTGGCCCGCGAGGCCCGCCTGGAACAGGTGCCCCTCGATGACACCGACCACCTCGCCGAGGAATATGACTTACTACACGACCACATCGTCGCCTACCGCATCGAAGGACCCCTGTTCTTCGCCGCCGCACACCGGTTTCTCCTGGAACTGGCCGAGGTCACCGACGTCAAGGTCGTGATCCTGCGCATGTCCAAGATCACCGCCCTCGACACCACCGGCGCACTGGTGCTAAAGGACGCCCTCGGCAAACTCGAGCACCGCCACATCACCGTGCTGCTGTCCGGGCTGCGCCTCGATCACCGCCGCCGCCTCTCGGCCATCGGAGCGCTGCCTGGCGGTGGCGCCGATGCCCTCTTCCCCAACACCCGCGAGGCGATCGATCATGCCCGCCGCTTCGTGCCTGTGAGCCATCCGAAGTTCCTCGCACACCACGCAGCCGCCGGTGCCGACCGCCACGAGCCGACAGCATCCGACGCCGAGAACAGCGAGGCACTCATCCGCTGAGCGCAAGGCATTCGAAGACCGTAGTGTCCCAATGGTTTTCGTCAATCGGATAGTGGTGGTTCCGACACGATGACGCGGCCGATGGAGGGCCGCAACGATCGTTCCGACCTACCGTCGGCCGCCGCCGATACAGCGGTGTGTGTGCGAAGTCCGGGAGTCTCACGGCCGAGTGCCGTTGGCCACGAGTGTCACCTCAATGCTGTCGCGGCTCGGCGGCAAGCTCGTCACCGGACACCGCGTCGATTCGCTCGACGAATTCGGTGGCGCGCGTGCGGTTGTGCGTGGCGTTGAAGTGGGGGCATACCTGGTCGGCCATCAGGGCCAGTTCCACTACTTGCTCGCCCGTGACCAACGGTAGCGATCTGTAGCTCCACACCGAGTTCGAACCGGCCGCCGTCGATCGGATCAGCACCACCGAGGAGTCGATTTCCATGTCGTCACAGATCCGTTCGTACGGCCGCCGGGCGCAGACCCGCACCGCGCATCTGCGCCTGGTGGCCCAGTATCTGAGCTGGCGCGCCGCGGGTGCGATGGAGTTGAAAGAGCTCGACGAGTTCCTGTTGGCGCGGGCGATGGAGCACGATTCCCCGACGCTGCTGTTTCGGTTGGGGTGTGAGTATCTGATCTCGGCGCGGGTGATCCGGCCCAGCCCCGATACTGCGGTTCGCCGCGTTGTGCACGCGCGTGAGCAGGCGCAACGGGAGACCTACGACCGGTTGGCGCATGAGCTGACTCCGCAGCGCTGCGCGGAGTTGGACGGATTGCTGGTCACCGATGCCTCGATCCGGATGTCTCGGTTGCGGTGGCTGTCGACACCTCCGATGGAGGCGTCGGCGGCCGCTGTGCGCAATGAGGTCGAGAAGCTGGGGTTCGTTCGCGGCTTGGGCGCGGACACTCTTGATCTGTCGGTGTTGCCGGCGGAGCGTCGCCGGTTCCTGGCTACTCTCGGTCGCCGTCTGACCGGGCAGGCTTTGGAGCGCCGTGATCCCGAGCGCCGATATCCGATCTTGTTGACGGTGTTGGCGCAGTCGGCCGTTGATGTGCTCGATGAGGTGGTGGCGTTGTTCGATCAGGCGCTGTCGGGGTTCGTGCCGGCCAAGTGGCGCGGCTATCTCGACGAGGCCCGCAAGACCGGCAATACCGTGGCCTATCGGCACTTTTGGGAATTGTGCGTGCTGCTCGGGTTGCGGGACGGGCTGCGCACCGGGGACGTGTTCGTGCCCGGATCGCGCCGCCACGCCGACCCGGCCGCCTACCTGCTCACCCCGGCCCAATGGGAGCCTCATCGGGCCGAATTCTGCCGCTTGGTCGACAAACCGGCCGACCCGGCTGCCGTGTTGGCCGCGCTCACCGCCGAGTGGACAGCGGCGGTCGGTGAGCTGGAGCAGATGCTCGCCGCCGGTGACGGGCCGGTGCGCCTGGACGAGGCTGGTGATCTGGTGATCTCGCCGCTGACTGCCGAGGACATCCCGACCGAGGCCATCGAGTTGAAGACCGAGTTGACCGAGATGCTGCCGTTCGCGCCGATCGTGTCGGTGCTGATCGAGATGGACAAGCGCACCGGATATCTGGATTGTTTCACCCACGCGGGCGGCAAGCAGGCGCGTAGCCCGGAGTTGAAACGCAATCTGATCGCGGTGCTGCTGGCGTATTCGACGAACCTCGGATTGACCAATATGGCTGCGGCATCGGGGATCTCCTACGACATCCTGTCCTGGACCGCGGAGTGGTATGTGCGGGAGGAGACACTGCGCGCGGCGAACCTGGCGATCATCGGCTGCCACCAGAGACTGCCGCTGACCACGGTGTTCGGCACCGGCACCCTGTCGTCCTCGGACGGGCAGCGGTTCCCGACGCGAGGCAAATCGGTCACCGCCCGCGCGGTCAATCACTTCTTCGCCGAGGAGGGCCTGTCGACCTATACCCACGTGACCGATCAGCACACCACCTACGGCACCAAGGTAATCGTCACCACTCGCCGTGAAGCCCACTATGTCCTGGACGAAATCCTCGGTAACGCAACGGATCTGCCGATCACCGAGCATGCGACCGATACTCATGGGGTCACCCTGGTGAACTTCGCGCTGTTCGATTTGCTGGGGATGCAGCTGTCCCCGCGTATCCGGGACCTGGGCAAGATCACCCTGTACCGGCCGGTGCCGCGCGCTGATGCCGAAACGCGGTTCCCGCACGCCGGAGGTCTGCTGACACGGAAGTTGAATCTGGACCTGATCGCCGAGCATTACGACGACCTGTTGCGGCTGGCCGGATCGCTGAAGTTCGGGCACGCCACCGCGTCCCTGCTGGTCGGCAAGCTGTCCGCGTCCGGGCGGCAGAACGCCCTCGCCGCGGCGTTGAAAGAATACGGGGCGATGCGCCGCACCATCTACGCCTGCCGGTACCTGACCGACCCTGACTACCGGCGCAAGATCTCGCGCCAGCTCAACAAGGGCGAATCCATCCACGCCCTCAAACGCGGCCTCATCTACGCCCACGAAGGAGTCATCCGCGCCCGTCACCTGGAAGCCCAGACCGAGCAGGCATGGTGTCTGACCCTGGTCACGAACGCCCTAATAGCCTGGACCACAGAGTATTACGGGCTCGCCGTCGACCAGATGCGCCGTCAGGGCCGCCGCATCGACGCCGACGTGCTGGCCCACGTCTCGCCCGCGCACAGCGAGAACATCAACTTCTTCGGCGCCATCGAGGTCGACATCGACGCCGAACTCGCCGCCCTCGGGCCGACCGGCTACCGACCGCTACGGGTGCGCGACACCCTGTTCTGATCCCGATCCCGGCCGACGAGGTGCGGCGGGGAGAGTATGTGGGTGCACGGGTTCGGGGAGTGCATGGGCATGAGCGAGATCCTGTGCCAGCGTGGTGATCTCGGCGCGCAGGTCGGTGGCGATGGTCTCGGTGCAGGCGAGGGTGATCTGGTGCTGGCGCTGGATGTGTTCGAGCTGGCGCAGGGTGGCCAGGTCGCGGGCGATGTCGTGGAGCAGCGGGTCGATTCGTTCGAGCACCGCGGTGTCGGTGGCGGGCGGGCCGATCGGCGGAGGTGTGCCGGTCATGGTGTGTCGCGGAGCCGGTCGCGTTCGGCGGTGAGCGCGGCATTGGAGTGGCGTAGTGCGGTGTTGGTGTCTTCGAGGTCGAGGATCCGCGCGATCGCGGCGAGGTTGATCCCTTGGCCGGCCAACGCGGCGATGCGCGCCAACCGGGCGAGATCGTCGTCGCTGTAGCGGCGGGTACCTCCCGCACTGCGAGCCGGGGTGACCAGCCCGTGCTGCTCGTACAGGCGCAGCGAATGCGCCCCCATCCCGGCCAGCTCGGCAGCCACCGAGATCCCGTACACCGCTTGCCCCGGGCCGGGCCGGTGATCCCCACCCGGGCCGGACAGGGGGTCGTTTCTATCCAGCATCCTGCTCCTCTTTCTCGACGCCACCAGATTACCTCAGCACGACACTTGCACTCTCCTCGCTAGAGTGATAAAACAAATCTCAGCCAGATGACAGAGGTTATCTGAGCATCACCGAGAGAGAATGGAGTGAGTGGAGGTGGCGACCATGCTGATGCGCACCGATCCGTTCCGGGATCTGGATCGCCTGACCCAGCAGATGTTCGGCACATCGGCCCGCCCGGCAGTCATGCCGATGGACGCGTGGCGCGAGGGCGACGACTTCTACGTCGAACTCGACCTGCCCGGCATCGACCCCGAATCCCTGGACCTGGACATCGAACGCAACGTGGTGACCGTCAAAGCGTCACGCCCGCAACTGGACCCGGACCGGTCGATGCTCGCCGCCGAACGCACCCGCGGCGTGTTCTCCCGCCAACTGTTCCTCGGGGAGAACCTCGACACCGACGCGATCCGCGCGGACTACCGCGACGGGGTGTTGCGCCTGGTGATCCCGGTCGCGGAGAAGGCCAAGCCCCGCAAGATCGAGATCACCCGCCACGACGAGCGTCAGGCGATCAACGCCTGACCCGGGTCACGTCACGGGAGGGTCCTGTGATGGTGTGCGCGACCGGTCACGCTGCGCCCGAGGCCGCCGAGGAGGTGTCGCGGCTGGATGCCCGGCTGCTGGGGCTCGATCCCGATCTCGAGGAGTTGTTCGCCGAGATCGACGAGGTCTTGTGCGAGGCATGGGACCGGTGGAGGTACCCGCCACGGCGCGAGCCTCGGATGCCCTGGCCACGGCCGGGCGCGCGGTGGTGGCGAGGGCGGGCCGCCCGGCTCGACGCCCGCCGGCCGGACGCGGGGGCGGCCCGCGAGCGCGGCCCGCCCCCGGGCGCGCGCCAGCGGCCTCGGTGCGGTATCCGATGGTGAGTGAGAGTGAGGTGATGCCTGTCGAAGACAACGAAGACCACACGAAACGTTCTCGCACAGAAGTGTTCTCGCGACGATCCGGGTCGGCGACCCGAGCCCGGCGCCTGCATACCGGCACCAGTGCGTCAGGACAGCCTCGTCCAGCGCGTGCACAGCCACTTGTGTGGCATCAGCAGGGCAGGCACGGCTCGCCGCCCCCCTTAGCGGGAGCATCGCAGAAGTTCCGTGTTCAGATTCCTTCCGTCGACGGGTGGCCCGGACAGCTCGGGTCTTCCGGGCTCACCCGACCTTTCGCCGAATCGACCACTCGATGACATTCCAGGAGGGAACCGCCGTGACCAACACCTGGACCATCACCCCGGCAGGCAGCGACTTCGACCGCGCCGGACAAAACGTTCCCGTCCGCGACAGCGACCGCGACATCGGATTGGACACCACCACGCTGCACCCGCTGGCCGAAGCGGTGCGCGCCGCGTTCGACACTGCCGAACTCACCGACCGTATCGACCAAGCCTGGATCACCCCACTGGACCTCGATGACGACTACGACTTCAGCTCGCGCAGATTCCGGGGCCCGGCGACCGGCTGGATCACCCGACTGGATCTCGCCGACGGCTACGACCGCGCCACCGCCGACTGACCACATCATCTCCTCGGGCGTCACCGCAGCCGATACCGCGCAGTACGACCCACACACCGGCGGCAAGCAAGAATTACCGCGCTGGCACCACGGCCAGGTCGCCTGGTTCAACACCGAGAAGGGGTTCGGGTTCCTGACTCCCGATACCGGCCCCGCGGTGTTCGTCGACTACCAGGTGATCGATGTTCCCGGGTTCAAGACCCTCCTCGCCGGGCAGCCGGTGGTGTTCACCGTCGCCGACACCCCGCGCGGCCCCGAAGCCACGCGCGTCGTGCCCTACACCCGCACACACACCACCCCGCGCATCCCGCCGCGCCCATCGGCTCCCGGTGCTCGACCACACCAGCCACGCTGGCGCCACCACGCGCCGTAACCGACCCAACGACTGGACACCAGGCAGCTCTTACCGCCCAGCCCCGATACGGCGAGCAGCACTCGCACCGACCAGCAACCGGCACAAGGAATACCGTGACCCCCCGATCACATATCGCCGACCCAGCCAACCACACGCTCGAGGTGAGCCACACGCACACGGTCGCAACTGATCCCGACGACTCACCGGTGGTGTACTGGCCTGAACCCAGCCCCCTGGAATCCTGGTGGAACACCATCATGCGCCCCGCTCAGTCGGTGTGACCGCCGACTCGGCGGTGTTCCGTTAGGCGATCCGCCACCGGAACACCGCGGCCGGACGAGTCCAGCCCTGGTCACAGGTGTTCCGTAGAGGCGTTCCGCGTACCGTCCCGCTCAACCCCCGCTATCCGGAACAATTCCGGGTATGGGTGAACCGTTCCGCGTCGGATACTGCCGTTGCTCCACCGATGAACAAGACGTCGAGATCCAAACTGACCAACTCCTCACTCTCGGCGTTCCACGCGAACGGATCTTCATCGACACCGGGTTCTCCGGCGGCACGGCGGCGACCGCACGGGCCTCGACAACGCGCTCGCCGCAGTGACCTCGGCAACGGCGGCCGTCACCGGGCGGCAGGTTGTGCTGACCACAACGAAATTCGACCGATTCGCCCGCAATATGGCCGAAGCCGGAGAGATCCTGACCGACCTGCGCAAGCGCGATGTCCTGTTCGGGCTCGGCAGCTCCGTCTACGACTGGAACGACCCGTTCGGCAAACTCTTCCTGCAAACCCTGGCCATGGTCGCCGAATTCGAGGCCAACCTCAACCACCTGCGCACCCGTGAAGGCATGGCCAAGGCCCGCGCCAAGGGCCGCCTCAAGGGCAAACAGCCGAAACTGCCTCTCGCAGCACGCAAAACGATCCACCGCCGCTACCACCGCATCCCGACGACGACGCCAGCCTGGCCGACCTCGCCGAGGAATACAGCGTCGGTCGCTCCACCATCCACCGCATCATCAGCAGCCCCGCCCCACCCCGCATCTGACGCAAACCAGCGTACGGCCCGAGCCGATCACGACGGTATCGTCGCTGGTCCAGCCATATGTGTTGTTTTCCGCGCGATTACTACCGGAACCCCGACCCGACACAACTGCGATTGATCGCCGACGATCTCGCCGAAGTCACCCAACTGACTCTGCGCAACGCGGTCATCTACGACCGCTTCGCGGGCACCGGCGTCCTGGGCACTGACGATGCCCGCGCACTCGGCTGCCTCGGCTACGCCGCGCGCGAGCGGTGTGGCGATCGATGCCCGCGTCGACCACCCCACCATCGACCTACCGGTCACCGCGGTACCGCCGATACCGGCGATGTCCTTGCTCGCTACGCGGTCCGCCGCGACGAATTCGCCGCATCAACCGATATGATCACCCACCTGGTCGAGAGCCACACCGGGCCAACACAATTCACGACGACAACTGAACCCGCCCAGCGAGCCGGTAGTGATGTCGGCATTGTGGAAGGCTGGCGCGGCACCATCGTGCATCGAGTCGAGACCGACGACACCGGCTGCCGCACCCGCGCCAAAATCGTCGACCCGTCCTGGTTCAACTGGCCCGCCCTGCCGATGGCCATGACCGAAACGATCGTGCCCGACTTCCCCCTGGTCAACAAGAGCTTCAACCTGTCCTACGTTGGTAACGACCTCTAACCAGGCGCACTGAGATTGTGACAGTGAAAGGTGGTGGCGCGGTGCGGTAGTCCTGGCCACGGATGGGCCTCTTAGCAGATGCGCCGATCCGGACGGCGTATCGACGACGCGGTCCTGGCCCACATCAGCCCCGTGCACAGCGAGAACATCGGTGGTGTCACCGGCGGTGTGCTGGCCGAGTGTCCCAGCGGTGGGTGGTCCAGGCGCGGCGGATGAGGGCGCGGACGGTGATGACGGCATCGCGGCGCGGTCGAACGGATCCGTGGGGACCGTCACGGTCCGTCCGAGCACCGCCGGACACGCCACATCAGCCAGATCGACCAGCACGTCGTGATGCGCCATCAGCTGACCCAACGGCAACGCCGAAATCGCGGGCCGAAGAGGCTCCCGCGCCGCAAGGTCAGCCCGAGGATTCGCTAACCAGGGTTGGTTCGGATAGCTCCTCGAGCAACTCGGCCTGCCCCGCGACCACCCCGGTCAGGATGGCCCGCGCCACCTTCAACAGCTCCGCAACCCGCGGCGAGGTCAACGCGTAGGAAACCGACAAGCCCTCCCGCCGGGCAGTCACCAGCCCAGTACGACGCAAAATCGCCAGCTGCTGCGACAGATTCGCCGGTTCGATACCGACCTGCGGCAACATCTCCGAGACCGCATAGTCGCGTTCGCTGAGCAGCTCCAACACCCGAATACGCGCCGGATGCCCGAGGGTCTTGAAGAAATCTGCCTTCATCCGGTAGAGCGGCTGGTGCGCATCCCCCATGATGTCCTCCACTCTCCGGATACCGACAACGCTGAGATTACTTTCTAATCTTAGCAACTCGCCTGTGGGTCACCTGGCCGGTTCGGGCAGGTGCCCGAGGCGGCCGATGACGCGCTGACGCAACAAAAGGTACTCATCCCACCGACGCGGCAACCGCCCACTCGGACGTTCGACAACGCGAGCGGCGGTCACGACCTGACCCAGCCGGAACTGATCACGAGTCAGATCGAGTTCGACACCAGTGGGCAGGCGATTCCACCAGTGAAATCCTTGTTGCTCCACACCGAGCATTACCTCGCCAACCATGAGATCCCCGCCGAACACGTCGTTGACGATCAACGCCGTTATGTCGCAATGACCCCAAGCAGGGTTGTCCGCCTGCCACTCGGCACGGGCGAGGTCGTCCACCGAACAGGTGTCAGCCGCCCAACTTGTGCGCAGAGCTTTATCTATGCCGAGCAGGTCCCAAACGGTCACACGCGCAGCATGCCATCTTTGTCAAAGCGCCGGATTGTGATGTGATTCCGCGTCCGTCCGGGTAGTTACGAGGGAGCATCCACCCGCGATCAGCACTGCTCGGTCGTCGCCGCGCTCGACCGGGTTGGATTGGGCACCCTGCTGACGGATCTGCTCACTCCTGCCGAAGAAGTCCGCTACGCACGGGTTTTCGACATCGAACTGCTCTCGGATCGGTTGGTGGATGTCACCCGCTGGCTCACCCAACAGTCGTGCGCCACCGGTCTGCCGATCGGTTACCTCGGCACCGGCGCGGCCGCCGCGCTGCAGGCCGCCGCCGACCCGCGCGTCGACGTCGCGGCCGTGGTGTCCCGCGCTGGCCGCCCCGACCTCGCCGGCGTCGACCTATCCGCGGGGCGGGCACCGACACTGCTGATCGTCGGCGGTGGCGACCCGGCCGTGGTCGACCTCAACCGCTATGCACAACGGGCCATGTCGTGTGAGAACAAGCTCACCATCGTGCCCGGAGCCACCCACCTCTTTCCCGAACCCGGTGCGCTGGAAACAGGTCGCGGCACTGGCCCGCGACTGGTTCCTGACACATCTGACCTCCGCCACCAGGGGCACCGCGACCGAAAAGTACGTCGACCGGCCATGACCGTACTGTAGGACCCCAGGTTCCCACCCTAGTGGCAGGCGAATGTGAATATGGACGGGCGCGGGGTGTGTGTACAGGTCGCTGCTGCGACCACGCGGGAGGCGGTCGACCTGCTCGAGGCTCCGCTCAAAGAGCGCTTCGAGCGGCTGACCCGGCACTGGGAAGCCATTCGCGGCCACCGCCCGGCGCCGGGTCAACACGAGTGGCGCCATGATGCCCCATCGCGGACCCCACTGCCCTACTTTCCGCGTCCGTTCGAGCAGCGTGAGGAGTGCGGCACAAGTCCTATGCACTGGCCGACGAGACTTGCGCCGAGGCCGCGTTCGACATGGAGCTGATGGATGGTCGGTGTATTCCCCGGAGTTGTGGTGACTTTCGTGTACGGACGGAGGACTTTAGCCCGGAGCGAGCCGGGCCGATCCGGGGCGATACTTGATGCCGCCGGGTAACCGGTGATCTGCCCGAGGCTCTGGGCCGGGGTATGCGAACTCGGTTGAGGCCAACCGTTCCAAAGCGGGGTCTTCATCCTCGGGCAAGTCTCGTTACCATGCGTTCCGTGACGGCAGCCCGCTGGCTTGCGCGGGTGCGGGGAGCGGATGAGCTGATGGCGGTCTGTTCGGCGTAAACGGGATCCGGCAGGGGTGCGGTGCGAATCAGTGAGGGACCAATGACACGCGGTCCGGCGACATTGGGACCTGCCGCCACGTCGCGCCCGGTAGCCAGGCTTGATAGGTCTGCTAGGAGGTCTCGATGCTGTTTCTCGATCGCGGTGATGCCGGCCGACGACTCGCGGTGCGGTTGCAACCGTTACATGGTGAAGACCTTGTCATCCTCGGTCTGCAACGAGGCGGTGTCCCGGTCGCGTACGAGGTTGCGAGGGCATTGGGCGCGCCGCTGGATGTGATCGTGGTGCGCAAGCTAGGTGTCCCGCATCAGCCGGAGTTGGCGTTCGGGGCGATCGGCGAGGACGGGGTCCGGGTACTCAACGATACCGTGGTCGCGGGCACGTGGCTCACCACCGAGGAGATGGCGAAGGTGGAACACCGTGAGCGCGAGGAACTTTCGCGGCGGGCCGAGCGATTCCGGGTGGGCCGTTCGCGGATTCCGTTGGCGGGCCGTACTGCGGTGATCGTCGACGACGGCGTCGTGACCGGTGCCACCGGCCGCGCCGCGTGTCAGGTCGCGCGGGCGCACAGGGCGGCGCGAGTGGTGTTGGCGGTCCCGGTCGGCGCCCAGGACGCATTGGCCGCGTTGTCGAAGGAGGCGGACGAGGTGATCTGCCTGGAGTCGCCGTTGTGGTTCTTCGCGGTCGGCCAGTGGTATCGCCACTTCGGGCCGACCTCCGCCCGGGAGGTGGTCGAATTACTGCGCCGCGCCGCCGAAGAGCTCCCGGAGCCGCTAGCGGGCCCGGCCGGGGATCCATTGCTCCGCGATGACGAGGTACGGGTAGTCGCGGGAAATGTCGAATTGGCGGGGCATCTCATCATTCCGGAGGATCCGAACGGGATCGTGGTGTTCGCACACGGCAGTGGCAGCAGCCGGCACAGCCCCCGAAACCGTTATGTGGCGAGCGTGTTGAACCGCGCGCGGTTGGGCACACTGCTGCTCGACTTGCTCACCGTCGACGAGGAAATCAACCGGGCTCGCGTCTTCGATATCGCGCTGCTCGCGCGTCGGCTGGTCGATGTCACCGGCTGGCTCAATCGCCAGGAAGCCGTGGCCGGTTTGCGGATCGGGTATTTCGGTGCCAGCACCGGCACCGGTGCCGCGCTACAGGCTGCGGCTGATCCGCGCGTCGAGGTCGCCGCAGTAGTCTCGCGCGGAGGCCGACCCGATCTGGCCGGTGCGACGCTGGCCGCGGTGCGCGCGCCGACCCTGCTGATCGTCGGCGGACACGATCATCTGGTGCTGGAACTCAATCGTCGCGCACAGGCAGCCATGTCGTGCGAAACGGCGCTGGCGGTAGTGCCGGGCGCAACTCATCTCTTCGCTGAAGCGGGCGCGCTGGAGAAGGTCGCCGAACTCGCCCGTGACTGGTTCGTCACTCAGTTGGGGCCTATCGCCGCAGACGACCGTTCCGGACGTGGGAATGGGACCGGATGAGCACCGCGCCGCTTCGTATCATTTCCGGCAGTGCCAGCTCGCGGCTGGCTGGTGCGGTGGGCAACCATCTCGGCGTCGGATCCAACGGTTGCGTGCTGCAGCGATTTCCGGACGGTGAGTTGTGCCCGATCGTCGAGAATGTGTGTGGCACAGACGTTTATGTGGTGCAGTCGACGGCACCGCCGGTGAACGAGCACATCATCGAGCTGCTGCTACTACTGAACGCGTGTCGGCGGGCTCGAGCGGCGCGGGTGACCGCGGTGATTCCGTATTTCGGTTATGCCCGCCAGGATCGTCGCACGGCGCCCGGTCAGGCCATCGGCTCGGCGGTGGTCACCGATGCGATAGCGAACGCGGGTGCCGACCGGCTGGTTGTTGTCGACCCGCACACCCTCGGTCTGGAAGCGCGGTGCCGCATTCCGGTCGAAACGCTCACCGCCGTCCCGATCGTGGCCTGTGAGCTCGCCACGGAGTTGGCGGATGACACCGTCGTCGTCGCCCCCGACCTGGGCGCGGTCGAACTGGCCGAACACTACGCCATGGCAGTGCGCGGTTCGGTCGCGATGGTACGCAAGCATCGCGAAAGCGGCACAACAGTCAGCGCGCTCGAACTCATGGGCGATGCGCGCGGCCACCTCGCAGTAATCGTGGACGACATGATCACCACAGGGGCGACCATCGAAGCGGCGGTGAAATTGTTGCGCGCCCGGGGCAGTACCTCGGACATCGTCGTCGCCGCCACCCATGGACTGTTCGTGCACGCCGCGGCCAGTCGCCTGCGCGACCTCGGTCTGCGGCGCGTGCTCGTCACCGACACCGTCGAGCACGAGAACACGACCACCATGATCCGGGTGTGTTCGATCGCGTCTGTGCTGGCCGAGGCGATCGCCGGTCTGCACACCGACCAGCCGCTGCTCGAACCGCGCATCCCAGCACGATGAGCGAATCCGAAGCTGGGCATCGCTTGATCCCGCACACCGCCGACCTGCGTATCGAGGCGTGGGCGCCGACTCGGGAGCGGTGTCTGGCCGAGGCGGTGGCCGCGCTGGTGGATAGCTTCCTGGAGCGTCCACTGCCGTGTGCGTCGACGGCCGTCGAAACGTCCTTGCCTGCTGATAGCGATGAGAACGTGCTCGTCGGAGTGCTCGAGGAGGTCATCTTCCAAGGGGAGGTTTCCGGGATGGTCCCGGTCGCGACGGAAGTGTCCGCGGACCGCAGCGGGGTGCGGGTGCGATTCCAGATGGTCGACCTGGCGGCCGCCACCCCGTGCGGTGCGGTACCAAAGGCGGTGTCGCTGCACCGATTACGGTTCCGGCGCGACTCGCACGGCTGGCGTTGCGCGGTGACGATCGATGTCTGAGGGAACGGTCATGGAACTCATCGAGGAGACACCATTCCGGTTCCGCATCGAACGACACGGCGACATGCGGGTTCCCGGACTGGTTTTCGCGTCCCGGGCGCTGGCGCCCGATATCGCCGGAGATAAGGCACTCGAACAGGTCGTGAACGTGGCCACGCTCCCGGGAATCGTGCTCGCCTCCTACGCCATGCCGGATGTGCACTGGGGCTACGGATTCCCTATCGGCGGCGTCGCCGCGACCGATATCGCCACCGATGGCGTCGTATCCCCGGGCGGGGTCGGATTCGATATCTCCTGCGGTGTGCGGCTGCTCGCCGCCGACCTCGACCGCGCCACATTCGCGTCGAAACTCACCGCCGTCATGGACGATCTCGACGCCGCGATCCCACGCGGCTTCCGCCGCGGCGGGCTGTGGCAGGTCTCCCGCGGCGAGTTCGGCGAAATCCTGACCAAGGGCGCTGCATACGCCATCGAACGAGGCCACGGCGTACCTCGTGACCTACGACGGTGCGAGGACCAGGGCAGGGTCGACGGGGCCGATCCGGATCTGGTCAGCGATCGCGCGGTTGCCCGCGGCCTGGGCCAGGTCGGCAGTCTCGGCTCGGGTAACCATTTCCTCGAGGTACAGGCCGTGGCCGAGATCTACGACGAACCGACCGCGAACGCTTTCGGACTGCATGCTGATCAGGTATGCGTGATGATCCATTGCGGTTCGCGGGGACTCGGACATCAGATCTGCGGCGACCACCTGCGACTGATGGAACCGGCGATGCGCCGCTACGGCATCGAAGTCCCGGATCGCCAGCTTGCCTGCGCCCCCGTGCACTCCCCGGAAGGCCAGGACTATCTGGCCGCGATGGCGGCGGCAACGAATTACGCCCGCGCCAACCGGCAGCTGCTCGCCGAGGCCGTCCGCCGGATCATCCTGGCCCGAACCGGCGCTGGTCTGGACCTGGTGTACGACGTTTCACACAACCTGGCCGCCATTGAAACCCACGATATCGATGGTCGGCCGCGGCTACTGTGCGTACACCGCAAAGGTGCCACCAGAGCGCTACCGCCCGGACATCCCGATGTACCCGCGGATCTGACCGAATCCGGTCAGCCCACGCTGATTCCCGGCACCATGGGAACCGCGTCGTTCGTATGCACCGGGGTCGAGAACGGCCAGGCGTTCCACTCGACATGTCATGGCGCGGGCCGGGTCTGGAGCCGGCACGCCGCGGCACGCAACATCAGCGGCAAGACATTACGGGCCGACCTCGAGCGGCAGGGGATCGCGGTGCGTGGCCTGTCCTGGAAGGGCCTCGCCGAGGAGGCACCAGCGGCATACAAAGACATCACCGCAGTCGCCGCCGCCAGCGAAGGCGCGGGGCTGTGTCGGACAGTGGCCCGACTCGTGCCGCTCGGCGTCATCAAAGGCTGATCAGTGACTCAGCTTGTCATGGGACGAAAGCCATTACGGCAGGATGCATGCGAAACCTGGAGATTGGCTGGTTGTGGAGGGCCGCGTTGTCGGTGGGCCTGTCCGGCGGGGCCTGATCGAAGAAGTGCATTCGGCGGACGGCTCACCGCCGTACCTCGTGCATTGGACCGACACCGGACATCGTGCGCTGACCTTCCCCGGCCCGGACGCGTACGTGCTCAGCAACGCCGAATTGCGCGCCCAAGAGGAGATAGCGGCGGCACGGTTCTCCTCGATGCAGCACGAATAGGCTCAGCATTCGACAACGGTGGGACTTGCTCGGCCCCCGACGACGCGGTCCTTGAACCGCCGCGCGGCCCGTCTGGCGCGGACTGCGTGAACCCGGTGCCGGGGTGGCCACGATCTTCGCCATGGAGACCACGCGGCGCGAACTGCTGGCCGAACGCCTGCGCGGATGGCAGGAGAAGTACCCGAATGTCGAGGTCCGTCGCGTATCGCTCAGCGGGCACGAGTCCAGGGCCAAGTCATCAAGGCCCATACCGTAATCAGCAGGACGGTCACGGTGGCCAGATACCACGGCCAGGGTCCGAGCACATCGAGCAGCGACGGGGTCGAGGGCTTCCCGTTGACGAATCCGTAGTTGGTATGGGCGAGGGAGTTGAAGGTGTAGGTGATCGCGACCCACACCGCAGTGGCTACCACGGTGATCCGGTAGCTTCGCCAGTCCGGGCGCATACCGATTCCCCAGGTCAGGTAGATCGCCGCCCAGACCACGGTCAGATGAATCGCCCAGAAGGCCAGAAACTCGTAGTGCGGGAAGTCCGGGCTCTGCAGTGCTGGTGAGATGAGCGCCTGCGTGCTCAGCGTGAGGCACCAGTAGTAGGTCAGCGCATACGCCCAGCGCCGGTGCGACCACAGCGCGTACGCGGCGACCAGGGTCGCGAGGTCGGTCAGGCGCAACGGGACCGAACGGTCGATAGTTGGCGGGATCGATATGAACAGGTAGATCGCCAGATATAGCGCCAGCGTCGTGGCACCGAAGGCCTGGCTGAAACGCCGTGCGGCGCCGGCATTTCGGTGTGTACGTCCGATGTGGACGGCGAGCACCGCCCCGACTGCGAATACGGCCAGCACAAGCCAGTGGGACAGGCCGTAAGCGGAGAACTCTCGCCGCGCCGCCAGCGGGTACATCTTCCTACTCTAGAAGCGGGTGGGCTTGACGCAGACGGCTTCAGTCGAGCTGTGCCGCCGAGGTCTCGGTGGCCGGGAGTGGCGGGTCGGTCATGGACTGGCCGCACCGGCACCGCAGTGCCAGTCGAATTGTCGACGTCGGCTCGGCGGCCGGGAGTAATCGCGGCCCTTGGCGAGGAAGCGGCGCAGGCGATGCAGCGGCCAGGTGTTGATGACCCGGTCGGCTTCCACCCACCCGCGTTGGGCGGTGGCGACGCCGAATCGCATGTTATCGGCATCGCGGGTTGGTTCAGTCCTGATGTACGACCATGACCGGGCAATATGCATGTTGCACAAGCGCATTGCTCGTGGAGCCGAGCAGAAGGCCGCGGAATCCGCCGCGACCACGGCTGCCGACCACAATGAGCTGTGCGGTCTTGGACCACTCCAGCAGACGCTGCCGGATGCGCCGGTCGTAGACCCGGTGACGGACCTCGACATTCGGGTACTTCTCCTGCCATCCACGCAGGCGTTCGGCCAGCAGTTCGCGCTGCGTGGTTTCCATCGTCTGGAGGGGTGCGTCGACGAAGGGGTATCCGACGAAGGAATCGACGAAAAGGTCGTGGTGGCCGTGCACCGCGACCAGCGTGGCCCCTCGGTCGGACGCCTCGGCGAAGGCGGTGGCGATCGCGGCTTGTTCGGCCGGGCTGCCGTCGACACCGACCACCACCGGCCCCTCGGCCGATAGCTGTCCGCGCGGGTCTGCGGTACGCACGACCACGACGCTGCCGTGGCCGTGCGCGATCACGGCCAGCAGGGTCGATCCGAGATGTGCGGCGGCACCGATTCCGGGTGTTACCCCCATGGCCACCAGATGGGCGGTGCGTGAGTGCCCGATCAACAGCTCGGTGGGATGTGCCTCGGATACCTCTGTCGAAACGGTCGACTCAGGGGCTTCCTCGCGTGCGATACCCTCCGCCATGGCGACGAAATCCGCACCACGCATGCGGATTTCGTCCATGAGTGCGTGGATGGCGCCCGCGTCGAGATCGACGGTTGCGGCACGCAGATCCATGCCATGCGTGATCAACAGTGTCCGCCCGCGCTGCGCGGCGGTCCGGGCGGCCCATCGAACGGCGAGATTCGACGCGGGCGTGCCGTCCACACCGACGACCACCTGCGCCGATGCCAACCGGTGCGGATCGTTCTCGGTCATCTCGGTTGTCCTTCGAGTTGGTTGCGCGGGCGTCGCTGGCTATCCACTGGTCGACCGGTCGGCGATGCAGTCTTTGGTCCGCGAGCTCATCGAATAGTGCGGCGCCGGTTCGGCCGGGGTGGTGCTCATGGTGTGCCGGATCAGACATTCGAGGCCGTCGATCGCGGCCAGCGAGGAGCACTCGTCGGCATAGGTCAAGCCGGGGTATTCGTCGCTGGAGGCGATGAAGGCGGCGGCCGAGGGCGTCCATCTGACGTCGGGGAAGAGTTGGCAGATCCGCCGGTCGATGTCGTCCATCGGAAACTCCTTTGTGTTCGGGGACAGTCGTTTCCGCGTCTCGGCCGCGTCTCGGTCAGCCGTGGCATTCGCTGAAGACGTCCGCGAGTGAGCGACGACCGTGCGGGTCGATCGATAGCAGCTGCCGGTCGGTATCGGTGTGCAACTGCAGCCGGGTGCCATCGAACACCCAGCGCCACGGCTGGGTGTTGTGCACCGAGGGGGCTCGGCAGGCCAGCCGCATCGCGGCCATCATCGTCGGACGGTCGGGCACAACGAGGGCGAGTCGGGTCATACTTCGACTGTCGTCCGACAGTAGCGCCGCTGGATACGGCCCTTCCTCCCGTTCGGATGTGCCGATGGTCATCAGGTGTGGCGAACGGCTCTGGTTTCGGTGACTTCGGCACCCAGCGGGCGTCCGCAGCAGCCCCGCGGCACGACTCGGTCAGCGGCGGCTCAACTGGGCGGGCGGGCTTGTGAACTGATAGTCGGTGAGGCCCTTTCCAGCTGATCCCGATGGCGTTGTACCGCAAGAATTGTCGATAACGCGGGGCGGCGCTGTGCGATGTAAGCCTGACTCGGGCCTTACGGTCCGGTGATCTCCCCGCCCGCTGGATCCGTTGCTGCGGGCTCGGTTATCGCGCGGTGCGTGGCCAGGCGGCGCAGCCGTTCGTGTTCCAGTAGGAACAGCGAAATACTGGTGAGGAACAGCAGCGCGGTGGTGAGGGCGGCGAGTTTCGTCCAACCAGCGAAACCGTGAGCCGCGGCGGTGAGTGTCGAGGCCAGGCCGACCACTCCGAGTGCGAAGAGCACGATGCCCGGGATATTGAAGGAATCGGCCAGGCTCTCGCCAGGCTTGGTGTGGATGGGTGCGCCAAATGTCGCGCTGCTCATGATGATTCCTTCGATCGGGAATGTGGAGTGGGCCGCGGATGGGCGGTTTGTCCGCGGCCCGATGATCACCATGCCGGTCCGGCGGGGTGGTCGAGCAGGGGCTTCGGTCCCGGAGGGTGAGGCCGAAGGTCAGCTCGGATGTACGACCATGACCGGGCAGTCGGCGTGCTGCACAAGCCAATTGCCGGTCGATCCCAGCAACAGGCCGCGGAATCCGCCGCGTCCACGGCTGCCGACCACGATCAGCTGCGCGAACTCCGACCATTTACCGAGCAGCTCATGTGGTCCGAAAACGGAGACCTTGCGGGTCACGGTGACATCGGGATACTTTTCCTGCCAGCCCGCGAGCCGCTCCGCCAACAGCGCGTGTTCGGCGATCTCGAGGTCGACGATGGGGATTTCCAGATAGCCCTCGCCGGCGAACGCGCCGACGTTCAGATCGCTCCAGGCGTGCACGGCGACGAGTTCGGCGTCGCGCTCGGATGCCTCCGCGAATGCCACCGCGATGGCGGCTTCACCGACCGGGCTGCCGTCCACGCCGACCACGACCGGACCGCCGGGATGAGCCGGTTGCCCCGTGTCAGCGCCGCGTACGACTACCGTGGCACCATGCCCGTGGCTGGCCACCGCAAGCAGTGTCGACCCGAGGTGGGCGAGAGTGCCGACACCCGGGGTGGCGCCGAGGGCGACCAGGTTGGCAGTTTGCGAGAGTTCGATCAACAATTTCGCGGGATTCGCTTCGGAGAGTTCAGTAGTGACGGCCAGCTCTGGGGCGACGTCATGAGCCAGTGCACTGGCCTTGGCGAGGATGTGCTCACCGCGGACCTGCAACGGCCCGACGACCGAGGGCTCCATGGCGTCGTAGCTCCCCAGGGCCGCGCGGGCACCGGCGAGGTCGAGGCCGTGCGCGATCAGCAACCGTCGCCGCTTGTGAGCCGCCGTCCGCGCGGCCCACTGGACGGCGGCGTCGCTGGTTGTCGAGCCGTCAGTTCCCACCACAACCGCGGCTGATGCCAGTTGGTGTGGATTCGCTTCGCGAGGAGCGATCATGTCGATACCTTCGGTCAGTTGTGTGGGCGGGCGATGATGAGTGGGCAGTCGGTGGCGTGGAGGACGGTTTGGCTGACTGAGCCGAGGGTCATGCCGGCGAAGCCGCCACGGCCGTGGCTGCCCAGGACGATGAGTTGGGTGTTTTCGGATTCGGTGAGGAGGCGTCGGGCTGGTCGGTCTTCGACGACGACGCGTTGGATTTGCAGGTCGGGATAGTTTTCGGTGTAGCCGGCGAGGCTTTGTGATAGGAGTTGTTCGGCTTCGTTCTGCATGTCGGTGCGGGAGATGTAGCGGTTGAATGCGGACCAGGTGAGTACCGCGCGCACCGGAACTTTGCGGTGGGCGGCTTCGTCGAAGGCGATCTCGATGGCGCAGGTGGAGCTGGCCGAGCCGTCGACACCGACCAGGACCGGCCCGAGTAGCCGGTCTGGTGTGTAGTTCTCCGGTTCGGGGATGACGGCGACCGGGCAGTGTGCGTGCCTGGCCACGGCGGTGCTGACCGAGCCGAGCAGGCCGCGGCGGAAGGCGCCGAGGCCGCGGGTGCCCACGACGAGTAGGCGGGCGTCTTTGGAGCGGTCGAGCAGGACCGGGATCGGTGGTGCTTCGACCATGAAGGTGGTGATGTCGAGTTCGCCGACGGGCGCGGCCGCTGCGGTCGCGTATCCGCGGGCGGTGTCGAGGGCCTCGTTACCGGCGGCCCGGTAGGTGTCGTAGTCGATCTGGTCGAAGGTAACTGCGGGTCCGAAGTCCATCGGCGCGCCGATACCGTGCACGATGTGCAGGGGCGCGCGATGGTGGACGGCGTCGACCGCGGCCCAGCGCACGGCCTCGGCGGCGGCAACGGAACCATCGATGCCGACGAGTACGGGGGGATTGATGGTGGTGGGCATGGGAGTTGGTGGCCCTTCTGCGCGACAGGGGGACGGGGGTGGTGTTACCGCAGGTCGATGACCATGACCGGGCGATACACGGTCTGGACCGGCGTATTGCTGGTCGAGCCGAGCAACAGCCCACCGAACCCGCCGCGACCCCGGCTACCGACAACGAGTAACTGCGCCGCGATCATTGCCACGTTCCGTGCGCCTTGGTTGGTTCGACGAGTGTCATGCCCGCGGTGGCGCCACCGTCGATGACGAATTCCGATCCGGTCGAGAAAGTGGCCTCGGTGACGATGAAACCGACCATCGCTGCGACCTCTGCTGGCTCACCGAAACGCGGAAGCGGTTGCCCCGCAGCCATGCTCTCGTCGAAACCGGCGGTCATCGGAATGTGAATCGGGCCGGGATGCACCGAGCAGACTCGGACCCCGGCATCGCCGAGTTCGAGCGCGGCGGCCTTGGTCAAACCGCGCAGGCCCCATTTACTCGCCACGTATCCGGCGATCCCGGAGTAGCCGATCAGCCCGGCGGTCGAGGAGATGTTGACGATGACACCGTCGCCATTGGCGCGCAGCCGCGGGGCCGCCAGATGCATGCCGAGCCACGCGCCGTACAGGTTGACATCCACGACATGGCGGAACATCGCGGGGGATTCGGACTCGATGCCGCCGAAGTCGACGATGCCCGCATTGTTCACCAGCACGGCGAGCGGTCCGAAATTCGCTTCGGCATCGTCGAGCACCTGCCGCCAGCCGTATTCGTCGGTGACGTCGAGGTGGCGGAATATCGCTGTCGGGCCTAGGGATTCGGCGGTTGCCGCCCCCTCGGCGTCGAGGAGATCGGCCACGACGACGCTCAGGCCGGACTTGACGAGGGTGTGGGCGATGGCCGCGCCGATACCGTGCGCGCCCCCGGTGACGACGGCAGTTCGGCCATGGAATTCGGACATGGTGTCGACCTCCGCTGCCGTGGAAACTGCTTCGATTCGACGCTACGACCGGGCAGCGCGCCCGCACAGTGCCGAACCGACGCATGCCGAGGGACCTTCGACCATCGCCGTCCGGTGATCGAACCGTGCGATTCTGGCCATCTGCTGGCGCGTCTACTTCCGGGCCTGCGGCAATTCGACGGCTATGACCGGACTCGGCTGCGTGCCGATGTCCTGGCCGGTGCCACGGTCGCCGCCTATCTGGTGTCGCAGGTGACGGCCTATGCGACCGTGGCCGGACTGCCGCCGGTCGTCGGGCTGTGGGCCGCGATCGGACCGTTGGCGGTATACGTGCTGCTCGGCACGTCCCGGCAGCTGTCGGTGGGACCGGAGTCGACCACGGCGCTGATGACCGCGGTGGCGCTGGCGCCGCTGCGACCGGTGATCCGGATCGATACGCGGCATTGGCAGCGATGCTCGCCCTGTTGGTGGGCGCGCTGTGTCTGGCGGGGAGCGGTGGCGCAGCTCGGCGTGCTCGCCGATCTGCTGTCGAAACCGGTGCTCGTCGGATATTTGGCGGGTACCGCGGTAATCATGATCGTCGGCCAGCTCGGACGCATGACCGGGATTTCGGTCGAAGGGGAACCCATTCCGGCGCAGCTGCATTCGCTCGTATCCGACTTCGCCGGCCGTAGTCGCGGTCTATGAAAAGGCGAGGTCGGTGGACCCCGGGAGACGATGACCTTCTTCCCTGCCCGCGCACGCGCCCACGCGCGATGCTCGAATCAGTACAAACGCGACCGGAAGAAGGTGATCGGCGATGTCGCAGGACTCGGCGTTCCCGATCCGTGCGGCGTGGTCTCCAGTGCGACGGCTGTGGTGGCTGCGCCCGTGGAGTCCGAATCCCTTGCTGCGGCCGTCGGATCGAATCGAGGCCGTACTGCGACTCGTGGTCGCACTCGCGGTCGTCGTCGCCATCCCGATCGCCGGGGCATGGGGGACGGCCGCCTACACCGAGGCCGCGGCCCGGATCCGTGCCGAGGACGCGGCGAAATCCGCGGTGAGCGCGGTGATCACCGACAAACCCGAGCGCACGCCGTCGCATCTGCCCGAGGCCCGGGTGCAGTGGACCCACGAAGGCCGTCCCGACACCGCGACTGTGCGCGTGCCCAACCACGCGGCACCCGGCGATCACCTGACGGTGTGGCTGGGGCCGGACGGGACTCCGACTGCCGCGCCACGGCGTTCCGCCGCCGCCGCGCTGACCGGGATCGGCGTCGGCGTCATGGTGTTCAACGGCACCTGGATCGTCGCGTACCTGCTGATGCAGGGCGCGGTATGGCTGCTCGAACAGCGTCATGGAGTCGGCTGGGACCGGCAGTGGCGTCAGTTCAATAGTCCGATCAAAGAGGACCCGCAATGAGTGGCGCGGTGACCCCGAACAGCGACCGGCTCTGTCGGTCATATCGGAAAGGAAGTGACGATGGGCAATTCCGCAGGGCGGCAGATCATCGCGGCCGTCGACGGCTCGGCGAGTTCGTATCAGGCGGTCGCCTGGGCCGCGGTCGATGCCGCGTTGCACCACTGTCCGCTGCGTATCCTCACGTCTTTGGCGATGGCGAACTTCGGTCCCGACAAGGCCCCGAGCGAAGCGGATGTGGAGTGGTTGCGCCGCGACGGCGAGCGGATCGTCGCCGAAGCGGCCCGCGTGGCGCAGCAGGCCACACCGGACGAGGAGTTGGACCTGACTACCGAGGTGATCTTCGCACCGATCATCTCGACCCTGATCCCGCGCTCGGCGCAGGCCAGGATGCTGGTGGTCGGCAGCCGCGGCGTCGGCGCGTTCCAGCGCGGACTGCTCGGCTCGGTCAGCACCGCGCTCACCCACCACGCGCACTGTCCGGTCGCGGTGATTCATGGAAATCCGGCGCTGGATCCGGTGTCGGTGAGCAAATCGGTCCTGGTCGGTGTCGACGGATCGGACAATAGTGTGCCCGCCATCGAGCTGGCGTTCGAGGAGGCGTCACGACGCAAAGTCGGACTCACGGCGTTGCACACCTGGAGCGATGCCAGCGGCATCGATTTGCCGCATTCCGGCTGGGAGGCCGCCCGCGAGTCCGAGCAGACCCTGCTGGCCGAGAATATGGCCGGTTACCGCGATCGGTACCCGGACGTGCCCGTGGTGCGAATCCTGAAGGTGGACCGGCCCGTTCGGGCACTGCTCGAGGAGTCGGTGAATGCGCAGCTGCTGGTGGTCGGCAGCCACGGCCGCGGTGGGTTCGCGAGCATGCTGCTCGGATCGACCAGCAACGCGCTGCTGCATACGGTCGAGTGCCCGATGATCGTGGTGCGCAAAGGCTGATCAGACGATACGGCGACCACTCCGGCGAACGCCCAGACGACACGCCGCCACGGTCGTGGCAGCCACGGGAGTCAGTGCCACAATGCCGAGCACCAAGCGCACCGCATCGCCGGCATGCCGCTCGACGACTCGGGGTGTGGGTGGATCGTCGTCAGCGGGCCTAGCTCGCGCGGCCGGTGCCCGGGTCGCCTCAGTCGTCATCGTCATCGCTCTTTCGTCGGTGGATCTGCACTGTCCCAACCGAACCCACGTGCGACCAGGGGCCTACGGCTCCGGAATCGGGGCCGAGCCGGGGGCAGGTGATGCCGACCGTGAGGTTGAGCAGCGCACCTACCGCGAGCCCGGCGCCGCACCACCGAGCACGTCGAGCGGGGTGTACGCACCCGGATAGATTCGCGCGGTGGCGGCGAGCATCGCCATCGCGATGGTGGGCAGCGGGATGCGGCGGCCGAGATCGATGCGCAAGAACAGTTCGCGGCCGGCCCGGTCGATCGCGGCGAACCCGGTCGCGAGTGTGCACAACACGGTCATCAGCACACCGGCGGCGGCGAGCCGCAGGTCCGCCACTTGGCGTCGCCCCGGTGCGATCATGGTGTGTGCCAACGATGATCGGTCACAGACCGGATGGGTAGGTCTCGGGCGTGGTGCCCGCGATCCATTCGCTGGTCGGCTCCAATGGTTCGAGTGCGGTGGTGTGATCGATGTGTATGAGTGCGTCGAACTGGTCGGCAGGCCTGGTATGGAAGTAGTGGCTCTGGCGTTCGGTGCCCGGCTGGTAGACCACGCCGATCGCGCGCTGCAGGCGGGGCTGGCGCAGCAGTTCGCCGGCCTCGCCGGAAAGGTCCATGCGGAGCAGGAATTCCGGGTTGCCGGTGTCGCGCAGCAGTTCCTCCAGACTCGAAGGCAATGCGGGACGGACGGTTTTGCGGCGCGCGGACCCACCCCAGTCCTCGGCCGCGGTGACCGTGCCGGCGCAGGTGCTGAAGCCGATGAGACGGCAGTCCCGGCCGTGGCGTTCGCGCATCAGCTGTCCGAGCGTGAGCTGGCCTTCGCTGCCCGTCTCGGTGGCGCGGGCGTCACCGACGTGAGAGTTGTGCGCCCAGACCACGATTCGAGCCGGGGCGCGCTCACCGGAACGGCCGAGATGGGTGGCGAGTGCGTCGAGGGTGTCGGCCATATGTTCGTCGCGCAGATTCCACGAGGACACCCGGTCGCCGAACATGGCCCGGTAGTAGGCCTCGGCATCGCGCACCGACCAGGCATTGCGCAGCGCGTCGAACAGTTCGTCAGCGGCGAAGGGTTCCAATTCACCCCGGGCGATCGCGACGCGCTGCAACTCCAGCATCTGCCGGATCACTTGGGCCTCACAGGATCTGCCCGCGCCGAAGGCGGCGGCGAACCCGTAGGCTTGCGCGTCGTCACCGGCGAAGTGGTCGAAGCAGGCGTAGCGAATCTTGGCGCGCTGCGCCGCGTTCGGATCGACACGGTCGAGGTAGCGCACCACCTCATGCATCGACCGATGCAGACTGTAGAGGTCGAGACCGTAGAAGCCGGTCTGCGGCGCGTCGTTGCGCAATTGCTCGGCATTGTGCTCGTTCAGCCAGGTGACGAAGTCGCGGACCTCGGTATTGCGCCACATCCAGGCCGGGAAGCGTTCGAATCCGCGCAGCGCCTGCTCGGCGGTGGTATCGGTGCCGCGCCCGTGTACGTACCGGTTCACCCGATAGGCGTCGGGCCAGTCCGCCTCGGCCGCCACGGCGACGAAGCCCTTCTCCGCGATCAGCCACCGCGTCATCGCGGCCCTGGCCCGGTAGAACTCCGCTGTGCCGTGCGAACTTTCACCGATCAGCACGAACCTGGCATCGCCGATCAGCTCGTCGAGTGCCCACGCGGGCGGGACGCCGCCGGGCGCGTCGACGGTCGCGGCGCGGATGGTCGCCGTGGCGTCGATGCGTGGGACGGCCGTGCCGGTGGTCGACATCCCCAGCAGGATGCGCACCTGCTCGTCGGTGACCTGCGTGAAGTCCCAGAACCATTCACCGACCGCGCGGAACGGAGTCGGCATGGTGGCGCAGACCATTTCATCGACCGATGCGCCCAATCCCCGGCAGGTCGACTCCGGTGCGGCGGGGACCGCGACCACGATCCGCTTCGGCTCGCCTTCCCGGATCGCCTCGACGGCCGCGAACATGCTCGCGCCGGTGGCCAATCCGTCGTCGACCAGGATCACCGTCCGCCCGGCCACCTCGATCGGCCCGCGGTCGGCGCGATACGCCGACTCCCGCTGGACCATCTCCGCGGCCTCATCGCGGGCGATACTGCGCACCTGTTCGGCGGTGAGCCGCAGCGCGCGCACCATATCGTCGTTGAGGACAACGCGGCCACCGCTGGACAGCGCGCCGATCGCGAACTCCGGATGACCCGGTGCGCCGAGCTTGCGCACGACCAACGCGTCCATCGGCGCACCAAGCGCCGCGGCGACCTCCCAAGCGACCGGAACACCACCGCGCGGCAGTCCGAGCACCAGCACATCAGGATCGCCGCGATAGTGTTCGAGCAGACCGGCCAGCACCCGGCCCGCCTCGTGCCGATCCCGGAAGATCGGTCGAGGTGGTTCCGGCTGTACTCGTGTATGGCTCATCGCAAGCCTCCCATCAGCTGGACCCTTGCGGGCCGAATTATCTTGTCACAGTGCGGTATTCGGCGGCCAGAACCGTTCCGGTCGGTGCGCGGGAAGACCGAGCGCGCTGCGCTGAACCGCCAGCGTCAGATCCGTCGCGGTGACCACACCGACGAGTCGACCCGGTGTATCGACGACCGCGACGACATCGAAATCGGGGCGCAGCACTACCTGGGATGCCACAGTGGACAGCAGTTCGTCACCGGATACCCGGGCCGTCGGCGGCAGCGGACGAGCGATCCTGCGCACGGCGGTGGTCTCCCGCGCCGCGGCGGGCAATGCCGCGAGATCGGACCAAGCTAGTTCACCGATCGGGTGACCCGCCGAATCGATGACCGGGAACACCCGGTGATCGGAATGCACGATCTGGGAGCGCAGCAGGTCGCCGACCGACCAGGTGGCCGGAATAGACAGCGGGCGTTCGGTCATGACATCGCGTACCCGGATGTCGCCGAGCCGATGTCGCAGCCCGGCGGCGGACAGTTCGACATTCGCGGCCGAGAACAGGAACCAGCCGAGCAACATCAGCCACAGCCCGCCACCGTTGCCAACCAGCAGCAGTTCCATGCCACCGAGGATCAGCAGCGCCAGCCCGAGGACCCGGCCGCTGCGCGCGGCAATGGTGGTGGCGCGCAACCGATCTCCGGTGCGCCGCCAGATCAGTGCACGCAGCACGCGGCCACCGTCCAGTGGCGCGCCAGGCAGCAGATTGAACACGGCCAGAATGAGATTCATCGCGGCCAGCCAGCCGAGCATCTCCGGCACCGGCCCATTGACCACCACCCCGACCACCTCGGCGACACCGAAGAACACGACGCCGAGCACAAAGCTGGTCAGCGGTCCGGCTATTGCGATCCGTAGATCCGAGCGCGGATCCTTCGGTTCGTCACCGAGTTCGGATACCCCGCCGAGCAGCCACAACACGACCACATCGACGCGAGTGCCGCGGCGGCGCGCGACGATCGAATGCGCCAGCTCATGACTCAGCAGGGAGGCGAACAGCCCAGCCGCGCCGCCCGCGGCGACCAGCCAGACCACCACCGAGTTCCCATGGGTGTCGGTGAGCGAGCGGCCGAGCAGATAGGTGAACAGGCCCAGGGTGACCAGCGCCGACCAATGCGCGCCGACGCGAATGCCCGCGACCCGCCCCAGCGGAATCGTCGCACGCAGCATGTCAGCGCTCCCGCGCTTCGGCGCCGACCAGACCTTCGGCGAGCAGAATGCGATGTGCCTGCTGGGCCGCGAGGTTCGAGCGGTCGTCCCCGGGCTTATCGGCGGGAAGTCGCTCGAGGCCGCGCGCCAGGACCGCGACGGCATCGCCGAGCGCCTGGATACGGTTCTCGAGGTTGGCGACCGGATCGACCTCGCGAGCCATGGTGACCGGTTGCCATTCGGTCATCGACTCGTCGGCCGGCGGTTGGGCGCCGCAAAGTACGCCGTATAGGTGCATGGGCAGGACCGCGAAGATCCGGTTCATCTGGCCGGGGGAGAACAGGTCCGCCAACGCGATGGTGACCGCACCCGCGACCAGGCCGACCTCGTCCCGGTCGATGCCCGCCGCCCTGGCGAAATGCGTGACGAATTCGGCGGTGCCATGTCGGACCGGCACATGGCTGGGCACCCAGCCCTCGTAGTAGGCCCCGCGCAGCAACTCGGGCAACTGCGCGGCCAGATGCGCCGAGCTGCTGACATTGATGCGGTCGCGCACGGTGTGCAGCCAGGCACGTAGCGCCCGGTACGCGAAGGCCGGGTCGCTATCGAGACTGTCGGCGATGGCGCGCAGCCAATCGTGCGCGGTCTGCACGGCGGGCGCGAAGGGATCGTCGTGGTGCGGCATGGCTGGCCTCCTCGGTCCTTCCCTGGTGTCGTACGGCCCAGCCTGCGACGCACGTGGCCGCTGGCCAAGGGCCGAAGGGTGCTCTCGGGTGTGCCGATGGTCCTGCTTTCGGATCACCGATCGCCCGATATCGCGCAGTGCGGTGGCTCCGGCACGCGTTGGCCGGAAGTCCTCTCCTTGGTGGGCGTTTCGCACACGGGGACTCGGCCGTGCGGTGCTCCGGGCGGTGACGATGGCGATATGACAGCTACGGCCCCAATCGGCGCATCCACAGGCGGTGTGGTCGGCTAGATGCCGATCGCAAAGCCGCAGACCGAACCGGCGCGGGCCATTCTCATCGACTACGACCGAACGTGTCGCGAATTCTCCTGGGACAAGGCGCGATCCGAACTAGCGGGCTGACGCACGGCGGGCTGACCATCGCCTGGCGGTGGACCGGCACGCCGAGGGTCCGTCGGCAAACACACCCACGTTGCGCTGGTTGCCGCCATGAGCGGCGAGGTCGTCCTGGCCCACGCCGACCTCGCCGCCCCGACTGCTGGCCGGGAGACCGATGTCCGGGTGTGCGTGTCTATTCGCCGGTCGCGGGAATGTGATTCATCCCGCGGCCTCGATAAAAGGGCATTCGGTCGCTGGTTCGCGGGGACCTTCGGCCCTGGGCGGCGGCGGGGCGCAATGGTGGCATGGGAAGCCGACCGAGCGAGCCGAGCATTATCACCGGTATCAGACCCATCGAAAAGGAAAGGTAGGCAATACCATTGACGCGTGATCTGACCCAGCGCGAAATACTCGCCGAGCTGGAGCCGATGGCCGAGGACTGCGTGCACCGGCACCTGTCGATGGCCAAGGATTGGCATCCGCACGACTACGTGCCATGGGATGAGGGCCGCAATTTCGCCGCACTCGGCGGGATCGATTGGGCGGCCGAGCAATCTGCGCTCAGCGAGGTCGCCAAGGCGGCGATGATCACGAATCTGCTCACCGAGGACAATTTGCCCTCCTATCACCGCGAGATCGCGGAGAACTTCTCCCGCGACGGCGCCTGGGGCACCTGGGTGGGCCGGTGGACCGCCGAGGAAATGCGGCACAGCACGGTGATTCGCGATTATCTGGTGGTGACTCGCGGTGTCGATCCGGTCGCACTGGAAGAAGCCAGGATGGTGCATATGACCAACGGCTTCGCATCGGGGGTGAGCACGGCCGATGTGGACAGTGGGGCCGGATTTCTGCATTCGGTCGCCTATGTGAGCTTCCAGGAGCTGGCCACTCGGGTTACCCACCGCAATACCGGCCGGGTATGCAACGACGCGGTCGCCGACAAGATGTTGCAGCGCATCGCCGCCGACGAGAATCTGCATATGATCTTCTATCGCACCATCTGCGGCGCGGCCCTGGATCTGGTGCCCGATCAGACGATCGAGGCCATCGCGAATATCGTGCAAAACTTCCAGATGCCCGGTGCTGGGATGCCGAACTTCCGTCGCAACGGTGTGCTCATGGCCAAGCACGGCGTCTACGATCTGCGCCAACATCTCGAAGAGGTCCTGCAACCGGTGCTGCGGCAGTGGAATCTGTTCAGCCGCACCGATTTCAGCGCACGCGGCGAACAGGTGCGCGAGCGGTTGGCGGCGTTTCTCGAGGATATGGAGCAGGTGAAGATCCCTCGCTTCGAGGAACAGCGCGACCGCGCATTGGCTCGTGAACGTGCCCGGGTCTGATTTGCCGGCCACCGCCGTGGACCCGTCTCGGCGGGTCTCGGCGTGGCTACTGTTCATCGGTGGTCTGCTCGGTTGGCTGGCCTCGGTCACGTTGACCATCGAGCGCTTCAAGCTGTTCACCGAACCCGGCTACCGCCCGTCGTGCAGCTTCAACCCGATCCTGTCCTGCGGATCGGTCATGCTGACCAAGCAGGCGGCGGTCTTCGGATTCCCCAATCCGATCCTCGGCGTGGTGGGTTTCTCGGTGGTGGTCACCCTCGCCGTGTCGGTGGTGGCCGGGGTCGGATTGCCGCGCTGGATCTGGGGTGGATTGTGGCTCGGTACCGCGGTTGGTGTCGGATTCGTGTGCTGGTTCGTCTTCCAGACCTTGTACCGGATCAACGCACTGTGTCCCTACTGCATGGTGGTGTGGGTCGCGACACCGTTGTTGTCGGTCGTGGTGAGCGATCGACTGTGGGGCCGAACGAGCGGACTGCTCGGCGCATTCGTGCAGTGGCGATGGACAATGCTGGCACTGTTCTACGCGGTCGTCCTGCTGCTGGTTTTCCTGCGGTTCCAGGACTATTGGCTGTCGTTGGTGTAACCGGCCTCTTTGTGCCGTATGACTCCGGACCACCCGAACCGCGACCGTCCCATGCTGCGCTACCGCAGCATGGGACGGTCGCGGGGTTCAGGGGCACTTCCCCGACCTGACCCGAGGTCAGAGTCTTCGATTCGGCGCGGTGACTTTCGGGGTCCATTGGCGCGACATTGGGCCCGTGGCAGGCGTCCGTACCAGTGCCATCCTGAGTGAGCACCGAGTCGATCTCCGCCAGAAGGGTGCCGATGATGTTTGTCGATCGCCGTGACGCCGGGCGTCGGCTCGGCCTGCGCCTGCGGTTCCTGCACGATCACAATGTGGTGGTGCTCGGGGTGCCGCGTGGCGGTGTCCCTGTCGCGTACGAAGTCGCACGGGCGCTGGACGCGCCGCTGGATCTGGTCGTGGTCCGTCGGCTCGGCGTGCCCGGACGGCCCGAGATCGCGTTCGGCGCGGTCGGGGAGCATGGTGTGCGGGTGCGCAATGCCGCCGTCGCGCGTCGGTACGAGCTGACCGCCGCGGAGATGGCGCGAATCGAGCACGACGAGTTGGAGGCACTCGCCGAGCAGGTCGAGCGATTGCGGGCAGGGCGCATTCGAATCCCGCTGCTCGGGCGACCGGTTGTCATCGTGGATGACGGCGTTTCTACCGGCGCGACGGCCCGCGCCGCATGCCGCATCGCCCGGCTGCGTGGAGCCCGGCGGGTCGCATGGGCCGTTCCGGTCATTGCCCGGGATATGGTCTCGGCGCTGAACACGGTCGCCAATGAGGTGATCCGCCTCGAGACGCCAGTGCGGCTCTTCGCGATCGGGCAGTGGTACCGGCGGTACGGGTACACCTCCGAACACGAGGTCGTCGAGCTGCTGCGGCGCAACGCCGCGGCCTTTCCATGGCACACTGAGGTCGGCGCGGATGATCCCATGCTCCGGAGCCGGTCGTCCTAGCACCGATCGGACCATCTGGTCGCCGGATGTGCGACCATCCGAAGCAGGCGTATTCGGAAATGCTCGCACCGATGGAGGGGGTCATCGCCCCACTGTCGACCGGAGCGCGTGCCGGGCCGCGGCAGCGCGGCGTTTCGATATGCACCGGATGACCGGTGATCATGTCACGCTGTACCGGCGGATCCTGGCGCAAACCCGAGCCGCGCGGCCGTGGTCACCGCCTTGGGGGCGGCCTGACCGGGATATGGCTCATGCCCCGGCAACGTGCCCGGGGCATGAGCCCTCCCCGACATTATTGTGACCCTTGGTCGGTGGATGCCGGAAGATGTTGTGCGCATACGGCTTCCACGAATTCACCAACGGTGGTATCGGGCAGGCGGCGGGACAGGTCGGCTTCGGTGATGATGCCGACCAGCTTGCCCGCCTCGGTCACCGGGAGTCGTCGGATCTGGTGCTGCCCCATCAGCGCCAGCGCGTCATCGACCTCGGTGCCGATGTCGACGGTGAGCAGGTCCTCGCCCTGAGCCATTTCACCCGCGGTGGTCGTGCGCGGATTCACCCCGGCGGCAACGCACTTGACGACGATATCGCGATCGGTGACGATGCCGACTGGATGTCCCTCACCATCGCAGATCGGCAAAGCGCCGATATCGAGCTGACGCATCCGCTGCGCCGCGGTCTCCATGGTGTCGCGGACCGTAATGCTCGCGACATCGGGCTGCATGATGGCCTGTGCGGTAGTCATGACTGGCTCCTTGTCGAATAGGTCGTGCACTGGTCGCACCCATCATCGACCGGTCGGATCGGGGCAGCGAGGGCCGAAAGTAACTGTGCCGCGAGGATTCGGCGGTGGTGTTCGCCCCGCGCTTCGGGTGCGATGAACCCAACGTCCTCGATTCATGGGACCTTTGGCCCTGTTCGGTGCCGCGGCGTCCGATTGACACTGCCTGGGTTGCGTGCGGCAGGGCTGCCGAGAAGGGGTTGCCGAGTGAGTACATCCGAGCTGTGGTCGACGGGGACAGCTAGGGAACGAGAGTGCACCACCAAGGGGGCGGTGGATCCCGTTCTGATCAACCGTGTGATGCGGGCGGTCGATAGAACGCTGCGCTGTCACCATGTCGATGTATCGGCGCGAGTGCGACTCACCGGACCGGCGTGCGCGGACGCGCCGACCCTGGCGCAAGCGAAAGTGGCGTTCCGGAATACTCATGTGCGAGTCCAGGTTCCGGGTCCCAGCGGATTCATCGCAACCTTCCTGGCCGACCGGCTCGACCGCCAGCTCGCGCGGCTGACCTCCGGTGCACTGCCGCGGTATTGGCCCGATCCGGCGCGACCGCCATTGGCGATGCCCACCGACGAACGTCCGATCGTGCGCCGTAAGCACAGCGCACTGCTGACCGGAACTCCGGACGAAGCCGTGCGGGCGATGGATGCGATGGACTATGACGCCTACCTCTACACCGATGCGGAGACCGGTGACGACGCGGTCGTCTACTGGGCCGGCCCGCTGGGGGTGCGCCTGGCCCGACAGCACCAGCGGCAGCTGCCCGAGTCGGCTTCGGCGTTGTCCCTCACCGTGAATCCGCACCCCACACGGCGCCTGACCGAGGTCGAGGCTGTGGCCCGGCTGTGTCGGTACGGCCTGCCGTTCCTGTTCTTCACCGATCCGAGCAGTCGGCGAGGGCGGTTGCTGTACCGCCGCTACGACGGAGCATTGGCAATCGTGCTGCCCGCGGCACAGGGCGGTCGATCATGACCGAATTCGCCGTCGACGGCCACTCAGCCCGCGCGGTTGTCGAGCTCGATCGGACGTCGGCGTTGAACCTGCTCGCGTCCATCCCGATCGGTCGAGTGGTGTTCAGCCGCAACGCATTACCAGCAATCCGCCCGGTCAACCATCTCGTCGAAACAGACGG